>JACKBK010000060.1 GCA_020634555.1 Caldilineae bacterium
CAGCACAGCGCCGCTATCCGCACGATCTACTGGCGCTACCTGGCCCAGCCGCCGGCCGATTCTCTGCCACCCGCCGATGCTTTGCAGCCTGACAACGGAGTCGACGCGATGCAACGCAACCCTGCCTCCCCAAATCCCGGACCGGCCAGCCTTGCCGCCAGCCAGCACGTCGCGCGTATGGCCCCTTCCTACGCCGCGGTGTTCGACGGCCACGAGATCCGGCGCCACGCCGATCTGGCCGCGCGCCTTTCACGAGACAACCCGGTGGAGGTGCGGGCCGAGCCGCTGGCGGGCGACCGTTGGCGCGTCACCATCGTCGGGTTCGACTACTTGGGCGAGCTGACGCTGATCTGCGGCCTGTTGTTTGTCTATGGCTTTAGCATCGTCGATGGCTACGTGTTCACCTACGAGCCGCTGGCATCTGGCAGCCAGGGGACGGATCAACCGGCCAGCCGTCAGGCCGATCGGCGCAAGATTGTGGACGTCTTCACCGTGCGCGCCGTTGCGCCAGACGGCGAGCCGGGCGTCTGGCTCCGTTACGCCGGCGATCTGGAGAAGCTGGTCGCTCTGCTCCAGGCGCGTCGCCAGCGTGAGGCACAGGGTGAGTTGGCCAAGCGAGCAGCGCTGGCAATCAGCGAGATTCCCGGCGCATCGCCCACGGTGCAGCCCATCGACATCGACATCGACAATGAGAGCGATGATCGCTACACGATTTTGCGCATTCAGGGGCCGGACACGATCGGTTTTCTCTACGAGCTGACCAACGCGCTGGCGCTCAACGGGCTTCACATCGCCCACGTAGCAGTCGCGTCAACAGGCAATCGCATCCACGACACGCTGTACATCACGGACACCCGCGGCGAGAAGATCGTCGACCGGGAGAAACAGCGCGAGCTGCGCGCCGCCACCGTTCTGGTCAAGCACTTCACCCACCTGCTGCCCTATGCGTCCAACCCGGAGACGGCGCTGGAGCACTTCCATGAATTCCTTGGCCAACTGTTCGCCCGGCCGGGCTGGCCCGACGAGTTGGCATCGCTGGAGCGGCCAGAGGTGCTTAATGCACTGGCGCAGTTGCTGGGCGTCAGCGATTTTCTGTGGGACGACTTTCTGCGCATCCAACACGAAAATCTGTTCCCGGTGGTGCAGGATGTGGCTTCGTTCCCGCATGCCAAGCTGCGGCCGGAACTGGCGTTCGAGCTGGCTGTGGCGCTAGGCCAGACTTCGGAAGTCACCATTCCTGACGATAGAGTCGGTTTGCAGCGCACAAACCCAGCCTTCACGCGCGCCTGGCGACTTCCGAAGTCTGCGCCCAGCACAGCGTGGCGTGATGCCCTCAACGACTTCAAGGACCGGGAGATGTTCCGCATCGACATGCGCAACATTCTGGGCTATATCCCCAATCCGGCCCAGTTCTCGGCGGAGTTGACCGACCTGGCGGAGGTGGTCATCGAGGCTACTGTACGGTCTTGCCAGGCTGAACTGGAGGCGCAATATGGCCAGCCGTTGCGTGAGGATGGCCAGCCCAGCGCGCTGACGGTGGCCGGTCTGGGCAAGTGCAGCGGCCGCGAGCTGGGCTACGCATCCGACATCGAGCTGATGTTCATCTACGACAGCAACGGCCAGACAACCGGCCCGCGGCTGCTGACCACTACAGAGTTCTACGAGCGGTTGGTTCAGGAGGTGCGAAAGGCAATCCGCACCCGCATCGAGGGATCGTTCGACCTCGATCTGCAACTGCGACCCTACGGCAGCGCTGGCAGTCTGGCCGTGTCGCTGGCGGCCTTCCGCCGCTATTTCGCGCCCGGCGGGCCGGCCTGGAGCTACGAACGCCAGGCGCTGATCAAGTTGCGGCCGATCTGCGGCGATGCCGCGCTGGGCGAGCAGGTGCAGACGCTGCGCGACAGCTATGTCTACGGCGGCGAACCGTTCGATGTGCCGGCCATGCGCGCCATGCGCGAGCGGCAACTGCGCCACCTGGTTACACCAGGGCGCATCAACGCCAAATACAGCCCCGGCGGGTTGGTGGACGTGGAATATCTGATCCAGGGCTTGCAAATCAACCATGGGCGAAACGAGCCGGCGCTGCACCTGACCAACACGCAGGAGGCCATGGCGGCGCTGGCCTGGCTTGGCATTCTCTCCCAGGAACATTTCACCCGTCTGCGTGCCGCGCATCTCTTCCTCCAGCGGCTGGTCGATGCGCTGCGGGTGGTGCGCGGCCACGCCAAGGACCTGACGGTGCCGCTGGAGTCGGAGGAGGAGTTTGCGTTCCTGGCGCGTCGAATGGGGTACGCCAACAACCAGTCGCTGCTCAGCGCCGATCTGGCTGATCACATCGCCAACGTGCAGATGTTGAACGCGAGTCTGTTGGGTTGATACCGTGCATGCGCTCAATCGGATTCTGACGGTTTGTAGGATAGCCCCTCGTGGGCGTTCGGGGCGGAACGGGATCAAGGCCCTATCCTACAGCCAGGCAGGGAGGTTCTGGTGGTTTGTAGGATAACCCCTCGTGGGCGTTCGGTCGGAACGGGCACAAGGCCCTTATCCTACAGGTGGAGCAGGGAGGTTCTGCGGTTTGTAGGATAGCCCCTTGTGGGCGTTCGGGGCGGAACGGGCACAAGGCCCTATCCTACAGGTGAGGCAGCGCGCAACGCAAAGAGTACCCCTTTGGGTACTGGACGAACTACAGCGGATTTGGTAGACTGGTAACGAATCTTACCCATGCTGCTCAAAGGCTGGCTCTGGCCTCGTGTCAGGAGGATACCGGTTCTGGCAGGATGCTGGGGATTTCTGTAATTCAACGAAACTAAGGAGACCGAACATGGCAAAGACCGTAGCAGATGTGCTGGCAATGGTGTCGCAGGTGAAGATGGTGGATTTCCGTTTCACGGACCTGCCCGGCGTTTGGCAGCACTTCTCGGTGCCGGCCAGAGAACTGACCGCAGAGACATTTGAAGATGGTGTTGGCTTCGATGGCTCGTCCATTCGAGGCTTTAAGGAGATCCACGAGTCGGATATGCTGCTGATGCTGGACCCCAGCACGGCGTTTATCGATCCGATCCTGGAAGTTCCGACGCTGGCCATCGTGTGCGACGTGTTCGACCCCATCACCCGGGATCCGTATTCGCGCGATCCGCGTTTCATTGCGTCCCGCGCTGAGGCCTATCTCAAGCAGACCGGCATCGGTGATTCCAGCTTCTGGGGACCTGAGGCCGAGTTCTTCCTGTTCAACAACGTGCGCTACGGCGGCGGTTCCAACGAAGCGTTTTACGCCATCGATAGCGATGAGGCCTGGTGGAACAGCGGCCGCGCTGATCGCCAGAACCTGGGCGCCCAGATCCCGCCCAAGCGCGGCTACTTCCCGACGCCGCCCACGGATACGCTGCAAGACGTCCGCAGCCGCATCGTCATGGCACTGGAGGAGACCGGTATCGAGATCGAAGTGCATCACCACGAGGTGGCGACTGCTGGGCAGTGCGAGATCGACATGCGCTTTGGTCCGCTGCTGACGATGGCCGATTCCATCATGAAGTACAAGTACATCGTCAAGAACGTAGCCCGCCAGAACGGCTTGACGGCAACCTTTATGCCGAAGCCGATCTTTGGCGACAACGGCAGCGGCATGCACGTTCACCAGAGCATCTGGAAGGACGGCAAGAACGTCTTCTACGACGAGGCAGGCTATGCCCAGTTGTCTGACAACGCCCGCTACTATATCGGCGGCCTGCTGAAGCACGCGCCTGCGCTGTTGGCGCTCACCTCCCCGACCACCAACTCGTTCCGCCGGCTGGTGCCGGGCTTCGAGGCGCCGGTCAACCTGGCCTACTCGCAGCGCAACCGCTCGGCTATCTGCCGCATCCCGGTTTACTCCAAGAGCCCGAAGGCCAAGCGCATCGAGTTCCGCGCCCCCGATCCATCCTGCAACCCATACCTGGCGTTCGCAGCCCTGCTGATGGCCGGTCTCGACGGCATCCAGAATCGCATCGATCCCGGCGGCCCGCTGGACAAGGACCTGTACAGCCTGCCGCCCGAAGAGGCCAAGGCGGTCAAGCAGGTGCCCGGCTCGCTGGAAGCTGTGCTGTTCGCCCTGGAGGCCGACCACGAGTTCCTACTGAAGGGCGACGTGTTCACCAGCGACATGCTGGAGACCTACATCGGCTACAAGCGCGAGAACGAGGTCGATCCCCTGCGCATGCGCCCGCATCCCCACGAGTTCATGATGTACTTCGACGTGTAACGCTGACAATTCGTCGACAAAACAAACCCTCTGGTTGCCTGCCAGAGGGTTTGTTTTTGGACTTCACTGTGTATCCGGGACTGGAATCTGTCTGGGATGTCGTTCGCGCTCACAATTCAAGGAAGCGGCGAATGACTCGACGGATCGTCTGTGCAATCTTCATCGCCTGCTTTGCCTCATCAGGGGTCGGATCATCCCCAGGATATCTCACGCGTACTCTATACGATGACAAAATATCCAGATCGTCGGGACTCAAGCCGAAGAATAAATCGCTTCGTATACACAGATCATTGAGGGCCTGCATGTCTTGGGAAACGATGCGCCGCGCTGCACCAAGATCGCTTTGAAGTATATTTCAGCACATTGTTGCGCGTGAAAGCACGCTCCGTAAGCGAGAGGAGTCTTGCGACGCAGTGCTGATCGTGCCAGCAAGTAATCTTCCTCAGCACGCGCAACCCAAGCTTTTGGATCAGTTGCGTCGCTCATAAAGGATCTTGCCTTGTGCCAGAATCTTAGCAAAAAAGAAGTCGCCGTTCTCCAAAGCTTGTGTAACTTCCTGCGGGGTTTTGACCAGGATGTCCACCGGAAAGGGACGGGGACGCAAAAGCCTTGACACGGCCAGGTATCGCTGCGTCATCGGCTCTGTGGTATCCATGATCACCAACAAATCTACCTGGAAAAAGCTCCACTGCCAATCGCTGCAGAATCTCCGGATTGGGTGCTCAAACCAGACCAACACTCCTCATGTTAGGATCGCCTGACACATCTGCACGTTCGAGCAGCAGTTCCCGGTCGCGGGCATTCTGAGTCAACGACGCGGCGCGCTGAAACTCGGCGCTTGCCTCCCTGTGCCGGCCAAGCTTCGCTAACAGATCGCCGCGGACGGCAGGCAGGAAAGGGTAGCTTTGCAGTGACGGCTCGTCAGCTAGCGCATCGACCAGCTCCAGCCCGGCCGCCGGGCCATAGGCCATGGCGACTGCGACCGCCCGGTTCAACTCGACCACCGGGGAGGGCAGAAGCTCGGCCAGTGCATCGTAGAGCGCGGCGATGCGTTCCCAATTCGTGGCCTCGGCAGTGAGCGCTCGGGCGTGGCAGGCGGCTATTGCTGCCTGCAGCGCGTACGGTCCTAACGCGCCGCCCAGCGCCTCTGCTCTGGTCAGCGCCGCCAGCCCGCGGTTGATCAACAGCCGGTCCCAGCGCGCCCGGTTCTGATCCATCAACAACACCGGCTGGCCGCGCGGTCCGACGCGCGCCCGCAAGCGCGACGCCTGGATCTCCATCAGTGCCACCAGACCATGTACCTCCGGCTCCTCCGGCGCAAGTGCGGCGAGAATACGACCCAGGCGCAGCGCATCCTCGCACAGCGCCGGACGCACCCAGTCGTCGCCGGACGATGCCGAATAGCCTTCGTTGAAGACCAGGTAGATCACCTCCAGCACCGACGACAGACGCTGGTCACGTTCAGCGCCTTGCGGCACCTCGAACGGCACGCGGGCCTCAGACAGGGTACGCTTGGCACGCACGATGCGCTGGGCGACGGTCGACTCGGAGATGAGGAAGGCGCGGGCGATCTCGCCGGTGGTCAGTCCGCCCAACAGCCGCAGCGTCAGCGCGACACGTGCCTCGCGCGACAGCGCCGGGTGGCAGGCGATGAAGATCAGGCGCAGCAGGTCGTCGCCGAAGTTGTCGCTTTCCATCGCCCGGTCAAACTCCTCTTCGGCCAATGCCTGCTGCTCCTCAATGTTCCGTCCCAACACCTCGACCTTGCGCTCCAGCGTGGCGTTGCGCCGCACCCGGTCGATGGCCCGGTGCTTGGCGGTGGCCATCAGCCAGGCGCCTGGGTTGTCCGGGATACCCGTCTGTGGCCACCGTTCCAGCGCGATGACCAGTGCGTCCTGCGCCAGGTCCTCGGCCAACCCCACATCGCGCACGATCCGCGCCAGGCTGGCGATCAGCCTGGCCGACTCGATGCGCCAGACCGCGTCGATGGTGCGATGGATGTCGGTGGTGGAATCAGCCATGGTCACCGTACGACCTGTAGGATAGGGCCTTGTGCTCGTTCGGGACCGCCGGAACGCCCACGAGGGGCTATCCTACGACGACGCGCGGGGCCTGTTCGGGACCGCCGGAACGCCCACAAGGGGCTATCCTACAGGTCAACGAACCTGTCGCAACAAGACGCTATTCTCCGTCGTAGGCCCGTTGCAGGGTTGGAATGTCGATCTTGGTCATCTGTAGCATGGCCTGCATGACCCGACCGGCGCGCTCCGAGTCCTCGTCGCTCAGCATCTGGCCGAGGACGATGGGGTTGATCTGCCACGACAGGCCGAAGCGATCCTTCAGCCAGCCGCACTGACCCGGCTCGCCGCCTTCCGACAGCTTCTCCCATAAAAAGTCAACCTCTTCCTGCGACTCGCAGGCGACGGACAGCGAGATGCCGTCGGTGAAGGTAAAGTACGGGCCGCCGTTCATGGCGACGTACTCCTGCCCGGCCAGCACGAACTGCACTGTCATCAACAGCCCGGCTGGCATGGGGCTGCCTTCCATGTAGTAGGACTTGCTCAGGATCCTTGAGTCGGGGAAGAGGGAAACATAAAGGTCCACTGCTTCCTCTGCCTGGTTGTCATACGCCAGAAACGTTGTGATCTTCTGCATGATGGACTCCTTGCAGCCAGGGCCGGCAGTCCTCGGCAGGACTACCGGTCCTAACGGCGTTGCTGCTATGCCTCAAGCTGCTGTCGCAGTCGTTCTTCCTGCTCGCGCAGCTCCGGCGTGAACTCGTCACCGAAGTCTTCTGCCTCGAACACCGGACGGATCTCGATCGATCCCTCGGTGGCGCCGTCAGGACTGGGCATACGCCTAACCCACTCGACAGCCTCCTCCATCGACCGGACCTGCCACAGCCAGAAGCCGGCGATCAGTTCCTTGGTCTCGGCAAACGGGCCATCGATCACAGTTGTTTTGCCGCCGGAGAACCGGACCCGCTTGCCTCTGGAGCTGGGATGCAGCCCCTCGCCCGCCAGCATAATACCGGCATTCACCAACTCCTCGTTGTACTTGCCCATGTCGGTCAACAACTGCTCGCTGGGCAGAATGCCCGCTTCAGAGTCCTCGTTGGCCTTGATAATCACCATTACTCGCATCGTCGTGTCTCCTTCGTGTTGTAGATTCAGAGCGGCTTGGCCGGTGGAAGCGTTTCCACCGTAACCCCTCGCTCTACTAATACGTCGAACAAGTCGACCCGGAATCGACACGCTCGACGGCTGGAAATCTTAAATTTCTGCGCCATCTGTTGCTTTCCCTTACCACGCTGCACGCTGCAAGACAACGCGGTAGCCGTCAATGTCTTCGTACGTCAGGCCTCGGACATCCCAGTAAGGGTTGAAGGATGGCACCGGGTGATAGCCAGCAGTCGTCATGCGTTCGACGGCGCGCCGCCAATCTTCGGAGTCGGGGAGGTAGAAGACCAGCAGATTCTCATGGCCAGGCGCATGGCCAGCTACCTGGCCATGTTTGTGGGTAAACTCCAGGTGATAGGCCGCGCCCGGATGGCCCAGCATGATCCCATCGAACCCGTCGTGGTCCCGGAAGGAGCCGATCAACTCGAAGCCCAGACCATCGCGATAAAAGTGAAGGATATCATCCATGTGGTCGGTCGGGCGTGCAATGCGCAGATGAGCGCCAATGATTGACATGGCATCACTCCGCAATGACCTGGAAGCTCTTCGTAGCCGTAGCCGATTGGCCGTCAGCGCCATAGACAGTGACCACAATCGTGAAGCTGTCGCCAACACGCGAGGCATCCGATGGTTTAACGAAGATCTGGTGGCTTGGCGCGAGCGGATCAACCTCGAACTGTTGGTTATCCCCAAATCCCCCAACGCTCCAGACCGCGCGCACGGCATCACGACTGACTAAAGTGTAGTAAGTCCGCTGGCCCAGCGGCGCCGTCAGCGGGCCCTCGATCTCCACAGTGGGCTGAAAAGCAGAAATCGTCGCTGTCGCCACCTGCACAGGTGCTGTGATTGGAGCCACAGCCGGCGGCTGTTGGCGTGAAGCATTGGACTGGATGATCCCAAAGATGCCCGCGATGACCGCTGCAGCGATGATCGCAACTGCTCCGATCAGAGCAACTCGCACTTCCGCACTTCGTTCGTTGACTTGACTTTCTTTCTCGGATTCGGTCATAGCACGGCGGCTCCTCAGAAGCACGCGACATCGCAAGAAATTCGATGTCTGTTGTGAGGCGGTCAGAGATTAAGCTTCACCCGCTTCGATAGCCCGAATCCGCGCCATCTGGCGCAGGTTCCAGTCGTCGTCGCTGTAGGGCGTGCTGAACCATGCTTCCATGATCTCGCGCGCGATGGGGATCGGCGTGGCGCGCAGGCTGAGGGCCAGCACGTTGGCGTGGTTCCAGACGCGCGCACCGCGGGCTGTCTCGGCGTCGTGGCAGAGCGCGGCGCGAATGCCAGACACCTTGTTGGCGGCCAGACTGGCCCCGGTGCCTGTCCAGCACATGACTACCGCCTCATCGGCCTCGCCATTGGCTACCTGTGACACCGCCTTGACGGTCACCAACGGCCAGTCGTTGTCGTCGCTGGCAGGATCGCCAGCCCGCGGCCCGAAATACTCAACCGTGTGCCCGCGCTTCTCGATCTCCTCGATCACCACATCCACCAGGGGCGCATATTCGTCGCTCGATACCGTGACCTTCATCGCGCCCTCCTCGCTATCCTTGCCCTTCTTTCCCTTGTTTCCATCATTTCCCTTCCGCCATATAGCTCGACACCGCCGTGATGGTAATCCCGCCGCGCGCCTTCTGCACCAGCGTCACCGTACATGACCGTGGCTGGATCGTCTCCACCACGGTGTCGCGAATGTCCACCGCCAGTTGCTCGCAAAAAACACCCTGCTCGCGAAAATGCCACAGATACAGTTTCAAGCTCTTACTTTCGATGCACAGCGGGCCGGGCGTGTAGTCGATGGTGATAGTGTAGAAATCCGGCTGTCCCGTGACGGGACAAAGCGCGGTCAGCTCATCGGAAGTCATCGTGACTACACCCAGACCGGCCGGCGCGGGAAAGGTGTCTAGTTCATCGATAGGCTCCGTGCTGCGCCTGCCCAGGTACTTTAGGTCCATAAGAATCTCACTTCCCTTGTAGTTGGATGAAATCAAGCGTTCGGCAGTGTACAACAGGATGACAGGCAGGGCAAAGGGAGAGGAAGGAACGAAGGAAAGGAGGGAAAGCAGGGAAATCCCTGTCGTGCCTCCGGTTTCCTTCCTTTACCTCGCTTCCCGGCCTTCCTCACTCCTCCCTAGAGACGACGCAGCGCGTCGCCTGGCAGTTGTAGGAGGCCAGGATGAGGCGATCGCCCACGCCCGCGACCGGCAGCCGGGTCAGCGTTTGCGGGTCGTACATGCCGATCTCGATACGGTAATCACCAGGCGACAGGCTTGCGGGTACCTGGAGTGTGTATTCATCGCGGATCACCTCGCCGGGCTGCCAGGTGGATACGGGACAGGTGCCGCGGCAGGGTGGGTTGTCGTGGCCGGCCACGACCGCCTCGTCGGCGTCCAGCAGGTGTACGAACACAGTGACATCGTCGGGGCGCGGCGTTCCATCCCGAGCCTGCCAGTACAGCGCAAGCGTCAACGTCTCGCCGGCGCGCACTGACGGGCTGTCAATCTCGTAACCCGCCAACCTGATCGCGTCGCCGAAGGGCTGATCCAGCGCCGCCGCGCTGGCCGGCAAGGCCCACTGCGGCGGCAGGTAGATGCGCAGGTCGTGGCGGAAGGGATCGAAACCGGGCACAGAGCTGGCCAGGTTATAATTGCCGTAGAGCGCCGCGAACAGCGCATCGCGGTCGCCGTAGAGCAGATCCTCGTCGAGCTGGGTCAACGCCACCGCATCAACACCGTTGTTCAGATCGCGCAGCAGCAGTTCGTTGTTGACAACCCGGTACTCCTGAGCTTGCTCGGTGGTCCAGGTTGGCCGGTAGGAGAAGATCGACATCTCGTAGCCCGGCGGCATCTCCAACCCCGCCTCCAGTGCCAAATGCGGATCGAAGGTCAGCAGCTTCCCGCCCGGCGGCACCGTTTGGTTCAGATCCCGGGCTGCCGTCCGCACGATCTCAACCTGGTTCACCGGTGGCCATGCAGTCAGGTCATAGAAGCGGATCGCTCGCGCCTGGGTAACAACCTGCACGACGAGCAGAATCGCCAGGATCGCGGCTGCAAGCCGCGGCCTGGATCCACGCAGCAGACGAACAGCCAACGCTCCAAACAAGATCGCAATCATCGGCGCCTGCAGCACGTTGTAGTAGGTCGTCGCGGTACGCGGAACCAGATGCGCCAGGAAGAGCAGCGCGACCGCGGCAGCCAGCGTCAGTTCCAGCGCGTGGTCAGCCAGCGCCCGCTGCCAATCACCCCGCCGGCGCAGAATACGAATGCACAGATCGACCACCGCCGCACCGTAGACCACCACCGGCACGGTGAAATCGCGCACCGTCTCCCGAAGCGTCGAAACCAGCACTCCCCTACGCCACTCAGCCGTCGTCCGGTCCATGTGAAAACCGAAGATGTCGTAAGCCATCTGCCGGCCGCTGGCGAGGATGAACGGCCCTAGCAGCAGGCCCAACAGAACAGCCGCGGCGACAACAAACTCCAGTACCGTGCGCACGCGCCGGCCGCGCGGCGCGTTGAAGATTAGAAACGCGGCCATGGGAATGAACACGACGATAACGGCCAGCCGGCCGGCCGTTGCCAGCGCCAAACACGCCGCGATCAGCCAGGTGCGCCTGCTGCCCGGCGGCAAACGCGATGCCAGGTAGAACGCCGCCGCCAGCAAGAAAGCGGTCAGACCGTAGGTAGCCGTGTAGCCGAACGATGTCACCGCCAGAAAGGTCGTGATCAGGAATGCCAGCGCAAAGACACCCGCCCACGGCCCGGCGATTCGGCGCGCGGTGGCAGCGCTTAACGCGCCGGCCCCGAATCCAAAGACCGCCGTTAGAATTCGCCCAACATACAACCCATTGCCAAAGACAAGCTGCACCAAACCGTAGACGTAGGGCAACAACGGCGTCTGGGTGTATGCAAAGTCACTGTACAAACGCCTGCCCGCATAGATTTCCTTGCCTGCCCACAAGTACCATCCCTCGTCCAGATTCACCAGCCGGAAGGCCACCCAAAACGCCAATTGAAGGGCAAAGAGCAGCAGCAACGCCCAATACACCGTTGCGGGAGAGACGCGTGGCGAGAAGGACGCCCGCGGTGGCGCGCTGGATTGCACGTCCTGCATACCGTTGCTCTACGTGACCGTGTTGATCACCAGCCCGGCCGGCAGCTTGGGATAGAAGTAGGTCGCCTTGGGCGGCATCACCTCCCCGGCATCGGAGACCGACTTCAACTGGGTCAACGGCGTCGGGTTGACCAGAAAAACCGCCTGGAAGCGCCCCCCGCGCGCGTCGCGGATCGCCTCACCCGCGTCCGGCGTGAAAGCCACAAAGCGTTTCAACCCCGTAGGATCGGCGCTGATGCCCAGCAGTGGACCAAGGATCAGGCTTTGCAGTGCGGCCACATCGACCGCCGCGACGGCCGGGCTGTGATCGGCGTGCAACTGCGCGGTCGTGGCTTCATCGTTATGCATCCGCAGCAGGTAGCCGCCGGTCTCGCCCGGCAGAATAAGTGCGAAGCGTGTGCCATCGCCAGCAAGCATTGCCAGCAGCGCGTCTTCCGACTCGATTCGCCGGACCATGAAATGCTCGTCCAGGCCGTCCAGCAGCCGATCCGCGTCGAAGGCAGGCAGGTCGTGGACACAGCGATGGGCGGGCAAGATCGCGACTCCCGGATCATCCATACAAGCCGCATAGACCCAGGCAGTGTCGAAGGGCATAAGCGTTTCGGGCGGCGTGGGTGGAACGGGTGCGTAAGAGGGCACACCCTGCCAGCTTGCCAGCGGCGGCGGCGCGCCAGCGCCAGGCAATCCACCGCCCCGCCGCCAGCGCTGGTAGTTGAGCGCCGTCTCGTAGCGGTGGTGTCCGTCGGCGATGTAGAAAGTCTTCGGCTCCAGCGCCGCGACGGCAGCCGCCACTGCTTGCGGGTCGCTGACTGCCCACAACTCGTGTTGCACGCCTTCGTCATCGTCGTAGACGGCGTCCGGTGCACGGTGCGCAGTCGTTGCCGACAACGGCTGTACGGCGCGGCCCTCCGGGTCGGAGTAGAGAACAAAGATCGGGCTGCACTGCGTCCCGGTGGCGATGGTCAGCGCCAGCCGGTCAGCCTTGGCAGCCGGAAAGGTGTGTTCATGGGGCAGAATACCCTGTCCCCAGGGCGCGAGACGGAGGCGAAAGATCATGCCGCTACGGGTGGCCGAGCGGCCATCGGGCAAGGCATAGCGCTCGCGCAGCAGGTAGATAGCCGGCGCGGCTTCCTGGCGCAGCACACCGCGCAGCCGCCAGTCGGACAGCGTGGCCGCGGCGCGGGTGAAGCGGTTGCGGGTATCGTCGTCGCCCGGCTGGTCGAGCGCCAGCTCGATGCGCACCACGTTGGCGGGATGCCGATCGTAGTAAGCAGCCTGCTGCACGGGGCTGATCACGTCGTAGGGCGGGGTCAGCAGCTCGTTCAGGCTGGCCGCGCCGG
>JACKBK010000061.1 GCA_020634555.1 Caldilineae bacterium
CGCCCGACGACGGTACAGTCACGCTGAGTCTACATCGTCGCCCCGACGGTTGGGTGCGAATCGCCGTGGCCGATACCGGGGTCGGCATTGCGCCTGAGGACCAGGCACACATCTTCGACCGCTTCTGGCGGCACGACAAGGCGCGCAGCCGCAAGCTGGGCGGCAGCGGTCTTGGTCTGAGCATCGCCAAATCTATCGCCGAAGCCCATGGCGGCCGGATCTCGGTGCAAAGCGAGCTCGGCAAAGGCACGACATTCGAGGTGCTGTTGCCGCTGGCCAGGATTGCGCCAGCCGCCGCGAACGACGCCAGTTTTGACAGGCTAGCCAGCCCCGGCTATAATCCACTTCAGGCAAGTGGTAATTAGGTTTCGGTTTGTTTATTCATCGTACAGCGGGTTTCCGTTGGCAGAGGAGTTGCAAGACTGCGCTAACAGGCTCTTGGAGCAAACAACGCACTCATTGCGAGAAATCGTGAGCCTCACTTGCCTTGCCGGTGAGGTTTTTATTTTTCTAAAGCAAAGGAGGTGATCATTCATGGCAACAGTCGAACTACGCCCCGGCGAATCGCAGGAACAGCTTCTGAAACGCTTTCGCAAGGAGGTAACACGTACGCGCGTGCTCTCCACAGCACGCAAGAAGCGCTGGTTTACACCGCCTAGCGAGGTGCGCCGCATCAAGAAGCAGAAGGCAATTCGCAAGGCGCGTCAGGCTCAGCGCAAGCGAGAACGCACCATAGAATGACACCTAACAAAACAAGCGTTGACGAGTGTTTCAAACTTTTGTATCTGGTGGAAAGGAGGTGATGGCGAATGGCATCAGAAAAAGATGATAAACTGATCATGGAAGGCAAGATCATCGAGGCGTTGCCCAACACAACGTTCCGCGTTGAGCTGGACAACGGCCACGAAGTATTAGCCTACCTGTCCGGCAAGATGCGCAGGCACTACATTCGGGTTCTGCTGGGAGACCATGTGCGCGTCGAGCTTTCGCCATACGACCTCACGCGCGGGCGGATTGTCTATCGACACCGAACCCCGCCGCGAGCCGCCTAGCGCTCCGCCGGAAGTCACAACAAAACGAAACGAGGCAGCCCTGCAAAGGGGCTGCCTCGTTTCGTTTTGTTGGAGTAACTATTCAGGCTATCACTGAACAGTTACTTGTTGGGTTGTTACTACTCTCTCGTCATTCCGGCGAAAGCAGGAATCCACGGTCGGGCAAAATCACGTTTCACGCCGGACAACCACAAACACTCCAACCACCCGTCACAGATTGGTCGGCAGGTCGATGAAGACGGTTTCCAGCCCGTAGCGGCCGTTGATGTGGCGGCCCAGCGCCTTCAAGCCGACGGTCTCGGTGGCGTAATGGCCGGCGTAGATAACGTTCATGCCGTGTTCGATGGCAGCATAGTGGTGGGCGTGGCTGGTCTCGCCGGTGATGAAGGTGTCGGCGCCCAGCGCAGCCGCCTCACCGATGTGAGAGGCTGCGTCGCCTGACACGATGGCGATGCGGCGCGACTTGAGCGGGCCATGCTGCAAAAGTGTCGTCTCGCAAGACAGCTTGCTGCCCAATATATCAGCGATCGCTTCCACCAGGAACCCATCGTGTACGTTGCAGATGACGCCGATATCGGTGCCTTTGGCGTTACAGAACCAGGTTTCGACCTGTAGTTCCAGCAGGCGGGCCAGCTCGACGTTGTTGCCCAGCTCCGGGTGTGCATCGAGCGCCAGATGGGCTGCGTACAGGCTGAGATTGGTTTCCAGCAGACGCCGCACTTTGTGGCCAAACGCGCCGCGGATCGGCTCCTGCGCGCCCCAGAAAATCCCGTGATGGACGATCAACATCTGGGCGTTGACCTTGAGAGCTGCCTCAATGCAGGGCAACCCGGAATCGACAGTAAACGCGACTCGGGAGATCTCGTCTGCGCCCTCCACTTGCAGGCCCTGCGGGCCATAGTCAGGCGTTTCAGGGATGCGCAGATACCAGTCAAGGTATCGAACCAATTCATCTCGTTGCATAAGGGCGACCTCGGTTCGGATGTTTGGGGGTAACCGCTCATCTTTCAGCGTGCCGTCATTCCCGCACAGGCGGGAATCCATGTCTGCGAGGTGGTGGATTCCCGCCTTCGCGGGAATGACGGATGAGTAGTTACGTTTTGTGAGGAAGGTCAATCGATGGCAGGTACCTGGTCGAGCGAAACGCGGGCAGACTCGCTGGCAGGCGCAGCTTCAGGCTTGGCAACCGTTGGCGACGGAGCAGCGCTGGTGGGAGACTCCTCCTTGTTCTCAGCGGCCACTGCAAGCGCAGCCGTAATAGCCAGACGGCGTTGCATATACACCGTCACCAGCAGCACGCCAAACACGGCCAGGCTCACACCCAACAGCACCTGGGGGATGCCGATCAGGTCCGCCAACCCTGCGACAGCCAGCATGGGCGGAATGCCAACCAGGTTGTTGAGCATAAACTGCACCGCGAACACTCGTCCCCGCAGCCGCTCAGGTGTTCCGTCCTGGAGGGCCGTCTGCGAAACGATGTTGACGCTGGACATCGACAACCCGATCACAAGACTGATGAGAACGATCGAAAGGATCAAGGCTGCACTGGCCGGCGGCAACGCGATCACCGAACTGTCCAGCACAAAACCCTGGCCGGTGGCCATCATGCGCCAGGAAAACAAGCCAAAGGCGGCAAAGCCCGCAGTCATGGCAACCAGACCGTAGCGCACTGTACGCTGGCGAGGCGTTCGGTTGCCCATACGTCCCAAGATAAGCGCTGCCAGCAACATACCCAGCCCGGCTGGGGCGAACACCACCATGGCGTCCTCAGGCGCCAGACGCAGAACCCGGTTTGCGATTCCAGGCGCCAGCATGGCCATGACCATCACCAGGCTCGCGATCAGCGTCAGGTGGGCCATGGTCAGCATGACTGGAGGCCGCTGCCACACAAACGCTGCACCTTCCTTTAGTTCATCCCACGCCCGGTTCCAGGCCCCGCGCGCTGCCTGCCCGACGTGGGTCGGTGTATCCTTGGGCAGCCGGCTTACCAGCAGCGCCGCCAGGACATACATCCCCGCGACCAGTATGAAGGCGCTTTCGGTGCCAAACAGCTTCACGGCCAGCGGGCCAAGTATGATCAGCCCGACCACCTGCGACAGCGCCAGGGTGAGATTGAAAAGCGAGTTGGCTGCGATCAAGTTGTCGCGTTGGACGAGGATGGGAATGGTAGCGGCCTCGGCTGGGTTAAAAAACTGGCCGATGGTGGACATTGTAAACGTGATGACATAGAGCGCCAGCAGCAGCCAACCGACCTCGACATGCCCCCGCAAACCCAGCACGGCGAAATAGCTGCAGATGATAAGGACGCGCAGCAGATTCGACGCCATGAGAATGTACTTCTTCGGCCAGCGGTCGATAATCACGCCGCTGATAGGAGCAAAGATAATCGCCGGCAGTGTAAACGCAAAGATGACCAGCCCCTGTTGGATACTGGATCCTGTCATCCGCTCGATGAGCACTATCAACACGAAATGGATCGTGTTCTGGGCTGACTGAGCCAGCCATTGCGCGGCCCACAGCTTGCGGAATGCGCTGTTGGCGAGGACGGGCATCAAGCCCTGTTTGGAGTTAGCTATTTCCATCGGATGCGTTCTCTGCATGTTATTATAGCATCGCGCTGGCAGGAGACAAGTGTGTTGGCTGCGGCGCTTTTTTGGGCGCTGCAAAAACCGATCCGCACAAGAAACCCTGGACGACAACGTCTCCAGGGTTTAACAAAGGCAATTATGACGTTGGTGGAACGAAAACCGGCGTCTGTGGCGCGGCGCCGCTGGCCGGATCGCCTCGGCGGACAAAGGTCTTGATTCGTTTGGCAAACTCGCGGCGGGTAAGCAGCACGCGGCGACCGCACGTGTTGCACTGCAGGCCGATATCGGCCCCCAGTCGCACCACGTCCCAGTTGTAGCCGCCGCACGGGTGTGGCTTGCGCAACCGCACCACGTCACCAAGCCGGATCTCGATAGTCATCTTGACATAACCGATCAGGGTAATCTGAACTTCGGGTGAAGTCGCCTGGATGTCACTTACATCCAGGCCACAGGACCAGGACTGCCAGTCCTGCTTGACTCAAAGGGTTGTCGCGATTGTAGCACAGTCACGCGCGCCGCGCAACTTTGTTTTCCGCGGGCGGATCACAAATCTAAAACCGCTGCGGCAATCGTATGAGATTTGACAGAACCATTTGCTTCTTTATAGTATTTTGATTGTACGCAAGTCGGGCCGACCTTCCGGCGGCATTATGCGATGCCGCCGCATCCACATCCCCGTCAGGAGGCCACATCATGAACCGTCAAACCATCCGCCAACTGAACAGTCTGGCTGCGCTGTGTACTGCCAGTTCCCGAGGATACGCAGTTGCGGGGGAAAACGTACGCAACCGCGGCCTGAAGGTCATCTTGCAAGCCTATGCGCGCGAGCGTGCGGCCATGGCGCAGCGGCTTGACGCCGAGATCACGCGTCTGGGCGGAAAGCCGGGCAGCCACCGCAGTGTGCTCGCTGCTCTGCACCGCGGCTGGATCAACCTCAAGGCAACCATGGTCATCGGCGCGGACACCTCGCAATCGATCGTTCTCGACGAAGTAGCGCGCGGCGAGCGCACCGCCAACAAGCGTTTCCAGGCAGCGCTGGACGTTGCGGTACCCGACGAAACCCGTCAGATCATCGAGGAGTGCTCGCAACGAGTGCAGGACGCGTACGAGTCGATCAATCAACTGCGCGGTGTCGGTGGCGAGCAACTGGTTTTGAGGCTGGTTGATGGCCCGGACGAAGCAGCGCGTGCTGTGGCCGAACTACAAGCCGCCGGTTTTTCCACCGACCAGATCGAGATCCAATCTGCTGACGAGTTGATGGGGCAGAGCGGGCCGGTCGAGCAGCGAGGAATCGTGCGTGAAACGGTCGCCACCACCGCGCTGCTGGTTGGAGTCGCCGGCACGCTGCTCGGCGTCGTGATGGCGGTGTTGTCGCTGACTACGCAGAACTTCGACGCCAGCACGCGATCCATCGCGTTGTTGACGGCGATTGCCTGGCCTGTCATCGGCGCTCTTGTAGGGATTCTCTTCGGCGCTATCGTGGGCGGTATGTTGGGGGAGGGCATCCGTGAACAGGATTCTGTCCTCACAGCCGATTTGGTTGCGCACGGCGACAGCCTGGTGACCGTGGAGTGTGAACCGGAACGCGCCAGCCAGGCATCCGATATTATGTATCGCGTCAACGTGGTTGCGCGCTCCAGCCGTTCGTCTGAGATCACGCCAGCGCCCGCAGCTAGCGGCTAGACACAGTTTGCCTCTCCCGCGCCGTGTGCTATAATGCGCAAACTTTGTGGCAGACGACGTGAGGAACAACAACTGTGACAAACACACTCAGCAGTGAGCCGAAGCGATTCCGCGGCTCTACAACTACCTATGTGATCATCGGGGTGGTCATCATCGTTGTGGTGGCCATCCTGCTTTACTTTGTACCCGTCCCGGTATCGGGCGCGGTCAGTGATGCTGGATCGGGCCAGCCGTTGGCAGACGTGACAGTCGCGCTTTCCAACGGCGAACAGGCGACCAGCGATGCTGATGGCCGCTTCTCTTTTCGCTCTTCCCGCCTCCAACCGGTCACGGCCAGTATCGACGAAAGCATCTTCGAGCCGTGGCAGGACAATCCCCAGTTTGCACCGGTGCCGCTTCTGGGTGGCAAGTTGACAGCCAGCCTGCAGCCCACTGAGGTCAGCGGACTGGTCGTCGACGCCTTGACAGGTGATCCCGTTTCCGGCGTGACGGCCAGCTTTGAGGGCCAGCAAGCAACTACCGACGCGGAAGGCCGGTTCGAGTTGAGCCACCTGCCGCGCAGCGGCGCGACGGTTACATTGAGCGCCGACGGATTCATCGAGCGAACAATCGCGTTGGATGCAATCGGAGACGACGCGGCCAACTTGACGATCTATCCTGACGGGCTGCACGGTCTTGTGCTGGACGCGGCCAGCGGTACGCCTGTGGCTGGTGCTGCACTGAGTCTCAACGACGCCAGCAGTGAAAGCGCAGACGACGGCTTCTACTATTTTCCCTCCTCAACCGGGATGGGGCAGTTGACTTTGCAGGCGGCCGGCTTCCTGCCTGCTGCGGTGGATGTCAGCGACGATGCAGCGTTAGCCGGCGAGCAAGCTATGGACATTGCTGTCGAGCCTACCGTGCTGACGGGCACAGTCCTCGACGGCAAGACGGGCGAACCGGTGGCGGGCGCATCGATCCAAGCTGGCGGCCAGACAGCCACTACCGACGAAGACGGCAACTATCGGCTGGAGCGGCTTTCCACCGGCGATCTGTCGATTACCGCCAGCCATTCCGACTACGAAACGCTGGATGTCACCGCTGATGAAGCAGCCAATCTACTGGCAGGTGAACCGCTGGATATGACACTGCTACCGCCCCACCTGGCGGGCAGCGTGGTCAACAATGTCACCAACGGGCCGATCGTGGGAGCGACGGTTGCTGCGGGTACCCTGTCCGCAGTAACCGACGATCAGGGCCAGTTTATTCTCTGGACAACAGACACCCCGCTGGATGTGACCATCGATGCAGTAGGCTACGAGACAGCCGAAGACCGGTTCAACGAAGACACTCCGTTGACGGTCGCCCTCGAGCCAAAAGGGCTGGTCGTCAAGGTAAGCGACTCGGCGGGACAACCGGTCAGCAGTGCGGCGGTGACCAGCCCGCGGAGCGAGGCTACTACCGATGAACAAGGCGTCGCGCTGTTGCCGCTGCTGGAAGCAGGCGATCTGTTCACGGTGACGCTGGCCGGTTTTGCTCCCGCAACGCAAACCTATCAAGGTGAAGCTCAGGTCGATCTCGCATTGGCTGCCGACACAGCGGCCGGCGCGGTGGTCGATGCCGTTACCGGCGAACCGGTTCCGGGTGCGATTGTCTACGTCTACGACAAGAACACGTGTCAAGGCATTGCCTGCCGCGGCACTGAACCTGTCGTGATGCAGGACGCTGAGGCAGACGGCACGTTCGAGGTCAGTGGTATGCCGGCCAACGCGCAGGTGATGGTCAAGGCGCCGGGCTACAGCCTGCTTTTCCCTGATGCGCTGGCTGCCGGCGATTGCGGCGCGCCGTACTGTCTACAAGCGGAGATGCAGCCTTTTGAGGCGAGAGGCTTCTATGTGCCGTTCCACTATCTGTACGATCGCGGTCTCATCAACTCCAGGCTGGACCTGATCGAGCAGTCTGATGTGCTCAACGCGGTGGTCGTTGACATGAAGAGCGACTATGGCGAGATCGCGTGGGAACCGAAGAACGAAATTGCCAGGGAGATTGGGGTCTTTCAGGAAGATGTCATGACCGCACAGGAGTTCCTGGAGGAGGCCAGACAGCGCGGCATCTACACCATTGCTCGCTTTGTCACCTTCAAGGACAACGCCCTGGCCGAGGGCAAGCCTGAATGGGCGCTGGCTAAGCGGTCCAACCCCGGCGTGCTGTGGAAAGACGGCGAAGATCTGGCCTGGGTGGATCCCTATCGTGACGAGGTTCGACAATATGAGATCGACCTGGCCAAGGAGTTGGCCGAAATCGGTTTCGATGAGGTACAATTCGATTACTTCCGGTTTACCGGCCAGCGCGACCACAACGCGTTGACCTATTCGGTGGAGAGCACGCCCGAGAACCGGCGCGAGGCGATCAGCAGCTTTTCGCGCGATCTGATGGCCGCCCTCAAGCCATATGGCGCCTTTACGGCCATTGATGTGTTCGGCAGCATTATCCTCAACGGCAACGAACCATTGATCGGCCAGAATCTGGCTGACATGGCGCAAGGGCTGGACTATCTCAGCCCAATGATCTACCCGCAGGTGTGGTGGCCGGGCACCTTCCCTGGTTGCGATGAGCCGGTGCAGTGTCCGTACAAGGTAATCTACGACAGTACGGACATCGTGCGCGACATTGTGCCGATGCCGACGCGCATCCGTCCATGGCTGCAGGGCTATCCGAACAACTACCGCACCGATGGACCGGCTGCCGGCTACAACTATGCCGTCCCGGAGATGATGATCCAGCGGCGGGCAGCCGACGACGCTGGCGCCGAGGGCTGGCTCTTCTGGTCGGGCGGCGGTAACTTCCCCGATGAGATCTTTGGTCCACTGCCGTCGCTGGCGGAGTTGGAGGCGCAGGTCCAGGCACGGCAAGGCGGCCGCAGCGGGCCGTACTAGCACGCCCGCGGAGCGCGCATCTACAGATGGGCCGGCGTGCAGGCAAGACACGACCCGTTCGCATCGGAGGATGCGAACTCCGCGATGAAGACACATCTTTCTGCGGAGCGCGCATCCTTTGCGAAGCACCCGTGCATGGGCAGATGCGCCGGCGTGCAGGCAAGACACGCCCCGTTCGCATCGGAGGATGCGAACTCCGCGATGAAGAACTCCGCCGTGTTTGTTTACACCAACATTCAATCCCACAGGAACCAATACACGAATTTCGACGCGTTCATACTACTCGACTCGTAATCTGAACAGAAGGAGACCCTCATGTCACGCTGGATCCGAATCTTGTTAGCCTTTGCCGTACTGCTGGCCGCACTGGGTGCCTTGCCCGCCGCTGCCGCCCCTGCTCATGCCCAGGACGGGCCTGAACAGCCCTCCATCGACTCGCTGTCCATGGACCAACTGGTCAACTGCGAGCCGGATGGCACGCAGGCCAGCGGCGCGATCTATCGGATCTGCATGCCGCCCAACTGGTGGTACAACGGGGATCTGGTCATCTATGCACACGGATACGTGGCAATCACCGAGCCGGTAGGCATACCTGAGGATCAGCTTTGCCTGCCTGATGGCGGACCGTGCATTCCCGACATCGTCAACCTGCTGGGCTTTGGCTTCGCCACCACCAGCTACAGCGCCAACGGACTGGCGGTGACAGAGGGTGTGTCGGATGTGGTCGATCTGGTCAACGTCTTTGCGCAGACCCACGGCACGCCAAACCACGTGTACATCATTGGCGTGTCGGAAGGGGGATTGGTGACTGCGCTGGCTACGGAGCAATACGCCAATATCTTCGACGGCGGCGCGGCAACGTGTGGACCGGTGGGCGATTTTCGCCATCAGGTCAACTACTTTGGTAATTTTCGCGCGGTCTTCGACTATTTCTTCCCCGGCCTGATCCCCGGCGACCCGATCAATGTGCCGCCGGCGCTGGTGCCGGTGTGGGAGGACTACTACGACGCCAACGTCAAGCCGGTGGTCTTCGACCCCGCCAACGCCAACAAGCTGCAACAGTTGGTAGCCGTCTCCAAAGCGCCGGTCGACCCGAATAACCCGATGCCATCTACCGAAGAATCGGTCGAGGATGCGCTGTGGTACCAGGTAGTTGGCACCAACGACGCGACGGCGAAGCTGGGCGGCCAGCCCTTCGACAATCAGCATACGTGGTACCGGGGATCAGTCAACGACTGGCAGCTAAACCTCCTGGTACAACGTATCGCGGCCGATCCGGCCGCGCTGGCAGCTATCAACGCCCATCTGCAAACTTCTGGCGTGCTGACCTCGCCGCTGGTCACGATGCACACCACCCTTGACCAGCAAGTGCCCTATGCCCACGAGATCTTCTACCGGCTGAAGACGCTCTTCGCCGGCTCCGGCCTGAAGCACATCAACATCCCGATCCAGCGCTACGGCCATTGTGAGTTCACCACCACCGAGGCGCTGACCGCGTTCGGCGTCATGTTGGCGCTGGCCGGCGACCAGCCGATGAACGAAGCGGGTGTGCGCAAGCTGCTGCCCG
Organism: Caldilineae bacterium; assembly: GCA_020634555.1. GTDB lineage: Bacteria > Chloroflexota > Anaerolineae > JAAEKA01 > JAAEKA01 > JACKBK01. Next base: position 9,806 of record JACKBK010000061.1, read on the forward strand.
ACGCAACGGATCGGGCGCAGTTACAGGAGATGCTGGAGTATTACTCGAATCCAGCCAACCAACAAGATATAGATACCCTGCGCGCGCAAATCCCTTGACAAGACCGCGGGCCTGTGGTAAGTTTTGGCTCACAATCGAATAAGTCGACAACGACGCCCTTATCCAGAGAGGTGGAGGGACCGGCCCTATGAAACCTCGGCAACCAGGTCGTCAGTACCGTGAACGGTAAACAGTAATCGGTGATCAGTAGCTGCAAGGCAGATGTTTCCACCGATTACCGTTAACCGGTTAGCGATCACTGGCAGAACCCCGGTGCTAACTCCGTCAGCAAACGGCTGGAAGATAAGAGGACCTATACGATGCAGTAATGGACCTCTTCGCTTCGGTGAAGAGGTCCATTCTTTGGCAGAGGATACGGCGACACCTCCGGATGAGCGGCTCGCATCATCTCGGAGGTTGTTCTATGTCCAGTTCACTCGTTCATGAATCGGCGGCGGTAGCTGATCGCCGAAACGGCGCGCAGCCAGATACGTCGGATGCGGACTGTCCACCCGCACAGCCCGGCCCATCTACGCTCTCGGTCCACGGTGGCGAAGCGCGCGACAAGGCGTTTCACAGCGTCACCACCCCCATTGTACAAACATCTACCTACACGTTTCGCGACACGGCTGCACTGGTCGAGTACATGGAAGAGCACATGTTCTGGGACGAGCCGCAGCGTGACGAGTACGGCCGCTACGGCAACCCCACCGTACGCGCGGTCGAGGCGCGTCTGGCCGCGCTGGAGAACGGCGATGATGCGCTGTTGACGCCCAGCGGGATGTCGGCCATCACCGGCACGCTGCTGGTGTTTCTCAGCGCCGGCAGCCATCTGGTGTGTACGATTGATTGTTACCGCCGCACGCGCGATTTCATCCAGACGATCCTCAGCCGCTACGGCGTCGAGGCAACCGTCGTACCGTCCGCCGACCTGCAAGCTATTGAGGACGCGATCCAGCCCAACACCCGCCTGATCTTTTCCGAGTCACCCACCAACCCGTTCATGCGCTGTCTCGATCTGGAAGGGCTGGCGGACATCGGCCGGCGGCGCGGCATCCGTACGGCCATCGACAGCACCTTTGCGACGCCGCTGAACCTGCGGCCGCTGGACTACGGCATCGATTTGGTGATCCACAGCGTCACCAAGTACCTGGCCGGCCACAACGACGTGATGGCCGGCGCGGTGATCGGCAAGAACGGCCTGACCGCGCCGCTGCGCCAGATGCACGGGATACTCGGCAGCGTTATCGACCCGCAGACCGCCTATCTGGTCGGCCGCGGCCTGAAGACCCTGGGACTGCGCATCGAGCGCCAAAACGCCAACGGGCTGGCTGTGGCGCAGTACCTAGAGAACCACCCGCGCGTGCGCCGCGTCTGGTATCCTGGCCTGTCCAGCCACCCGGACCACGCCATCGCGGCAGCGCAACTACGCGGCTTCGGCGGCGTCGTCAGCTTCGAGATCGAGGGCGATGGCGAGCAGACGGGCCGTTTCATCGACGCGTTGCGTATTCCCTACATCGGCCCCAGTCTGGGCGGCGTCGAGAGCCTCGTCGAACAGGTGCAGCTTGTCAGCTACTACGACGCCGACCCGGAGAAGCTCGATGCTCTTGGCGTATCGCCGTCGCTGGTGCGGCTGGCGTGCGGCATCGAGGACGCAGCCGATATCATCGCCGATTTGGAGCAGGCGCTGACAATGTCTTGAGGGAAAAGAGGGAAAGGAAGGAAAGGAGGGAAAACAGGGAAATCCGAGGACAAGACCACGTACTCACCCTGTTTTCTTGTCACCCCCTCCCTCCTCGCACTCTCACCCCTCACCCGCCACTTGACACCATACGCTGCCGCGCGTACGATTCCGCTATGACCGAACAATCCCTCGCGCGCTATGCGCGGCAGATCATCTTCCCCGGGCTGGGCGAGGCAGGACAGCGCAAGCTGTTGGCGGCCACCGTCGTCGTCATCGGCTGCGGCGCGACCGGCACCGTCATCGCCAACCACCTGGCGCGCAGCGGCGTCGGCCACCTGCGCATCGTCGATCGCGACTTCATCGAGCTGAACAACCTCCAGCGCCAGCTCCTGTTCGACGAGCCGGACATCGCCGACCGGCTGCCCAAAGCAGAGGCTGCGCGCCGCAAGCTGTCCAGCATCAACTCCGAGATCACCATCGAGGGAATCGTGGCCGACGTTAACCCCGACAACATCGTTTCGTTGATCCGTGGCGCCGATCTGGTGATGGACGGCGCGGACAACTTCGAGACCCGCTTTCTCCTCAACGACGCCTGCGCCAAGCTGGGCATCTCATGGATCTACAGCGGCGTCATCGGCAGCTACGGCATGACCATGACGATTCGGCCGGGCGAGACCGCCTGTCTACGCTGCCTGCTGGGCCAGATGCCCGCCCCCGGCACCACAGCGACCTGCGACACGGCCGGCGTGCTGGCGCCGTCGGTGAGCGTGGTTGCCTCCATCGCCGCCGGTGAGGCCATCAAGCTGCTGGCCGGCTTTGGCGAGCTGAACGACGGGCTGATCAACTACGACCTGCTGGACAACAGCCTGGAACAGTTCCAGGTGCTGCGGCGCGAGGACTGTGAGACCTGCGGCCGCGGCAACTACGAGTTCCTCAACGCGGAGGCCGGCACGCGCACCGCTACCCTGTGCGGCCGCAACGCCGTGCAGATCAGCGTTCCCGGCGGGCAGCGGCTGGACCTGGACGCGCTGGCCGCCGGCTTGCGTCGATCGGGCATCGACGACGTGGCCGTCAATCCCTACCTCCTGCGCGCCCGCACCGGCACATTCGAGTTCACCGTCTTCCCCGACGCCCGCGCCATCATCAAGGGGACCGAGGATGTGAGCGTGGCGCGGACCGTGTATGCGAAGTATGTCGGCGCATAGAAACTGAGATGCCTGGCGAGGTATCCGATTGAAGCGAGGGGTGCGTGAAAGAATATTTGCAGATAGTGGGGATTCTGTTTGTGACGTTGGGACCGCCGATCCTCTTCTACCTCC
>JACKBK010000062.1 GCA_020634555.1 Caldilineae bacterium
GGATGCAGTGTAACGAGGGAAGGAAGACGTGTCAAACTGGTCGGTGGGCGCGATGTTTGGTGAAAACAAAACGAGTTGCCGCGATCCTCTTCCTGGCATATAATCCAGCTGTAGCAACAGAGGAAGGTTCTGTTGATTTCAGGTAACTACTCAGCCTTCGCTGTTGCGTCACTCTCGTGGAGGCGAGAGTCTAGCACATGTGAAGACGTGGATTCCCGCCTCCGCGGGAGTGACGAGTGAGCAGTTGCGATTTTAGATGAATTGTTTAGCATAGAGGTAGAGTCATGACAACGGTAACTTTGGATTTACCGCGACAGATATACCAGAAGGCTGCCCAGATCGCCGAAGCGACAAAACGCCCCATTGAGCAGGTGGTCGTTGAGTGGATCCGTCCACCGATCGAGCGTTGGGGGCAGCCGCAGGATGAGGCACTAGCGGGTTTGGAAGCCATGGACACTCCCCAGTTGACGCAGGTTGCGCTTTCGCGAACGCCGGTTGAAGGCACAAAACGTGTGCGTGAACTCTTGCACCTTCAAGAACAAAGGGAACTGACCAGGGCCGAGCGTGATGAGGCGATGCATCTGGTGGAGCAGGAAGACCTCCTAACCCTACGCAAAGCCAAGGCCATCTATCTGCTGAAACAGCGAAACGCGCTGCCTGATGAGTTGATCGCATTAGTGCCCTAACCGCTCATGGCTTACGTCTCTGAGGAGTTACGTCGACAGGTCGCTGAACGTGCCGATCGTTGTTGCGAATACTGTTGTAGCAATGAACGCATTACCGGCGGGCCTTTTCATGTCGATCACGTAAGACCCGAGACGCTGGGAGGGATCACGGGGGCCGATAATCTGGCGTATGCATGCGCACGGTGCAATCTTCACAAAGGACAACGCGTGCGCTTTCAAGACCCTGTTAGTGGGCAGACGGTGCCCTTGTTCAATCCGCGAAAGCAACGGTGGGGACGCCATTTTACATGGAGCGTTGATAGAACGCGCGTCATAGGCCGCACGCGGACCGGACGAAGCACTGTTGTTGCGCTTCAGATGAACCATCCTACTATCGTTCGAGCGCGCAGCCTGTGGGTTAGCTGCGGGATCCATCCGCCCAGGATGAATCGACGCTAGCTAGATTCTTTGTACAGATTCGCCGAGTTGTGGTATGCTTGGGCTACGAACGCCTTCTCCGCAGTCTACTTCCCCCCAACTGTGGAGCGGGCGTTCTCGCGTCCGGGAACTGGACGTATCACGCTGATTAGGGACGCGCGATACCACAGCGATTGGGGACAGCGAATGCAAGCGGCACTGTTCTGTCATTCCCGCCTCGCCGGGAATCCAGCGCCCTCTCCAGATTGGGCACCCCTCCGCGGATGTGACGTGTCGTTACTTGGCGTGCATCTTGGTGGCGGTGAGTTCGCATCGGAGGATGCGAACGGTCTGATGGACAAACCCGACATCTGAGGAGACCTACTCCACGGACTGGGTTTGATAGCGCAGCCCGACGTTTACTCGCCGCGGAGTTCGCATCCTCCGATGCGAACGGTGGTGTCGAACGAGCCCGGCATCTAAAGATGCCTACTCCGCGGAATTGCGACGTCTGCGCACTCCGGCAGCGGCCAGCAGCACCACCAGCAGCGCCAGGGCGACTGCCGCAACAGAGCCAGCCGGCGGCGCAGACAGGATGTTCTCGGCGCCGGTGACGGGCAGGAAGATGGGCGTGACGTTCCAGGGTGCGTCGCCGGGCGCAAAGCTCGTCGAGTCGTCCGCCGCCGTACGCACGACTGTGCTGGACGATGAGACGGGCGGTCCTTCGTAGATGTCTTCCGGCGTGCGCGGCAGGATACGGTAGTTGCTGTCGTAAGGTTCCTCGTCGTCGTTCTGGCTGACGACGCCGGTGACCGTCCAGATCTCGCCGTTGTTGACATAGGGGCGACGAAAGCCGGTGTATTGTTTGACGGTGATGCGCGCCTCGCCGCTGCCGTCGTCGAGATAGAAGGTGGTGTCGCCGTAGAAGCCGGTGATCGCGCCGCTGATTTGGCCGAGTATGCCTTCGGTGGTCTCGTTCAGGTCACCGGTGCGCAGCGGGCGCGGCGCGGGCGGCGGCGCGGCCATCAGCGTCTTGATGTCGTCGATACGGCTTAGCTTGATCTCCTTTTCGCCGTCGAACGTGTCCAACCAGCCGTTGACGCGTATCCACTGCCCCTCGCTCAACGGCGGCCACTGGCCGGAACGCAGATAGACCAACATGCCGCCGGTGGCATCCTGGATGTAGATCTCCTTGTCGTCGAAGATATCGGGCAGCACCGTCACCTGGCCTTCCAGCGTTACCTTTGTGTCGTCGGGCAACGTGCGGGCGTGGGCGATGGGCACCAGGTCGAAGTTGAAGCGGTCGTAAGGCAGCTCGTCGCCGCCATCGTCAGGCGTGCCGGACCCGCCCGGCTCGCCCGGTGACGGCAAATTAGCCGCACCTGGCGACACCTGACATGCGGTGGTCCAGCCGCCCGTCCCATTAGGCAGACGGCACCACGACTGGTCGTAGCCGGAGAAACTGGTATAGTGGAACTGGTCGACAAGCTGATCGTCGGGGAAGTAAAGCGTGACCCAGTCATCGGCCGCATCGAGAGCGATGTCGCTGGTTCGCCGGAAGATGACGAGATAGTCGCCGGAGTCGAGATGCGTTCCCAGCGGCAGCACGTAGGTATGGCCGGCGCCGCCTGGCTGTCCGTCGGCCAGTTTCCAGCCAGAGAGATTGGCCGGCCTATCGCCAGCGTTGACCAGTTCGACCCACTCGTCCAGGTAGTTCGCCTGGCCGTCGCCGTCCCAGTCCACATCGCGCGGCGAAGGCAGCAGTTCGTTGAGGCGCACCTGCTCGTTGCCGGTGAAGCCGGGCAGATTCGGCCCGCCGGGGGAGGGTGGATAGAGTTCCGTCCATGTTGCGCCGCCCTCATGCTCCTTGCTGACGGAGCGATCGGGCGCGGTGGTGACGTAGTCGCGGCGCTCGACCTCTGAGCCGTCCGGCCACAACAGCCGAACGCTGTCGGCGCTGTCGTTGTTCAGGGCAACGCCCGTATCGCTGCGGAAAAAGACCAGAAAGCCTCGGGGAGGAATGGTCGTGTCCGGCGGAATCTGGTAGGGCGTCGTCAGATCGGGCGCGGCCAGCGCGCTGTCCGTGTCATCCAGGTACCAGCCGCTGAGGTCCACAGGCGCGGCGGCCGCGTTGTACAGCTCGATGTACTCATCGCCGGAGTCGTTCGCACCGTCGCCGTTCCAGTCGCTGGCCGGCTCGGGCATGAACTCGTTGAGGCTGACGCTGGTCGGATAAGGAGTCGGCGTGGTTGGCGGCGGCGTTGGTGTCACGCCGGCTGTGTTGCTGACGCCGGGCGATGGCGAGTAGGCGGTTGTCCACGAAGCGCCGCCGTCCGTGGTCTTGCTGTAGGCTTCGTCGTCGTGGCTGACAAAGTATTCGAACGTCTCGGCGACGCTGCCATCGGGGCGCAACAGGCGCACCCAATCGCCGTCGTTGTTGAGGGCGACACCTGTCTCGCTGCGGAAGAAGAGCAGGAAGCCAGACGGCTGGATCATCGTGCCGTCCGGGATCACGTATGGCCGCGTGCCTTCCGGTGCGTAGAGAAAGACCGCGCTGGACGCGCCATCGTCCTCGTCGTCCAGCGCCCAGCCGCCCAAATCCACAGCGGTCGGTCCGGGATTAAACAACTCGATGTATTCGTCAGCCGCGTCTGGCGTGCCGTCGCCGTTCCAGTCGCTGGCCGGGTCGGGCATGAATTCGTTGAGCAGCACAATGCCAAAGTTCGGAGGAGGTGTCGCCGAGGGTGTCGGTGTGGGCGATCCGGTAGGCGTGGCCGTGGGCGTCGATGTCGGCGTGACGGTCGGACCGGGCAGATTGGGCAGGCCGGGCGACGGCGGGTAGACGTCTGTCCACAGACTGCTGCCCTCAACCAGCTTGCTGTAGGCTAGATCATCGTCGCTGGTATCATAGCTGGTCTCCTCGATGAGGCTGCCATCCGGCCCCAGCAGGCGCACCGAGTCGCCGTCGTTGTTCAAAGCGACGCCAGACTGGCTACGAAACACCAACAGGAAGCCTTGTCCCGCTAAGGTTGTGCCGGCCGGAAAGTGGTAGGGCTGGCTGCCGCTGCCTGCCAGATCGTCCAGCATCCAGCCGCTAAGATCGACGGCGAAGCTGTTGGCGTTGTAGATCTCGACGTATTCATCTTCGGCGTTGACAACGCCGTTGCCGTCCCAGTCGGAGGCGGGGTCGGGCAGATATTCGTTGAGGCTGATCCCATCCGGCAGCGGCGTCGGCGTGCCACCAGCGGTCGGCGTAGCTGTAGCAGTAGCAGTCGTTGTCGCTGTGGCTGTCGCCGAGCCAGGCTGGTTGCTGGCTCCGGGCGACGGCGGATAGCTGTTGATCCACAGGTCACCGCCGTCCTCGGTCTTGCTCCAGGAGACATCGTACCCGGTGGAGCCGAAGTTGAACGCTTCCACCTCGTAGTAGGCCGGCCCGACCAACCGCACATCGTCGCCGCTGTTGTTGAGCGCAACGCCGCTGGTGGACCGGAACACGACCAGAAAGCCGTGAGCTGGGATCAACGACCCCAGGGGCAGCATGTAGGGCACGCTGCCCTCGGGCGTCCGCAACTGGCTGTCGTCCTCGTCGTCCAGCCACCAGCCGCTGACATCGATCGGCGTATCGCCCGCGTTGTACAGCTCGATCCACTCGTCGTCGGCGTCGGCCACACCGTTGCCGTCCCAGTCTGAGGCCGGGGACGGCAGGAACTCGTTGAGCATCACGGGCGAGTCGATCTGGGCCGCCGGCAGTGGAGTCTGGCCGAAATTCAGCTCGTCTACTGTCGCTCCCGGCTCCACCGTAACTGTGTACTCGTTCGCTGTGGTGCTGGCCATATGCACCGGCTGGGCGTGGCGCACAGTGTGCTGGCCGGGCGCGAGGTTGAAGAAGCCGTACCAGCCGCTATCGTTGGTCAGGTAGGAGTGGCTGTCGTCCAGGATTACCAGCACGCCGGCCAGCCCCTGTTCGCCCATCCATGGCTCGTAGACACCGTCGGCATCCGCGTCGACGAAGACGTGGCCGGCCAGTGCGCTGCTGGCTCCTGGCGTGGGCGTTGGTCCGGCCAGATTGGCGCTGCCGGGCGACGGCGGGTAGGAGGTTGTCCACGAAGTTCCGCCATCGCTGGTTTTGCTGTAGGCTTCGTCAGGGGCGTTGGCGGTGTAAGCATACGCTTCGACCTCGCTGCCGTCGGGGCGCAACAGCCGAACGCTGTCGCCGCCGGAGTTGTTGAGCGAGATGTGGGTCTGGTTGCTGAAGAAGACCAGAAAGCCGCGGGCGGGAATCGTGCTGCCCGCCGGCAGAGTGAAGGGCGGCGACCCGCCGTCGGGTCTGTCGTCCAGCTTCCAGCCGCTCAGATCGACCGCGAAATTGTGGCCGTTGAAAAGTTCGATGTACTCGTCGTCGCTGTCTCCCGTCTGGCCGTTGCCGTTCCAGTCGGTCACCGGATCGGGCATGAACTCGTTGAGGCTGATCGCGTCGACCGTGGGCGCGGGTGTGGCGGTGGCGGTCGGCGTACCGGTATGTGTGGCCGTAGACGTGGGTGTTCTGGGTGCAGTCTCAGTCGCGGTGGCGGTTGGTGTGTATGTCGCGGTTGGTGTGTTTGTGGGCGGCGGTTGGTTGGACTGGCCCGGAGAAGGTGGATAGGTTGTCACCCAGATTCCGCCGCCGTCGATGGTTCGGCTGTGGGCTTGATCGGGTTGAGTGGCAGAATAGGTCGTTTCGTCTGCGATGCTGTTGTCGGGGTGCAGCAGGCGGACACTGTCGCCGCCATTGTTGAGCGCGAAATCGGTCTGTTCACTGAAAAACACCAGAAAGCCGTGGGCTGGGATCATGCTCCCAGCCGGCAATGTGAAGGGCCCATCGTTGTTGCCTTCGACGTCGTCCAACTTCCAGCCGCTCAGATCGACCGAAGAACTGTTGGCATTGTAGATCTCGATGTACTCGTCGTCGTCGTCACCTGTTTGGCCATTGCCATTCCAGTCAGACACGGGGTCGGGCATGAACTCGTTGAGGGTGATGCCGGAGGGGAAGGGCGTGGCAGTTGGGCCGGTGGTGGGTGTAGGCGTCGCGGTCGGCGTAGACGTGGGCGGGGGAGGCAGGTTTGGACTGCCGGGCGACGGGGGATAGGTGGTCGTCCACTCACCGCCGCCATTGATGGTGCGGCTGAACGCTACATCATCGCCTACCTGACTGGCCGAATAAATGTACTCGTCGACAAGCGTTCCATCAGGAAAGAGCAATCGCGCCGAGTCGCCAGTGTTGTTGAGACGGACGCCAGTCTCAGCACTGAAGAAGACCCGTACATCGAAAGGCTGAATGATGGTGCCCGGCGGCAGGATGTAAGGATCGGTGTTTGGGACATCAGCATCATCCAGCATCCATCCGCTCAAGTCAACTGCGAACGCGTTGGCGTTGTGGATCTCGATGTACTCGTCGTTAGTCTCGCTGATGATGCCGTCGTCGTTCCAGTCAGAAACCGGATGCGGCATGAACTCGTTGAGTGTCACGCCGCCAGGATACGGCTGCAACACCCGCGCTGCCGGCGCGGAATTATCCGGCGAGGCCGAAGCCGCCGGACCACGAAGCTGGCCCAGGGCGATCAAAACAGCACAACAACCCATCACCAATACAGCGAATGTTGCGTGGCGTCCAGAAGTGCCTGACATCCGTCCCTCCTCTGCAATTGTCCGGCATCCCCACCATGGGCGCCGGTTCACCGGGTAGTCCGATGGCTCGGCTACCCCCCGATCCTGCGTCGATATGTTATTTCAGTTCTTTAGGTATGTCACCCAGAGACGATTCCAGCGCCTGCAGCCAGCGTTGCGCCTCCTGCATCCGCTGCGTTCCATAGGTTTCCTGCAGCCGCCAGAGCTGGCGTACCAGCGCCTTGACGCTATCGATCTCCTTGCGGATCGGCGGGAACTGAACCGCCAGATCCTTGTTGACCTTTTGCTGCTCAGCCCAGCGGCCATCCCACTCCAGGATCTGTTTCTTCCAGCGCTTCTCGTCCTCGGCCGTGAAGTCGTCCAACTCCTTGCGCTGGCGCTCCTCTGCCAGCCGTTGTAGCTGGGCTACCTGATGCTGCTCGCGGCGAATACTCTCCTCGAAGCCCTGCAGACTGACCGACACACGCTTGGCGTCGGCGATGTGGGTATCGAACTCCTGTAGCTTCTTGTGCTGTAGCTCGATGCCAACCCGCTGCTGCTCCATCTCCTCATGCCAGCGTGCCATTTGGCGGTCGCGCTCGACATCCTTCAGTTTTGTGCTCTCGACGAAGCTGGTGACTTCCTCGCGAATCTGCGCCGGGATCGGTTGAATGACGGCCAGACCACGCTCGATTCGCTGCTGGTTCGACTCCAGAAGCTGCAGCTTGCCGGATGCCGATTCGGTTCGCTTGAACAGTTCGACCGTTTCCTGCTGCAACTGGGCGATGCGTTTGTTGTCCTGCGTGCGCTGCTCCATCAAAAAGGGCAGACTGCGGGTGCGTTCGTCGATGTCCTTGTTGATGCCGTTGAGCTGCTGGCGCAATGCGAGCACAATCTCTGTGAGCCGCTGGTCCTCCACCTTGCGCTGCTGCAGTTCTTCTTCGATGCGGCTGAAGCGAGGCAGTTCCTTGCGCACCTCGGCAATATTGCGCGCAGCCGACTCGCGCTCACCGGCGCGCAGGCGTTCGCTCTCGCGCAGGTCCTTGGCGTGCTGTTCATCCTGGCGTTGTAGCATCAAGACCAATTCGTTCTTGAGTTGTTGCAGGGCCTGATCGACCTGGGCAAAGCGCACCAACTGCGCCTGGGTGCTGGCAAGCTGGCCTTCCAGCTCCTGCACGCGCCGCGCCTGTTCCACGATTTCGGTGGCCTGGCTTTCGATTCGTTGTTGTAGCTTGGCAATTCCCCCACGTTCGCGGCGATGTTCTTCATCCAGCCACGTAACCATTTGGGTGAGTTGATCTATATCCATTGATGAGCCTCTAAGGTAAGAAGGTGCGTTGAGCAGCGGCGGGGAGTGCCAGGGAGAGACCGCGACATGCCGGCCCGCCAGCGCCGTTCTGGGGCGGCATTATAACATGCTTCGAAAGGGCTGGCAATGCACAAATGCGCCGTACGCGGCGCTGGGTCAGGAAAGTTGAGACCGGCCGGAACGTGGAAGACGGGTTACTCCAACGACTTGCGCGCCGCGACCGTGATGTACCAGTGGTTCGAGTACTGTTCCCCGTCGATTTCGACCAGCGCCAGCTTCTGCTGTTCCTCGACAGACAGGCTGTGCAGAATTCCGTGGATCTGGCTGACCTTTTCGGCCGCAACGTGGTCGGTGAGTGAACTCAAGGGGCGGTGTTTGATGTATTGCTCAGAGACAACGATACTGCATCCGGCTGCTTCCAGCATCTGTTGCCATTCACTGGGGCGATATTGACGCACGTGTGACTCGTCGTGCAGCCAGTCCAGGCGATTCATGACACTGTCCACAAACTTATCTTCGGGCACACTACGGTCGTCGATCAGCAACATGCCGCCTGGCTTCAACATGCGCACCATCTCGTCGATGGCTTCTTGGATGTCACTGAAATGGTGAGCAGCGCGCCGGCAGGTCACCAGGTCGTACACCTCGTCGTCAAACGTCTCATCGTCGAAGGGCAACTCGTGGATGTCATCCAGCTTGAAACGAACGTTGACGACGCCCATGTCTTCAGCCAGGCCTTGCGCCCGGACCAACATTTCAGGCGTGAGATCGATGGCAACGACGGATTCGACGTAAGGAGCAAAGGCAAAGGCAGTGTGTCCTGTGCCGGTAGCGACGTCCAGAACGCGCCAACCGGGTTGAGGCTGAGCGATCTCGACCAACCGGCTCAAAACCTGTGGGTCGGTATGCGCCGCGCTGGTAACGTAGAGGTCGGCGCGCGCCGCAAAAACAGCGCGTGCCCGGTCTTCAGTGGTGGGAGTTGTCTCGTTCATTGCGCCCTCGTCCTGGGAATCAGCCTCATGGCGACATGAGCAGCTAGAGTCGATCTGCAACCAGTATAACGAAGGCCGGGGCGTTTCGCTATGACGAGAATCATACTCACGCGCCAAACAGACAAAAAGGGGGACGTCCTAACCCGCCTGTGAGACTTCGGAAGTCGCCGGCTCCAGGGACGAAGCGATCTCGGACTGAATGCTGCACCTTTTAATGCTGTGCGGCGACTTCGGAAGTCGCCACATCATGCAGGTTGAGTAATTACGTAACCTACATGTGATAGCCGTGGCAAACTGGATTAGCTGCCCGGCGCCTCAATGCTCTGGCATCAAACACGCCGCCAGAAAGCGCGCCGCCTGCCGCTCCGCCCAGCGGCGATGGGCAAAGAAGCGCCCCTCGATCCAACCCACATGCCCGCCTTGGGCTGTGATGCCGCAGGTCAACGCCGGGTTAAGCGCTATCAGGTCATGTGGGATGTCGCTGGCGGGGATCAATGGATCGTCCTCCGCTCGCAGCAGCAGCGTCGGGGTCCGCACACCTGGCAGATAGCGGCGCGCGCTGCAGCGGGCGTAATAGTCGTCGGCATCGGCAAAGCCGTGCAACGGGGCCGTGCAGGCCTCGTCGAACCCGCGCATGGTGGCAGCAGCCAGGGTGCGCGGTACATCGATCTGCCCGTTCAGCATCGGTTCTTTGGCCCGCACCTTGGCCCGCAGGCTGCGCAGAAAGCCCGGCAGGTAACGTCGGGCGGAGCTTTGTATGATGTTGTCCGATCCCATAGCCAGGTCGAAGGGAGGCGAGATCGCCGCTGCACCTCGCAGGCGGATCTCCAGTTCCTCACGCCGTTCCCCAAGATACTTCAGCAACATGTTTCCACCCAGCGATACGCCAATCATCCCTTTAGCTACACCGGGGAACCGTCCGTCCAGCCAGTCGTGGGCAGTCGCCACATCGTCGGTCGCGCCGGCGTGGTAGAAGCGGGCTGTGCGGTTCATCTCCCCGCTGCACGAGCGGTAGTTCATGCCAACGGCGCGGATGCCGTACGCAGCCAGATGGCGATATGTCTCCAGTGCATAGGGTCGGCGTGCCGAGCCTTCCAGCCCATGCAGCAGCATGACAACCGGTGCATCGTCCCCCAGGTCATGTCCGCGAACGTGGGCGATGTCGATATCCAGGAAATCGCCGTCCGGCGTGTCGACACGTTCGCGCTGGAAGCGGACGCCGCGGCTGCCCGGCCGCACCGCATCCCACAAAGTCTGCACGTGCGGGTTGGCCAGGCCAAAGCTAGGCTGAAACGGCTCCAACTCGAACCAGCCGGCGCGCTGCGCGGGAGAGGGCGCGTCCCAGGGAAAAAGGTGGTCAGGCATCACAGAGCGACGAGCGGTGACGCTCAGTCGAGCTGACGGATGATGGCAATGACCTTGCCCTGAATTTCCACCTTGTCAGCCGGGACGATGATCGGTTCGTAGCTGGCGTTAGCTGGCTGCAGGCGCACCTGTTTGCCTTCCAGAAAGAAGTACTTAAGAGTCGTCTCCTCCTGGTCGATCAGCCAGGCGGCTACCATGTCGCCGTTGTTGGCAGTTTTCTGGTAGTTGAGGATGACCAGATCGCCGCTGTCCACCAACGCGTCGATCATCGAGTCGCCCTGAACGCGCAGGGCATAGACCTCCTGAGCGCGGCCCACAACATCGGTGGCGAGATCCAGCGTATCGGCCGAATCGCGCTCGTCAGGGAAGACGGTGATCGGCTGGCCGGCGGCGATGTGTCCCAGGATCGGCACGCTCCGACTGAACAGCCCGCCCATCGAGAACGAGGGCGTTTCGTTCAGGCGGATGCCGCGCGAGACTTCCTTATTGCGTTCGATGAGGCCGGCGTCCACCAACTTGTTGAGGTTGTAGTTGACTACCGAGGTCGAACTGATGTCCACCGCCTCCCCGATCTCGCGGATGGTGGGAGGATACTGGTTTTCCTGAAAGAACTGGCGGATGAAGTCGTACATGCGTTGCTGGCGGTCTGAGAGTTTCATGGGTGCCTCCGTAGGTTGGTAAACGGTGAACTGTAATCAGTTGCCACAGCCTTAGAATATCTGTTCGAGATTTTACCACGAACGCACGTTCTAGTCAAATTCCCAAATTATCCCAACGCGGGGTGGGGGAATCGCAAGTTGGCGGCGATTGGGGAGAGAGGGAAATAGGGAAAAAAAGGGAAAGGAAGGAAAGAGAATGGCGGCAATCAACGCGCTCGGCCCGATCACCGATTACCGTTTACCGATCACCGACCGCCGCGCAGGCGGCGCGCGAGGTGATAGGCGCGGTAACCGGCCGGCGACAGGCGCAGGTCCCATGCGCCTGTGTAGCGCACGATCTGGCCGCCGAAACCTTGCTTGAATCGATATACACCCCACAGCCCACCTTGTTGTTCGGCGAAGTCGCTGGCATAGCGCATTGGGTTGGCGCCCACTTCGTCAGGGATGCCCCACAGATCGTAACTGTGGCAGCCTTGCTGTTCCGCCCACTGCATTGCCGCCCACTGTAAGGCATGGTTGGGCATGCGCTGGCGCTCCACGTTAGAGCTGGCGCCCCACATATACCAGGACTTGCCGGCAACAGCGAACACAGCAATGGCTGCCAGCGGCCGGCCCTGAAATTCAGTCAGCAGCCACTGCGACTGGTTAGGAGAGAACAGCTCGAAGGCACTTTCGTAGTAGGCTGACGCGTGAACGGCGAAGTCGTCCCGCTGACCAGTTTCGGCGTTCATAGCGTGCCAGGCCGGCAGATCGGCAGAGGTCATGGCGCGCACCGTCACGTCTTTGCGATCAGCCAGCCGGACGTTGTAACGCCACTTCTGTTTCATGCCGGCCAGCACCGCGTCAAGCCCACCGTCCAGCGGCACCAGAATCGTGCTGCGCGGCTGCACCGGATGGCCGCGTTCGAAACCGTAGCTGGTGAGTATCAGGTCGAGCAGGGGAGTATCGGGCAAGTCCGGCTCAATTTTCAACAGGGCGGGGCGGTAAGGCGCGCAGGCTTCGCGCAGCGCGTCCAGCAACGATTGCACCAACCGCGGGTTGCGCCAGTCGACCAGAGGGCCTTTGGGCACATAGGCCAGCGTCTGCCCCCAGGGAAGCCGGTGAAACAACACCTGTGCGCCGGCCAGGACGCAACTGTTCTCCACCAGCGCGACCCGCTCCGCCTGCCAGCCAAACTGGCATTTCAATGTGGCCCACTGGCTGGTCTGCAGGAGATGTCCGTCCGGATGAGCGGCGACAAACGCGTCCCAATCCTTCTCGGCAATCTCAAATCCTGTAGCGCCCGCTGTGCTATTCATGTCCGCAGTGTATACTCAATCCCTGCCTTCGTGCCAAATCCGCGCGAACGCTGAGTTTCCAGTCACTTGACAAACCTCCGGGCGCGCCCTATAATCGCATCACTCACCGGTGTCGAATCACATACAATACCTTGCCCCTAGATTCGCCCGAATCACCTTTGTTGAATGGGTACTCCATGGCTTCGCTTCCATGCGCTCTGCCCAATCCGTTTTTCCCCACAGGAGGAGTAAGTCGATGAAACCTTTCCGTTTGTTTACATTGGCAGCGATTCTGATCATCGCTGCTATGGTCCTGGCCGCCTGCCCCAGCGGGCAGACCGGCAGCCAGCCTGCGACCGCCACCGAAGCGCCTGCCGCGGTGGAGGAACCGACCGTAGCCCCTGAGCCGACAGTTGCACCCGAACCAACCGCTGAACCTGAGCCCACAGAAGCAGCGGAAGCACCTGCTGAAGCTGAGCCAACCGAAGCAGCGATGGAGCC
>JACKBK010000063.1 GCA_020634555.1 Caldilineae bacterium
GCGGGTGTCCAACGCGTTGTCTGAACGAGCCGCTGCATTGTAGGCTGTGGATTCCCGCCTGCGCGGGAATGACTGGAGATTCCTTCCCATCTTCCCGGCGCTGCGGTATAATGCGCCGGAATGTCACCATGAGCCAGTTATTTCCCCCTCCTGACTACATCGCCGACGAGTCCGCGGTGCCGGGAATCGAGGTATTCAAGCCAGCACCGAAGACCACGCCGCACCGCGAGGTCGTCGCGTTCAAGTGCCCGCGCTGCGGCGCGAACACGGCCTACAGCATCGCGGACGGCGGACTGACCTGCACCTACTGCGGGTATCATCAGGCGCCCGCGATGCTGCCAGTCGGTGAAAACGCCGAGGGAACTGAGTTCACCGTCGATGTGGTGGAACAGGCGGGGCGCGGCTGGGGCGTCGAACGCAAGGAACTGGCCTGCCAGAACTGCGGCGCCCGCACGACCCTGCCCGCTCAGGACCTCTCGCACACCTGTCCGTTCTGCGGTTCCAACAACGTGGTGCATCGGCAAGCGCCGCAGGATGCGCTGCGTCCGCGCTTCCTCGTGCCGTTCAAACTTGAAAAGGACGCTGTCCGCACCACTGCCAGAAGCTGGCTGGGCAGCAGTTGGATGACCCCGCGCACGTTGAGCCACGCAGCCAGCCGCGCGGAGTTCACCGCCATCTACCTGCCGGCATGGTCGTTCGATATGTCGGCCAGCGGGGCATGGCGGGCCGAGGTCGGCTACAAAAGCGACGACGACATCAAGTGGCGCTGGAAGGACGGCAGCGTCAGACAGGGCTACAACGAGCATCTGGTGAGTGGGACGACCCGCATCCCGCCCGGCCTGCTGGCAAAGATATGGAACTTCGACGTGAAGGACCTGGCCGCCTACGAACCGTCCTTTCTGGCAGGCTTTCAAGCCCAGGCCTACGACGTCCAGCTTGATCCAGCCTGGGAAGCAGCGCGCAACGACCTGCGTGAGGAAACCATGAAGCGCGCCCGTGAGCAGGCGCTGGAGCCGTCCAATGCCAAGAAGCTGCGCAACTTCTCGCTGACGGTGGACTTTGCCGACGAGGAATGGCGTTACTTGCTACTGCCGTTCTACCTGGCCGCCTATCAACACAATGGAAAGCCGTATCAAGTCGTGATCAACGGCCAGACAGGGTCGATCTCCGGCCAACGCCCGGCCGACTGGCGACGGGTCGGTGTCGTTGTGGCGCTGTTGCTGGCCGCCGGCCCGCTGCTCTACCTCTTCACCGTGTTAGCATTGAGCCAGGTCACCCAGGCTGCGTCGACGATTGCCTGCCTGGCTGTCCTGGTTACTGTGGTTGGCATTGCCGCCGCGATGACGATCCTGGCTGCGGCCGCAAAACTGGACGATGCCTGATTCAATCCCCCCTTCTTCCGGCACAACGATTGCTGGCAACCTCGGGGCACCGGCGGTTTGCGAACACTGCGACTGGGGATACCTGGTTCCCGCAGGCGAGGCGATGCCGGTGTGTCCCCATTGCCGCCAGCGGGTGCTGACACCGGTTGACAGCTCGGCAGCCGGCCAGCCCGTCGAGTCGGAGTTAGTCGCAACGTTCGACGTGGCGGATGTGGACCTGGGACGGGGCCTGCAGCGCTTTGCCAGCGGGTTTTTGTTCAAACCGGCCGACCTGTCAGCGGGCAATCTGCGCAGCCGCCTGCAGCGAGTCTATCTGCCGCGCTGGCTGGTGGACTGTGACGTGCAGGCTGACTGGCGCGCTGAAGCAGGCTTCAACTACCAGGTCGTCAGCCACGAGGACCAGTTCAGCGATGAGGCCAGGAAATGGCAGTCGCGGGAAGTGCGCGAGATGCGGGTGCGCTGGGAGCCGCGCGTTGGCCGTCTCGCGCGGCGCTACGAGAACGTGGTGGCGCCGGCCACCGAGGAGGACGAGGCGGTGCGGCAACGCCTGGGCGATTTCAACCTGACGTTCGCGGTGCCCATCAACGGTCGCCTGCCCGACGCGGCGCTGATTCGCACAGCTAACCGGTCGCCGGACGACGCATGGACGGACGCTGTTCCTGTTCTGCGCCAGCGCGCTGTCGCCGAGTGCCGCAACGCCTGCCACGCCAACCACATCCGCGAGTTCGACTGGAGCCCCCAGTATGGCACGCGACACTGGACGCAACTGCTGCTGCCCGTATACGCCAGCTATTACCAGGACGCAGAAGCCGTCGTTCATCCGGTCTTCGTCCACGGGCAGACGGGCAGGACCTTTGGTCGCCGTCAGGCGTCGTTCCGACCGGCGCGCAACCTGTCGCTGGGGCTGGGTGCGGCAGCGGTGCTGGTGCTGCTGACGAGCCTGTTTTTGATCATCGCGGCGACCTTTGCCAACGCCGATGTGCTGCGCGGCCTGGGACTAATGGGAGTACTGGCCAGCATGGGACTGGGAATATCGGCCATCGTCCCCGTCGCCTACGTCTGGATCTTCAACCGCACCCAACCGCCTGATCCGCCGTTCTAGGAGAATGGGTAAGATTCGCCGCCTGGAGCGTGTTGGCGAGCATGCGCATTGAAACGTGATACGTGATACGTGATACGTAATGCGGCCTGCCAGTCACGTTTCACGCATTACGTTTCACGAAGTACTTTCTGCAGCTAAAACACAACGATTATGACCTTCAACAACCACGATCTTACCACTGAAGTCGTCATCGTCGGCGCGGGGCCGATCGGGCTGGAGCTGGCCGCTTGCCTGAAGCGCGCCGGTGTGGATTATGTACAGTTCGACGCGCGCCAGATCGGCCACACGATCTCGTGGTGGCCGCGTGACACTACCTTTTTCAGCACCAGCGAGCGCATCGAGATCGCCGGTCATCCCGATCAGAAGCGCGACTCAGGGCCGCACCACCGGCGAGGAATATCTGGTCTACCGCGCAGTGTGGCCGAGCAGCGAGTCTACAGGTACACGCCTACGAGCCGGTGACCGACATCCAGCGCGGCCGCAACGGGTTCGTGGTCACTACCGAGCCGCGCACAGGCCAGCGCCAGACCATGTGCCGCACAGTGGTGATGGCCACCGGCGACATGGACGCGCCCAACCGGTTGGACATCCCCGGCGAGGATCTGCCGCACGTCAGCCACTACTTCTGCGACGTCCACGACTTCTTCCGCCAGCGGCTACTGATCGTCGGCGGGCGCAACTCGGCGGCCGAGGCGGCGCTGCGCTGCTGGCGCGCCGGCGCAGACGTGACCCTCAGCTATCGCCGGGCAGAGTTCGACGAGCGCATCGTCAAGCACTGGATCCTGCCTGACCTGCAAACCCAGATCGAGCTGGGCACCATCGGCTTCCTGCCGCGCACCGTGCCGGTAGAGATTACCCCCGATCAGGTGACGCTGGAACTTCTCGATGACGAGGGCGCTCCGACCAGCGAGTTGGTGCAGGCGCCGGCCGATTTCGTGCTGCTGCTGACCGGCTACCGCCACGACATGACCCTGTACGAGCGCGCCGGCATCGAACTGGAAGGGCCGGAGCGGGTGCCGTGCTATGACCCGGCGACCATGGAGACCAACGTGCCCGGCCTGTACCTCGCCGGCACGGCCGCTGCCGGTGAACGCCAGGAGCGGTATACGCTGTTCGTGGAGAACTCGCACGTTCACATCGGACGGATTGTGCAGGCGCTGACCGGCCGTTGGCCTGACAAGCTGGGCACAATCCCGGCGCGCCGCTACGACTTGCCAACCGAGGCGATCCAGGCGAACTGAAACGTGACGATGTGAAACGTGAAGCCGTCCTGCGCGGGCGCTTCTCACGTTTTACGTTTCACGTTTCAACTGTGCCAGACAGCCGGAATTTTGAACGCACAACGAACCGGTATGACAAAAGAGACACCATGTTACCACTGATCGAACTGGCGCTCGGCGGCGCGTTGCTGGTCGCCGGCCGACGGCTATACTGGCTGCTGGCTGCGACCATGGGCTTCGTCGCCGGACTGTATCTTGCCGACCTGTTGCTGCCCAACGAACCCCAGTCGACCAGCCTGATCATCGCCGGAGCGCTGGCATTCGGCGGTGCGATCCTGATGGTCCTTTTCCAAAGGGCGTTGATTGGTTTGGTCGGTTTCCTGGCCGGCGGCGTCGGTCTGTACTTGCTGCTGACCGGGCTGACCACCAACCTGCTGACCGAGACCTGGATGGCAGCCTCGGTCTTCCTGGTGGGCGGCGTTGTCGGCGCGATCCTGCTCAACAGGCTGTTCGACGTTGGCTTGATCCTGCTTTCGGCCGTAATCGGCGCATACGTGATGGCAGCAGGACTGGGCAGCCTTCTCAACCTCGACGGCAGCGCTTACAGTGTCTCACTGGTGCTGCTGATCGGCGTCGGCATCGTGATCCAGCTTGGCCTCTTTCGTAAACAGTGACAAGGCCACCAGGTAATCGCGGCGCTGCAGCACACAAACAGACAATGACACTTCCACTCTCGTCGCTTGCAAAAATGATCGATCACTCGTTGCTGCATCCCACCATGACTGACCGGGAGTTGGTCGATGGATGCCGGCTGGCGCGCGAGTACAATGTCGCCTCGGTGTGTATCAAACCCTACGCGGTGACACTGGCGTGCCGCGAGCTGGCCGGCAGCGACGTGGCCGTTGGCGCCGTCGTGGGCTTCCCTCACGGCAACAGCCGCACATCGGTCAAGCTACAAGAGGCGCAACTGGCCCTCAGCGACGGTGCGCGCGAGCTGGACATGGTCGTCAACATCGGCAAGGTGCTGGGCGAGGATTGGGACTACGTCAGCGACGAGATCCGGCTGCTCAACGACCTGGCAACCAGCGCGGGCGGGCTGCTCAAGGTCATCTTCGAGAACGACTACCTGCCGCAGGATCGGTTCAAGGTGCAGCTGTGCCGCATCTGCAGCGAGGTTGGCGTGGCTTTCGCCAAGACATCCACCGGGTACGGGTTTGTCAAACAACCCGGCGGTGGGTACAACTATGCCGGCGCGACTGACCACGACCTGATCCTGATGCGCCGTTCGTGTGCACCGTGGGTGCAGATCAAGGCAGCCGGCGGCGTGCGCACGCTGGACGACCTGCTGCGCGTCCGCGACCTGGGCGTGACGCGCGTCGGTGCAACAGCCACAGCCGCGATGCTGGAAGAGGCGCAGCGGCGCGGCTACCAGTAAGCCAGTATCACCAGTAACAACTTTCCCTTTCAGGAGGCCCTATGGACGCGTCAACGCCCGACGTCGATCGCCGATGGTTGCAGCACTACGACACCAACGTACCGCAGCACCTGGACTACCCGCGCATCCCGTTGTACCGGCTGCTGGACGACTCGGCCGCGCGGACGCCTAGCGCTTCGTGTGCGAGCTTCTTTGGCAAGCGCTACACGTACCGGTCGCTGAAGGAAGCGTCTGACTATTTCGCGGCCGCGCTGCAAGCCCAGGGTGTAAAGGCTGGTGACCGGGTGGCACTGTTGCTGCCCAACTCGCCGCAGTTCATCATTGCCTACTACGGCATCCTGAAGGCCGGCGCTGTGATCGTGCCGCTTAACCCGCTGTACACCGAGCGCGAGCTGACCTTCCACCTCAGCGACTCCGGGGCCGAGACGGTGGTCACGATCCCGATGTTCCTGGAGAAAGTGGCCGGTCTTGTCCCGCAGACGCCGGTCAAGCGGGTGATCTACGCGCGGCTGGCCGACTTCCTGCCCTTCCCCATGGGGCTGGCTTCGGGGCTGAAGGAGCGCGGGGAGATCAAGGCCGGCAAGGCCGCGCCGCTGGTCAACATGACCGACCTGCTCAAGCAGCCGCTGCCGGCCGGCTGGCAGCCGCAGCCGGTCGATCCCGAGGCCATGGCGGTGCTGATCTACAGCGGCGGCACCACCGGCGTCGCCAAGGGGATCATGCTGTCGCACGTCGCGCTTGTGTCCAACGCCCACCAGTTGCAATCCTGGGTCAACCTGGACGCCGAGGGACGGATGCTGGCCGTGCTGCCGCTGTTCCACGGCTTCGGCATGAGCGTCACCATGAACGCCGTCTTCCTGGCCGGCGCTGAGACGGTGCTAATGCCGCGCTTCCAGGCCAAAGCGGTACTGGAGGCGGTGCAGAAGTTCAAGCCGACCTTCTTCGTCGGCGTACCGACCATGTTCGTCGCCTTCAGCAACGTGCCCGATGTGGACAAATACGACCTGCACAGCGTCAAAGGCATCTTCGTCGGCGCCGCGCCGCTGACCAAGGGCATCAAGGACGAGTTCGAGGCGCGCGCCGGCGCACGGCTGATCGAGGGCTACGGTCTGACCGAGGCGGTGACCGCGATCATGGCCAACCCCTACAAGGGACTGCAGAAGCTGGGCAGCATCGGCCTGCCGTTTCCAGACGTGGACTGCAAGATCGTGTCGCTGGACGGGACAACAGACATGCCGCCGGGCGAGACGGGCGAGATCGTCCTGCGCAGCCCGACCACCATGCTGGGCTACTTCAACCGCCCCGACGACACCACCGAGACCCTCAAGGACGGCTGGTTGTTTACCGGCGACATCGGCCACATGGACGAGGACGGCTACTTCTACATCACCGACCGCAAGAAGGAGCTGATCATCGTCGGCGGCTTCAACGTCTTCCCGCGCGAGATCGACGAGCTGATCTACCAGCACCCGAAGGTGAAGGAAGGCATCTGCGTCGGCATCCCCGACGAGCGCAAGGGGGAGCGCATCAAGGTGTTCATCGTGCTCAAGGAGGGCGAGACGGCCACCGTGGACGAGTTCAAGACCTACTTCCGTGAGCGGCTGGTGGCCTACAAGGTGCCGTCGGAGGTGGAGTTCCGCTCCGAGCTGCCCAAGAGCATGATCGGCAAGATCCTGCGCCGGCAGTTGCGCGAGGAGGAGATCAGTAAGCAGTCATCAGGGGACAGTCATCAGTAGCAAGCCTGGCCGCGGCCGTCCACGAATAGGGGCCACGAATACACGAATCGCGCGCCTCTGCATTCGTGCATTCGTGCAACATTCGTGGATGGCCCGCCCCGCCCGCGCCCCGCAAGGTGTCGGCGCGAGGACCGGCAGTCCTTTGCGCAGCACCCCGCAACCAAGCGGAGTGGGCGAGAACTGCCGGTCCTGAGTATGTCTGCGCCAAAGCAACAATCTGGCGCAGCACCAACGGCACGTAGATAAAGATGCTGCCCAGATGTAAATTCGTCAGGTGTTACGGCACGTCCGCGAACGCAGTCTGCGAAGCGAAGGCGACGCCCACCATGCTGGGACCTGTGTGCGCGCCCAGCACCAGAGATATCGAACCCATCGGTGACCACGTGCAATCAAAGAGACGGTCGACTTGTTCGCGCAACACGGCTGCGCCTTCCGGATTGAAGGCATGGAGCACCTGGACGTGCAGCGCGCTGCCGGGAGAGTGCTGGCTGCTGATCAGATCGACCAATCCCTTGATCGCTTTCTTGAAAGTGCGCGTCTGGCCGAGCTGGATATAGGTGCCGTTTACTTTCTCGACACCAATCATCGGTTTGATGTTCAAAATCGATCCAATCAGCCCCTTCATGTGGCTGATACGGCCTCCGTGGATCAGGTACTTGAGTTCCTCCAGCGTATACAAGCTGTCGCTGGCCTCGCCTATTCTCGCCAGCAATGCAAGGATTTGCTCCTTGGACCAGCCAGCCTTGACGGCCCGCGCCGCAGCTTCCACCTGCCAGCCAGCTGCGACGGACAACGTCTTGGTGTCGACCAGCGTGACGTTGGCTTCCGGCACCAGGCTCGCGCCGGCTTGCGCGGAGTTAAACGTACCACTCAGACCTGAGGTCATGTGAATGGACAGGATATCAGGGTCAGTAGCTGCCAGACGCCGGTAGGTGGATGCAAAGTCCCCCGGAGACGGCTGAGACGTCACAGGCAAGCTATCGGTAGCCGCCAGACGCCGGTAAAACTCACCCGGTTCAATGTCGATCCCCTCGCGGTAGCTTTCTGCCCCAAGAGTCACGACGAGCGGAACAACGTGGATGCCCAACTCGGCTTTCTGTTCAGCAGTCAGGCTAACGTCAGTTCCACTATCGGTAACGATCTGCATGTCATATTCTCCTGCTTCAGCCGGTCGTGCGAATGCAGTGCCAGCGTGAAGCCACTTTAGTCTTATACTCCGCGTCCGCAAAACGACCGGAGGCGACCCTGATTGTAACACCGTCGCGCAATGCCGGGAAACGACAGCAGGTCAATGCTTAGATGCGTAACACCACTGCTTGTGGTAGAATAGCCACCAGTCACGCCGCCACTAACCGTTCCCGAAGCCATCATTACGCCACGCCCAATTTTCGAGGTCTTTCATGCAACACGCCATTCCAGTCGAAACGCTCGGACCGCAGGGCCAAGCCATGGCCGATGCGGTGCAGGCCTGCGTCCACTGCGGCTTCTGCCTGCCCGCCTGTCCCACCTACCGCCTGCTGGGCGAAGAGATGGACTCGCCGCGCGGCCGCATCTACCTGATGAAGGAGACACTGGAAGGCGCCCTGCCGCTGGCCGAGGCGCTGCCGTACATCGACCACTGTCTCGGCTGCGTCGGTTGCGTGCCCGCCTGTCCATCAGGCGTTCCCTACGGCGATCTGATAACCTCGTTCCGCGCCTACGTCGCACAGAACAACGGCCAAAGTTCAAGCATCGGCGACCGTATCCAGCGCACGCTGCTCAAGGAAACCTTGCCACATCCGGGCCGGTTCCGCGCGGCAGCCCGGGCCGGCAGGCTGGGTCGAGGGGTCTCCGGAGCGCTGCCGGAAAGCCTGCGGTCGATGCTCACGCTGCTGCCTGACGAGCTGCCTGCGCCCGTGTCCCTGCCGCCCCTGGTGCCGGCCATCGGACCGCGGCGAGCCCGCGTGGCGCTGCTGGCCGGCTGCGTGCAACAGGCGCTCGCGCCGCAGATCAACATGGCGACGCTGCGGGTGCTCTGCCGCCAGGGAGTCGAAGTGGTCATCCCGCCCGGCCAGGGGTGCTGCGGCGCGCTGTCCATGCACATGGGGGAGGCTGATCAGGCGCGCAAGCTGGCGCGGGCCAATCTGCGCGCTTTCCCCGACGACGTGGATGCGGTGATCACCAATGCGGCCGGCTGCGGGTCGGGGATCCACGAGTATCCGCTGCTGTTCCGCGGCACCAATGATGAGAAGGCTGCCTCACGCTTTGCAAGCCAGGCAGTGGACGTCAGCGTGTTTCTGGCGCAGCTTGGGCTGATCGAGGAGCCGGGGCCGCTGCCGCAGCCGCTGACCGTCGCCTACCACGACGCCTGCCACCTGGCTAACGCACAGGGTGTGCGCTTGCAGCCGCGCGACTTGCTGCGCCGCATCCCAAACCTGACGCTGGTCGAGATCGCCGATGGCGAGCTGTGCTGCGGATCAGCGGGAACCTACAACATCCAGCAGCCGGAGCTGGCTGGGCAGTTGGGCGAACAGAAGGCGCGCAACGTGCTGGCAACAGGTGCGGATGTGTTGGTCACGGGCAACATCGGCTGCCTGACGCAGATCGACCTGCACCTGCGCCGGCTGGGCAAGCCGGTGCCTATGATGCACACCATCGAGTTGCTGGACAGAGCGATGGCGCAGCCGGTAGGTCCCATCGTAGGATAGGGCCTTGTGCCCGTTCCCGGTTCGTGCCGCGGGGCGTGACTCCCCGGAACGCCCACGAGGGGCTATCCTACATTCGGAGGACAGCGCGGCATGAGGTTGTAGGATAGGGCCTTGTGCCCGTTCCCGCTTCTTGCCGCGGGGCGTGACTCCCCTGAACGCCCACAAGGGGCTATCCTACATTCGGAGGACAGCGCGGCATGAGGTTGTAGGATAGGGCCTTGTGCCCGTTCCGGGATTCGTGTGACGGTCGGTGACTTCCGGAACGCCCACGAGGGCTATCCTACATTCGGAGGACGGCGCGGCATGAGGTTGTAGGATAGGGCCTTGTACCCGTTCCGGGTTCGTGTGACGGTCGGTGACTCCCCGGAACGCCCACAAGGGGCTATCCTACATTCGGAGGACGGCGTGGCATGAGGTTGTAGGATAGGGCCTTGTGCCCGTTCCGGGTTCGTGTGACGGTGGTGACTCCCCTGAACGCCCACGAGGGGCTATCCTACAGGATCAGGCTTGCGCCGAGGATGATCAGCAGCACCAGCACCAGCTTGCGGAAGCGTTCGGCGTCGATGCCGCGTTCGGCCAGCCCGCCCAGCCAGATACCCAGAAACAGGGGGATGAGACTGACGGCAAAGCTTTGCCAGACAACCGGCGTTACGGTGTGGGCCAGGAAATGGCCGGCAACGACGAAGAAGCTGACCGGCAGGAAAAACCCTTGCAGGTTGCCCTTGAACTGGGCCGTTGGCCAGCGGCGCGCGTGGCCGTACATTATTACGGGCGGACCGGCGGTGTTGTACGCGCCGCCCAGAACCCCCGCGATAAAGCCCAGCCCAAACGTCCACCCGTTTCCCTCCAGCTTCGGCAGGGCGAACTTCGACAACCCGTAGATGCCGTAGCCGACCAGCACGACAGCCAGCACGCCGAGGACGATGCGCTGGTCGATGTTCTTGACCGCGTAGATTCCCAGGGGAATGCCGACCGCGGCCGCGGCTACCAGCTTGCCCACCACGGCTACATGCATGTGTTCCCGATAGCGCAGGATCAGAACCATCTCCAGCGCGACGCCCAGCATGGCAACCAACGGCGACGCGATTTGGATACCAACCACAGCCACCAACAGCGGCATGCCTAACAACGCCGATCCAAAGCCCGCAACGGTCTGGACAAAGCCAGCAGCGAAGGCGATGAGGGCGACGAGAATGAGTTGGGTAGGTTGCATCAGGGAAAGCGAGGTATCGGGGGAGTACGGCAGCGTCGTGCGCTTTGCACATTTTACGATGAAACCGGGGAAACGCCAATCAAGAGAGACCGGCGAGCGGTACATGATTCACATCATAGCGTTGCGCGGCAAGCTGTGCTACTCTTGCGATGATCAACAGGACGTTTCTGATTGTTGGCGCTGGCGGCGTTTGCTGGTAAGATTTCACCTGCAATCGTACCTGGTCTCAATATTCCGCGGCTACGAGCGATTATATTTTCTTTGGAGGCAAACTATGGCAAACAACTACAAGGGCACTATCGGCATTCTGACCGGCGGCGGCGATGTACCTGGTCTCAACCCCGCCATCCGTGCGGTGACGATTCGCGCGCTGCGCGAGGGCTATCGGGTCATCGGGCTGCGCCGCGGCTGGAAGGGTATCACCGAAACGGTGCGTGAGAAAGACTACGACAACCACGAGAACTTTATCTATCTGAGCGAGGAGATCGTTAATCGTGCCGGGCGTACCGGCGGCACATTCCTGCACACCTCCCGCACCCGCCCCAGCGCGATGAAGGCGTCCGAGGTGCCACCTCACCTGAAAGACGAATACCCCAACGAGGTCAACGACATGACCCCGGAGGTGCTCAAGAATCTGGACTGGCTGGGCATCGACTACTTGATCCCCATCGGCGGCGACGACACGTTGAGCTACGGCGTACACCTGGCCCAGAAAGGCTTCAAGGTGGTCGGGATTCCGAAGACGATGGACAACGACGTGCCCGGCACCGACTATTGCATCGGCTTCAGCACCTGCGTCTCGCGCACCATCGCGTTGACCAACACGCTGCGCACATCGGCCGGATCCCACGAGCGATTCCTGGTGTTGGAAGTCTTTGGCCGTTATGCCGGGTTCACCGCGATGCTGCCGACCATGGCCGGGGCTGCCAACCGCTGCGTCATCCCGGAGTTCAAGTTCGATATGGAGCAACTGACAGAACTGCTGGCGGCGGACCGCCATCGCAACCCATCCAAGTACTCCATCGTGCTGGTCTCGGAAGGCGCGATGTTCGAGGGTGGCGAGATGGTGTTCAAGAGCGAGACCACCGACGCCTACGGCCACAAGAAGTTGGGCGGCATCGGCGACCTGGTATCGCAGGAACTGACGGCCCGCTCGCCGAAATACAACGGCGGACAGAAGATCAACACCATCAACCAGCGCCTCGGCTACCTGGTGCGCGGCGGCGACCCCGACGCCATCGACTCCATCGTACCCATGGCCTACGGCAACCTCGCGTTGGATTTGATTCTCAACGGCATGCACGGCCGGCTGGTGGTGCTCAAGAACGGCCGCTATGACGATGTGCCCATTGAGGTTGTAACCAACAACAAGAAGCTGGTGGATGTGGACAAGTTCTACAACACCGAGCGCTATCGCCCCCACTACCGCAAGTTCCACATGAAGCCGCTCTTCATCATGACCAGCGAGCTGGAATAGCCGGCGACGGTGAAGGCTGAACAGTTAGTACTACAACGAGACTTCGGCCGTTT
>JACKBK010000064.1 GCA_020634555.1 Caldilineae bacterium
CAGCCGGAGATTCTGGAGGCCATGGATGCGCCAATCTACGATCCGGCGTTGCTGCGCAGCCGGCTGCTGGACGAACTGTTTCCCGACCGACCCTCGCGCTTGCGGCTCACGGTAGCCGAGTTGTTTGGCCGGGCAGACACGTTGATCGCGGCGCGCGACCGGCTGGCCGACGAGGCGCAGCGGATCAGTCGTCTGGCCGTCACTGAGTTGATGATGACGCTGGAACTGCCTGTGAACCGGGTGTTGCGGCTTGGCAAGCCGCTGCCGGATGCGTTTCCGCCTGAACTTCAAGACATCGACAACGATGCGTTGAGGGCGTTGCTGGCGCAGGTTGCGCCGGTCGATGCGGGAGCGGTGGAGGACTGGAGCCGGCTGCCGGAGCGTATGCGTTTCATCAGCGACCTGTTCCGCACGTATCACCTGGATGCAGCGCTTTTCGATCCACCGTTCACAACCGAACAGCTAGCGATGATCAGCGAAGGGCGGCGTCCCGACGATCTTTAAAGATGTTGCCAGAGTTGATTGTCATTCCCGTGAAAGCGGGAATCTATGACTGTGAGGGGTGGATTCCCGCCTTCGCGGGAATGACGATGATTACCATGCTAAATCCATAGACATCATCACTCACAAGCGACCCACCTAAAAACAAACCGCCTGACTTGCCTTGGTGGCAGGTCAGGCGGTGTTTTCTTGTCAATGAAACAAAACCGGTTACACCGGCCAGTCGCGCAGCATGCGCTCGGTTTCCTCGGAATGGCCGCTCTCGTCGCGCACCATGTCCTCGAGCTGGACGACCATGCCGGTGTCGCCGTACTCCTCGGCTTCAGCGGCGCGCTTGGTGTAGTCCTTGGCGGCCTGGCGCTCGGCAGCCAGTACAGCCTCCAGCATCTCGTGGTTGCTGTGCGCTGCCGGCACCGGGCGCGGCTCCGTGGTCGGCTCGCCGCCCAGGGCGACGATCTTGTTGGCCAGGTATTGGGCGTGCAACTGCTCGTCAGCTACCTCGGTGAGGAAGAACTGCGCCAGTTGCGGCCGGTAGGGACCGGTCGCCTTGGCGGCATAGGTGATATATTGGATGATCGCGCCAAGCTCGCCAGCGAGATCCTCGTTGAGGTGGTCGATCATAGTCTGTTTGTTCATCATAGTCTCCTTTTGGGGAAAGCGTGATCCTTCCCCTGATGCGCGCTGTTGACAGGTGCAGCGCGAAAGTCAGCTCGTTCGATGGTCAACCGCTCACTCCATCGACAAAAACCGGCAGATTGCCAAGTGCGATCACGTGGGACCAGTCGTTGTCGCCCTCAGTGAACACGGCCGCGACCCGCGCAACCTTTGCGTCGGCTCGTTCGATGATGGCTTGCATGCCTTCCAGTGTGCTGCCGGTGCTCACCACATCGTCAACCAGGATTACCTGTTTTCCGATGATCAGCCGGTGGTCCTTTTCGTCCAGGAAAAGAGTCTGCGGCCGGCCGGTGGTGATTGAGACCGTCTCGCTGCGGATGACATCGCCCATGTAGCTCTTGTAGCTCTTGCGCAATACCACGTAGGGCAGGCCCATCAGCGCGCTCATCTCGTAGATCAGCGGGATGCTTTTGGCTTCGGCGGTGACCAGCACATCGGCGTGGACATCGCGCAGCTGCTCGGCCAGCGCGGCCGCGGCTGCCTTGACGACGTAGGTGTCGCCCAGCATGTTGAAGATGGCGATGCGCACGCCAGGCGCAACTTCGAAAAGGGGAAAGTGGCGGGTCAGTCCGGCAACTTCGACGGTGTGTGTTTCGCGGTGGTGCATAGCTGGTTACTGTTACTGGGGAAAGCGAGCAGGTTGAAAGTTATAGACATCATTAAGTATACACAAATTCAGCCGTCGGACAACTGAAGAGGGTGTGAAATGCGCGGATTGTCTGCTCGATTGAAGGTTTTTCCTCCCGTGTGCGTTTAGACGTGGGAGAAGATTGCGCTGGCTGCCCGGCACGGCCAGCGCAGTCTGTGGTACCAAACGAGGGGCCGGGGGCCCCCTCAACTTTCGCCAGTTGCAATCAACTCACTAATGGGCTGGACCGGATATCCAAAACGTGCAAAATCCGACGGGAAACGACGCTGGCCTTGCTGGATCAGGCCGCGTACGTTGGTGCTGCTTACCGGCAAATGCAGCAGCGGCACACTTTCTGCAACACGCAACGCGGCCAGCACTGGTTTCGCCGGCACAGGAACCAGCAGCACGCGCCTTTCACGCTGCCGGTTGATGGCCTCGACCATGGTTCGCAGCGTCACCGGCTCCGGCTGCACCAGGTTCCAGGCGCTGCCGCGCAGCCCCTCGCCGCCGGCCAGGATCGCGTCGCTCAACACAGCGCATACCGCGTCGATGCCGGCCACGTACAGCAACTGCCGGCCACCGTCCAGCATTGGCACCACCGGTGCACGCGTCGCTGAGCTGCGAATCCGGGCGTACATCCCGCCGTCGCCGATGACCACACCCAACCGGAACACAACCTCGCCCGCGTCGACGAATCGCTGCTGCAACGTCCACTTGGCGCGGCCGTAGTCCGACAACGCGTTCGGTTCCGCCGACAGGGTGCTGAGGAATATCTGCAATCCAACGCCAGCCGCCCGCGCCTCGTCCATCCAGCGCGTCGTTCCGGCCACGTTGACGCCGAAAGCATCCGCGCCGTCTGCCAGCGCTGTATGCACCACCGCGTCCACCGGCTCTGACGCCAGCGCTGGCAGCAGCGTCTCGCCCAGGCTGGCCCGGAAGACGCGGATGTAGGCCGGCGCGGCTGTGTCGCTGTGAGAAATCCCCAGAACGCGTACACCGGCATCGGCCAGAGTCTGCGCCAGGTGGCGGGCGATGAAGCCGCCGGCACCTGTGATAAGAACGGTTGTCATGAGATTGCCGCCGCGGTCGCGATGCGCATCGCGTTGGCCATCATGCCAAAGGACATGTTCTTGGCGGGTAGGGTGGGGAAGCTGGCCGAGTCGGCCACGAAGACGCGGCGCGTGCCGTGCAGCCGGCCGTCGGGATAGCACTGGTATGCGCCCGGCTGTGTGCGCATCGGCAGCGTCCCGGCGTAGTGAATGGCGTGTCCTGTCGGTGGCTGCTGGATCAGCGCTGCGTGAGACCACAATCCCAGCATCCGCAGTGCCTTGAGCAACGGCGCCAGACTGGCGCGATCCATGTCGTGAGGCGGCGCGACTATGCGCAACCGGCCATTCGGGGATAGTGACAGCTCGGCCGGCGGCTGGGCCGACCCTGGATAGTAGAGCTGCATCATCATCATGGCCGGCAGCAGCACGCGCATGGCCGCCAGGTTGCCGCGCGCCGAAAGTGGAAAGCGCCCAAAGAACTCGGCCCGCATCGGAGCCGTCAACTCGATCAGGCTGCCTTGCAGGGTCATCCCGTGGCCGGCCGATTGCCAGACCAGGTTCAACTGTACCAGCCCAAATGCCTGGGTGTCCAGCCGCCGCCCTACGGAGTGCGGCGCTATCAACGGAATCTGCAGGATCGGATTCTCCAGCAAGGGCAGGCGAGTGGACAGGTCGCGGCGGCTCTGCAAGGCGATGCGCGCCGTGTTGATCGCACCGGCGGCCAGCAGAAGCGTGCCGCCGGTGAACTGGACCGATTCCCCGGTCTCCACGTCGGCGGCCAGGAGGGTCAGCCCATCGTTCGTCTCGCGCCACGATTCAACCAGCACACCAGGCTGGTAATCGATCTGGTCGCGGCTGACCAGTTTCTGCAAGGTGATGGCCGGCGTGTAGATGTAGGGCTGCGACTGCCAAAACTCCAGGTTGCTGTAGTCACACGCCGGCCGCCCATCGTATGGAACTGACAACACGCCGACCCGCGGGTAGCCCATGTTGATACCAGAGCGGCGCAGCGTGTCGCGCGTCCGCAGGTAGCGGTCGAAGGCCAAACGGGCGTTGTAGGACAGATTCAGCGGCGGCAACAGGCCAGCGGCGCTGCCGAAGAAGGGGGACAGGTCGTCATCCTGGCCGCTGATGCCGATCTCGCGCGTCAGGAGATCGAAATAGGGGTCGAGCTGTTCCAGGCTGACCGGGAAGCTGTCCAGGTCCTCTTCTACCCAGCGATACAGCCCGGCGCCCCAGGCGTTGCCCAGTCCGCCGGCTGCAAAGCTTTGCACCGCGTGGAACCGTGTCTGCTCCAGCGGAGCGAGCTGCCCGGCGTTACGGGTGACGAAGGCCATGTTGGGCGCGTTGAGCTTGGCGACGCTCTGTTCCGTATCCAGAGCTGCTCTAAGCCCGCCCAGTTCTGTGCCGATGTGCAGATCGAAGCTGTCGCGGCGGCGACGATAGTCGTACAGGTTGCCATGCACCCGCGGCACGGCGGCTGCGTTGACAAAGCCCGCGTCCAACAGCATCGGCCTGATGCCGCGGTGCACCAGCGCCAGCGCGGCTGCCACACCGGCCGCCCCCGATCCGACGATGATGAACTCAGCCACGACGAACGCTCCGCAATAGCCACAGCCCGTGCGCCAACTTGACCGCGGTCAGTAAGCCGTTCCAGCCCAGCACCATCACGCCCGCGACGAGGCTGGAACGATGGGTGACAAAGTAGCGCTGGTGGTCGGGCAACGTCTCGGCAAGATAGGTCATCGCCGCGAACTTGCGCGTCAACAGCGACAGCCGGCCGGTGAGCCGGCCCGCCAGCTCAGCCGCTTCCAGGTCAGCGTTCTGGTCGATCAGGTGCGCTACCGCCGCGAGTTCACTCGCCTCCGCCGTTCGGTCGAGCTGATGCGCCGCCTGCCGGTAGCGTCGAGCAAGGATGTCGGGGATGGTTCCACCGAACAGCGCCCGATAGATCAGCCGTGCTTCGACATCTGGGTTAGCTTGCTTCAGCATGCTTCTTCGTGGCAGACGCCTAATGAGTTGGGGTGTCTAAATTGAGTTGGCCCGTGTTCCGTGCGGTCTCCTGACCGCTCTGGAGGTCCTCGAAGCGGTCGGGAAACCGCACGGAACGCGGGCTACATCGTCCTGAACACCCTCAATTCATTCGGCGGTGCTCGGATCGCTGATATCGCCCGGCTCCGCGATCGCTCGCCGCGCGGCGTCCCGCAGCGACTTGCCCAACGCGGCCACGTCCTCTGCCGGCCGCTCGCTGCTGCCGGCCAGTTTGACCAACGCGCTGCCCACGATCACGCCGTCGGCAATCTGCGCCACCTGTGCGGCTATCTCCGGTGTGCCGATGCCGAAGCCGACGGCCACGTAAGGACGTTCGCTGGCCGGCCGCTGGGCGGCAATCCGCCGCACTCGCTGGACAAAATCGCCCAGATCCGCCGGCAGGCCAGCGCGCGCGCCGGTGGTACCCGTGACGCTGACGAGATAGACGAACCCCTGGCTGCGCAGCACGCCCATCTCGATGCGATCAGCGGTGCTGGTGGGCGCCAGAAGATAGATCGGCGCGATGCCGAAACGGCCGCAAAGCGCCGCCATCTCCTCGGCTTCTGGCTCGTCCGGCGGCAGGTCGGGGACGATCAACCCATCGACGCCTGCTTCAGCGGCCGCGCGCAGGAAGCGTTCGGCGCCATATGCAAGGATCGGATTAATGTAGCCCATCAGACAAAAGGGCGGGTCAGGTAATTGGCGGCGCAAATCAGCAACCATGTCCAGGCAGCGCGCTACCGTAATGCCGTTGTCCAGCGCCTGCTGGCCGGCTGCCTGGACGGTTGGTCCATCAGCCAGGGGATCGGAGAAAGGCAGTCCCAGCTCGAAGAGGTCGCCGCCCGCGTCCGCAAGGGCGGTGATCACTGCGGGGGATGCCTGAAGTGAGGGATGGCCCAGCATTTGGTAAGGCATGAAAGCTGCCCGACCCTCAGCGTGAGCGCGGGCAAAGGCCGCACGGATACGGTCTGATCCAGTTGTCATCACGTAGTATTCCTCGACGTTTCGTAACTGTTCACCAGTCATTCCCGCGCAGGCGGGAATCCACTCTCCAAGGGCACGAGACTTCCGAGGGAGTCACGCGACGGTAAAGGCAGAGTAGATGCGATGGTTAAATGGTTACGAAGCATTATACGGGAGACCGCAGTTGCCGGTCAAACAACCGATATTTCGTTGACGGGCGCTGCGTTTGCAGTTATAATGTGAACAACAGAACAATACCGAGGCGTGTCTGGATTGAGCCCAGCCGCTGCCTGCCTGATAGTTCCACCTCAAGGCGTTGGCAATACACGAAACGAGGTTCCACGATGGAAAAACCCTGGTTAGCACATTATGAGGATGGTGTGCCGGCTCAACTTGACTATCCGGCGGTTGCCTTGCATCAAATGCTGGATGAGACGGTTGTGCGCTACGGCTCGCAAACCGCGGTCAAGATGGTGTTGCGTTACCTGCCCGGCGGGCTGATCGTTGGCATGCAGATGTCCTACAACGAGTTGAAGGATAAGGTCGATCGGCTGGCGACCGCTCTCTGGGAGATGGGAGTGCGCAAGGGTGACCGGGTGGCCGTCCAGCTTCCCAACTCGCCGCACACGTTGATCGCCTTTTATGCGGCGCTGAAGATTGGCGCGATCGTGGTCAACACCAATCCGATCTACACCCCGCGTGAGATGCAGCACCAGCTCAGCGACTCCGGCGCGGAGACCATGATCCTGCTCAACAGCTTTTATCCGAAGTTGCAGGAGATCCAGGCCAGGACGGCCGTCAAGCGGGTGATCATCTGCCGCATCAACGACTTCACCGGTTTCCCTTTCAATCGCATGGTCCAACGCACACAGGCCAAGGAAGGCCAGTGGGTCGATGTGGACGAAGGTGACGGCGTCTGGCAGTTCACCAGCCTGCTGGAAAAGTATCCGCCGACGCCGCCGGCTATCGCTGTTGAACCCGACGATATCGCTCTGTTCCAGTACACTGGCGGCACCACCGGCGTGCCCAAGGCTGCCATGTTGAGCCATCATAACCTGGTGGCCAACGTCGTTCAGTGCTCCAACTGGCTGACGGATCTGGAGCCGGGCATCGAGGTGTTCATGGGCGCCATTCCGTTCTTCCATGTGTTTGGCATGACGGTAGCCATGGCGCTCAGCATCTACTGCGGCGGCAGGCTAATTGTAGTGCCCAACCCGCGGCCCATCGACAACGTCATGAACCAGATCCAGCGCGAGAAGGCGACGATCTTCCCAGGCGTGCCGACCATGTACATCGGTGTCATCAACCACCCCGAGGTCAAGAAATACGATCTGACCACTGTCAAAGCCTGCATCAGCGGCGCAGCACCACTGCCTATGGATGTGCAGGAGAAGTTCGGCCAGATCACCGGCGGGCGGCTGGTAGAAGGTTACGGGCTGACCGAGGCAGCGCCTGTGACTCACTGCAACCCGGTTTACGGCCTGCGCAAGGCCGGTTCCATCGGCGTGCCGCTGCCGGATGTCGAGGCACGGCTGGTTTCGCTGGAACCGGACGCGGACGGCAAGTTCCAGGACGTGGCGCCTGGCGACGAAGGCGAGTTGGCGCTGCGCGGCCCGCAGGTGATGATGGGATACTGGAACATGCCTGACGAGACGGCCAACGTCAAGGACGACGAGGGGTGGCTTTACACCGGCGACATCGCCAAGATGGACGAGGACGGCTACTTCTACATTGTCGATCGCAAGAAGGAGTTGATCATCGCCGGCGGCTATAACATCGTCCCCAGGGAGGTGGAGGAAGTGCTGTTCATGCATCCGGCAGTCTTCGAAGCCGTCGTGGCCGGCATTCCGCACCCTGTGCGCGGCGAAACCGTCAAGGCCTACGTGGTGTTGAAACCGGGCGCGACCGCCACCGCCGACGAGCTGATCGCCTTCTGCCGCGAGAACCTGGCGCCCTACAAGGTGCCCAGAGAGGTGGAGTTCCGCAGCGAACTACCCAAGAGCATGGTGGGCAAGTTCCTGCGCCGCGTGCTGGTCGAAGAGGAAGCACGCAAGGCGGCTGGCCAGTAATCGATTACGAGGTGACAGTCGCTTTAGGCAAGTGACTGTCACCTTCCAAATGCGCAATGTATGCGCTGTGCAAACTCATCATCCGCAGCGTCTCCCCAAGAAGCTGTTTGAAAAGACTTCGGAAGTCGCCGATTTCCTGCAACGACCGGCCTGCTACTGCTGAAATATCCTCTGTCTGGCAACCCGGCGACTTCCGAAGTCTGCGTGGACGACTTTTCAAACAGTCGCTATGCGGGAAAGTTGGCAACTTTATTATCTCGTGGGTATAATGGCGTTGTCAGCGCAGCCCATTTCGTTTGCTGACTCTATCTAAGTACTGTGATCCGCAGTCACGGATCGAGTCCCCCCTTTCAATTGCAGGTCTTTCCGTATCGACGAAGCACAAACATGCTTCGCCCGCGTCGGTCATTGCCAAGTGCCGTGACGACATGTGTCCAGCAACGCTTCATTCAGCGCCAGCCGGCACATTTATCCGACAGGAGGTGAAAACGACGAGAATCCCCCCTTTCTAAACAAGACGGACACGTCCATTGTGTCATCTGTCTTGTCCAGTTCTGTCGATTTGAAACTCAATGTTGTAAGTCCGCCGGTTTCTCGCGCAGCGCGATTGGCCGTGGACAAGTAAGGAGACTCCCCTACAATGAAGCTTCGATTCGCGATCGCGCTAGTTGCCATCCTGACCCTCTCGATGGTTGCTGGCTCCGCAGTAGCGGCACCTGCCGGCCCGTCCAATGCTGGGCAGCAGGGCGGTATCTTGCTCCAGCCGGCCGACGCTACCGGCCCGGCTCTCTACATAGTTCAACTTTCCGATCCTCCGCTGGCCAGCTACTATGGCGGCATCGAGAGCTACGCCCCTACCAGCCCCGTGGTCACCGGTCAGCGCAAGCTTAACATGACCAGCGATGCCAGCATCGCTTACATGGATTACCTGGACGGCGTTCAGGCAGCCATGTTGAGCACCATCAACCAGACTTTGGGCCGTGACGTGGTCGCCTCCATGCAGTGGAACGTGGCCTACAACGGCTTTGCCATCGAGATTTCACCGGAAGAAGCTGCCCAGGTTGCAGCGCTGGATGGCGTTAAGGTCGTTCAGCGCGAGTTCATTCGCTATCCCCAAACCGATGTCGGCCCTGAGTGGATCGGCGCCGATAACATCTGGAACGGATCAGCGACGGGCAGCCAGTACAAAGGTGAAGGGATCATCGTTGGCATCATCGACACCGGCATCAACCTGGAGCACCCCTCTTTTG
Source organism: Caldilineae bacterium (assembly GCA_020634555.1). Taxonomy (GTDB): domain Bacteria; phylum Chloroflexota; class Anaerolineae; order JAAEKA01; family JAAEKA01; genus JACKBK01. The sequence goes on from JACKBK010000064.1 coordinate 9,170, forward strand.
CCGCGGTAGGTGGTGATGGCTACGTCCACACCAACCCCCTGGGTTCCGGCAATTATCTTGGGGACTGCCTGACCAATCCAGGTACCTATGTCTGCAACGATAAGACCATCGGCTACTACAACTACTTCAATGATGGCGTCGATGACAGCGACGGCCATGGTAGCCACACCGGAAGCACCACGGCCGGCAACTACCTGCAACAGGGCACAGTTGATCTCAGCCCGTACGATCTCTACAGCCCGGCGATCTCCGGCGTGGCTCCTCATGCCAACGTGATTGGCTACAAGGCGTGCTGTACAGGCAGCGCCCTGTTGTCCGCGATTAACCAGGCTACGGCCGACGGCGTGGACGTGATCAACTACTCCATCGGCGGCGGCACCAGCAATCCCTGGGCCGACGCAGACTCGGTGGCCTTCCTGGCTGCCCAGGACGCCGGTGTCGTGCCGGTCACATCGGCTGGCAACGACGGTCCCGGCGCCAGCACTGTTGGCTCCCCCGGCGACGCTCCATGGATGCTCACTGTCGGCGCCAGTACTCATAACCGTGCCGGCATCAATGCCCTGGTCGATATGTCGGGCGGCGATACAACGCCTCCGGTGGATTTGGTCGGCAAGAGCTTTTCACTGGGCACCGGTCCGACCCCCGTACCGATTGTCTACGCCGGCAACTATGGCGATGCGCTCTGCCTCAACCCCTTCGCGCCAGCTACCTTCAGCGGCCAGATCGTGGTCTGTGACCGCGGCACCAATGCCCGCGTGGCCAAGGGATACAATGTACTGCAAGGCGGCGCTGGCGGCATGGTCCTGGCCAACACCGATCCCGGCCAGTCGCTGAACGGCGATGTCCATTGGCTGCCGGCTGTGCAGCTCGATTCGGTTCAGGGCACTGCCCTGAAGACATGGCTTGCCAGCGGCTCCGGCCACATGGGCACTATTGAGGGAACGACCCTCAGTTTTGATCCTGCCAACGGCGACATCATGGCCGGCTTCAGCTCGCGCGGCCCGCTGGTGAACAACGCCCCTGACATCATCAAGCCTGACGTGACCGCACCGGGCGTCGATATCATCGCTGCCTACCGCGATCTGCCGCCTGGGCCTGAAGATCCCACCCAGAACTACGCCGTCGTCAGCGGCACCTCCATGTCGAGCCCGCACACAGCAGGCGCAGCTGCGCTGCTCAGCGGTCTCTACCCCGACTGGACGCCGTCCGAGATCAAGGCAGCGATGATGAGCACCGGCAAGGTAACCGGCGTCTACAAAGAAGACTATATCACTCAGGCTGATCCGTTCGACATGGGCGGCGGCCGCGTTCAGGTTGATCAGGGCGCCCTGGCAGGCCTGCTGTTTGACGTGGCTCCCGGCGCGTTCCAGGCTGCAAACCCCGGCGTCGGCGGCAGCCCCGCGTCGCTCAACCTGGCCAGCCTCGGCAATGACGAATGCGGCGGCTCCTGCATCTGGTACCGCACGGTCGAGGCTGTGGACGATGGCATGTGGACAACCAGCACTACCGCTGCCGCGGGCTTGACCATTTCTGTTGAGCCGGCCAGCTTCTCGTTGAACGCCGGCGAAACACAGATGATCACCGTCACAGCCAATGTTGGCGTACTTCCGATAGGAGTCTGGGCGTTTGGCCAGGTCAACCTGACACCAGCACCGCTGGACGGCAGTGGATCGGGCTTTGCTCCGCAGCATCTTCCGGTAGCTGTCAAGCCGTCGGAGTCGGCGCCGATCATCGACGTCCACCCCAGCAGCCTGAGCAGCACGCAGGCTCCCAACACCTCCACCAACCAGACACTGAATGTCGGCAACAACGGCACGGCCGCCCTGGACTGGAGCATCTTCGAGGACAACTCATCCTTGCCAGCGTTGGTGGACTGGAGCGACAACTTTGACAGTTACGCCACCGGTAGCCAGCTTATCGGCCAGGGTGGCTGGGAAGGCTGGGGCGACAATGCCGCAGCGGGCGCGCTGACAAGCAGCACTCAGGCACGCAGCGCACCCAACTCGGCGGCCATCGAAGTCGACTCAGACCTGGTACACCAGTACAGCGGCTACACCAGCGGCGTCTGGCACTACACCGCATGGCAGTATGTGCCTGGCAACTTCAGCGGTGAAACCTACTTCATCCTGTTGAACGAGTACACATCTACCGGCGGCGGTGATGGTAACTGGTCGGTCCAGGTACACTTCAACTCCGCCACTGGCCAGGTGCTGGCCGATGGCGTCGGTTCAGTGTTCCCACCCCTGTCACTGATCACCGATCAGTGGGTGGAGCTCCGCGTCGAGATCAACCTGGACGCTGACACGCAGACCTTCTACTACGACAATCAGGTGCTCTACACGGGTAGTTGGAGCGAAGGTGTCAGCGGCGGCGGATCCATCAACATCGCGGCCGTAGACCTGTTTGCGAATGGCGCCTCGACCGTCTACTATGACGATCTGAGCCTGGTGGCGGCGGCAGCGACCTGCGATGCACCCGATGACATTCCGTGGGCCAGCGTTAACCCGACAGCAGGCACAACGCCACCAACTGGCAACGTACCGGTCAACGTGACCTTCAACTCCACCGGCCTGTCCGATGGCACGTTCAACGGCACGCTGTGCGTCGAGAGCAACGACCCGACCACCCCGTTGGTGCAAGTACCGCTGGAGCTCACCGTGCAAACGGGTGGCGATCCCAACATTGATGTCAACCCGCTGAGTATGGAAAGCACCCAGGGAACCAACACATCGACCCAGCAGCAGCTCACCGTGGCGAACATCGGCGGCGGGACGCTGAACTGGATGATCGACGAAGAAGATACCACTATCCTGCCGTTCAGCAACGGCAACACCACGCCCGACCTGGCATCGGCCGGCGAAAACGTCGGCGACACGCCAGCCGGTG
>JACKBK010000065.1 GCA_020634555.1 Caldilineae bacterium
CATAACCGGTTGGTCCTCGGTTCGAATCCGGGGGGGCCCACAAGCCCGAAACGGCTCCAGCGACGATCTGGAGCCGTTGCTCTGTAATCTATCACAAAGGAAGACGCAATGAACGTTGGCGATATCATGACCCACGAGGTCATTACTGTTCGGATGGACACCAAGGTAGGTGAGATAGCCCGGCTTTTCCGCGAACATCAGTTGAGCGGCCTGCCGGTGGTCAACGATGCCAACGAGCCAATCGGCATCGTCACCGAGCTGGACATGATCACCCGCCATGCTCGTCCCAAACTGCCCACCTATTTGCCTCTGTTGGGTGCTTACCTGCCGTTGCGCAGCAAGGAGTATCAGGAGAGCCTGCGTCGTATCACGGGCGTTGTGGCGCAGGACATCATGACCGCGCCGGTCAACACCATCGGTGCGGACGCCTCCATCGAGGACCTGGCAACGCAGATGATCAGCAATCGCTCCAACCCGCTGCCGGTCGTGGATGCATCCGGCAGGATGATCGGTATCGTCTCGCGCACCGATGTGCTGGCAGTGTTCGAGGATATCGACGTGCAGCTTGAGGAAGAGATGGAAGAGGGCGATGCCGAGCGCAAAGCCGCATCGCACGGCGGCTGATCAAGGCTGGTCTGCTCACCCGTCACTCCCGCCTTCCCTGGAGTCCAGTGCTCTTGAATTGTAGATTCCCGCCTTCGCGGGAATGACGAGCTACAACGCAGAGTAAACGCAAAACGACCGGGCTTTTTTTACCCGGTCGTTTTGCGTTTACTCTCCCAGCCGGTTCTCCAGCACCTGGTCCGGTTTGAACCCGTCAAGTTGCAAGTACCAGGTGGCGGCATCCAGCAGGGCCTGCTGCGGGATCAACCCCACCAACTCGCTGTGGCTGATCAGAACGCCATAGCGGGCAGCCTCGCGGCGCACCAACTCGACGACCACGTGCAGCGGCGTCCTGCTGAAATCGGTCAGGTTCATCGACACCTGCGCCTGGCCGTCCACCAGCACGCCCATCGCTTGCACAAAGCGCAGGCCGCCGCTTGAATGGCGCACAGTCTTGGCAATCTTCTTGGCGATCTCCACGGTGTCACTGTTCAGATAGATGTTGAAGGCGATCAGAAACGCGCGTGCGCCCACCGCCGTCGCGCCGGCCGATCCCAGACGCAACGGCCCAAAGTCGGGATCGCGCGCCGGGTCGCTTCCGATGCTGTCGCGGATCCCTTCATACTCGCCCCGGCGCACATCCGGCAGATTAACTCGCTCCGGCCGGCTGGCTGCCTGACCGTAAAGATACACCGGGATGTCAAGCTCCTGCCCCAGCCGCTGGCCAAGCCGGCGGGCAAGCTGGGCGCAGTCATCCATGCTCACGCCGCGTACCGGGATGAAGGGGATCACGTCTGTGGCGCCCATGCGCGGATGCTCGCCGCGCTGCTGGTTCATGTCGATCAGCCCGGCCGCGATGCGGGCGCTCTGAAAGGCCGCCTCCAACACCGCCTCCGGGCCGCCAACAAAGGTTACCACTGTGCGGTTGTGGTCGCCGTCAGACTGGACGTCCAGCAAGTGCGCGCCGGGTACAGACGTCACTCCCGCGAGGATCTCGTCGATTACTTCCTGCCGCCGGCCTTCGCTGAAGTTAGGGACACATTCTACGATCTGTTGCATGGTGCTGTTCTCCGATTTCACTTTGTTGTGATAGACTGCGAGGCGCTGAGATCAAGGCCCAGGGTAATTGTTCAGCCTACGGCGTGTCGTCATTCCCGCGCAGGCGGGAATCCAGGTCTGCGAAGTGTGGATTCCCGCCTGCGCGGGAATGACGAGTGAGTAGTTACGACCCGAGAAGTATTATGCTGATTCTGTCGGATTCTGTGGGTGTGCGACCGCCCGACCGTGAAACGGATCGGGCTATGACGTGAAAGGCCCTCCGGGCCTCCGGATTCCGTAGCCCAGCGGGCTTGCATCTCGTAGCCGGATGGCTTGTAGCCTCCGGCGGGCGTCCTTTGCAACAACAACTTCCTGCATCCACAGAATCCGTTAGAACCAGGTGTTATGTAACGGGTCAACCGTCCCAGGTTTCACGATTCACGTTTCACACCAGATAGCGATGCAAACCTGTGCTCAACAAACTCCAAGAGGTATCTATGTCGCCAGAACCAAAACGCGCTTCTGAGTCCGCGGTCGAGATGACCCAGATCATCCTGCCGTCTCACGCCAACGGGCTGAACACCATCTTCGGCGGCCAGGTCGCGGCCTGGATCGACATCTGCGCCGGCGTTGCGGCCATGCGCCACGCCCGCCACATCGTGGTCACCGCATCCATGGACGACCTGCACTTTCTGGCGCCGGCCCATGTGGGCGAGGTGCTGATCCTGCGGGCGCACGTCAACCGGGCCTTCGGTACCTCCATGGAGATCGGTGTTCGCGTCGACGCCGAGAACCCACTGACCGGTGAGCAGCGCCACACAGCCACCGCCTATCTTACCTTCGTAGCCCTCGATGCTGACGGCCACCGGACGCCAGTGCCGCCGCTTTTGCCGGAAACCGAGGCCGAGAAGCGTCGTTTCCAGCAGGCTCAACAGCGCCGTATCTGGCGCCTCCAACGGCGCCAAATGCACCTGCAAACCGAGGGCGATGAATAACTGACCTGGCGCCCGGCGTGACTTCAGGTTTCAACCGGCGGCGTCCGTGCCAGGTGATCACTCACCAACCTCAACATGCTGCAAAGCAACACCGGCCTGCGCCAGAAACGCCACCGAGTTGGCGTCGGGGTACGCGCCGGCATAGACGACCCGCTTCAAGCCCGCGTTGATGATCATCTTGGCGCAGGTCAGGCAGGGCTGGTGCGTCACATAGATCGCGCTTCCGGCGACACTGACCCCGTGCTGCGCCGCCTGGATGATGGCGTTCTGCTCAGCGTGCAACGTGCGCACGCAGTGGCCGTCTATCATCAGGTGGCCGATTTCGTCGCAGTGCGGCAGCCCGGCCGGTGCGCCGTTGTAGCCTGTGGTCAGGATACGGCGGTCCTTGACGATGATCGCGCCGACCCGCGCCCGGTCGCAGGTGCTGCGCTTGGCGACCTGCAGCGTGATTCCCATGAAGTAGTCGTCCCACGAAGGACGTTTGTGCGTCTGGTCGGTCATCAGTCGTCCTGCCTCACATCATCTTTCGTTGACCCGTAACTGTCCAAGCAACACCCGATCCGCGCCTTCAGCGCCCTCCGAACGGACCAGCGTCAGCCGGTCAAACGCCGGCCGCGTGTAAAGACTGGCCTCGATCTGATAGGCGCCCGGCGGCGCGTCCTCGGCTACGGTGAACGAATGGATATCCGTGATCACCTGGCCAGGCTGCCAGTCGCGCGTCGCCGGTTGCGTCGTGGCGTCGTGGCCGCCGCGGGTCTGGCCGCTGGCGTCCAGCAGGTGGGCGAAGGTCGTGTAGTCGCCGCTCACCGGGCCGCGCGCCTGCCAGTAGAGCGTCACCGTCAACGGGTCGCCGGGGCTTACGCTGCGCGCGCTGAGACTATATCCCAACAAAGTCACGTTGTCCAGAAAATCGATGCTCAGGGGATTAGGAATGTCGCCGGCCGCGGCCGCCAGAGTCACATCGCCAAACAGTATCTGGTCATCGTTGGCGGCGACGCCGGCCGCGGGCGAGTGCAGCGTCACCGGCAGACGTTCCTCGGTGCGATGGTCGTACAGCCCAACGGCCCACCACCCATGGTCGGGCGTGTAAGCCGTGGCCGGAACGACAACGCGGTACTGTTCAACGCGCGTCTCTCCCGGCAACCACTGGCTGGTGGGACGCTGTCCGCCGCCCGGCATGGTGTCCTTCTGCGCCACTACCAGGCCGTCGTCGTTCACCAGATGCACAAACACCGAGTAGTCCGCATCGACTGGCGCCAGAGCTTGCCAGCTCACTGTGACTGTCAAGGGCTGGCCGGGCGCGGCGATGGCCGGCTCGCCTGCCACACCGAGCACCGCGAATTGACCCGCCAGATCAGCCTCCACAGGCGTCAAACGGGGCGCCAACTCTGCGGCTGAGGCAGGCGGGCGGTAGGCCGGCGCGACGATCCAGACCGGTGTCAGGACGCTGAGCACCGCCAGCAAGCCAACCACACCCCAGCCCAGCGGCGAGGCGTGCTGCGGCCTGCCCCCGCGCCGGATCAACCCCGGTATCCACGCGCCGAAGGCGACCACCGCCAATAGAGCCAGAGCCGGCGCGGCCGGGAAGAAGTAACGCCCCTGCGCGGCCGGTGCGATGCGCATGAAACGCACCCACGAAACGGCCAACGCGGCCAGCCAGAGCATCAACAGCCCGCCGCCGGCCCAGCGCCAATCGATCCGCCGCGAGCGAACCAACCAGCGTCCAGCTGCCAGCACCAGCCCGGCAGCGATGATAACTTCGATCGCGCGAAACACAAGATAGACCCAGGACGGATACGGCACGTTGAGCCAGCCGAACAGCCCCCAGAACGACCGCTCCAGGCTTACCAGTTCGGCGACGATGGTCTCCCAACCGGCCGGCGTGACCCGCAGCAGGATGTTGGCCTGCCAGATGTTCCACGCCAGCGGGTCTGCATACAGCGTCCAGTTGCGCACAAACCACCAGCCGGCGACCAGCAGCGCGGGAACGAAGATGGCTACGCCGCCCAACACGAGCGTGCGCCACGAGCGGCCACGCCAGGCGGCCAGCAGCAGCGCCAATCCGGCCAGCCCGGCCAGCGCCAGCCCGCTGAGCTTCGACAACAGCGCTAGGCCAAGCAGAACGCCGATGGCAACGAAGCGCAGCAGGCCGCGGCGACCCGTCCAACGGCCGCGCCGCTCGGCTGGATCGGTGACTAACAAGACCAGGAGCCAGAGGGTCAGAGTGGCTGTGGCGTTGATGGCGTTGTCGTTGCTGGCGGCTGCGCTGATGAAGATGAACTGCGGCAAAAAGGCGAACAGCGCCGCGCCCAGCGTCGCCCGCCGGTCGCCCAGAAGTGGACGCAGCGCGCGCTGGGTTGCCCAAAGCGTGACCGCGCCGAGAAAGATGGAAAAGAAACGGGCGATGTGCAGCGCCAGCACGGTGTTGCGCCAGGGCCAACCCTCGCTGGCATGGTGGACCAGGAAGTTGATGTTGTCTGGCGAGTCGGGGCGGCCAATGGCGGCATGCGGGTTGGCGCGCGCGTAGATGTCCGGGAAGTCGCTCTGGTCGATCCACGCCGTCAGTGCAGCTGCGGCCAGATAATAGCCGGGCGACTGGACACCTTGCTGCCGCCACAGCGCCTGCGTGTTCGGCGCAGATACCGGCAATCCTTTTCCGCTGACCAGGTGTTGGACGAAGGCGAAATGCCAGATCTCGTCGGGCGTCTCGAAGGGCGGGATGACGACGCTGTAGAGGGTTGCCAGCAGCACGAAGCCGCCGATGATCCAGGCCAGCGGTCTGCGGACAAGGTTCTGCATGGCGGGCGCTAGAGCTTTTGGGGAGGTTTCCAGAACAGGAGGTAGTAGAGCCAACTGCGGACGTAGCGAAACCACACGTCCTTGACGCGGAAGCGCGAGACGCCGTTGGCGCGCACGTACTCATGGGTCGGCACCTCGTCCAACCGGTAGCCGCTGCGAACTGTCTTGATTACCATCTCCTGTTCGATGGTGGTAATGTTCTCTTGCAGATCGAGGGCCAGCGCCACATCTCGACGGATGGCGCGCAGGCCGTTCTGGCAGTCGGTCAGACGAACCCCCTGCGTGTAGTTGACGCTGAGTGTGATGATCTGGCTGCCGAAGAGCCGGATGAACTGGTGGAAGGTGGCGTGAAGCTCATCGCTGCCGCCCAACATGCGCGAGCCGCTGACGTGGTCAGCCTCGCCGGCGACAATGGGAGCGATCAGCGCCGGGATGTCGGTGGGGTCGTGGGAGCCGTCAGCATCCACGAAGACCAGGATGTCGCCGCTGGCCTCGCGCATAGCCAGCCGCAGCGCGGCGCCCTTGCCTTTGCCTTCGTCCAGAATGACGCGCGCGCCGCATGCCGCGGCCAGCTCGCGCGTGCCGTCGCTGCTGTGGCCATCGACCACCAGCAGTTCATCGCAATAGGGCGCGGCCTTTGCCAACACCGGCAGCAGGTTGGCGGACTCGTTGCGAGTCGGTATGACGACGGTGATACGGTACGCCTCGCCGTTTGGCCCGATCCGATTCAACTCCCGTACCCGCGGCAAGGACGGATACCAGGCGGGAAGTATGGTGGTCAATCAACCTCCGTCGTGCGTAAGCACACCCAGCGCCCCCGGAACGTGATTGCTGAGGATCATCCGGTGCCAAACTGCCGGTCGCCGGCGTCACCTAGTCCGGGCACGATATAGCCGATGCTGTTCAATCGCTCGTCCACTTCCGCGATGTGGATGGCAACATCCGGATGCGCGCTGGACAGCCGCTCGATTCCCTCCGGCGCCGCGATCAGTCCAACAAACTTGACGCGTTGGGCCCCCCAGCGCTTGAGAATATCTACCGTGGCGACCGCCGAACCGCCGGTAGCCAGCATCGGATCCAGGATCAGGCAGACCTGCACGGTCGGCGCGACTGGCAGCTTGTTGTAATACTCAACCGGGCGCAATGTCCGCTCATCACGGTACAGCCCAATGTGCCACACCTCGGCCGAGGGCATCATCTCCCAGATGCCCTCAACCATTCCCAGACCGGCGCGCAGGATCGGCACCAGCCCGATGTGTTCCTGCAACTCTGCGCCGGCAGCCGGCCCCATAGGAGTCTCGACTGCTTTCGGACTGACGGCCAGGTCCTGGGTGGCCTCGTACGCCAGCATGATGGCGATCTCCCGCACCAGTTCACGGAACTTCTTCGGCTCGGTGCTCTTGTTGCGCAGCAGGGTGAGCTTGTGCTGGATCAGTGGGTGGTTCGAAACATGGACGTCAGCCACAACAATGCTCCTGTGCTATTCGCTTTCCATCATCAAGCTGCGCAGGGCGGCCTTCTTGGTGAGTCGTTCAACCTGAAGCTGGCAATTGAGGCACAGCACGGCGTCCGGCTTCGCCGCCAGGCGCGCCGGATCGATCTGCTCGCCGCAGCGTTCACAGGTTCCGTAGCGGCCTCTGTCGATAGCGCGCAGGGCGGCGTTGACCGACTCCAGCTTCTTCTCCAGAGTCGTCAGCAGTGCGCGATACATCTCGCGGTCGAACAGGCCGGGATCGCCCTCGTCTACCTCGGCCTTGACCTCTTCCTGAAGCAATACCTTGGTCTTCTCGATGTCGTCGATGAGCTCGTCGCGCTCATGTTCCAATACCTCACGCTCGGCAGCGGTGTTCGGTTGTCTCATGGTCGTGACCCCTGTCCTTTCTGTACTTTTCTGGTCGCGGGCCTGTGGCCAACGGTCGGCTGGCGCAGCACCTGTGCCAGATTGGTGCTAGGTTATACCATGACTTGGGGCGGGAGTCAATGATCTATGTCATGTTACGTGTCCCAACGTTGCCCGATTGCAGCGGGTCGGCTATAATCCCGTGCATGACCGTCACAGAATCCCAGCAAAAACGATGGATCATCCAGCCAGAAGCCCCTAGCAGCCACCTGGCGCGCTTCAGCCATGTGCCGCCGTTGATCGTACAGCTCCTTTGGAGTCGCGGTGTGCAGACACCTGAAGAGGTGGAGGCGTTCCTGGCCGGCGTCGCACGAGTAGACAATCCCTTTCGCATGGCGGGCATGAACGAGGCGGTGGAGCGCATCCGGCGTGCGATCCGCAACGGCGAACGCATCGCTGTCTACGGCGACTTCGACGCGGACGGCGTCACTGCCACAGCTTTGATGGTGCAAACACTGAGCGCGCTGGGCGCGTTTGTGCGTCCCTACATCCCCCACCGGGTGGACGAGGGCTACGGCCTCAACAACAGCGCCTTGAGCGAGCTGGCGCGCGATGGGCAGCGGCTGATCATCACCGTGGATTGTGGCATCCGCGCTGTGGACGAGGTTGGCTTTGCCAACCGGCTGGGTCTGGACGTCATCATCACCGATCACCACTCGGTGGGATCCGTGCTGCCGCCCGCTCTGGCTGCCATCAACCCCAAGCGCGCCGACTGTGACTACCCGTTCAAGGGACTGGCAGGTGTGGGACTGGCCTACAAGCTGGCCCAAGGGCTGTTGCGCACCCAACAACAGGCGCCCATCCGCCGCGATCTCACCGTCGATCTGGACGAGGCGGACCTGCTGGATCTGGTAGCGCTGGGCACCGTGGCCGACCTTGCACCGCTGCTGGACGAGAACCGGGCGCTGGTACAGCGCGGCCTGGAGCGCATCAACCAGCCCCATCGCCCCGGCCTGCAGGCGCTGATCAACAAGACCGGCCTTGCGCTGGGCCAGATCAGCGCATCATCAATTGGCTACATCCTGGGACCGCGTATCAACGCAGCAGGGCGATTGGAAAGCGCGATGCTGGCCTATGAGTTGCTGCGGACCGATGACGTCTTCAAGGCTGCCAGCCTGGCCGGCGAGCTTGACCTCCTGAATGCCCGCCGGCGGCAGTTGACCGCGCAGTCGCTGGAGGCCGCCCAGGCGCAGATCGAGGCCGATGGCGCGGACGGTTTCCTTTATCTGGTGGCCAGCAAGGAGTTTCTTTCCGGGATCGTTGGCCTGGTGGCGGGCCGGCTGGTTGAGCAGACCTACCGTCCGTCGCTGGTAGTCGAGTTGGGCGACCGGCAAAGCCGCGGCAGCGCCCGCAGCATCGCCGAGTTCGACATCACCAATGCGCTGGATCGCTGCGCGGTCGACGGGCTGTTGGTGAGACATGGTGGGCACGCGGCCGCAGCCGGCTTTACCGTTGAGAACAAGAAGCTGCCGGCGCTCAAGGCCACGCTGCAAGAGATCGCCGCCGAGGAGCTGAGTGAGAAAGACCTGCAGCCCAGCCTGCACATCGACGCCGAGATCAAACTGGGCGATACGGACTGGGCTACCTGGGGTCTGTTGCAGCAGATGGAGCCTACCGGCTACGCCAATCCGCAGCCCCTCTTCCTGAGCCGCCGCCTGCAGGTGCGCGATGCTCGCAAAGTGGGCGCGGACGGCGCCCATCTGAAGTTAGTCGTCAGCGATCCCGAAGCCGGTCCGCGGCGTGAGGCTGCCTGGGACGCCATCGCCTTTCGCCAGGGCCACTGGTATGGAAGTCTGCCGCGCGTCGTCGATCTGGCCTACAAGCTGGAAGAGAACACCTGGAACGGCAACCGGCGTCTTCAGTTGGTTGTCGAGGACCTGCGCCCCGCCACCCGTGGCTGATCCGTTTCATTCGTTGGAGGTCGTCAATGATAATTCGCGTCGCAAGAATCGGGAGCCGCAACCGGGTTGTGCTGCCGGTAGAGGTGTTGGATGTGCTGGGAGTAGACCCGGGTGACGCCCTGTTTTTCGTTATCCGCGACCACAGCGTGCAGCTCAGCCGCAGCCCAGAGAACTTCGGCGAGTATCTGGCGCTGCACAACGAGACCCTGCCTGCCCCCGTGGACCTCGACGACGTAGACCCGCGCCAGATGCGTTTTGGCTGGAGCGAGGAAGAATGGTAACCTGAAGCTATGAGCACTTCAAACGATCAAACAACCCGCCGCCGCCTGTCCGGCCCGTTGAAGATAGGCATCGTCGCAGCCGCGCTGGGGATTGCGCTGGCTCTCGTTGGCATCGCGCGCGGCAATGTACCGCTCAACCCAGGCAGCATTCTGCTGGCGCTGCTGATCTCCGGCGGAAGCTGGGGGCTGGTGGCCTGGGCAGTAGCCACTGCGGCTTACGACGTCGAGGCTGATCTGACCGAGGCGGAAGCAGCGGAAGCGGGGAGCGGGACGGAATGAGCGTAACCGGCTTGGACACAGCGCGCGCTTTCCTAATTGACCTGGACGGCGTCTTACATCGCGGCAAGGAACGGCTACCCGGCGCGGTCGAGTTCATCGACGCCCTGAACGCGACGAGTACTCCCTTCCTGGTGATGACCAACAACGCCACCAGCACGCCCGATCAGGTGGCTGCCAGACTCAACGGCATGGGTGTCGCGGTGGATCGCGGGCAGATCTACTCCTCCGCGCTGGCCACGGTCGGCTGGCTGAGGCAGCACTATCCAGCCGGCAGCCGCGCGCTGTTTGTTGGTGAGCTTGGCCTGAGGACCGCGCTGGAGGAAGGCGGGTTCGAGCTGGTCGACCGGCACAGTGACGCCGAGGTGGTAGTCGCCGCGCTGGATCGCTCCGTGACCTATGCCCGGCTGGCCGAGGCAGCGCTGGCCATCAACGCCGGCTGCCGTTTCGTTGCCACCAATCCTGACCGCACAATCCCAACCGAGCGCGGCATCGAGCCAGGAGCTGGCGCGATTCAGGCGTTTCTGGAGACCTCCACCCGTGTGGCGCCGGTAGTCATCGGCAAGCCGCAGACAGCGTTCTTTGAGCTGGCTATGGAACGGCTGGGCTGCCCACCGGAGCAGACCGTCATGGTCGGCGACCGCTACGACACCGACATTCTGGGCGGCGCACGGGCAGGAATACACACCATGGCCGTGCTGACAGGCATCTCCACTGCCGAAGAACTGGCCGCGGCTGATCCTGCGCCGACCTGGGTGTTCGCTGATCTGGTTGAACTGCTGGCTGCGTGGACCGACGCACGTTCGTAACACTGGTTCAATCTACAAATGGCGGAAGAAGACCGTTTGCCCATGCTCTTGCTTGGCAGTACAATGATGCAGCGGTTGGCAGAAAGGGTCGCATTGGAGCAATGAAAGCATCGTTTGCAGGTCTGGAACTACCTGACCCGGTCACAATTGACATCAACATCCGCGTCTCCGGTGAGATAGTGGTAGGGTCGTTGGCTGCTCGCCAGAAAGTCAACCGGTTTGTGTTGTCCCAAATCGGCAACCTGTGCGCAGCAGGAGATCCTGAGCTTCTGGTGGCTGAGCGGTTTCGCTGGCGCGTGCCGGTGCTGCTGACGAATCCAGCCAGCGGTGAGTTGGGACAGGTGGGCGAAATCACGGTGGATGCGCAGACCGGCGAAATCCACGCCGATGAAGCAACCATCACGAGGATCCAACAAAATGCCAGATCTCTTGCTGCCAGTTCGCCACTTGCATCAAACTAGTGAAGCGAGCTGCCTGGCTGCCTGCGCCCGCACGGTGTTGACTTACGCCGATGACTCTCGCAGTGAAAAGGCGCTGATGGCATTACTCGATGTCGATCCGGCATTTGGCGCCCCCGCCAGCAGGTTGTTGCGTCTCTCGCGGTGGGGGTACCAAGTAGACTACGACTCATTCTCCCTTCCTTTACTTCGTGCCTCCCTTGTTCGCAACATCCCTCCTATCGTCCTTATCAAGACAGGCTTTCTGACCTATTGGACAGAGAATGCTGCACATGCCTGTGTTCTTGTGGGGCTTGACGAGACAAGTGCCTTTGTCAACGATCCCTGGTTGAGTTCGGGGCCGCAGGCGATTAGCTTGGTGGAATTCATGGCTGCTTGGGCAGAAATGGACTATTTGGCCGCAATGATTTATCGCGTGTCGTAGGCAAAACCCATGAGCGATTCTGAGAAAACACCACGGCTGCTTGATCTCAGCCGGGCGGAGTTGGTTGATTATATGCGCGCCCTGGGCCAGCCGTCCTACCGCGCCGATCAGGTGCGCCAGTGGCTGTACAAGCAACTGGTCACCGATCCCGCAGAGATGACCAGTCTGCCGCTCGCTTTGCGTGAACAACTGGCAGACGAGGCCAGCGGCGCGGTGCTGACCCCGGTCGTCGAGACCCACTCCAGCGACGGCCAAACCACCAAGACGCTGTTTCGCCTGCACGACGGCCAGTTGATCGAGACGGTGCTGATGCGCTATCACCGGCGCAACACCGTCTGCATCAGCAGCCAGGCCGGCTGCGCGATGGGCTGCACCTTTTGTGCGACCGCGATGATGGGCCTGCAGCGCAACTTGACGCCGGG
>JACKBK010000066.1 GCA_020634555.1 Caldilineae bacterium
ACTCTTTACAGTAGTTTTGCACTCTTAACAATTGAGTGAAAAGTTGAAGGCCAGGCACTCTCTGAGTTAAAGTTGGTTTGAAAGAACGACTTTACCAAGGAGAGCACCATGGCCCACCTCGTTTTACTACAGACAGCCAGCTTGCGCCAGTACATGCAGATTGCATGTGACGTTTTCAGCCTACCGCAGTGGAAGTACTTCGTGACCGTACTTCTGGGAATGTTGAAATGCGATGAGACACGCACCCTGTCGGGTATCTTGCGACAAGTAGCCGTCCAACGGACAGTGAGCGGGCTGAGCCGTTTTCTGCAGCAAGCTCCGTGGTCGATCGAAGCGCTGACAAACCAGCGCCAAAAGCACTTCAATGCACTGGTAGCGCCAGAGGTGGTCCAAGCCCATGCCGATCAGCGAGCCCAGCAGCCGAGAAAGCGGGGGCGTCGTCGCCAAACCGTCGTGACAGGTTACTTGGCTCTCGACGACTCGACCTGCGTTCAGGCCTACGCTTGCAAGATGGAGGGACAAGGATGGCACTATTCCAGTAGCGACAAGCGTTCGATGCCCGGTCACAGCTTGTTTCAAAGCGTGTATTGCCTGCTGGGACGCCAGTTGCCGCTCACGCCGCAGATGTATCGTCAAAAAACCGTCTGCGAGAAAGAAGGTGTGCCGTTCCGCAGCAAGATAGACATGGCTGTCCAGGAGGTCGAGACCTTTGTTCCGCCGGCTGATACCCACACCCATGTCCTGGCCGACAGTTGGTATGTGGCAAAACAGGTCTGGCGAGCCGTGCGTCAGCGGGGATGGGACTTCACGGGCGGTCTGAAATCCAATCGCCAACTGCGCATCACCTTGGCAGACGGTCAGCGCTTGTGGCAGCGTGTCGATCACTATGCTGCTGGCCTTACACCTGACGACTTTCAGCCAGTCCTCTGGCCATCTATCGAAGGTGGTCGTTGGGTCTACGGCTACCTCGTACGCACTCGCATCAAAAAGCTGGGTGCCTGCCAGGTCTTGATCGTCAAACCAGAACCCGATGCACCGCCCGGCGCTGCTCGCTACTGGGTTACCAGTCGCCTGACCGACAGCTTGGCGCAGGTCGTTGCCGCTGTCGCCATGCGCTGGGTCATCGAGGTTCTATTCGCTGATTTCAAGGAACTCTTGGGCGCCGACCACTATCAGGTGCGCTCGGCACAAGCAATCGTGCGCTTCTGGGCCATTGGTCTCTTCCTTTATCAGTATTTGGACGAACAACGTGTCTCTTTACAACGTCAACGAGGTGTTCACGTCACTCTGGGCGAGACTCGAACATGGGTCCGTCAACAACACACCGATCTCTTGCTCAACTGGATCGTTCACCAGGCTGCCCAAGGCGTATCAGCCGCTCACATCCAAGACTGCTTGAGACCAGCTCTACTCTAAAACAACTCGGCCGTCAATTGTTAAATCTGCAAAACTACTGACTCTTTACATTCGGGTCGGGGGGTGGGACGTGTACGCCGGCAGGCCCCAGGCGTGCAGCCTGTTGGCTGCCGGCACTGATTTAGGGGAACGGGGAGCGTCGTACGACGCTCCCCGTTCTTGAACTAGAAAATCCTACTCACTGGACGCCGCTGTTGGCGCTTCCGGTTGAACTGCGCCTTTATGGAGCAGTAAAGGAACCAGGAGCCGGAACCTCGTCTTCGATGACATCGCCAGAGGTGCCATCAACGCCGGTAGTCAGGTCGCCGCTGGCCAGCATAGCCTTGATGTCGTCCAGCGCCGCCATAACGTCGGCGGAGACTGCGCCTTCAGCATCGTGGAACGGTGCAAGACCCACGCCGTCGTTGCTGGCGGTGTAAAGCGCCGTGCCGCCGGTGAAGTTACCGCGCACCAGGCTCTGGATCGAGTTGTAGACCGCGTTGTCGACACGCTTCATGGCACTGCTAAGAAGCTTGTCAGCGCCATCGGTCGTGCCGCCGCCGAAGGTGGTGAAGTACTCATCCTGGTCCACGCCGATGACCCAGACACCGT
Source organism: Caldilineae bacterium (assembly GCA_020634555.1). Lineage (GTDB taxonomy): Bacteria > Chloroflexota > Anaerolineae > JAAEKA01 > JAAEKA01 > JACKBK01. Next base: position 2,008 of record JACKBK010000066.1, read on the forward strand.
CCTGAGCTGCGCCCAGGATGCCGCCTGAGCCGGTCGGGCCGCCGGCGCCAAAGATGATATCGGCGCCCTCGGCGATCTGGCTCAGCGCGGCCGTCTTGCCCCTGGCCGGGTCGGTGAAGCTGTCGATGTAGACGCCCACGGTATCACAGTCGCCGCAGACATAGGCAACGCCGTTCTCATAGCCGTTGCGGAACTTCTTGACGGGCGGTATCTCCATGCCGGCCACGATGCCGACGGTCTTGCTCTCGCTGAGCAGACCGGCCAACGCGCCAGCCAGGAAACCAGCCTGGTCCTCGCGGAAGACCAGACCCTGCAGGTTCTCAGGATACTCCTCGTAGGCGTTGTCCACGATGGCGAAGTTGATGTCCGGGTACTTCTCGGCCATCTTCTGCGTCGTTTCACCCATCATGAAGCCCACGGTTACGATCATGTCGTAGCCTTCCTGGGCAAACTGCTCGACGTTCTTCTCGTAGTCCGTCGGCTGGGCAGTCTCGATGAAGGAAGTGTCCAGGCCGTAGGCCTCCGCGGCCCGCTGCAGGCCCTCGTAAGCATACTGGTTGAAGGTGCCGTCGTCCACCTTGCCGACGTCGGTTACCAGACCGATACGGTAGGGTGCGCTGACGCCCTTCCAGTTCTGCAGGTCTACAACGCCGATGGCGGTAGCAGCCGTGCGGACGGGATCGAAGAAGCTGTCGTCAGCCTCGGCCGCACCCTCCCACTCGTAGATGTCGTAGACAGCTTGCAAGCCGTCATCTGTGCCAACAATATCCAGCATCGCCTGCTTGTAGGCATCGGCGACATCCGCCGGAACGTCAGGGCCGGCGGTGATGGTGTCGTTGGGAATGTCGTCGGTCAGTGCGATGACCTTGGTCTTGTCCTTGATGTCGGGGAAGTCGGACTCCAGGCTGTTGCGCACATCCACATAGGTGGCGGCGGCGTCAGCCCGGCCGTTGTAGACCGCCAGCGCGGCTGAGTTGTGCGAACCGGCGAAGAGGCTCTCGCTCAGCTCGACGCCGTTCTCCTCCAACAGTGCGGTCGGATAGAGATAGCCGGAGGTGCTGGCCGGATCGGTGAAAGCGAAGCTCTTGCCGTTCAGATCCTCAATGCTCTCGATGCCGGAGTCGGCGCCGACGATGATCTGGCCGTTGTAGAACTGGCTGCCGAAGCGCATCGACGTGAGCAAAAGCTGGGCATCCGGGCACTTGTCCTTGGCAATGACATAGCTCAAGGTAGCGAGCCAGACGATGTCCGCCTTGCCGGCGCACATGGCCTCGATGGCCGCTGCGTAGCTGGTGGCCACCGATGAGTCGACGTAGATGCCATGGGCTGCCAGCAACGCATCCAGCTCGCCAGCTCCCGACATGATCTGCTCTGTCTCGCCTGAGGGGACGAAGACCTGGACCAAGGGGTTCTCTTCAGTTCCCTTGGCAGCTTCGGCAGGCGCTTCAGTAGCGGCCGGCGCCTCAGTGGCTGCGGGCGCTTCGGTGGCGGCCGGTGCCTCGGTAGCCGCGGGTGCTTCGGTGGCGGCCGGCTGAGCGGCGGGTTCGGCGGCAGTCGTGGGCTCTGGCGTTGCAGTCTGCGCGCCGCAGGCTGCAAGCATCATTGAGAAGACCAGCAGAACTGCCAACAAGACATAGAGTCGCTTGTTCATAGTAGATTCTCCTCCTAAGAGATGGGTACGGAAACCGATGATAGTATTGGCTACAGATTGGCCACTGGCGGGTTGAACGGATAGGGGCGGGCAGGGTTGCGTGTGGAGGTTTTCTATGATCCCTGTCGCTCTAGCTGTAGCAAGTCAACCCGGCTTGCAACAGCAACACCTGGGGTTTGGATCGCTTCAGTGCGATGACCTCCTTTGCGAAACGGTTTGAGCGACGCGCAGCAAAACACTGCGCACAGTTTGTGAAAGCCTGGCTGATTATAGCGCATGATTGGCCGGGAAGCAAGCCAGAAACTCACGAATGACCGCGCCGATCCGCGAGGCAGGCGGCTGGTAAGGAACCAACTTGCTGCGGGCAGCCTGCTCGACAGCTTCCGGTAAATCCGCCAGATCGCGGCACCACACCAGATGCCCGGCGTTCTCCATGGCCTGCAAGATCTGATCCTGGTGACGATCATAGCGGTCCGGGTTAGAGACGCCGACCAGCGGCAGGCCGCGCTGCAGCACCTCGCTGACCGTACCCAGCCCGCCATGGGTCACCACCACATCGGCCAGTTCGTAGTACGGATCAAGGCTGGGCGCAAAGCGGAACCAACGCGCGTGGACCGGCTCCACCAGTCCGTTGCCACTCTGGATCACCACGTCCTCACCCGCCGCCGCCAGTTGATCGGCAGCCTGGACAAGAGCATCGAATTCAGTGGTGCCAACAGTAACAAAGATCATGGTTCAACTCAGAGGACGGCGAACGGCGGGCACAGGATACGGGCACGATGCGGTTTCAGGAGCAGCAGCCTGTCAAACCAGCCTGCCCGCGTAGACCGCCCGCGGATAGGATTCGGTCAGTTGCGGCCACTGAACGATGAAAAGGTCGGCCAGGCGGTAGACCATCCGGCCGCTGGCGCTCAGGCCGGTGACCCGTGACGCGCTCTCGACGTAGATAAGCTGCGCGCCCAGCGCCTTGCCGATCACCGCCGCGGGCACGGCAATGGCCGGACCGTTGGCAAGGACGACGTCGGGCCGGACCGCGCGCATGATAGGCACAAGCTGCGCCAGGCTGCCGGCCGTTTGCCAGGCTGACACGGGAAGCGAGTCGGTCTCGCCGCGCACCTTGTTGCGCGGCCGGCCGATACGCCAGACCGGGCCGGGCACGCGAATCTTGCTCTCCGACAGCCGATCCTCGGCCGCGATCAGATAATGATACTCGTAACCCGCGCCCAACTCATCCAGCAACCGCATCATCTGGCGGGTATGGCCGCCCTCGCCCAGCACCACTAGAACGCGCATTTCACTCCTACTCGTCCTCCTACTCCTACTCCTACTCTTACTCTTACTCGTCCTCCTACTCGAATCTCCAACGACAGCAAGAGTACGAAGATGAGGATGAGGATGAGGATGAGTAGGAGGACGGAATTCCGCTAACGCCTGCGCGGCCGGCCGGCTGGCTCCGCGTCTTTCGCTGTGCCTCCCGGTTCCGACCAGAGAAACTCCGTGCGCCCCAGCACATCCGCCGGATCTTCGCCGTCTGCCGCGCCGTCAACCGCACCGGCGACCGGCGCAACTGCGCCAGCCTGTGACAGACCGTACAACCGGGCCACACCACGCCGATGCTTGGACCATGTGTAGCGCTCGACGGACAATCGCGCGTTGTTGGCCAGACTCTCGGCCAGGAACGGGCGCTTCAGCACCCGTATCGTGGCCTCTGCCATGCGCGTCGCGTCGTCAGGCTTCACCAACAGACCATCTACGCCGTCGTGCAGCAGTTCCGGGATAGCGCCAACATCGGTGCTGACGATCACCGTGCCGCTGGCAGCGGCCTCCAGCAAAGGCTGTGGAAGATTGTCCTCCAGCGCCGTGAACCAGAGAATACTGGCCTCGCGCAGCAACTCCTGGCGACGCCCTGCTGGCAACTCGGCGCGATAGGCGATCGAGTTGGCAACTTCCAGCTCAGCAGCCGCTTTCCCGACTACCTGCGCCAGCGGACCCTGCCCAACCATCAGCAGGCGCGCCTCGGGGACGATCCTGCGCAGCGCCGCCATCGAGCGCAGGGCCATCACCGGGTTGGCGCTCTCATCCAAATCGCCGATCCACAGGATCAATGCAGGCCACTCCGTGCGCAACAGAAGCGGGAAATGGTCCAGGCTGATGAGATTCGGCACGACGCTGGCCGGCTGTCCGAAGCGGCCAAGGATCTCCTTAAGATAGTCTGATGTGACCGTCACCGCGTCCGCCCAACCGAACAGCGGCAGGACCCTGCGCCACGAACGGCGCACGAACTCGCCGCCCTGCCCACCGAAAAAACTGATCACAACACGGCGGCGATACAGCCGGCCTGCCAGAAGAGTCAGGATGGCCGGCAACCAGAAGCCCCAGCCGCTGGCCGCGAAGACGTGCAGGACATCGCTGCGCGGTGCGGCGCCGATCAGACGCCATGCCACCAGAACAATCTGCGCCAGCGGCAGCAAGTAAATGCCGATCAACGGCAGACGGCGCACCGCGCGCACGTCGGTGTTGACGCGCCGTACCCATACGCCCTCGCCTTGCAGCGCCTGGCAAAACAGCTCGACCTGCCCGCTCAACTCGCCCGCGCGCGGCGGAAACGGCCCGACAACGCAGACCCGTTTGCCCTGGAAATTCACACCCTGTTCAGCCTTGGTCATCCTGACCGGCATTGTACCACGGGGCTATACGCTGACACAATCCGCCCGGCGCACCCGTAACACAATTTTCCAAATTGTCCGGCGCTGTCAACCTGAACCACGCAGCCGGCGCGCGACCGCGGCTGCGTGCGCGGTCAGCCCCTCCGTGCGCGCCAACGTCTCAGCCGCCGGGCCGACGGCCTGCAACGCGGCCTCGTTTACCCCCACCACGCTGACGATCTTGACGAAGTCCAGCACGTTGAGCGGACTGGCGAAACGCGCTGTGCCCCCGGTAGGCATGGTGTGGCTGGGACCGGCCACGTAGTCGCCCAGCACCTCGAAGCTGCGCTCGCCCAGAAAGACACCGCCGGCGTTGCGCACCTGCCCCAGATGGCTCCACGGATCGTCCACCAGCAGACAGAGATGCTCCGGCGCATAGGCGTTGGCCAGGTCGAAAGCTTGCGCCAGGCTCTCTGTTACCACGATTCCGCTGTTGTTGGCCAGCGCGCCCTGGATGATCTCGGCCCGTTCCAGTTCCTCCAACTGTGACAGAACAGCTGCCTGCACCAGCTTCGCCAGCCGTATACTGGGCGTCAGGAGGATCGCCGAGGCCAACACATCATGCTCGGCCTGGGCGAGCAGATCCGCGGCGGCCAGTTGCGGGTCGGCGCCGTCGTCGGCGATCACCAGGGTCTCCGTGGGGCCGGGCAGTCCGTCGATGCCGACGATACCGTAGACTTGTCGTTTGGCCAGCGTTGTGAAGATGTTGCCTGGCCCGCAGATCTTGTCCACAGCGGGGATGCTTGCCGTGCCAAACGCCAGCGCGCCGATGGCCTGCGCGCCGCCGCCGATGTAGACAGCGTTGACGCCCGCGATGTCCGCCGCCACCAGGATCGCGGGATGTGGCAGGCCGGTAGCGCGCCGCGGCGGCGTGATCACGGCGACGTGTTCGACGCCAGCCACGCGCGCCGGAATGGCGGTCATCAGCACGGTGCTGGGCAGCGGGGCGGTGCCGCCGGGAATGTATGCGCCGACCCGCTGGATGGGGCGCACGAGCTGGCCCAGCGTGCCCTGTTCGTCGTTGTGGATCCAACTGACGGCCGGCTGGCGGCGGTGGAACGCCTCGACGCGCTGTGCGGCCAGCCGCAGGGCGTCAACCACCTGGCCAGGGAGTTGCTCGTAGGCCGCAGCTATCTGGGCAGGCGACACAGCCATCGCGTCCAGCGCCACGCCGTCGATACGCAACGTCCACTCGCGTAGGGAGTCGTCGCCGCGGCCGCGCACATCAGCCAGGATACGCCGCACCGCCTCGTCTGGGGTGATACGTTGGCCAAAGATGGCCTCGATGCCGTCCAGCAACCGCGGCGGTACATTGATCTCGTCCCAGGCGCGGCGGCGCAGGATGGTTTGTTGGGCGTCGTGTACGTTGAGGATTCGCATGGGGTAACCACAATGTCGTACTGCAACCGGGTGTAACTATTCAGGCAACACGGAGCAATAGACTTCGGAAGTCGCCGAAGCGAAGTGGAAGCATCCCTCACCGCGTTGGGCTGGTTGTTACGTAAAACCGGCGACTTCCGAAGTCTGAGGCTGAATAGTTACAACCGGGTTGTCTGTTCGGATGAGATCAGCCGATCTTTTAACCCGCTGGACGCCGAGTTTAGCACCGATGGCAGGTACTGTCAACAGAAATTGATGGTTTGCAGCACCTGCCGCGATCCTGTTATAATGCTGTTAACCCCGGCCCAAAAACCGCCAGAAACGCAGATGACCATGTCCCCAAACACATCCCCATTGCCAGATGACTTTGAAGAGAACGTCCACGACGCGTTGTCGTTGTTTCATAAGGACGCGTCCTACGGCAGTCCGTTGGATTACCTGACGCTGGTCAAACTGGAGATGCCCGGCGCCGGCGGCAATGTTCGTGTGGCAACCAACCATGTGCTGCTGGCTGCGCTCGACGCTCTGGAGGTCAACCGCTTTGACGATGCGAAGCTCCTGCGCCGGCGCTTCCCGGACGAAAAGTCGGTCTACATCGTCGCGAACGAACTGAACGTCGCCCAGGCAACCGTTTATCGCAAGCAGCGCCTGGCGATCGCCCGGCTGGCCGAGACCCTTTACACCATGGAGCTGGCCGCGCGCGACCAGCGCACCCACGGCCTGGAACGTCTGACGCTGGCCGCCGGGGAGACTCAACTGGTCGGCGTTGGCCGCCACATCGATCTGCTCAGCGGCGTGTTGCTGGCTGGCGCCGCGCCCTGGCTGGTCTCCATCGAGGGAATCGGCGGCATCGGCAAGACGGCCATCGCCTATCAGCTTGCCCGGCGGCTGGTGGCCGAACAGGCAGCCTTCAACGGGTTTGCCTGGGTCAGCGCCCAGCAGCAACAGTTTCATCCCGGCGGCTTCATCCGGCCTGTTGAGGATCCGGCGTTGACCGCGGCTGACCTGATCGAGTCGCTGGTTGTGCAACTGCTGCCGGCCGGCGCGCTGCCCGTCCCCTTCTCGCTGGAACAGGCGCTCAACAGCCTGAAGGCCCGGCTGCGGCAGTCCGCCTGTCTGGTGGTGCTGGACAACCTGGAGACGTTTACAGACGTCGAAGCCCTGCTGCCGACGCTGCGCCGGCTGGCCGGCCCAACCAAGTTTCTCCTGACCTCGCGGCAGAGCCTGCACGCCGAGCCGGATGTCTTCTGTTATCCGTTGCCGGGGCTTTCCGAGCCGGATTCCCTGCACCTGGTGCGGGCCGAGGCGCAGTTACGCCCGTTGCCCCATGTGATGGCGGCCAGCGATGACGAACTGCGTCCAATCTTCGAGACGGTGGGCGGCAACCCGTTGGCATTGAAGCTGGTCGTGGGGCAGCTCTACCTGCTCGATCTGGACCAGGTGCTGGACAACCTGCGCGCCGCCAGAGGCCGCAAAGCGGAAGATATGTACCGCTACATCTTCCAGGACGCCTGGCGCACCCTGGGCGAGGATGAGCGGGAGGTGTTGATCAACATGCCGCTCTTTGCCCAGAACGGAGCCGACTTCGCCAGCATCGAGCAGGTCAGCGAGGTGAAGAGCAGCGCGCTGCTCCATGCGCTGGAGCGGCTGGTCATGCTGTCGCTGGTCAACGTCAGCGGGGGCCTGCACGCGCACCGCTACAGCATCCACCGGCTGACCGAGACCTTCCTGCTCACCGACATCATCGGCTGGCCGGGCGCCGGATGGAGCGATCTGTGACCGGCAACGCAGACGGCCGTAGCCAGTTGCAGACGGACCTGTATCTCGCCCGCTTTCGCCGCAAGATCGCCGTCAACGCCGCGAGCTGGCTGGCATACGTCCGCCAACACAGCGGCGACACGGCCGCGCTGGACCGCGAGATGGACAACCTGCGCAAGGCCATCCAGCAGGCGCTGGCCGAACAGGAGGCGTGGGAGTCAGGTCTGGCGTTGACCGGCGAGGCCTGGCGGCACGTCGAGCAGCGCGGCTACTGGCTGGCATGGCGGGGCCTGCTGAAGCAGGCGCTGGAGGTCAGCCGCCAGGCTGGCCGGCCGGCGGACGAGGCATTCCTCCTGGACCAGATGGGCGAGCTGGCGCGCATCCTGGGGGACAACCGCCGCGCGCAGGAACACTTCGACGCCGCGCTGGCGCTCAGCCAGGCGCTCGGTGACCGCGTGTGCGAAGGGAGAGTGTTGGCACATCAAAGCCAGATCTACCTGGCGTTGGGCGATCTCGACGCGGCAGGCTCATGTTGTGAACAAGCCGCTGCCATCTTCGAGACACAAGTCGACGCAGACTACCTGGCCATTGCCCACAACAACTGGGGAATCATACTGCTCGAGCGGGGCACGCCAGAGGATGCCATGGCGCATTTCGAATTGGCAGCGGCCGGATTCGAAAGCGTTGGCAACCGGCGCGGATTGGCCAAAGCCCTCGGCAGTCAGGGCGAGGCGTATCGCCATCTGGGGCACTGGGGTGAGGCGGTTGAGCGTTACCGGCAGGCCATCGCCATCGACGCAGAAATAGGCCATGATGTTCATGCTGCTTACACACAGATGAACCTGGGCATCCTCTATCATGAACAGGGGCATCATGAAGAAGCGCTGGCGTTGCACGAGGCTGTCGAGCCGCTCTTTCGCCGTCTAGGTGACCGCCCACATCTCGCTCGGATCTACAACAACATGGGGGTCTTTCTGGCGCATCTTGGCCGGATCGAGGAGTTCCAGGCTGCTTTCGACAGCGCAGTGACTTTGCATCTGGAAGCGGAGGATCGTCCGCGAGCCGCTCATACACTGACCAACTGTGCTGAACATTTACTGGATCAGAAGCTGATTAACGAAGCATCCGACTATCTTGATCGCGCACACGCGTTGCTGGATACTCTGCCCAGCCCGCCGGATCGTCTCATCCACGAATTAGAGAACCAGACACGGCGTCTTGAAACAATGATGGCAGCGCAGCCGGCCGATTGAACGGCCGACTGCGCTGAGCAATGCGGTGGAAATCAGCCGCCGCAGTTTGATCCGCCCTGGCAACTGCTGCCCTGTGGCGTCGCTGTGGGATCGTCGGCGTGGACGATGGTGTTTAGCCCGGATGCGTTGCCGCTGATGGGCGCTACAGCCGGGATGACGGCGGTCGCGGCTGCAGCCAGCAGCACGACGACCAGGACAATGAGCAGGCGCTCTTTCATGGTTCACCAACCTTTCGAAAGGATGGACAAACCAAACATCAGGGCCCTGCGGGATTGGCTTCGGCCGCTCCCGCCTACGTAGAACGCCTGGCTTGATCGGGTGCTGTCACACCACCGGCCGGCCGGCGTGACAGCGTTCTATAGAGAAGAAGGCTCGCTTGGGCGAAAATCTTTCACTTCACATCGACCATCTTTTCAACACCCCCAAACATCTCTCCACCGTTGCCGGCTGGATCTACCACGAGTTCTGGCAGGACAAGCCCGGCTACAGTCCGGCCATCTTCGAAGCGCTGCTACGCGACGCCGATGACCCCGACCGCATTCCTCTTTCCCTGCTGGCGCTGGTCGATGACCGGCCCGCGGGTACCGTCAAC
>JACKBK010000067.1 GCA_020634555.1 Caldilineae bacterium
GCCAACACGCAGGGCTGGTTCACGCCATCAGCACGCGCCAGGGAGGGGTCAGCGAAGGGCCGTTTGCCAGCCTCAACCTGGGCAGGGTCGTCGGCGATGACGCTGACAACGTGGAGACCAACTACCAGCGGCTGGCTGACGCGCTGGGCGTGCCACGGGCCGGAATGACTACGACCTGGCAGGTTCACAGCGACCGTATCGTCCGGGCAACGCGGGAGAACGCCGGCACCATGATCGACAAAGCTGACGGCGTGGTCACTGACGTGCCCGGCTTGCCGATCACCCAGCGCTACGCCGACTGTACACCGGTGCTGATCTACGACCCGCGAGTTCATGCAGCCGGCGTAGCACACGCCGGCTGGCGCGGCACGGTGGCCGGTGTGACGCCGGCGTTGGTGCAGGCAATGGTCGAGCAGTTTGGCAGCGACCCGGCCGATCTTGTTGCCGCAGTTGGCCCGGCCATCGGTCCTTGTTGCTACGAGGTCGGACCGGAGGTGGTCGATTCGGTGCAGGCTGTGTTCGGTGTCGTGAGCGCGGACCTGCTGCGACGCCGGAATATTGTTTCAAACGGCAACGGCGCGGCCGGTGTGGGCCGGCAGTCTGTCCACTTCGATCTCTGGCGCGCCAACCAGTGGCAGTTCGAGCAGGCCGGCGTGCGACATATCGAGGTCGCCGGCGTCTGCACCCGTTGCCACCGCGAGACGTTTTTCTCGCACCGCGGTGACAATGGAACGACCGGAAGATTCGGCGCGGTGATGATGCTACGCCCGTGAGCAGTTACCGGTAAACGGTGGCAACTATTCAGCCAGTACGGGCATTGAGACTTCGACTTCGGAAGTTGCCGCAATACATGGAAAGACACGATCTTTGGTGGATAAGTCGCTTCGATCCTTTACCGGCGACTTCCGAAGTCCTGGGCCGAACTGGAAAAAGACGAGCAACGACAGGTGACTCAAATCATCGAAGTAGCGGACAATCTTGCCAGGGTACGCGAGCGGATCGTCGGCGCGGCCGTGGATGCAGGGCGGGACCCGCACGAAATCACGCTGGTTGCGGTGAGCAAGACGCATCCGGCGGCCGCGGTGGAGACGGCGCTGGTTGCGGGGCAACGTGACTTCGGCGAGAATCTGGTCGAGGAGGCGTGGTCCAAGTTTGCAGCGCCGGACGCGCCGCTGGTTGAACATTCAGAGGCGCATCTGCACCTGATTGGGCCGATCCAGAGCCGCAAGGCAGCGTTGGCGGTCGCTTGCCGGCCGGTGCTGATCCACTCGGTGGACCGTTTGAAGATCGCCCACCGGCTGGACCGCTTTGCGGCCGAGGCGGGTTTGGCGTTGGATGTGTTGCTGGAGGTGAACGTCTCCGGCGAGGAAAGCAAGTTCGGGTTCACGCCGGCTGGTTTGCAGCAGGACGTGGAAGCGCTGCTCGGCCTGCCAAATCTGAACGTCAGCGGGCTGATGACGATCCCGCCTTATGATCCCGATCCGGAGCTGGCCCGGCCGCATTTTGCCGCGCTGCGAGCGTTGCAGGAGGATCTGGTCCGGCAGCACGGCGCGGCGCGCTGGCGCCACCTGAGCATGGGAATGAGCCACGATTTCGAGGTGGCGATTCAAGAAGGTGCAACGCTGGTACGCGTCGGCACCGCCATCTTTGGCACGCGCGACAGTGCCGCCTCTGCAACGTAAAGAGTACGCAAGGCAGCCTTTCAAAATGCTGTGCGATTGTGCATCCGAAACCGTGAATCGCCAGAGGCATTTGACAAGACAACATCACGTTTTACGTCTTCACGTTTCACGATGTCCACCGCGTGGAACCCTGATGAAACCAACCAGGTAAGCAAACAGATATGCTCAACGGAACACCGATCTCATTTATAGGCTCTGGTATGATGGCTGAGTCCATGATCAAGGGGATGCTGAACCAGGGTCTCGTGGAACCGCAGGGGATCATGGCCAGCGGGCCGCGGCCTGAGCGGGCAGCTGAGCTGGTCAGCCGCTACAATATCCAGGCAACCACCGACAACCGCACGGCGGCGGACTTTGCCGAGATTGTCGTGCTGGGCGTCAAGCCCCAGGTGCTGCCCCATTTGTTGCCGCAACTGCGGGGCCATCTGAGCCGCAGCTCGCTGATTCTGTCCATCCTGGCCGGTGTGCGCATTAGTTCGCTGCTCAACGGCACCGGCCATCCGTCCATCGTGCGCTGTATGCCAAACACGCCGGCGCAGGTTGGGCTGGGCATGACTGTGTGGACGGCTACCGAGCGAGTCAGCTCACAGCAACGAGAGCAGGCCCAGATAATCCTCAAAGCGCTGGGCGAGACGCTCTTTGTGGACAACGAGGACTATCTTGACATGGCAACGGCGCTTAGCGGCACCGGTCCGGCCTACATTTTCCTGTTCATGGAGGCTCTGATCGACGCCGGCGTCCATCTGGGTTTCTCGCGCAAGGTGGCTGAGGAACTGGTGCTGCAAACCATGGCTGGCTCGGTGGAGATTGCCCGCCAGTCGGACCTGCATCCGGCGCAGTTGCGCAACATGGTCACCTCCCCTGGCGGCACCTCGGCGGAGGCGCTGTATGAGTTGGAGAAGGGTGGGCTGCGGACGATTCTTTCCAAGGCGGTCTGGGCTGCCTATCGCAAGTCGAAGTATCTTGGCGATCTTTCAGAGCAACACGGTGGTTAGATTCTATGGGCAATTTTCTGTTTCAGTTTATTGACCTCCTGCTTCAGGCGCTGACCTGGCTGATCCTGATCCGGGTGTTGATCTCGTGGATACCGAACCTGGATCCATTTCACCCCATTGTGAGGCTGTTGCGCCAGGCAACCGATCCGATTCTGGAGCCGGCGAGGCGAATCATCCCACCCATCGGTGGGATGGATATCTCGCCGATTGTGGTTATTCTTGTCCTACAGGGCTTGCAGATGCTGCTGCGGCGTCTGGCATAGCAACGGAGGCGCGAGTTCACGCATGTTACGAAACATCGCATTAGGTATCACGGCGATAGGCGTGATGGCAGCAGCCTGTGCGCCGCCGACCGGACCGGCCGGCGCGCCGGCATCCGAGTCCACAGCCTCCCAGGTTCCCGCGTCAACCGACACTCCGACAGCGGCAGTCATGACTCCCAAGCCCTCTGCTACTCCAACTGTGTCGCCGTTGCGTACGATGGCCGCGCCTGTCATCGCTGATTTAGCAGGCCGGCTGGGCATCGATGAGGCGGTTGTGGAGGTTGTGGACGCTGTGGAAGTTGAATGGCCGGATACTAGCCTGGGCTGCCCGGCGCCCGGCGATTCCTATGCTCAGGTGCTCACCAACGGTACGCAGTTGACACTGCAAGTGAACGGCCAGACCTACGATTACCGTGGCCGTTCACCCGACACGATGTTTCTGTGTGGCCCGCAAGGTCCTCTGCCGGCCGGAAAGGTTCCCTGACTTCTGCGGTGGTCCCAGATTGTGCGAAATGAAACCGGCCTGTTCCAGATTCTGGAACAGGCCGGTTGTTTGTACAAGCTGTTTGAAAAGTAGCTGAGAGGCTCCCGAAATCTCGTATCAGCGTTGATCAGGAGCGTGGGCTGGATCTACCAGTCCTGTGTCGTTCGATTAGTCCGCAGTGCGGTAGTGGACCCGGATGTAGCCGGCCTTTGACGGATCCCAGTATTCCTTGGTCGCCAGGCCGTAGTGGACGCCTGAGGAGATGGCATCGGAGTTGATCAGGAAGCCCTGGTTGAGGCCGCTGCGCAGCATGTCCTGCACGGCGGCGGTGATGTCCAGCCGCAGCCAGGTGCCGATCTTGCCTGACCCCAGGTGGTTGGATGAACCGCCGGGACCGTAGTCGCCGCCAGGCATGGTCCATGGCATCCACCAGTTGACTGCATAGGGCATCCATTCGGTGGTGGCCGGGTGCGCTGTCACGTCCTCCAGCACCGACTGCGACCAGTTGCCGAACTTGCGACCCTCGGTGACGTAGAGGTAGAGCCATGCCTGGTCCACCGGTGAGTCGCCGGGGATGCCGTTGAGCGGCGTATGAACCACCGGCCGCATCTGGTCATAGAAGCCGAGCCACATGGTCTGGTCGGAGCCGTAGTAAGTATTGGGCTGTGAGCCGTTGATGTAGCTGTCGCGGTCCACGTTGAAGCGCATGGAGCGATTGACCGGATACGTGCTGTTGTCCACCACAGGAAGGGCATCGCCATCGATGCTGGCTACCAGGGTAAGGCCGTCATAGACATCCGCCGAATGTTGCACCTCGGCAGGGGCGTTGGTAATCTGCACCGAGAAGCCGAAATCTATCATGTCGCTGGTGGGCGCGTCGCCCATCCAGGCCACTGCCACGACATCGTCTGGCATGGCGCTGGTCGCAAGGGCAGTCAGATCGGTCAGGCCGTGTTCGATCGCCAGTTGGGCCGCGTAGGCCGCGGTTACCGGGAAAGCGCCGCCGTAGGCGCTGCCGGGGACATAGACACTGTCAGTATCGACAGGTACCACGACAAGCGCGTCCTGAAGAGCGCCGCCGATGTTAGTGGCGCTGAGGGCGACATCCACGTAGGTACCCACGACAACCGGGTTGGTGCTGGGCGTTTGGGTGATCATGCCGTCGAAATCGGTCATCGCGTTCCAGAATCGGATGGTCGCCTGCTCGTCCGACTGATCCATCACCTCGACGTGGACGCCGTATTGCACGTGGTCATCTCCGGGGTTGCCGGTGCCCAGGCCGCCCGGCCCGACCGGCAGGCCGTATAGCTGCGGCAGCGGCGTGGAGTCGGGCAACGTCACCCGGGTCGAGTAGTCGTCCTGTGCAGGCAGGACGGCACTGGCGGCGAAGTAGTTGAAATACAGCGACGAACCGGAACCGGGGTAGAAGAAGCCTGGGTAGTAACCGTAGGAGTCGTGAAAGGCTGGTGTTGCGGGCAGGCTGGGCCAGCTCTTGGTCTCAATGGGCGGCTGGACATAATGTCCGGTGGTATAGTCAAGGCCAAGCGACGCTGTCCATGCTTCCGTTGGCGTGTGGCCGAAGGTCGCGTCGCCGGACAACGTTCGCCCGCTGGGCGTTGGGCCGACCCACCCGCCTTGCAGATTGGGGAAGGTGGTGTCGAAGCGCTTGGGGAAATTGTTGGACTCGACAACCAGCAGCCCGAATTTGGGGCCACAGCTTGGCGGCTCGCAGATGTCGCTGGAGATCTCGTAGTCGAAATCCTGGGCTGCGTCGCGCAGGGAGACTGTCATACCAGGCGTTGTTGCGGGCATGCGGCCGACAATGTTGGTGGGTGGCGGTCCACCAGCGACGGCGTACTCGGTGTTGTACGGATCGTTCAGCGATCGGTCGAATCCGTTGTCATCTCGCCACTCAAAGAGGTAATAGCGGGGGGTGGTGTACGCCGATGGCGTTATTACCCAGCCATTCAATGTCCAGTCGCTGAAGTCGGTGTCCAGGTCGTTCTCATACAGCGTGCCGTTGGCGTCGGTCAGCAACAGGTTGTCGACCCACCAGCCAGGCTCTACGACGGTAAAATCAGTCTGGTAGGTGAAGCGCAGCCTGATTGTCTGGCCGGTATAGTCCGACAGGTCGAAACGCAAGGTGCCAGAGCCGCTTCCGGTTAATCCCCAGCCCAGGTTGAATCCATAAGGGTTGCTGTCGGTCAGCACACCGTCCATGTCCGGGAGGGTAGTCCAGGTCAGGCCGCTATTGGTGGAAACCTGCACATAGCCGTAGTCGCGGTTGTTCTCAATATCCCAGAAGGAGTCGAACGAGAAGACGACGGGTGCAGTGGCGTTCCTCAGGTTAAAGTTACGAGTCGCTGTCTGGGATGCGAAGTTTTCTGGTTCAGTCCACCAGCCGTTTCCGGCGCCGGCCAGATTGGGAATCGTTTGCTCGGCGTCCGGCAGCCTGACGATCAATCCATCCTCCGTGCCCTCCGGTGTATTGCGCGCACGTCCGATGGTTAGTTCCAGTGCTGGGTCGTCATAGTTTATGATGACTGGATTGCGCCAGCCAAGCACGAAGTCCTGCCATAGGTTGTGGCCGACCGGTCGCGTGCCCGAAAGTGGCCCTCCCCAAACGCCCACCGAGTTCGCGCCCCACCAACCGTTGGAGTTGGCCGATGCGTCGATGGTATACAGGTCGGGCAGGCCAAGTTGGTGTTCAAACTCTTCCTGCAGGGCGCCAACGGCCAGTTGTTCAGGGTCGATATTGTAGCCGGCAACGTAGTAGTCATCGGTGAGGTTCAGCGGCGTGCTGAACCCGCAGATCTTGGGGCGCTGGAAGTAAGGGTCCCAGTAGAAACCGGAGCTGCTGGTGTTCAGCCGGTCCTCACCGCCGCCGTTCTGGAAGCCATAGCCGGCATGAATCGTGACCAGCAGATCGATGACGTGGTCGCCGTTGGCGTCAAACTGGCTACAGTCCAAGGTGTCCTGGTACTGGTCTTTGACGGCGTCGATAACGTCGTAGATGTACTCACCGGGATGTGCATCGCTGAACAGAGGCGATGTACACGCGCCTGCTCCGTTGTCGTCGTCGTACACCGCGTGGCCGTAATATTCCTGCGAGTGGTTGACGGCCACAGGTTCGGGCAGCACAGCCCCGCCGATCTGATACGCGCCGCGCGACATCTCCAGCAGGTAGTTTTGCAGCGTGTAGCCGCGCAGATCTACCGGCCCCAGCGTGGGATGGTCGATGATGCCGTAGCCCGCGTCAGGTCCGACTCCGAAGATTGCTTCCTGATATTGGGCAACCGACGGATCGGGCAGGTAGAAGGTGAAGTTGTCATCCGCGCCGGGGGGCGGATCTTCGCCGAGGGCCAGCGGCCCCCAGGTGGACTCGGTTGGGACACATGCGCCATCGGGATTGTCGGGGTCTGGGTAAGGGCGGGTAATGGTGTCTGTGCCGTCAAAGTCGACCACCACAGCCATAATATTTCTGGGTGGCAGCGCCTCAGGGTTGTTGGACGGGTCGTCGTCCAGAAACGTAGCTTCTCGTTCCTTCAAAACGCGCATGGCCTCCAAGTCCGGACCGGTGTAGTAGTCCTTGAGGGCGTCCTTGTACCATTGCTCGATCGTCGTCTGGAGCTGCGCCGGGCTGGCATCCATAGGGATCGCGCCGCCATCCTGCAAGATCTTCTCTACCTGATGTGCTGGCGGCAGAGTCATGATGGTCCAATCCTTGCCTGGATCGATGGCCGGCGAGGCGAGGGCATCCGAACCAGGATCTCGCTGCTGTGTTGTCCCGGCCAACGTTTGAATATCCAGGCCCTCGGTCACGCGCGCACCGGCCGGTGCCGGCAGCAGCGCAGCGATCGTTATCACGAGGATTGCCACAATGAGAGATGAACGGGAGTAACGCGAAAAGTTCTTCATGAAATCTCCTATGAACAGCAGGTCGTCGGAACGCACAAGTGGCAAGCACCCTGCTTTCGCCCGATTTCAGCAGCCAGGGTGCATCCATGCAGGTATCCCGCGCAGGCAGGAATCCAGAGTCGGAAAGAGAGTGGATTCGCGCCCTTGCGGCGCAAAATTTGACGGGGCGGGTAAGGCTGAGCAGTCGCGTCCGATGTGTGCAGGTTGGTTGGTGTTACCAGAGATTATAGCGGAGGCAGCAGGCATTGTCAATGACGTTGGCAGGCAGAAAAAAAGCGGAGGCTGCCAATAAGCAACCTCCGCTTTTAGTTTCAGAGTAAGTCCAGCAATCAGCCAGACTTATATGCTTGGATTAGTTGTCCGTGCGGTAGTAGACCCGGATGTAGCCGAGCTTGGAGGGATCCCAGTACTCCTTGGTGGCCAGGCCATAGTGCACGCCTGACTCGTTGATGCTGGAGTTGATCAGGAAGCCCTGGTTCAAACCGCTGCGCAGCATGTCCTGCACGGCGGCGGTGATGTCCAGCCGCAGCCAGGTGCCGATCTTGCCGGAACCCAGGTGGTTGGGCGTGCCGCCGGGACCGTAGTCGCCGCCGGGCATGGTCCATGGCATCCACCAGTTGACTGCGTAGGGCATCCACTCGGTGGTGGCCGGGTGTGCCGTCACGTTCTGCAGCACCGACTCTGACCAGTTGCCGAACTTGCGTCCTTCGGTGACGTAGAGGTAGAGCCATGCCTGGTCCACCGGCGAGTCCGTCGGGATGCCGTTCAGCGGCGTGTGGACGACCGGGCGCATCTGGTCGTAGAAGCCGACCCACATGGTCTGGTCGGAGCCGTAGTACATGCTGGGCTGGGTGCCGTTGATGTAGCTGTCGCGGTCCACGTTGAAGCGGCGTGAGCGCTCGACCGGGTAAGTGGAGTTGTCCACGATGGTCAGGGTATCGCTGTCGAAGCTGGTGACGAAGGTGGCGCCGTTGAAGAGCGCTACCGAAGTCTGAACTTCGCCGCTGCTGGTCGTGACCTTGACGGCGAAGCCGAAGTCCACGGTCTCGCCGGTGGGGAACTGACCTGCCCAGGCCACAGCCACTACATCGTCGGGCGAGCGGCCCTCAGCCGCGTCGGCCAGGCTGGGCAGACCCTTCTCGGCCGCCAGTTGAGCGGCGTAGGCAGCCGTCAGCGGGTAGGCGCCGCCGTAGGCGCTGCCCATGACGTACTCGGTGTCAGGATCGATGGGCGCCATGAACAGCGCGTCGTCCAACGTTGCAGAGCTGTTGGTGGCGCTGACATCGATGTCGATGTAGGTGCCCATGACCACCGGGTTGGTGCTGGGCGTCTGGCTAACCGTTCCGGCCAACTCTCCTTCAGCAACCATGACCGTCGCGCTGGTGGTTTCCACCATGCTGCCGGGGTTGTCGGTGATGCTCTCGACGTTGTTGGTCAACTCGGTGCCGGCCGCAACGCCGCCATCAACTGTTGCCTGATAGGTGATGGTGACAGGTTCCTGGCCGGAGGCTACCAAGTCGAAGCAGATCGCCATGCCATCGGTGACGGCGATGTCGTTGTAGTACACCTGGACGCCTTCAGTGGCATCCACGTTCTCAAGACCGACGGTCCCGGGTGCAACGTCGCCGTTGAGGTTGTCGTAAGCAAAGATGTACTCGTACCAACTGTCCGATGCTTCGTAGCGCGCCAGCATCTCGAAGTCGTAGTAGGTGCCCGAGCCGGCCGGCCAGTCCTCGATGTTGTCGTACTCGATGATGGCTGCCGAAGGAATGCCGCCGCTGGTCAGGTTGGCCAGGGTAACGCCGCTGTTGGTAGCCGCATCGTAGACGATTTCCATATCACGCCAGAACATTGCCATCAGGTTGTTGGGTTCGGCGGGATCAGGAATCATGGTGTTATCCCAGGGATTCGCACCCGGGGAACCTGGATCGAAGAAGGCGAATCCGTCGTCGGTGAAGTTGATCAGCTCGCCCTGCGACTGGCCGAAGAAGTCGAAGTCTCCGCCCGATGGGTCCCAGCTATAAGCGACGGTATCGCCGCTGATGCCGGGATCGGTGGTCAGGCCGTAGGCTTCAAGGTTGACGTAGGCGCCGCTGTTGGCCAGTGGCATGGTGCAGGCTGCGTCGTCGTTGCTTGTAGACACTGCGTAGGTCGCACCAGGCACACCCACCAGGCCGTTCCAGGTCAGCGTGCTCCCGGAGACATCAACTGTGCCGCTGCTGGCAGATGCCGAACCGGGCACGTAGGTCATGCCGGCGGGCATCGTGTCGGTCAGCGTGTAGCTCAGGTCCACGTCGGTGATGTTCGGCTGGACCGAGATGGTGTAAGCAACCGTCTCGCCAGGCATTGCTTCGCTGACGCTGGCCGCTTTGCTGACGTCGTCCTCGATGCGGTACAGATTCACATCCACGGTGCCGATGTCGCCGGCCGTGGCGGCTGAGGTACCGAGAGTGAACGAACCGTACCAGATGTCGCCAGCCTTGTTGTCGGCCAGGTCGTAGTAGATGGTCACATCGAAGGGTTCGAGGGCGCCGACGCTGGTCGGGCCGTCGATCGACATGTTGCCGGCGTCGCCGCCGACCACGCCCAGAGCCAGTCCGATGTCGTCAGGCTGGTCGGCCGAGCCGGCCCAGTTCTGTACCAGCACCCAGTAAGTGCCAGCCGGCGGATCGTCTGTGGTCAGATATTCCTGCCATGAACCGCTGGTGCTGCTGCCTAGCTGCGTTGCTGCGCTGGGCGTATCACCCGATCCCCAGAACAGGTCGACGTCCGGGGCGTCGGAATAGGTAATCTCGGCGACCATGCGGCTGCTGTCAGCCGGCACGTCAAAGGTCATCCACCAAACCTGATCGAGGTTGTCATAGACATCGCCATTGGTCGGATCCTCGTACAGCGAGATGTCGTACTGGCTGGCCTTGGCGAGACCGAACGCCTCGTAGGTCATGTCGTTGGTGGGGACCGTGGTCAGGCCGACCACCGTCTGCGAGCCGGCATCACGGCGGGTGGTGATGTCAACCATCTCGGGGATGTCGCCGGTGGTGGGCTGTACCGCGATCGGCATCGCAGCATCGGACACATCCGCGGTGTCCGGGCTCAGCATCAGCTTACCGAAGTACCACTCATCCGAGTTCAGCGCACTTACATCGACCGAGACGGTGATTTCCTGCGTGCCGCCGGCTGCCAGGACGAAGTTGTCCGGGGTGATGTTGCCAGTCATGCCCGCGGGCAGATCCATGCTTGCTGTCCAGGTGACGTCGCCAGCCTGAGTGCTGCGCAGCGTACGGGTCCAACTGCAGGATGAGACACAGGCAGCATTGCCGAAGCTGGCCAGGTTCAGCGTGCGCGGGTCGCCGCCGGTGCGCGGGTCGGATGCCTGGTAGTTGGCGGTGGTCTCGTTCATCACGAAGCCGGCTTGAGCCGCGTAGCCAAGCTGCACGCGACCGGAGCCCTGGCCGAACGGCGTTGCGACCGTGACTCCGTTGTCGTCGATGGTTCCATCGAAGGCGGTAGTCATCAGGGCAGATTGGATCTCGGCGGGCGTCCAGTCAGGATGCAGCGCCATCATCAGCGCGCCGGAGCCGGCTACGTGCGGGCTGGCCATGGATGTGCCGCTGATCACGTTGTATGAGAAGTCGCCGTCGCCTGCGGGTCCCTGATGGTAGGCAGCCCAGATGTTGCGTCCCGGCGCGTTGACGCTGGGAACGATCAGATCGGAGAAAAAGCCGCGGTTCGGCCCGCGCGAGCTGGAGGAGGCCATGATGTCAGCCAGGCTGTCGTCGATGGTCTTGACACCGCCAGGCAGCGTGCCCATGACCGGGCCGGGAGCGTTGGCGATGTAATCCTCGAGCTGCACAAACGAATCGAAGTCGATGTGGATGGCAGGCAGGACATGCGGGTCGGCCAGCAACGAGCCGGGCCCGCCGCCGACAGCAGCTGCCTGCGCTAGGACGTAGCCGCCAGCGCCGCCGTCTTTCACAGT
>JACKBK010000068.1 GCA_020634555.1 Caldilineae bacterium
TCGATGATGCCGGAGCCGCAGATGCCGGCTGGCTTGACGGTCGCCAGTTCCTCGGCCCGCAGCCGCTGGCGCAGCTCCCGCGCCTCGCTGGGGCTTAGCGTCTGATCGCTGGCGCTTCTCCCGTTTTTCCCTCTTTCCCTCTTTCCCTTCTCCGATGCCACCCACTCGTCACGGCCGATGACGCGGTACTGCACGTCCAGCGTGGCCGGGTCGATGCGCACCCGTTCGATGGCGCCCGGCGCAGCCCTCATGCCATGGCGCACCTGAGCGCCTTCGAAGGCAGGGCCGGTGGGAGACGACGCCGAGAACATCCGCGCGCGGTTGCCCAGCGCCAGCTCGCCGTTAGTGCCGACATCGATCAGCAGCGTGACCTCGTCGCGGCGGTGCGGTTCCTCGGCGATCAGCGCCGCCACGTTGTCGGCGCCCACGTAACCGGCCTCCACGGGCGGGACATGGACCACCGCGCCGCGGGCGACGCGCAGCCCCAGATCGCGGGCCTTGACGTCGACCGATTCCTTGATGGTTGTGGCAAAAGGCGCGCCGCCCAGCTCGATGGGGTCGATCCCCAGGAAAATGTGGTGCATGATGGTGTTGCCCACCACGACCAGTTCGACCACATCGTTCGGCGCAAGACCGGCTTCAGTTGTGGCGTCCTCGACCAGCCCATTGAGCGCATCGACCACCGCCTGGTGCAGTGTCCGCAGCCCATCACGGCGTTCCATGGTGTAGGACACGCGCGACATCAGATCCTCGCCGTAGGTGATCTGCGGGTTCATGCGGCTGGTGGTGGCCAGGATGCGGCCGGTGCGCAGTTCGGCCAGGTGCGCGGCGACGGTGGTCGTGCCGATGTCCACGGCGACGCCGTAGAGGTTCTCGTGGTAGCCGGGCTGCAGCCGGACGACCATGTTGCCGTGACGGATCGTGGCCGTCAGCGTGTGCAGAATCTGGCCATCGGCAGTGCGCGTACGCCCGGCGTTCAGGGCGGGCTGGAGAGTCGGCAGAATCGCCGGGTCGAAGGACAGGGCCTCGCGGTCGAGATCGAAGCGCGCCGCCAGTTCGTCGGCCAGCCGCGCCCAGTCGCTGCGTTCGTCCTCCAGGCTGGCAGGTGGCAGCTCGACATAACACAACCGCATGGCAGGGTTGACCTCGAACGCCCGCTGGCTGGCGGCTTTGCGCACAACCTGCTTGTGCGTCCGGCTCTCCTCGGGCACGGTGACGAGGACGTCGCCCAGCACCAACGCGGCGCAGCTTTGCCGGCAGTCGGGCATCAGCCCTTTTTCGGACCGATAGCGCGCCTCGCGCGCCGCCTCAGGAGTCACGTGGTCGGGCGACGAGTCGATACCCAGGCGGCTGAAGTGGCCCGATTCGATGCGAACCTGGCACTTGCCGCAGGTCTGCTTGCCGCCGCAGATCGACTCGATCTCGACGCCCAGCAGCCGCGCCGCGTCCAGCAAGCTGGTTCCTTCGGGGATGTCGCCCTGCCGGCCCGCCGGCTGAAAGACCACGCGGTGCAACGGATGCTCAGGGTGAGCGTTTTCGTTGCGTTGGTCAGCCGTGGAGGCGGGGGAGGTTGGAGGCATGGCGAATGGCTCGTTGGGAACGTTGTTTGCGCCTGAAATACGTCTCGGCGCTGGCCGGGCGGGATCGCCGGGCGGCATAACCAACGGATTGTATACGCCGCGAATGGCACTGTCAAATACGCGGCGATTCTTGCCCCCTCCGGCGAACACCCCGAACGCCCACAAGGGGCTATCCTACAATGACAGGTTAACGTGTGGTTGTGTAGGATAGGGCCTTGTGCCCGTTCCGGTCGAGGCAGGCAGCGGGCACGGTCAGGAGACCGGCCCGAGCGATGCCTCTATCAACGTACCCGGGAATCAAAGCGCCGGCCTGTTGTCACATCAGGCCGGCGCCTTGCGGTGTTGGTGTTAATGGTTACGATGCTGCGCCGGCAGCTTCCTTGGCCTTTTGCCGGGCCGCTTCCTTTTCGACCTGGCGTTGGTGGCGGCGCGCCCGGGCGTCGTTCCAGCGCGTCAGGCCGCCTTCTACCAGACTGTAGGCCGTCGGCACCAGCAGGACCGTCAGCAGCGTCGAGGTGATCAGGCCGCAGATGACCACGATGGCCATCGGCTGGCGGAAGTCACTGCCCGACCCCAGGCCGATCGCCGTGGGCAACATGCCCAGGATCAGCGCCAGGGTGGTCATCAGGATGGGGCGCAACCGGATCGGGCCGGCCACCATCAGCGCGGCGTCACGTTCCATGTCGTGCTCGCGGCGCAGCTTGTTGGTCTTGTCCACCAGCAGAATCGAGTTCTTGGTGACAAGCCCCATCAGCAAGACCATGCCGATCATCGCTGTCATGTCCAGCGGCAGCTCGAATGCTACCAGGCCCAACAGACCGCCGATGGCCGCCAGCGGCAACGCCAGCATGATCACCAGCGGCTGGATGAAGGAGCCGAACTGCGACGCCAGCACCATGTAGACGAAGATCACCGACAGCAGCATGGCGAGGCCCATCGAACTGAAGGACTCGTTTTGCAGCTCCAGTTCACCGGTGTAAGACCATGAAGCGCCGTCCGGGAAATCGGTCTGGTCCAGGATTGTCGTCACGTCCTGTACCACGTCGTCCTGCACGCGGCCAAAGGTGTTGGCGCCGATGATGACGGCCGACTGCCGGTCCACGCGGTTGATCTCGGTCGGCCCGCTGGCTTCTTCCAGATAGGCGATCTGGCGCAGCGGCACGAAGCCGCGGTCGGTCGGCACCTGCAGGTCGAGGATCTGGTCCAGTTGCTGACGGTCTTGCTCCTGCAACTGGACGCGGATGTCAGCCTCCGGCCCTTCACCGCGGAAGGTAGCAACGTCGTTTCCTTCCACCAGGGTGCGGATCGTGTCGCCCACCGTCGCGATGTTGATGCCCATGTCGGCGGCGCGCCGGCGGTCTACCACCAGTAGCACCTCCGGTTTGCCGGGCCGGTACGAGACGCTGACGTCCACCAGACCGGGCACCGACTTCAGGCGGTCGGCCAGTTCGACACCGAACTGGTTCAGTTCGTCGGTGCCGCCGATGGTTTGCAGGGTGATCTGCACCGGCATGCCCAGCAGCGAAGAGCCTCCACCGGAAGCCATCGAAGAGAAGTTGCTGCCGCTGATGGTCAGGCCCGGCACGTCGGCGAACTCCGTTCTGGCTGAAGCGACGAAGTCATCGGAAACCGTTCCTTGGGTCAGGTTGACGACGAAGGACGAGTTTTCGGGCGTGCCCTCCCCACCCACTGTCGCCAGCACCGACTCGACGTCGCTGCGCGCCAGCAGCCGTTGTTCCACATCTCTGGACACTTTGTCGGTCTCGGAGAGCGCCGTGCCGGGGTCCAGCACCAGCCCCATGTTGACCGATCCCTGGTCGACGGCCGGCATGAACGCCTGGTTCAGGCCCCTGGCAGCCCATGCGCTGCCGATCACGACGACCGTCACGATGGCTACTGTTACCAGGCGGTGGCGCAGCGTCCAGCCCAGGATTCTCTGGTACTGGCGGTCCAGCCAGCCTAGGCTGGCATGGGAGGTCTCCAGCGCCTGCGCTTCTTCCTCGGTAAACTTGGCCTTCTGCGGCTTGAACAGGTACGCCGACAGCATGGGTGCAAAGGTCAGCGCCTCGAACAGCGAGATCAGCACCGCCACGCTGACGACCAGGCCGAAGGAGTTGAGGAACTTGCCGATCAGCCCGCCGACGAACGCGATGGGCAGGAAGACCGCCACAATCGTCAGCGACATGGCCAGCACGGGCATCGCCACTTCAGCCGTGCCGTCGCTGGACGCTTTCTTCGGCGATTTGCCCATCTCCATGTGGCGGAAGATGTTCTCGCGGACCACGATCGCATCGTCGATGATCAAGCCCACCGACAGACTCAGCGCCAGCAGCGAGACGATGTTCAGCGTCATGTGCAACGCCGACATGACGCCGAAGGTGCCGAGCAGGATGATAGGCAGGCCGGCAATGGTTACCAGGGTGTTGCGCAGGTTGCGGAAGAAGAACAGCACCACCAGCGACGCCATCAGCGCGCCGATCAGCAGCTCGCGCATGGCATCGTTGAAGCTTTCCTCGACGAACACCGACTGGTCCTGGACAATGCTCAGGTTGAGGTCAGGACGCTCTTCCTGCAGGGTCTCCAGTTCCTTATGCACGCGCTCGGCCACCTGTACGGTGTTGGTGCCCGACTGCTTGCGCACCGAGATGATGACCGCCTCCTGGCCGTCCAGCCGGCTGTAGGTGTCCAGTTCCTTCCAGCCGTCCTGCACGGTGGCGATATCGCCGACCCGCACCGCGCCCAGCGGTGACGGTATCTGCAGGCCGGCCACATCGTTGACGGTCTCGAAGTTGCCAGGTGTGCGCAGCAGCAGGTTCTGGCCGCCTTCCTGGACGCTGCCGCCCGGGATGCTCCAGCTTTCGGCGATGATGGTGCCGATGACCTGTTGCGGGGCGACTCGGCGGGCCTTGAGCGCCTGCGCGTCCAGCATCACCTGCACCTCGCGCTCGCGGCCGCCGGTGACGGTGGCGTCAGCCACGCCTTCCAGCCGTTGCAGCCGCGGCAGGACATCCTCGGTGACGGTGCGGCGCACGCCGGACGAATCGCCGGCGCCGGCCTGCATGGCCACGGAGATGTCGAGGATTGGCAGCGACGAAGGATCGTAGGCGACCACCTGCGGTTCAAGGATGTCGTCGGGCAACTCGCTGCGGACGTTGGCGATCTTCTCGCGCACGTCCTGGATCGCCTGGTTGATGTCCTTGTCCAGGTTGAAGCTGACGATGACCGCCGAATAGTTCTCGCTGGAGCGCGATTGCACCTCCTCCACGCCTGGCGCGGTGACCAGTGCCTCCTCGATGGGCCGGGTAAGCTGGTCCTGCACCTCGGTGGGACCGGCGCCCGGATAGACGGTGACGACGGCCATGGTCGGGAAGGCCACGTCCGGGAAGAAGTCCAACGGCATGTTGGTGTACGCGATGACACCTACCACCACCAGTGCCAACATGACCATGGTGATGAAGACGGGGTTGCGGATAGAGACGTCCCAAATCTTCATGGCTACTGCTCCAGGAGTTGAACGGTGGCGAACATGCCGGGCTTCAACTCACTGGCATTGGCGCCGGTGGGCCGCACCGTCACCTGGACAGTCCGTGTGGCATGGTCAAAGGTCGGGGCGATCTCGGATATCTCGCCGTCGAAGACTTCATTGGCGTAGGCGTCTACGGCGATCCGCACCGGCTGGCCGATTGCGATCTCCTGCGAGCGGATCTCCTCGATGTTGATCAGGATCTTGACGTCGTCGGAGAAGATGACGCCCAAGGCAACGCCTGGTCCAGCCATGCCGCCCTCGACAGCATCCAACTGGTAGATGAAGCCGTCGGCGGGCGACTCGATGGTGGTCTTATCCACCTGCATCTGCGCCAGGTAGACCGCGACCTCGGCTTGCTTCACGCCGGCTTCGGCGGCCTTGATCTGCGCCTCGCCCGCGCCCCGCTGCAGGAGGGCAAGCTGCGCCCTGGCAGCCGCCAGTTGCGCGTATGCTCCGCTGATCTGATCGGGCGTTGCGCCTTTCAGCAGCTTGTCATAGCCTGCCTGCGCGGCTTCCAATCCCAGTGTGGCCTGCTGCAACTGGAGACTTTCGGGCAACATGGCTGCGAAGGGCTGGCCGGCGATGCGGTCATACTGTGCCTGCGAGATCTGGACCGCTGCCTCAGCCTGGCGCAACTGGGCCAGCATCATGCGCTCGTCCTCGTCGGAAGCGCCTGCCAGTGCCTGGTTGTACGCGGCTTGGGCGGCGGCCACACCTGCCTTGGCTGCTTCCAGATCGACCTCATTGGGTTCCTGTGTGGCCAGTTCAAGCTGTGATTGGGCCATCTCCAGACCCGCCTTAGCCTGGGCAAGCTGTGCTTCCGTAAGTGTCGAGTCGACGCGGACTAACAGGTCGCCTTTCGCCACGGAATCGCCGACAGCCACCGGCACCTCCATGATCTGCCCGGCCGTCTCCGAGACCACGGGCACGATGGTGTCCGCCATGATCTCGCCGTTGTAGGTGAGGCTCAATGTGTCCAGGCGGCGAGTTTCTCCGTCGCCGGTCGTAGCCTCTGCGGAGTCCATCGCTGGCGCCGGCGTGCTCACGACAACCGGCGCTGGCGTGGGCGCGCTGGCGACCGGTGTGGTTTCCGCCGCCGCGGCGTTGCCGTCGCTGGCGGATGTAAGCCCCTCCAGCGCGGAGCAGCCACCCAGCGCCGTAGCCAGAACAAGCGTCACCGCCAGCAGGCTCCACATTCCCAAAGATTTACGTTCAAACAGTCTCTTCATGACTCATCACCTTCCTGATGGTGGTTGATATACATGGGTTGAAGGGATTTTGTGCCTTCGACTCTCATTGGATTTTGAAATAGGTGTATTTTGAAATGTGCAACGGAAAACATGACCAAGTGTCTGCAAAACGACATCACGTTTCACGTCTTCACGTTTCATCACACGGAACTTCAAGGAGCGAAACGCGCCTATCGCCAGCTTGCCACCTGTTCCATCTGGTAGTCGTAGGCAATCGGCACATCGATGGACAGTTGGCGTTGGCCGCTTCCATCAGCGTTCATGATCCAAAACGCCCAGTCGCCGCTGCGATTGCTGAGGAACAGGATCTGTTGGCCGTCCGGGCTCCAGACGGGAGCCACGTTGTGCGGCAAGGGTGTGTACAGCGTCGTGGCCGGCCGGGTGAGCGCCGTCACGTTGGCGCCATCCGTGGTGGCAGTGAAGATCTCCCAGTGGTCCTTCTCCAGACTCTGGAAGACGATGCGGTTGCCGTCGGGCTGGAACGACGGGTCGTGGAACTTGAAGTCGTTGAGCAGGGCTTGGTTGACCGCGTCGCTGCTGTCATCGGTCAGCTCGATGCCGGACGGCCCATCGTACACGATCCCTAGCTGGCCCCAATCAGGCGCAATCGCGCCAGCCTGGGAGGGCAGATCGTGGAAGTCGCCGCCTTGGGCATCAACGCTGCTCAAGCTCCACTTGTCAGAGATTATGAGAGGAAAAACAAAGCTGTAGGGCGGCACGTCGGGCAGGCAAACGCCGAATCCGGCATCCCGGCAGCGCCGCTGGCCGTTGACGCGGCTGAAGACGATCCGCTGGCCGTCCGGGCTCCAACTGGGCGCGCGGATCATCTCACCCCGGGTCAGAATGCGCTGCTCGCCGCTGCCGTCGATGTTGACAATGAAGAGGTGATGTTGTCCGTCCTCATCGCGCCAGAAGGCCACCTGCTGGCCGTCAGGACTGAGAGCGGGATCGGCACCGATCGCGATCTGCCGGGTGCTTCCACTGGCCGGATCATAGGCGTAGATTTTGCCGCCGCTCCGCTCCTGGAATACGATGGTGCCTGACAGGCCGCTGGGTGTCTGCGCCGGTTGCGCCGCGGCGATCACCGATACCGCCGGCGCGTCGCTGACTGCCTCGGAAACGGGCAGGTCACCGGTTGCGCCGCTCACATCCACCAAACCGGCGCTGACCCAGCCGAAGCCGTCGTCCGGCGCAGGAAGGGCAATCTGTACCCAGTCGCTGCTCTGGTTACGTCCCTGCGCCGGCACCGTTTGGCCAGGCGCGAGTCTCGCAATCACCGAATAGCCGGTTCCCGGCCCTGAGCGAACGTTGAGGCGCGCTCCGCCGGTGGCTACTGTAGCTGTCTGCCCCGAGGCTGGGACAGCGGTTTCGGCCGCCGCCTCAGCGGTCTCGGCCGGGCTGGCCGGTTCCTGGAAATCAGTGATCACCGGCAGGTTGCCCAGCCCAAATACCATCACTTGTTCTTTCTGTACCCAGCCGGTATCGCCTGTCGGCGTCGTAACTTGAAGCCACGCGCTGTCGCCGGTGCGGCCGTTGGCGGTGAGCCGCGTGTTGGCCGGCAGCTCGCGCAGGACCGTTCCTGTGGCATCGTAGAGCGTCGCACCTGATGAGCGGACCATGGCCAGTTCGGTGGGTGTCTCACCGGCTGCCAGCGCCGGACTGACTGCGCCCAGCACCATTGCCGCGATCAGCAGCAGCGCGGCGGTCAGGCTCATGGCCCGGGATGATGAACGTACCAACATTGTTTACTCCTAAGATTGTCTGGGTTCAGCCGGGCGGCATATCTCCGCTCCGGACACGTCCCACTTTGCGGGAAACAAGACTCTGTGTAACCAGCCCAAGGCTTCGGAAGTCGCCGGTACAGGATCGAAGCGGCGTATCCATCGGAAATCGTGCCTATCTGTGTATTGCAGCGACTTTCGAAGTCTCAATGCCTGGCTGAACGGCTACGACTCGGCAATGAAGTGTCGCGGTCCGGCTGCATCGTCGATACCGCGCTTTGCACACGCACAAAAGCGGAACGGGAATCCGCACAGGTTCTAGTATACCGGGAGTTGCCAATCTGCGCATGTGCCGCGGGCAACAACTTTCTTGTACTAACGGGCTATTCTGCAGGCATCTTTTAGCCATTGGTCATATGCCGATTGGCCAGTCCAATGTTCTATCCAACAGCCTATTGATTGCCGGTTGAGCTTTATGCTATACTGGACAAAATGCCTTGTCGCGCCGGTATGGCAAGGCGCTACCGTTCAGGAAGCGTAGCTGCTCACCCGTCACTCCCGCGGAGACGGGAGTCTGGGCCTGTGAAGACGTGGATTCCCGCCTACGCGGGAGTGACGCAACAGTGAAGGCCGGGTAGTTACCAGGAAACACCGTGGTCGAGAAGCTTAGATATTGGTTCAATCCCCATCCCGATACCGAGGGGGCGCTGAGGCTTGGATTCATCGCGTCCTACATCATGGTTATCGGCGCGCTGGTTGTATACACCAACTATGTCAGCGGATGCGATAGCGGCGTCGTGTCGTTCCCGCTGTGGGGTATTGCCGGCCTGCTGATGCTGTTGGTCTTGACAGAGCGCTTCGAAATCGTACGTCTGGCGGATACGCAGCCCCGCCAAAATGCAATATTGCTCGTGGTGCTGCGCGCCGTGCTGGTACAAGCCATCGTTTGGCTCGACTGCACCGGATTGGCCATCATTCTTTACCCGGTGGTGCCGTTTGCAGCGTATTTTTCGTTGGGCAAGATCACCGGCCGCATCGTGGGTCTGGCCTATTGGATGTTCGTCAGCGCTAATGCGTTCATTGCCAACGGGGCGCGGCTGCTGGCAAACTTCGACCGGCTGACAATTACCGTTATCTTCACCCTGCTGACGATTTTCATGCTTCGCATTGCCGACCTGATCGACCGCGAGATGCGCCGGGCGCAGCATACCCGTGAGCTGCTGGCGCGGCTGGAAACCTCGCATCGCCAGCTTCAAGCGTATGCCAGCCAGGTAGCCGAGCTGGCCACCGCCGAGGAACGCAACCGGCTGGCCCGCGACATCCACGACAGCGTCGGCCACCACCTGACGGCGATCAATATCCAGTTGGAGAAGGCCATCGCCTTTCGCCAGCGCGACCCCGATCAGGCCGACCAGTCCGTGCGCGACGCCAAAGCGTCGGCTGAGGCTGCCCTGCAGGACGTGCGCGAATCGGTGGGTGCGCTGCGCCAGGGAGGGGATACGTTCTCGCTCAGGCAATCGCTGGCTGAGCTGATCGACCGCATGGATACCACCGTTCTGAGCGTCGATCTGCGCGTGCAGGGAGATGAGAGCACCTTTTCACGGCCTGTGCTCACGACCCTCTATCGCGTCGCACAGGAGGGTCTGACCAATGTGCAGAAGCACGCAGCCGCGCACCATGTGCTGCTGGACATCGATCTTGGTGTCAAGGAGGCGCGCATGAAGCTGCAAGACGACGGCGCCGGCTTCGACTCACGGGAACTGGCGCGGTTGACTGCTTTCCCCGATGGCAGTTTTGGCCTTCAAGGATTGATCGAACGAGTAGAACTGGTGCGAGGTCAGATGATCATCAACAGCGATCCCCAGGCGGGGACGGAGCTTACCGTCGTAATTCCCCGCAACCCGGCCCAACTACCGCAACTGGCAGGTGCAGCATGAACGCCATCAGGGTTCTGGTAGTCGACGACCAGCGGCTGGTACGGGACGGTATCGCCTCGTTGCTGGACATCCAGGACGGCATCGAGGTGGTGGGCCAGGCCGACGACGGGCAGGAAGCGATAGAGAAGGCCACCAACCTGGCGCCAGACGTGATCCTGATGGACGTGCGCATGCCGGTGATGGATGGTGTGGCTGCGACCGCGCAGATCCACCGGCGCTTTCCCGCGTGCAAGGTGCTGATGTTGACCACCTTTGACGACGAGGAATACATCGTCAAGTCGCTGCACGCCGGCGCGGTTGGCTACCTGCTGAAGGATATCCCGGCCGCGCGGCTGGCCCAGGCCGTCCATCTGGCCTACGCCGGCATCTATCAACTGGAGCCGTCGGTAGCCGGCAAGCTGGTTGGCATGTTGAGCAGCGCCGACAAAGCTCAAGCCGATCCCGCGCCTGCACTGGCCGTCGATCCCGACCTGACCGACCGCGAGCTGGAAGTTCTGCGCCACATCGCCACCGGCGCCACCAACCGCGAGATCGCCGAACGGCTGGTGGTCAGCGAAGGCACTGTCAAGAACCACGTCTCCAGCATCCTCAGCCGCCTGGGCCTGCGCGACCGCACGCAGGCCGCGCTCTACGCCTACGAACACGGCCTGATCTGAGCGGAACACCCTTTCCTTCCAACCCCGCTCTGGCCGGTCTCCGACCGAGCCACCGCCACATCCTGCTCATCACACGCTCTGGCCGGTCTCCGACCGAGCCACCACCGCATCTTGCTCACCGCACGCTCTGGCCAGTCTCCGACCGAGCCACCGCCACATCCTGCTCACCACACGCTCTGGCCGGTCTCCGACCGAGCCAGCACCGTACTTCGCTCACCTTCCCCGCTTTGGTTGGTACTACAACGAGGCTTCGGCCGTTCTCACCGATTGAAACGTCTGCACGTGCGTGTTCCTTGATCCTGAGATCATTGGGATCGAAGGACGGCGCGGGTGTCGCTGTCTGCTACCCAAAGTATGCCGATGAACCTTAAGAAATTAAGTCGGTAATAGGTTCGACACGCCCGCCGGGAGCTAAAACCTCCCGGCTACTATGTGGAAGCCCTTTCAGGGCTAGAATCCCCAGGCCCGTAGGGCCTTTCATCTGGTAGCCCGATCCGTTTACGGTCGGGCGGTCCTCGCCAACCTGTTGCCGAATTATTTTCTTAACTTTCATCAATCATCGTTTCAGATGTCGCACTTAGTACTACAACGAGACTTCGGCCGTTT
>JACKBK010000069.1 GCA_020634555.1 Caldilineae bacterium
CCGACAACACCAGCCGCGCCGGCTCCTTTTCGTAGCGGTCGGCATAGTAGAGCAGCGCCAGCAGGACCAGCGCAGGCACCACGCCGACAACCCAGCTAATGCCCAGTCCCTTGAGAAGGTCCCAGGTCGAGATGGTCTGGGCCATCCATGCTACGTCAGGAGCATCCCAAAGGGCATCCTCCGTCTCGACCGAGTTCGGCCAGTTCGGCGTGCCTCCTTCGGCGAAGAACACCGGCGCTTCGCCGACGCGGATGGCAAGATCAGCCTTCCCTGACGGACCGGTGGTCACGCCGCGGAAGAGATAGCGGTTGACCTGGCCCGTGCTCGGAGACGGAACTTGTGCGGTCAAGTCAAACCGTTTGTTGGGTGGCGCCTGGATCGCCGCGGACAGGACTTCGTCCTGTGCCAGATCGGCATGAAGAATGGCTGAGCCGGACAGGAACTCAACTGCCTGGGCAATTGACGGACGTTCCGACGCGAGACCGATCTGGGCCTCGGCTCCCAGTACATCGACGCGCAACCGGTTCGCATACCACAGGTCCAGATCCAGGGGCTGGCTGGTCCCCCATGCCTGTGGATCGTCCCATTGCTCTCCCTTGTGGGATGGTCCTATCGGCCCACCCAGGTCGCGGATTTCGATGGTCTCACCCCAGCGGCCGCCAAAACGCATCCACGCCTCGTCTCCGGCCGCTTGCTGGCCAGTTGCGCCAGGGAGGTCTGGCGGCAGCAGGATCACCTGCGGCATGATTCGACCGGAGTGGCCCGTGCGGTCCAGAACCGTGATCTGCGAGTTGCCGACGACCACACCGTGGGGAAAGGTTTCGTCGCCGACGAAGTAGTTGGCGTGGGAGCCAAGCGACACGTACACCGACGGATGGGTTCCACCTTCGCGCGGGACCTGGCTCCAGTTGCGCCGCGTGCCGCCATGGTGTTGGCTGTAGATCACCCAGCCGGGGTTCCCGTCGCGATCCAGATCGATCTGGATCATCTCCCAGTCGCCCTCGTGTTTGTTGAACCAGTCGTTGTAGAAGTAGAAGAACCAGTATTGGATGGCGACCGGCGCCATATGCTCGTCCGTGGCGACGCGGGCGTAGGCCACCACTGGAGGGCCGCCGGAGAAGGGGCTGAGCTTGCTCAGATAGTAGTCGCGCAGCGCCGAGTAGTTGCGGGCGTCGGACGAACCGGCATCGCCCAGCCAGACGTCCAGGTAGTAGGAGACATCCCCATAGGCGGCCAGCGAGCTTGCAGTGACGCTCGAAAGAACGTTGACGTCAGGCAGCGTCCCCCGGCTCTGGCGCAGACGAGCCGACGCGAGCATCACATCCACCGGCTGCGGACGAAAGATCTCGTCCGGGTGGAAGTACAGCACCGGTGCGTAGCGTTCGACCAGCGCGTGCAGATCTGCCGGCGTGTCGGACTGGGCGTGCGATATTGCTATCGGTGCAAGATGCCCAAGCGCGAGGATCACGTACAAAGCAACAACTGCCCGCAACACGTTGACAGATCTCATTTTGACCTCCCTGATGCGCTGTCATGCAAGCAAGCGCTGGGTCTGCTGACTTGCCCTGGCTGGACACAGCTCTCGTATGGGCAAGGCGAACGCTGGTCAGGCCGGTTTCAAGCCGGCGATGAATACTTCGTGGTTCACGACATCGTGCAAAACATCGACATTCGGAAGTTTGCTTGTGCTGGTGCGGGCAGTTCCTGAGATCAACTTGCCCTTCTGCTTGACCTCAAGATATTCCGTGCCATCGCGAGTCGTGCGCTTCACCGACTCGATCTCGCCCCAGTCGTAGCGCCGGTCGTTGAACCACACGCCGTGGAACTTGCTAATGGACGCATCGCCGAAGTACACGTCGAGACCGGCGTCGAACGCATCCTGGGCGCGTTGCCGGCGGTGCGGATACGATCTGACGCGCGCGGTTTCCATCAGTTGCGCCCCGCCGGACAATGTGCCGCCTACATTGATCTCCGAACCGTTGGTTGACACGAGACGATAGGTGTAACGGTGCCCTGACAGGAACATGTGGAGCAGGCCAATCAGCAAGCCGATGCCGTATTCGTCGCTCCCGCCTGACAGGTCCCCAACTCGCTCCTTGCTGGCGACTAGCTGGTCGATTTCGTCCCAACGCATGGTCTGCCAGGTTCCTTTGTGGCAGTACGCCACACCGTCGTCGGTGGCAACGGCCGTGTCGCCCCATTGGTCGAGGTAGGAGAGAAGCTTCGAGCCGCCCCCGAAAGTCAGAAACAGAGCGAGAACCAGCAATCCCACGGCGGCCAGCAGGAAGTTATTCCCGGTCAGGAATGTTGCACCAAGGTAGATCAGGCCCGCCATAACCGCGGCCAGCAGCAGGAGCCGCAATGCGAACAAACCACGCGACAGTCCCTGGCAGCAGACCTGAACCGGCTCCCCAAGGTCCGCCGGGAAGGACAGCGATGCTGCGAACTTCTGATCAGCCATTGCCTGCAATCCCCTTTCACGCCGCTTGCAGGCCAGGTTCTATGTCTTGGTAGAACAAAGCCTGCCGGTGCGTCCCGTCGCGGCGTACGACCGGATTGCCGGCCCGCGCGTCTCGTGGAGGTAAAGCGCGCCGGCCAGCAAACACATCAATGACTCGCAAGAAGACTTGAACGGGTCTCCTTTCCCCGGGAACCTATAAAGAAAATGGCGGTTCGACCACAATTCAGATTATCTCAATTATACACCATTTTCGGCTCAGATTCCATGTCAATTTGTTCAGATTAGTCACAATCTTGTGAAGAAACTCAGCGCTGGAGGTTCTCCTCGAAGAACCCTGCCAGGCGCTCCTCGAACTCCTGCGGATACGCCGCCTGTACCTGCATGTGCTCGCCGCGATCCGGGAACCAGGTGGTCACGTCCACGCCGGCAGCCCGGGCTGACGCGGCCAGCAGCTCGCCCTGCGTGCTGTCGATGCGCGTGTCGGCGCGCGAGTGGACGATGTAGACGGGCCGTCCGCTGGCGGCACGGATCGACTCCATCGGGCTGCGGGCGAACAGGTTCTCACCGTTCGTCGGGTAGCGCGAAGTTGCCGGGACGGTTGGCCGCGTGCCGATTGCACGATCCTGTCACGTTGACGAGCTTGTCGTAGATCGCGTAGCCTGTGCCGAAGTACCCGATCAACAGGACGGCAGCCAGCCCAATAGCGACCCCGATCAGAACCTTGCTTCGTCTTTTCATCACTTGCCTCCAGAGAATCTGATGCTCCAGGAGTGGCAGCCCTGCCGAGGACTGCCACTCCTTCCGGTCTAGCGATGCATGATCAGCGGCAGGTAGCGGCGCGCGGGCGTCGCGGTTGGTATGACCGTCGCCGTGTGCGTCGGCGTCGCTGTTGCTGTGCTGGTCGAACTCGGTGTGCTCGTCACCGTCCGCGTCGGCGTCGCCGTGGCGGTGCGGGTTGGCATGGCAGTGGCGGTGGGTGACGGTGTGGACGTTGAGGTTGGGGTCGCCGTGGCAGTCCGGGTCGGTGATGCAGTCGCTGTGGCTGTCGGCGTGGTGCCGCAGGGCGTGAACTGGGTCGGTACGTAGCCGGATCGGTTGACCAGAACGACCGCGTCCAGACGCGAGAGCGGCTCGCGGCTGTTGAAGACGACCGTGTGCTGGCCGGCTGTCAGTGCAAAGGGGGTGATTGCTTGTCCCTCGACGTGCACTTGCTCCCACCCCCAGGTCCACTGGCCGTCGAACTGGCCGATCTCGTAGTGGAAGAAGGGTGCGCCGTTCACCGAGACCCAGAAGGAGTTCTGGTCCCAGTTCAGGCCCATGGCGCGCGCCCAGAGGTAGTAGTTGTCGTCGTAGGGCAAGGTGACGTCGAAAGTGATGGAGCTGCCCGACCAAGGGACCGTGTCGTAGACGTAGTAGCAGGCTGACGCGCCGCCGTTGTCCGTGCCGCGTTGCATGCTGCCAGTGCGGACGCCCGTTTCAGCCTCGCGGTGCCACACCCACATAGGGTTGGGCACGACCGACTCCTCTTCTATGGCGCCGATGTCGCAATGTTCGCCTTGCGGACGGGTGACCCCGCGCTGGTCCAAGTTATTGACCGGCGGCGCCGCGCAGATGGCGTCGTTCCCTGTATCCAGCGCTGCACTGCCCGACCCCAGCCGCATAGTCCACGTCGGGCCACCGTTGTCCTGCAGCGGGCCGAGGAATGGGTCGGCGTTAATGCCTGGACAGGTCGCGTCGGGATAGCTAAGGTTGCCGCCGCCGTCGGTGATCGCGCCGGCGCAATTTGCGCCCGTCAGCATGGCGTGAGCGACAATCGTGTTCATGAGCCTTGTTGTTGCGCCATAAGCAGTGATGTTGCTACCATAGCTGGCGTCATTTCCATAGAACGTGCTGTTGAACACTGTCGCTACGTCGGTCAGTGTACCTATGACGATACCACCGCCGCTGTGCGACGCCCTGTTGGCAAAGAAGGTGCTGTTGCGAACAGCCAAACGGTCGCCGAGGCCACCACTTGAAATGGCGCCGCCTCCCCACTCTGCAGTATTGCCGGCGAACGTGCTGTTGCTCACGGTCACCATGCCTCCAGGGCCATCGCTAAAGACTCCACCGCCTGCACCATAGCCAGCACCGTCGGCCCTGTTGCCGGAGAGAGTGCTGTTGCTCACGGTTACTTCGCCACCATAGTTGGCTATGCCACCACCGCTGAAAGCGCTGTTGTCGTGGAAGGAACTGTTGTTGACGTACAAGTCGCCAGTGGGAAAAGGACCACTGTCGACAAAAATACCTCCACCTTCCCCATAGCCCCCAGAGCCAGCGGTGTTGCTTGAGAACGTGCATTCGTTGACTGTCACCGTGCCATGATCATTGTAGATGCCACCGCCATACGTAGCCGCATTTCCATTGGCAATGGTCAGGTTGCTGAGGTTGAGCGACCCGCCCTCATTCACTTTGAACACCCGGACCGCGTAGTCGCCGCTGATGGTCACATCCTGCCCCGTACCGTCGATAGTGGTGTCGGTGGAGATTGTGATGGTGTAGGCCAAAGTAATCGTCCCGCTGCACGCGAAGGTCACCATCCCGCCGCCGGCCAGCGCGGCCAGCAGGTGCGCTTCGTCGCAGACGGTGACGACGCCGCCGGCTTGTGCAGGTGATGCCGGCAATGTGAGTGCCAGCAAGATGAGAACAGTGCAGACAAGCTTGGTGCCCATGGTTCGGTCTCCTTTCATATTGACCTTTTTCAAGGAGTGGCAGTCCTTCCGAGGACTGCCACTCCTTCTCGTCTAGCCGCGCAGGATCAGCGGCAGGTAGCGGTAGTGGTACAGGGGTGCCCTTGTTGTCGGCACGTGATCAAGTTGCCTTGGTCGATCGGCGCCCGGTTGGTGCGCATCTTTGCCTCTGGGCCAGGGCTGCGCCGACTGCTAGCGCCGCTGCCGGCAGTGCCATCAGGAGCCAGATCGAAACCGAAGGAGCGCCGGCATCACCGGCTTGTAGCGCAGCCAGCGTGACCACGGTCGGTTCCTCCAGGTCCAGCTTCGATACGAAGGCGTCGTCATCACCGTTGAAGGTTGGATCGAAGGCGCCAGGCGTGATGGGGAAGTCGCCGGAATTTGTGCGGCCTGTTACAGTAACGCGGCCTGCCCCGTCCACGGCGATGGCGAGGCCCTCGTCGTGGTTGCGGCCACCCAGGTAGGTGGCGTAGTCGAGCATGCTGCCGGTTGCGTTCAGTCTGGCAACGAAAGCATCGAAGGTGTAATCGCCGTTGTAGCTGGGGTCGAAGGCGCCCGGCGTGGTGGGGAAGTCGCTGGATCCAGTGCCGCCCGTCACAATGGCGCGGCCCGTTCCATCCACGGCGATGGCACTGCCGCGGTCGTAGCTGCTGCCGCCCAGGAAGGTGGCGTAGTCGAGCGCGCTGCCGGCCGCGTTCAGCCTGGCTACGAAGGCGTCGTAACCGCCGTTGTAGCTGGTGTCGAAGGCGCCCGGTGTGGTGGGGAAGTCGCTGGAATATGTGTAGCCCGTCACGATGGCGCGACCCGTCCCGTCTACGGCGACGGCGTGGCCCTCTTCGTCGTCGCTGCCGCCCAGGAAAGTCGCATAGTCGAGCTCACTGCCGGCCGCATTTAGCTTGGCTACAAAGACGTCGCCGTAGTATCCGCCACCATTATAGCTGGGATCGAAGGCACCCGGCGTGGTGGGGAAGTCGCTGGAATAGGTGACGCCCGTAACAGTAGCACCGCCCGCGTCGTCGATGGCAACAGCGCGGCCGCCGTCGTAATCGCTACCACCGAGGAAGGTGGCGTAGTCAAGCGCGCTGCCACTCGCGTTCAGCCTGACCACGAAAGCATCCCAATAACCGCCATTGTAGCTGGGATCGAAGGCACCCGGCGTGGTGGGGAAGTCGCTGGAATTGGTGAAACCAGTCACGATGGCGTCGCCTGTATCATCGATGGCAACAGCATCGCCGTTGTCGTGGACGCTGCCGCCCAGAAATGTTGAGTAGTCAAGCGCACTGCCGTCCGCGTTCAGCCTGGCTATGAAGGCGTCGTAGTAGTCGTTGAAGGTCGGGTCGAAGGCGCCCGGCGTGGTGGGGAAGTCGCTGGAATAGGTGTAACCAGTCATGGTGGCCCGCCCCGCCTCGTCCACTGCGACAGCGGTGCCGCCGTCGTCGCTGTTGCTGCTGCCGCCCAGGAAGGTAGCATAATCCAGCGCGCTGCCGGCTGCGTTCAGCCTGGCCACGAAGGCGTCGCCGCCGAAGCCATTGTAGGTGGGATCGAAGGCGCCGGGTGTGATGGGGAAGTCGCTGGAATTTGTGCGGCCTGTTACCGTGGCGCGGCCCGTCTCGTCCACTGCGACGGCGTGGCCGTAGTCACTGCGGATACCGCCAAGGAAGGTACTGTAGAGCAGATCGGCCGGATCGTCTGTGGGGGCGCGGGACAATGGGAATTGGGCGGCGAAGGGCGCGCTGACCTCGAAGACCTCCAGGCCGCGCTGCCGCGCCCGGGCGTGGGCGGCCGACAGTCCATCCCTGCGTAGCAACTGCAGGCGCACCTCACCCGCGGCAGTGCTCAGGCGCAGAGTGTCGCCGTCCAGTGTGGCCGCGCCCGCGCCTTCGACTTGAAGGGTTACGGCGTCCAGGTCCGCGCCCAGCCGGGCAGCCAGCCGTGCGCCCGCGGCGCTGAGCTCCAGGTCGATGCCAGGGTAGAGGTCGACATAGCGCACCCCGCCCCACACAGGCACGCCAGGATGCCACTGCGCCGGGTCGTTGCTGATGAAGTAGCTGACGGTGGTGGTCAGCGGGTCGAGGGGCTCGATGCGCACGTCCGGGCTGCTGCCAGGGAAGGTGAGCTTGAGGGCCGTCAGCGGTCGAAGGTCAGGGGTCAGATCAAGCTGTCTCTCTGATTTCTGACCTTCTGTCTCTCTGACTTCTGGCTCTCTGCCCACCACCAGCCAGATAGCATCCTGCGCCAGCCAGGTGGTGCCTGCGCCGAGCGGCGATCCCCAGACCTGGAAGCGGGCGGCGTCCGGCCACTGGCCGGCGTTTTCGATGATCAACGTGGAGCCGCTGGACGTCGCGGGTGTAGCAGCGGCTTGCGCGGCGACTGGCTGGGCAGTTGACGCTGATGCTCCCGACGCCAGCAGCGCGAGGAGCAGTAGACCGGTGAGCAGAAATCGTTGGGTGGACATGGTTGACCTCCTTGATGCGAAACCAGATTGGCGTAGGTATACTTGGTGGACGTCTGCTCGGTGGGCAGAGACGGGGTGTGGCTGAGAGTGACCTTGCACAGGACTACTCCTTGGCGTTCAGGGGTCGAAAGGTTATAATCTCTTTGTGGTCAACAACTGGCTGGATTGGAGCGGATCGTGAGTGTGCCATTTCTAGAGGTCGTTCGCAACGCTGGTCGTAGGCGTATTCTCTATCTGCCGCATGCGCTGGATGCAATGAACTCGCCGGCCGAGCTGATCACCACAGAGGAAGTGCGGCAAGCCATCTTCCACGGCCAGATCATCGAAGACTATCCCGAGGATGTTCGTGGTCACAGTTGTCTCGTACTTGGTACAGGCAACCGCCAGCGACCTGTTCACGTCGTGTGTTCGCCAAAGGATGGGTTTCTCGCCATCATTACGGTGTATGTGCCTGATGAACGTCGCTGGCAGGCCGACTGGAAAACGCGCAAGGTATAAAAACAACGGAGGCAAAGTATGAACTGTCCTCATTGCCAGGGTCAGTTGAGAGCTGGAAAGGCCAGCTACACGATCAACCGCAACGGATATCACCTGATCATCGACGATGTACCTGCCTTGGTCTGCGAGCAGTGCCAGGAACCTCTGTTTACGGAGGATGCGGTGCGTCTGGTTCAGCAGATGATT
Source organism: Caldilineae bacterium (assembly GCA_020634555.1). Classification (GTDB taxonomy): domain Bacteria; phylum Chloroflexota; class Anaerolineae; order JAAEKA01; family JAAEKA01; genus JACKBK01. The sequence continues at coordinate 8,327 of JACKBK010000069.1, forward strand.
CGCAGTCTTGACACGCGGCGCCAGGAGTTGAACCTCATTCCAGTAGCGGTTTGATCTGCTCTCAAGGAGCATGTAGTCGATCATCTGGCCATGAGTGACAGTGTCATGTGCTCTCATGGCCGGTCTTCAGGAGTAGCAGTCATTTCAAGGACTGCCACTCCTTTTGGTCTAGCCACGCAGGATCAGCGGCAGATGAGACGTAGGGGGGCCTTGTTGTCGTCACGTGATCATGCTGCCTTGGTTGAGCGGCGCCCGGTTGATGCGTTTGTTTGCCTCGGGGTCAGAGCCGCGCCGATTGATAGTGCCAATGCCAGCAGTGCCATCAAGAGCCAGATCGAAACCGAAGGGATGCCGCCATTGCTGGCTTGCAGCGCAGCCAGCGTGACCGCGGTCGGTTCCTCCAGGTCCAGCTTCGATATGAAGGCGTCGTCGCCGCCGTTGAAGTTTCGATCGAAAGCGCCCGGCGTGGTAGGGAAGTCGCTGGAAGTGGTCCAGCCCGTCACGGTGGCGCGGCCTGCCTCGTCCACGGCGACGGCGTTGCCGCAGTCGCTGCCGCTGCCACCCAGGAAGGTGGCGTAGTCGAGCGCGCTGCCGGCCTCGTTCAGCCTGGCCACGAAGGCGTCGCGGGAGCCGCCGTTGAAGGTTGGGTCGAAGGAGCCGGGCGTGGTGGGGAAGTCGCTGGAAGAGGTGTAGCCCGTCACGGTGGCGCGGCCCGTCCCGTCCACGGCGACACCAAAACCCCAGTCGTCGTAGATGCCGCCCAGGAAGGTGGCGTAGTCGAGTGCGCTGCCGGCCGCGTTCAGCCTGGCCACGAAGGCGTCATGCACGCCACCATTGTAGACAGGGTCGAAGGCGCCCGGCGTGGCAGGGAAGTTGCTGGACCAGGTGTAGCCCGTCACGGTGGCGCGACCTGTTCCGTCTACGGCGACGGCGTAGCCCCGTTCGCTGCTGCTGCCGCCTAAGAAGGTGGCGTAGTCGAGCGCACTGCCGGCCGCGTTCAATCTGACCACGAAGGCGTCATGCATGCCACCATTGTAGCTAGGGTCGAAGGCGCCGGGCGTGGTGGGGAAGTTGCTGGAATCGGTGTAGCCCGTCACGGTGGCGCGGCCCGTCTCGTCCACGGCGACGCCGAGGCCGTAGTCGTAGCCACTGCCGCCCAGGAAGGTGGCGTAGTCGAGCGCGCTGCCGGCCTCGTTCAGCCTGGCCACAAATGCGTCGCCGCCGCCGTTGTAGCTGGGGTCGAAGGCGCCGGGCGTGGCGGGGAAGTCGCTGGAAGTGGTCTTGCCCGCCACGGTGGCGCGGCCCGTTCCGTCCACAGCGACAGATTCGCTGTAGTCGTAGCCGCTACCGCCCAGATAGGTGGCGTAGTCGAGCCCGCTGCCGGCCGCGTTCAGCCTGGCCACGAAGGCGTGGAAGCCGAAGCCGTTGTAGCTAGGGTCGAAGGCACCCGGCGTAGTGGGGAAGTCGCTGGAAAAAGTCCAGCCCGTCACGGTGGCGTCGCCCGTTCCGTTCACGGCGACACCGTAGCCGAAGTCGTCGCTGCTGCCGCCCAGGAAGGTGGCGTAGTCGAGCATGCTGCCGGCCGCGTTCAGCCCGGCCACGAAAGTGTCCGAGTCGCCGTTTTTGGTCGGGTCGAAGGCGCCCGGCGTGGTGGGAAAGTCGCTGGAATAGGTGACGCCCGTCACAGTGGCGCGGCCCGTCTCGTCCACGGCGACGGCGTAGCCCTCGTCGTCGCCGCTGCCGCCCAGGAAGGTGCTGTAGAGCAGGTCGGCCGGATCGTCGGCGGGGGCGCGTGGCGCCGGAGAATGGGCGGCGAAGGGTGCGCTGATCTCGAAGACCTCCGGGCCGCGCGGCCACACGTGGGCGTCGGTGGCCGGGAGCGCGGCCCCGCGCAGCAGCGGCAGGCGCATCTCGCCCGCGGCGGTGCTCAGGCGCAGGGCGTCGCCGTCCAGCGCGGTCGCGCCCGAGCCTTCGACCCGCAGCGTTATTGCGTCCAGGTCCGCGCCCGGCCGGGCCGCCAACCGTGCGCCCGCAGCGCCGATCTCCAGGTCGATGCCGGGGTAGAGGTCTACGTAGCGCACGCCGGCCCACACCGGCACGGCCGGATGCCACTGGTCAGGGTCGTTGCCGATGAAATAGCTGACGGTGGTGGTCAGCGGGTCGAACGGCTCGATGCGCACATCTGGATTGCTGCCGGGGAAGGTGAGCTTCAGAGCAGTCAGAGGTCGGAGGTCAGAGGTCAGATCAAGCTGCCTCTCTGTTTTCTGGCCCTCTGTCTCTCTGACTTCTGGCTCTCC
>JACKBK010000007.1 GCA_020634555.1 Caldilineae bacterium
CGCATCGGTGATTGGCAAACAGCCGCCTTCACGCGACAAAACGTCGAATGTGTTTACTTCGAACACGTCCTGCAGATAGGTCTCCAACGCCGAGCGCGCCTCGGCGCCGGACAGGCGCGCGTCCGTGAATGCGGTGTATTCCACCAGCGCCCGGTTCGGGGCAAAAGGCAGTACATAGAAGAAGCGCAGATCGCCGTTCTGGGGCGTACGGAAATCCATAAAGGTCACGACATCCGGTTCGAATACATCGTGCTCCGTTTCGACCTCCCAGCCGAGGAACGAGAGGTTGAGTCGTGTGGCGCTGTTGCCGCTCGCCATGGCAGGATATCCGGGCGTTAGCGTGCTGTCGAACACCCACGTACCCTGCACCAGGGCGTCGTCCATTCTGACGGTCGCGGTTCGGTCGCCGTCCTCGATGGTGTCAATGTGGGCATCAAGAAACTCCACCGCGCCGAACCTCTCCATGATTCGGCGGGCGCAGCGATAGAAATCGCCGCCACGCATCGTGTGGTAGCTGTATTCGCCCAGATCCAGGCAGCGTTCGCCTTGCCGGCCAACAACCCGCAGCCGCCGCCATGATCTGGAAGTTGCGGAAGCAAACAGGTCCGGCTCCTGACTCCAGAAGCTGAATGTGCGGTCGTGCTTGCTCTTGTCCGCATGATCGATGACCAGAATCGGCCGGGCGCGCAACGTGCTCCTGGCAAGCCGGCACGCCAGGCTCAGTCCGGCCAGCCCGCCGCCGGCCATGATGTAGTCGTAGTGTTTCACAGGAAATCCAGCGCTCCACCCACAATTGTCCTATGTCCCGGAGCCGCGCGCCATGATGCGCGTCATATCGCGTGTTAACAACGTGTAAAGCGTGTAAAGCCGGCTCAATAAAAGGACAGGCAGTCCTCGGAGGACTGCCTGTTCCTGAACGCAAGTGCTGAACGCTGGCGTCAATTGCCAAACATGGCGCGCGCGAAGAAGACCACGTTGGCCGGCCGTTCGGCCAGGCGGCGCATGTAGTACGGATACCAGCGCGTCCCGTAGGGGATGTAGACGCGCATGCGGTAGCCCTGATCAGCCAACTGCTGTTGCAGGTCGCGGCGAATGCCATAGAGCATCTGGAACTCGAAGCGGTCTGGTGTGATGCCGTGGGTGTAGGCGTAGGCCTTGGTCCAGTTGATGATCATGTGGTCGTGGCTGGCCAGTGCGGGGTAGGTGCCTGGGTACGCATCGCGGCTGTCGAGCATGAATTTCATCAGCGACACCAGGCTGCGGTCCACATCTGCCTTCTCCTGCCAGGCAACCGCGGGCGGCTCGTCGTAGGCACCCTTGCACAGCCGCAGATGCGCCTGCCCCTCCTCCATCAAGCGACACACATCGCTCTCGGTGCGGAATAGGTAGGCCTGCAGCACCAGCCCGGTGTTGTCGAATTCGCCGCGCAGCCTCCGGTAGATTGCGATGGTGCGGTCGGTGACCGGCGAGTCTTCCATGTCGATGCGCACGAAGTTGCCGAGATCGGCGGCCATTTGCACGATGCGGCGCACGTTCTGGTAGCAGAACTCGTCATCCACCGCCAGCCCCATTCCTGTCAGCTTGATGGAGATGTTGGCATCCACACGAGCCTGGTGGATGGCGCGGAGAGCGCGGATGTACTCATCGGCGTTGGCACGCGCTTCAGCCTCGCTGTGAACGTGCTCGCCCAAAAAATCGAGGGTGGCGACCATGCCGGCCGCGTTAGTTGCGCGGATCGCGTCGATCGCGTCCTCCAGCCGCTCGCCGGCTATGAATCGTCGCGCCGCCCGCCGGCTGACCGGAAAACCGACGATAAGGTCTTGCAATTGCGGGCTTTTGGACAGGGCAATGAAGAAGTGACGAAGGGGTGATGCCATGGGGGCTCCTTTGCCAGGAATGGGTTCGAGAAGTGCATGCATAAAGATTATAGAAGAAAGCCTTGGCACCGTCAACAACGGATCGGACGCGCGTCCGGCGTGCCTGGCCGAAAAACGGAAATTGGGGGTTGACATGACCAACAAGTATGGTACAATTGTGCCACGATCTGGCAACCATTTGGTGACTAACGAACAAAGGAGGATTTTACGTGAAGACCAGACTCGCAACCGTTGTGCTGATTGTTGTCCTAATCCTGGCAGCGACTGCCATCCCAGCTTCGGCCAACCCACCCGATGCCGCCTGCTGGGGACAAGCATCGGCGGCATTTGCTCAAACAGGCGAAATGGGACAGCATGCCAGCGAGCAACCAACGCCACGCTTGGGACTTCGCAACTTGGCTCGGGCTCTTTATGATGCTGGCGACATTCCTCAACCTTCCATGACTGCGCTAGGCATATTTGTGGCCACCGAGCTAGGCCTGTCGATCGAGGCTTGTGGCACCTAGTACCGCGCATTATGCGGTAGCCAACCCTACAAGAAGAGCGCCCGGCTTGCAAGCCGGGCGCTTCTTTTATTGTACGTTAAGACCAAAGATTGCATTGAAGCAACGCCACTTTGAAACCAAGGGTTAGTCGAGATGCTCTCAACGCATCGTCGATGGCCTACAAACTCTTGGTTCCTATCAGAAATTGCTTCATTGCTCGTTGAGAGCGGATTCCTGCCTTCGCGAGGACACCTGTATGGCTTGCACACCCTGGCTGCTAAACCAGAGCACAAGCATGGCTCCGAGAGGCGGAGTCACCACAGCCACAGACTATCCCAAGAAAACGAGCGGCCAGGTAACTATCGGGTCGCCCGTTCACGCCTTTGACGTTCCCGCGGCAGTATGTTACACTCCTGGCGTCCTATAGCATCGCCACCAGGCTCTACTCGCCTGTCACCGCACTCAGGAGGCGCGCCCCATGCGCATCGCAGATTTCCCACGACCCAAGGACGACAACGGCCGGGGACTCCATTGGTCTACCCTGCTCTATCACACCGCCGTGTCACCCAACATCGACTACTGGGTCGAGCAGTTGGTCGCGATGAAGATCAAGTGGCTCAAGGTGTTGGACGACGGCGGCGGCTCCGCGCTGGAGTTCTGCCGCAAGCTGGTGGACGCGGACATCATGCCGGTTGTCCGCTTCTACTTCTCCCAGCTTAATCCCCACCATATGACCTCGCGCGAGTTCGACACCGTCAGTCGTTATGTCGAGTTTGGCGCCCGCTACTTCGAGGCCAACAACGAGCCGGATCTGCCAGCCGAATGGCGTGACAACCGGCGTCCGCCAAACTGGCTGGACATCGTGGTCGAGAACTTCATCCGCGACGCGGACGGCGTGTTGAGCCGCGGCGGGCTGCTGGCCCTGCCAGCCATGGGGCCGGGGTCCAGAGACAACCCGGTCACGCGGGTCGTCCAGAAGGGCCGGCGCGACCTGTTCGAAAACGGCTGCTGGGTCGCCATCCACAACTACACCCTCAACCATCCGCTGGACTACCCCGACGACCCGGTGAACCAGGCCGGCCAGCCGCTGACGCAGGACGAATACGATGAACTGGCAGCCTGGGAGTACAGCGACCTGACCTTCGACGAGATCGTGGCACAGGGGATACCGGTCAGCGCAGAGGACTACGGCAAATTCAACCGCTGGGGATGGGATGGCCGGCCGATGTCGATGATCAACGAAACTCGAATGCGCAACCAGAACCCCGGCGCAACGATCTTTGACGACTCCAACTGCTTCCGCGGCTATGAAGCGGCCGGCAAAATGCTCCACGACGCGCTGGACTTCTATGTGCCGGTGATCAGCACCGAAGGCGGTGCGGTGGTAGGTTGGGGCGACGACAACCGCTACGCGAAAGTGAACCCCACCACCCACAAACAATGGATGCTGGAGATCACTCGTTACATGCAGAGCCGCGCGCCCGATTGGTATTTCTCCTGCTGCACCTGGCTGATCGCCTCGAAAGCGCTGGGCGACTTCAACCCCACCTGGGACCAGATGTCGTGGTACACCAACGCCTGGGACTTGCAGTTTGGCCTCAGCGGGCAATTGCCGGTAGTGAAAGCGCTGAAGGACGAACCTTCTGTCGTCCGGCCGGAGCTGCAATCCGGCGACAGCGCCATCCACGGCATCGTGAGGCGCAGCGACAGCCAGCCGGCCGGCAGCGTTTTCCTGCGGCTTACCGGGCCAGGCGTTGACATGTCTACCCACAGCGCGGCCGACGGCAGCTACCGCTTCGACAACCTGGCGGCCGGCAGCTATCGGATCGTGTCCGGCAACGCGGTGCTGCAAGAAAACATCGACCTGGGCGAAAGCCAGGATTTGGAGATCGATCTTACCGTTGAGCAGGGCCAGCAGAGCCGCATCGAAGGGACCATCCTGGACACCGCCGGACAGCCGCGAGCCGGGTTGGACGTCACCGTGGGCCGCCTGTCCGAGCAACTGGCGGCGGTCAGCACAGACGCCGATGGACGCTACGCGGTGGGCAGCCTGCCGGCTGGCTCGTACTGGGTAAGCACAGACGCTGGCAACGCAGCCGTGGCCGGCATCGTGCTGGATGGCTTCGCCAGCCGCACCGTCAACCTGACCGTACCCGCCGCCACCGGCAGCCGCTACGCTGTCGTCACCAAGCGGCTGCTGGACCGGGCCGAGACCGGTAACCGGCGCATGTTCTACGGCGTCGTGCAAGATGAAGCCGGAGCCGGGCTGGACGGCGTTACTGTGCAGATGTCGTGGCCTGACGCACAGTCCAACGCCGATTTCCCGACCGTTGTCACACCCAAGGATCGCTTCAAGCCGGCCGGCAATTTCGAGTTTCTGCACAGCCCCGGCGAGTTCATCCTTAGCGTGGTTGATCCACAGATCCCCAGCGACAGCGCCGAGGGCCTCAAGACCAGCAACATACCCGGCCGCGAGGGGGATCCGATCACCTGGGAGGTCAATTTTCAGCGGCAAGCTGTGGGCGCTGCCCCAGGAACAGCCAGCCTGGGCGGCGTCATCGAGAACGGCGCCGGATTTGGTCTGACTCTCTGGCAGGGCGCGCAGGCAGGACAGCCAGGCGCGCGCAGCTGGGCCGTGGTACTGCCAGACGACGGGAGCTACGACTTCCAGACGCTGCCGGCCGGCCGCTACACCCTGGAACTGGAGGGGCATGGCGAGATCCATCATCTCGATCTGGCTGAGGGCCAGTCGGCCGCCTTCGATTTCACAGTCGGCGAGCCACCACCGCCGCCGCCACCGCCGCCAACCACCGGTGCGTTGGCGGGAACGCTGACCACCCACAGCGGCGACCCGGCCCCCGATCGCGTCGTGCAGCTCTTCCTCGACGGCGTGCAGGCCGCCAGCGCCACCACTGAGGCAGCCGGCCGCTTCCGTTTCGAGGAGCTGGAACCGGGCCTGTATCGCGTCGATGTCGAGGGCGTTGGAACGCTGGCCGAGAACGTCAGCATCGCTGGCGGCGTGACCGGCAGCATCACCCTGGCGCTGCCGGAGCCGGTGGCCACAACCAAACCGCTGGCCCGCTATCTGCTGTTGCCGGCAACTGAAGACGGGCGACAGTTGCTCGATCTGCTGTTGCCCTACATTCGCGCCCACGGCGTCACCGCCGGCGTGCGTCTCAGCGAGGCAGGGCACGCGGATGCGGTGGACATCGTGGGCGGCGAGGAGGTAGCCAGCGCGGACGAGGAGCAGGCGCTGCGCGACGGCGGCAGCGTCGTCACCCGCCTGCCGGCCGACCCGTTCGAACTGGCGGAGGTACTGGAGCTATGACCACATCGCTAAAGCGCCTGCTGCTCTGGTTGAGCGGTGCGCCTGAGGAACAACGGGTACCGGACGAAGGGGCCGCGCAGGGCGCTGACAAAGCCGCCCCGCCGCCTGCCGCCCCAGTTGAGCCGGCAGTGGAGTTCCTGGCAGCGACGCCCGCTCCTGTGCCGGTAGCCGCGCTGCCCGTCAACGAAACCACGCTCGACGCTCAAGAGGTGCATGTGACTGTAGAACCTATCAACGATGCAACGGCCTACGGCGTGGAGATCACCGCCGCGGAGGTGTTGCCCGGCGCAGCCTATTGGCGCGCGATTCGAGTGCATCACCTGACGCCGGCCGAGAACCACGGCAACCACCACATCTTCCTGGACGCGCTGGACGAGGCGGGCGTTCGCATCGACGGCGCCAAAGCGCGGGTCACCTGGCCGGCCGGCGAGCAGACGATCACCGTGGACAAGCCGCCCAGCGAGCCGGGCGCTAACTTCCCGATGTGGAAGTGGCAGATCTGTGCGATCGAGATGCTGGACCTCCCCAGCGACCAGGTCACCAACCTGCACACCGGCCACCCCGACGAGCCACCCGGCACCGGCAACACCCTGTTCCACCACTCGTTTCAGGTCGATTTCCAGCGATCGGTCAAGGCATCGTCGAGCAGCGGGAGCGTGATCAGCGGCACGGTAGCCAACGGCGCCGGCCGCCGGGTGCTGTTGACACTGGACGGCGAGATCATCGCCCGCAACGAGGTGGACGCCGGCGGCGAATACCGCTTCGAAAACGTCGGCGCGGGAGAATACGTGCTGGTGGTGGAGGGAACCGGAGTCTACTCCAACCCGGTGACGGTCGATGGCACCCAGGCCATCGTCGTCGATCTGGAAGTGCCGCCGCCGCTGCCGGCCGGCAAGGTGATGGAGCGCATCCTTGTTTTCGGCCCGCCCGGCTCGCCGCGAACCGCGGTGTATCTCTCCCAGGCGCGTCAGGCGCTGCTAACCTACTTGCCCACCTTGGGCTTCGATGCGGAGGAAGCCGCGCACGCGCAGCACGTGGTCATCGTCGGCGAGCTGCAGGACGTCAGCCAGGAGACGGAGGATGCGCTGGTCGCCACCGGCAGCCAGGTCGAGCGTGTTCAGGGCGACGCCGAGCAAGTCGCCGCGGGGCTGGAACGTATCCTGAACCTCGGAGAGCCGGTGTAGCGCGGCCAAGCTGACGCAGCGACACGCGGATTGCGCCCCGGCTAATCCACATTTCATCATCACGGGCGGACCAGCATATTATGGTGGGTATCAAACCCATTGTTGGGATAAGTCAGGATCGAGAAGGAAAGGACGAAGATGTCTGGGAACGATGTACAGACACTAACGGGGAAAATCGCCCTGGTAACAGGCGCTTCCAGAGGGTTGGGCAAAGCAGTTGCTGTTGAACTTGCCAAGGCCGGTGCGTATGTTATCGTTACGGGTCGGAGCACAAGAGGGCACAGCACCCAAAGTGAGCTGCCTGCTACGACCATCGACGACACAGTCGATGCAGTTCACGAGGCCGGAGGCAAGGCTGAAGCTGTCAAGTGTGATCATACTGATCCCGTGGCGGTGAAGGCACTTGTCGACTACATCGGGAAACAACACGGCAGGCTGGATATCCTCGTCAACAACGCATGGGGCGGACATGATCCCCACGACGAGTCGGAGAGAGGCATCGAAGTCTGGGAAGAGCCGCTGGACCAGTTCAAAAACATGCTTCTGGCGGGACCGTACTCGGACTATATTACCAGCCTGTTGGTACTCAAGCATCTGATGGGGCCGATCCAAAAAGGTCTCATTATTACCACAACCTGGCACACCGCCGAACCGCCCATGTGGCCACCCTATGAGGCCAGCAAGGCTGCAAAAAACCGTTTGGTCTATGTTCTGGGGTATCACCTCAAAGAGAAGGGCATTCCGGTGATCGCCGTTGCTCCGGCGTGGATGCGAACCGAGTTGATGTTTACTCACCACACCATGGATGAGCTCGAAGGACAGACCGAGACACCATACTACGCTGCACGAGGTATCGCCGCGTTGGCGAGCGATCCCGATGTCATGCGGTTTACAGGCAAACTCATGGACGTGAGCGACCTGGCTGATATCTACGGCGTTACCGACCTGGACGGCTCTCAGCCGCGCTTGAATGCCAAACACCTTGAGTCGTCTTGATGTTCCGCCCCGCGGAGTGAACATCCTTTCGGTTGTGAGATGAGATTGCTTAGGCATCTCTCGCAATGACAGTTCATGGTTTCTTTGTTTACGGTGTACTCAAGGGAAAACTGAAAATATACGAAGCTGCGGAAGGTATTGATGGACAGCAGTATTCTACAGAAATCGGCCTGATTGACATCTTTGCTATGGAGCAAGCGTCAAACTCGTTTGTAGTAATTGAATTGAAGAAAGGTCGTCCGTCAGACCAAGTTGTCGGTCAAATTCTTCGATATATGGGTTGGGTCAAGCAGAATCTCTGTACCGACGGTCAAGCGGTTAAAGGTCTTGTGATTTGCCGAGACCCAGTCCCAAAACTTTCTTACGCTCTCACAATGGTCAACAACATTGATGTCCACTATTATAGTGTGTCGTTCACTTTAAGAAATATGCCCTAACAAATCGTTCTGGCCGAACAGACCTATGCCGAGCTTGGTGTTCTCACGGTCGGCCGTCGAGCCCGGCACGAGTGGATCGCGGGTTTGGAAACCCGCCCCACATGATGATCAGTCCGGCCCGTTCGCTGCGGGCATGATGCCCTCGCGGCTGGCCCTTTGGTTGAAATCGTCGTCCCCGTTTCCACCGCCTGTGCGCACGGCGGCCAGCTTGCGACGCAGGTCGTCGGCATAACGCTGGTTGCCGAGCCCGTAGAGGAGCGCGATGGCCTCGCGGTACGCGTCTGCCGCGTCGGCCGACCTGCCCTCCGCTTCGGCAACGGTGGCCAGAAACTCCCACCCAACGGCCATGCTGTGCCGGTGGCCGACCTCCGTTCGCAACTGCTGCGCTCGTTGGGCGTGCTCGCGTGCGCCGGCCAGGTTGCCTGTCTGCAAACTGAGGCTGGCCAACATGCCGATTGCCATTCCCAACCCCCACGTATCCCCCAACCGCTCGTGAACCGCCACGTTGGCTTGCACCTCGGCCAGCGCCTGCGCCGTCTTGCCCTGTGCGACGTGGCATCGGGCAATCCACCCGGCAGCAAAAGCCTCTCCCCACACATCCCCGGCTTCACGCATCAACGCGCTGCTGGCCTCGAATGCCTCGATGGCCGGCGTCACATCGCGGTCCGATAGAAACGAAGCGCTATAGCGCGCCATGCCCAGGGTGTGCAGCGCATAGGCGGCGCCGCGCCGCCCTTCGTCGCCCAACGTCTGCCAAAGCGCCAGACTCTCCTCCTCGCGCCGCTTGGCCAGCTCGAAATCGTCCTGCATCCAGGCCATGTGGCCGGCATGGTACAGCAGCTCGGCGCGCTGCCGCGACGTCAAGCCGTGCAGGTCGAGGCACCGGTTCAGCCACATCGACGCTTCCAGCACGGTGCTACGGATGCGCCAGAACCAACTCATCGCCGCCACGAGATCGGCCACAGCGCCGGCTAGGTCTGGCTCGGTCATCGCCCAGGACATGGTGTTGCGCACATTGTCCTGCTCCGCATCCAGCCGGCTCAGCCACACAAGCTGTTCAAAACCGAAGAGACGACCCGTTGCCCACCGCGCCAGCGCCAACAGGTATCTCAGATGGCGGCGGCGAATCTCGTCCAACAAGCTGGCCTGCGCCAGCTTTTCCTGACCATACTGGCGCAGCACTTCATGGATCCGGTAGCGCTCGGCCGCCGGGTCGAACGTCAGCAGGCTTTTGGCAATCAGCCGCGACAGGACGGCCAGCCCGGCGCCCGCAACCTCATCAGCGGCCCTTCGGGTGAACCCACCACAAAACACGCTCAACCGGATGAAAGCGTCACGCTCAGGCCGGGCCAGCAATCGCCACGTGCCGTCCAATGCATTGCGAACACTGCGGTGGCGTTCCGGCATGTCAACCAGGTCTGCCGCCAACAGATCAATGCCGCCGCCTAGTTCCTCGACGATTGCGGCCAGCGACAACGTGTCGATCCACGATGCCGCCAGTTCCAGCGCCAGCGGCATCCCCTCGGTCTGCTGGCAAATGTTGGCCAGCAAGGACGCCTCACCTGCCAGCACCTCAAAGTCGGGACGCAGCCGCCGGGCTGCCGTGATGAACAAGCTCGCCGCAGCGGTGTCGAGGATGCCGCCATGGATTGCCGGGTCCTGACCAGCCTGACCGGCAACGTAGCTCATCCCGGTCAGTGGATACACGTGCTCGCCGCGCAGGTTGAGCCGCAACCGCGAGGTGACCAGAAGCTTCAATCCAGGCGCTTCGCCCAGAAAATCAGGCAGGAAGCCGGCAGCACCGGCCTGCAGCAGGTGTTCGAAGTTATCCAGGATCAGCAGAACGTTGCGCGGCCGGAGGAAGTCGAAGAGCTTCTGCCGCGGCATGCGCGGATCCCCTCGGCGCTCGGACAGTTCAACACCCAGCGCGTTGGCAATCGCCGGCACGATGAATCCGTCTTCGGAGACGGCGGTCAGATCGACAAAGACGATGCCCTCGGCAAACTGGCGCGGCTGCCGGCCGAGTTGAACCTCGCCCGCGGCAATGGCCAGCCGGGTTTTGCCCATTCCTCCCGGCCCAAGAATGGTGAGCAGTCGCACCTCTGGACTGTCCAGCAATGCGTTCACTGCTGCCAACTCCGCCTCCCGCCCCACAAACTGTGTCGCCTGGCGTGGAAGACGATCGATCGGCGGCAGTTGCTCGGCGGCAGTCTCGCCAATTGTCAGGTAGGAGACGGGGCGTATGCCGCGTGCCACGGCCATGAAGCGCGACTGCTCGCCGGCCGTCAGCCCCAGGCAAACCGCCAGCCGTTCCGCCATCTGCGGCGATGAACGGCGCTCATCCGCCTCGATCTTCTTGATTGTAGCCAGCGAGCAGGGAACCTGATCCGCCAGCGCGCGCTGCGTCAGATCGAGCGCTTTGCGCCGCCGCCGTATCCAATAGCCGAGGGAGTCGGTTTCGACCACCCGTCACGCTCCTCTACACGGTCACCCGAGGTCGTCCGAAAAGGTGGACAGGATTGTATACCAAAGGACCACCCACGGCAAACAGATTCGCGATTTAATACAACCACTGACAGACCTGCGACCAAAACGGCACCGTTGTCTTTAAAATGGTGCGTTGGGCTGTTCAAATTGAGCGAGATATCTGACAGGAGGACGACGATGAATCCATGGTTGTTGCACGAGGTGCGAAAAGACGACGTGGCGACCAGATATCGCGAGGCAGATCGTAGCTGGCTGGCGGCTGCGGTGTCTGGCGATTCACCGACTGACGAGCCTTCTTCGAGGCACAACAAACTGATCACAGGAATGCAAAGGGCGGTTCACTCAACGGAGATCCGCTGGGCAGGCGGCATCGCCTTTGGGACGGTGCTGGTTGCGGTTGTGGTCGCGCTGTTTGGGTAGTACATCAAGACAGGTGACAGTCACCTGCAGAAAGTGACTGTCACCTACGGAAGCATAACGAGCGATTCTGCGTTGAACGAATTATAAGCTGAACAGAGGTTTGGATGGAGGCGACACCGATGAAAACTATAAAGGGCGTTGTTCTGCTGGCATTGGCTGTTATGGGTCTCGCGGGCTGCGCGGCTGCGCCGGCCCAATCCGGCAATCCCGCGCCCGCGGCACTTGCGACTTCACAGCCTGCGGTTGGGACATCAGGTGCAACCGCTGTTGCTGCGCCTGACGACAGCCAACCAGTGACATTGAACATCAACGTGGCAGCCGAGCCGCCAACGCTGGACCCGTCGTTGGCGACCGATGCTGTTTCGCTGAACGTGATGGCGAACCTGTTCGTCGGACTGACCCGCTTGAGCGATGCCGACGATGGCAGCGTGGACCCGGAACTGGCGACGGGCTGGGAAGTGTCGGACGACGGGCTGATCTACACCTTCCACCTGCGCGACGATGCGAGGTGGGTACGATACACCGAAGGTGACGGTGTCGAGCAACTGCGACCGGTGGCAGCCCGGGATGTCGTCTACGGTGTCCGGCGGACGTGCGATCCGCGCACCGGCTCCGAGTACGCCTACGTTGACTACATCATCGCCGGCTGTGCAGCCCTCAACAACGCCGACGCAGTCGCTCTGTCAGAAACCGACCTGCAAGCGATGATCGACGCGGTCGGCGTCACCGCACCAGACGCTACAACCGTCGAGTTTACGCTGACCACGCCTGCCCCCTACTTCCCGGCCATCGCCGGCATGTGGATCAACTGGCCGCAGTACCGTGAGGTGATCGAGAACGCAGGCGATGGCTGGACCGAACCGGGTGTCATCGTGACCAACGGTCCCTACGTCCTGACCGAGTGGCGTCACAACGACAGCATGGCAGCGATGAAGAACCCGTTGTGGTACGGCTGGCCGGATGCAAGAGGCAACATCGAGCGCGTAGAGATGTCGATGCTTGGCGAACCGGCAACTGCCTATGCCATGTACGAAGCAGGAGCGCTGGACACAACGACCGTGCCGCCGCCGGATATCCCAGCGGCTCTAGCTGACTCAACGATGGCCGCCGAAGTACACCGATACGCCACATCATGCAGCAACGCCATCGGCTTCACTGCAACCAAACCGCCCATGGACAACATCCTGGTGCGTAAGGCGCTGTCCGCGGCCATCGACCGCCAATCCCTGGTTGACAACGTGCTGAAAGGCGGGGAGATCCCGGCCAACAGCTTTGCGCCGGCGATGATCTTTGGCAACACGGCCGGAGATTCGCAGATCGCTCCGTGGACCTTACCGGCGGACAAAGGTGGCTGGGGCTACGACATGGCGCTGAAGCAAGCACAAGAATGGCTGGCCGAAGCGGGGTACCCGAACGGAGAGGGGTTTCCGGTAATCACGTTGATGCACGCCCAGATAGGCGACAGCGCGCAGGTCATGCAGGCGATCCAGGCAATGTGGGAGCAGGGGCTGGACATCAAGGTCAGCGTCGAAAGCCAAGAGTTTGGCGTCTATCTCGCCACGACCTCAAACATGACGCCTGTGGAGGAGCGGCCGCACGCCTTCCGGTTGATCTGGTGCGCCGACTACCCGGACGAGAACAACTGGCTGCACGAGGTTTTCAACACTGACGAGGGAATGAATCTAGTGAGCTGGGATCGGGATGCCAACACACCGCTGGGGCCGGACGGCATGAGCTTCAACGAGATGACCGTTGCAGCGCAGCAAACCACCAATCCTGCAACTCGCCAAAACCTCTACACAACCGCCGAGAAAGTTCTGGTGGACGACGCGGCGGCAATTGCGCCGCTCAATTACAGCGTCCTGGTCGAGGTCACCAAGCCGTATCTGGAACGCACCTACCCCGGTATCGGCGTGTCGGAGTGGCGCGACTGGGTGTTGGATTGGCAAACGAAACAATTGGTTATCAGCAACTGATTGGAGGATCGAAGGGCTGCCAGTGCCGCGTGCCGACACCGGTGATTTGCTCCAGTGTAGCGTTAACCATCAGGGTAGAATCTTGAATGCTGCGCAATGGCGCGGGCGAATCATCGTAAAATGGCGTCGATCGAGGGTCAGGATGCGCCGGACGTTGAAGCGTTCGGCGATAGCAACGACGCCCGCGTCAGCAAAGTCGATGTCTTGATCGTGGTATTGGTCAAGAACTGCAGCAATCCGCTCTATGTCGCCCCCAATCAGCGGCTCCAGATGCCAGGCTGCTTGCATCAACTGCCGCACCATCGCGCGCATGGCTGTATGACCCAAGTATTTGTCGACGAGATAGGTGGCTTCAGGCAGCACGACCTGCGGCAAGATCAGCCGTTCGCTGGCACTGCGAGCCACAGCAGCACACGCTTGATGGCTTTGTTCGCGTGGATTGATCAGCGAAACCAGAAAACTGGTGTCAACGATTGCTGTCACGATCGACACTCCATCCGTAGGTCGGATCGACGCCGCTCCTTAGCAGTTTCTCATCACCACCGTCAGCCAGATCCATCGCCTCGTCGCTGCTGCCCAGGCCGATCAAAGCCAGCAGCGGGTTTTCAGGCGGTTCCAACTCATGCCGACTGGTGACATAGCTTGCCAACGCTTCCCGGATCACGCTGGACGTAGACTCGCCCTGCTGCTGAGCAATCTGTTGCAGGTCATAGAGCAGTTCTTCATCGACCATAATCGTTGTTCGTTTCATGACGTCACCATTTGCAAACTGGATAGGAGTCTAAGTTATGGTTATGATAGCATATCATATAGAGACAGGCAAGCCACCTGTCAAATTGCGTAAAATTCACCGAACAACTGAAGAGGCCGGGCGTTGAGCAGACTGCTCAACGCCCGGCCTCTTCAGTTGTTCGGTCAGTTTCGATGCTACCGCACCACATCCAGCGCGGCTTTGGCCAGCGTCGGCGGATGCAGCAGCATGTTGGCGTAGCTGGCGTTGGCCATGGGGCAAGAGCATTCCTTGTTGGCGATGGAGCGGCGCATGGCGGCCATCTCCTCGCCAAACCAGATGGGAGCAATATCGTAGTCGGTGTCGCGCAGGTTGCCGGTGCCCTCGGCGCGGATACAGCAACTCCAAAGGTCGCCGTTGGGACCGATCTGGCAGGATGCCCAACCGGCGTAGCAGTCGATGACCTGGGTCTGTTCCTGCAACGTTCGCTTGGCAAGCTGGTAGTACTGGGCACGGAACGCCTGCGTGAAGCGGGCCATGCCTTTGGCGTCCGCTTCGTGGGCCTTCTTGCTGAGGAAGTCGGCCACCGGCGCGTACTGCTCGGCCATGGGTGTGATTCCCCAGCCCACCGTGTCCAACTCCACCCGCTCCTCGGCCACCTCAGTGATGTAGCTGTCGGGCTGCAGGGTCTGCAAGCCCTCGTAGGTCTCCTCGAACAGGTGGATGTTGAAGCGGCTGACCACGGTGTGGACGGTCAGCACCAGGTTCTTGTGGCGCGTTTGCAGGTCCTTCAGCCGCCGCCAGGTCTCCATCGACTTCTCCCAGTTGCCCGGCACGCCGCGGATGTCGTCGTGAACATCGCCGACGCCGTCCAGGCTGAGGTTGATGCCGACCTGCGCATCTGAGCAGGTGCTGACGATGTTCTCGGCCTGGGCCAGGATGCGATCCGGCAGCAGACCGTTGGTGGGAATGGTGATGTAGCCAGGCCGGCAGTGGCGGTAGCCGCTGATCACCATCTGGTCCAAGTCATCGCGCAGGAACGGCTCGCCGCCGGTGAAGGTCATATAAACCGGCGATCTGCCCAGCTTCTGGAAGACCTTGTCCCATTCCTCGACCGTCAGGTCGTCGTTGGGTTTGCGCCAGATGTCGCACGTCCGGCACTTGCTGTTGCAGCGATAGCTGATGCTGATGACCACGCTGAACGGATACATGCGCGGCCATCCGAAACGCCGGAACGACCAGTAAAGCGGGAGTTTGGGGATCAGTCCAATCATAGTACGTTCAAACAACAAGCGGCGGACCGGAGTCCGCCGCCTGGCAGGTTCAAAGAATACTGGCAGGCGGCACAGCTAAAGCAGCAGCGCGTTGCCGCGATTCGCAGAATCGCTCCAACCCAGCAAGCGATCGACGTCGATGACCTTGCCCGACTCGTCCAACGGAAAGCTGGTCCAGCGGCCACTCATCCAATCAAGCGCCTCCGGAACGCCGGCAGCCTTGACAGCCGCTGCCTGCGATACCAGCTCCTCGAGCAGTTCGTCCCATTCGTCGGGCGGCGCCGGCACGTGCAGGTCCAGCCGCGTTCCCTCGTCGAGAAAACTGACGTCCTGTTCAGGGACGAACACACCACCTTGATAGACCACCGGAACAGTCAACGTATTCTCATCCATCTTGTCCATCCTAACCCAGTTCGCTCACATGCTGCTGCAGCTCGCGCTGGCTGATCTTGACGAACCGATCCGTGTAGATCTCGTCCATCTCAGTGTCGCTCAGGCGGATGCGCAGGATGTCCAGCGCGTCCTCGGGCGACTGGCCGTAGGCCAGCTTCTGCTTGCCGCTGCGCATCTCGAACAGGTACATGTAGTGGGGGTTGCTGAAGCTGCTCATGCTTTGATCAACGTTCCTTGATAGAGGTCCGCGCCGCGCGCGCCGCCGCTCAGGCCGCTGTTCACCTCGGCATCGTACTTGCCGGCCAGCAGGTCACGGTAGAACTGGTAATCAACACCCTTGACTTTTTCGTCGTCGGGGAAGCGGTGATAGTTGTCCTTGCTCATCAGGCTCTTGCCCTCGGCGATCAACTGGTAGCCCAGGGCCGAGCCGGGATAGGGCGCGTAGAAGGCAATCGACGGCATGACCCGCTTCATGCGCTTCAACATACGCATGGTCTTGAAAGCGTCCTCGTGGGTCTCGCCTGGGATGCCCAGCATGATGTTGGACCAGAAAACGGGTGGCTTCTCGCCCTTCGCCTCCAGGTCGTCGCCGATCCGGTTGACGAGGTCGATCGCGAAGTAGTTGTCTTCCTCGGTGCATTCCTTGTTGAGCAGGCGCAGGATGCGGTCGCTGCCCGACTCGAAGCCGATGGAAATGGTGCGCCAGTTGGTCTCGCGAATCAATGCCTCAAAGAGGTCTGGCCACTGGCGCACGGTGTCGGCGCGGCCGGCAGCCCAGTAGGACCAGTTCTTGGTCTGGCGCGGATACTTCTCGATCCACTCCTTGAGCCAGCGGGGATTCTGGAAGAACATCGAGTCGTGGATCACCACCGAACCGACGCCGTAGGTGCGGTCGAGGTAGTTCAACTCGTCGATGACCTGATCCACCGACCGCCGCCCCATGTTGGGGATGTAGCTGTTCTCGTTGCAGAAAACGCACTGCCAAGGGCACACCCGGCTGGTGATGATCGTCGCCACCGGCCCCGGTCCCCAGCCGCATTCGGGCTCCATAGGCCAGCGCCACTTCCACTTGCGCTGCATCCGCCGGCCCACCGGTTTCGGCCACATCGTGCGATCGATCATCGGCCACTCGGTCATCGATTTGGCGCCTTCAGCAGAGAAGACGCGTTCAAAGGCCATCGGATCACGCACCAGATCAACGATCACCTTTTCGCCCGGCCCCATGCAGATACGGTCAAACTCAGCCACAGCCGCCATTTCGTCGGGCGCGACGGTGGCGTGCATGCCGCCGGTTAGCACCAGGCTGTTGGGGTTGAGTTGCTTGAAGAGCTGCGCTGCCTTGAGCGCCGGCGGATAGGTGTAACTGCGCACGTTCATCAGCAGCATGTCGTAGCCCTGCATCTGCGGCGCCAGCTCATCCCACGACGTGACGGCGCGCGTCGACGCCAGGTCGGTCTGGATGCCGTTCTGGTGCAGGATGGTGCGCAGCAGGCCCAGCCCGTGGTCCTGCCACTGCTCGTGCGGCCCGCCGGGGTTCACCAGATCGCCAAGGTCGCCCAGGTCCAGCCACAGGATATTCGATTGTTTCTTCACACGTGGTCCAAACAATGCCACAGTATTCCTCGTTATCAGTTCGCCTGTCTTCGCTCCAGCCATCGCTTGAAAGATGACTGGCTTTCCATCGAAGGCTTGCCCAGCAGCAGTCCTTCGACGCTCAAATCCTCATCGAGATCAGGCCAGTGAATCCCGTAGCCGCCGCCGATGAGTCGCCAATTGTCACGCTCGGCCGGCGTGCCGTGCATCAGCCGGGGGTACCGAGAGAGTGGAGTTGACACCTTTCGGCCGTCGCTCAAACTGACTACCAGTGCCTCGTCAAAAACTTCTATATGATCGGCTGTAGCGGACGGTAAATCAAACTCCGCGTCTGGATAAAAGAACTTACCGTGCTTAGCTTTCGAGAAGTCGTACTCTGATTTCATGCGTGCGCTACCGGACACCTCTTCGATTGTCACTCTGAACGGGTACTATATACAACACTCAACCCGATGTGTCACCAGTGAAGAGTCTCACGTCTCATGCCGCGCGAGATGCTTCATTGGCGATGAGTTCGGTCACGGTCGGCACCTTAATGCTATGTTGCGTGTGCTCAAGTCGTTGTCTGTTCGACCCATTCACGGCGCAGCGCCAGTGACAATACATGAGCTAAACTTACAGCGTCCGCTCCAGCAGGCCCTTCATGCTGGTCACCGGCTCCTCTGGCGCAAAGCTCGGCGCGTTTTGGTCGGTCTTGCCGATGAAGAAGCGGCGCGCGTTGTCCACAGTATTGGGCAAGTCCAGCCAAAAGCTCTTCTTGGATACCTTCTCCCAAACACGCTTCGGGCGGAAGAGATAGTACCGCCGGTACGCCTCACGCCACTTGCGGATCACTAAATCCGGGTCGTACACGCCGTCGTTCATGGTGAAACGCGCCTTCTGCTCGTGGATGGCGAAATCCGGCCACTCGTTGGCGAAGATCTCGCCGCCTTCCTCGATCATATCATACATCTTGGTGCCGGGGAAGGGAGCCGCCAGCATGAAGTTCGCCAGGTCAGGATCCAGTTCCAGCGCCAGTTGGATGGTCGCCTCCATGGTCTCCTCGGTCTCGTTGGGCATACCAAAGATGAAGAAACCCATGGTCTGCAAGTTGGCAGCCTTGGCGTTTCTGAAGGCATCGCGCACCTGGTCCAGCGTCTGGCTCTTGCGGATCACATTGCGCAGCATGTAGGGATCGCCGTTTTCCACGCCGAAGCCGACGCGCTTGCAGCCGGCGGCCTTCATCAACTGGAACAACTCGAGGTCGGTGTGGTTGACCTTCATGCCGTGAACGGTGACCCACGGCACGGTGTTCAGCCCCTCCTCGATCAGCCGGCGCATCAGTTCCTTGGCGCGTGGCAGCTTGAGGTTCCAGATGTCGTCGGTGACGCCGATCTCGGTCGCACCCAGGTCCTTGACCAGCCAGCGCCACTCCGCGACGACATTTTCGACGCTGCGGCCGCGCCAGGTGTCGCCGGTCACAGGCTTGGAGCAAAAGGTACACTTGTACGGACAGCCGCGGCTGGTCAGGATCGTGAACGAGCGGGCGTTCGGATCCAGTCCATCGGTCAGCGGTTGCAGGTTGGTATAGCGGTCGATCTTGAACAGATCGTGAGCAGGGAAGGGCAGCGAGTCCAGGTCCTCGATCATCGGCGAACCGTAGTCGGAGATGATCTCGCCGTCCGGGCCGCGCATGTGCATGCCTGGCAACAACACGACCGGCCGGCCGGCTTCCAGCGTGTTCACCAGCTCAAGAAAGGTGTGTTCGGCCTCACCCTTGAAGACGTAATCGACGTACCAGTGCTGCGGCTCCAGGCTCTCGCGCGGCATGATGGTCAGGTGCGGCCCGCCCAGCACAGTGATCAGGCCGTAGCGCTTGGCGATTTTGGCCATGTCCCATGCGTCGCCGATCAGCGGCGTGGTGGCGGTGATGCCGATCAGTTGATAAGGCCGGCCGGCAGCCTCAGCTTCCTCGATATAGTACTCGACCGGCACGTCCTCGATAGCGGCGTCAAAAATGAACGGCTCGTGGCCGCCCTGGCGCAGCGTCGCAGCCAGGTACCCTAGTCCCAGGGGGATATGTTTGCGTTCCGACCAGACTTTAGCCTCTGGACTGGCAAGAATAACTCTCATCGGATATGAACCTTCGATCTGAATTTTGCCACGAATTGCACGAATTCAGCCTCCAATGGTCGAAGAATTCGTGCAGGTTGCGGCGGTTCCTGCATCTGGCTCTGTCGCGACTGGTTGGTGTGTCACGGCGAGCGCTGGACTGGGAACGGAGTTGGCAGAGCGTTCAGCCCTGCCCGACGCGCTGGCGTCTGTTGCACGACCCGCGCGTGCAAGCCGTTCATTTTGCAGCCTGGAGCCGATCAGGAAACCGGCTGAAACGCGCTGTTGGCGTAGTTGTAACGGAAGTTGTACGCCCGGCGATAGCCCAGGTCGGTGCTGAAGGCCGACACCAGCCGCTTTGGAACCTTGGGCAGCGGGTGGCGCGCCAACTGGCGCAGGCTGCGGTGGACGATCATCGACGGGCTGTACAGCTTGCGGCACAGCCAGTCATAGGACTCGCGCAGTTCGTCTACAGTCATCAGCGCTGGAATATAGGTCACGTGCGCCGTATCGTAGTCCTCCCACGTGTCGTGGGGCAGGATACGGTTCTGAGCCAGCAGCGCCCTGCGCTGCTCGGTGCCGGGGAAGGGCGTCAGCACGGTGGCGCTGACGCTGTCCAGCTCGCTGCTGCGAACGAAGTCCAGAGTCTGTTCAAAGGTGCCAAAGGTGTCGTGGTCGAAGCCGAAGACGAACAGACCCACAACGCCAATGCCGTGCGCCTGGACAGTCTTGATGACCTTGCGGTAGTGTTCGGCGTTGCCCTTGGCCTTGCCGCCCAGCTCGCGCCGGTTGTCCGGATTGAGCGACTCGAAGCCGATGAAGAACTTGTCCATGTGCGCTTCACGGGCCAGCGCCAACAAATCGGGATACTCGGCCACCATCTGCTCAGCCTGGCAGGTCCAGCCGCGCAACGGCAGCTTGGCCAGCGCCCGGAACAGCTCCTCCATGTACTCTGGGTACAGCCGGAAGTTAAGTCCAAAGTTGTCGTCGGTCAGGAAGAAGCGCTTGATCTTGCGGCGCTGGATCTCCTCCACGACCTCCTCTACCGGCCGGATCCGCATCACGCGCCCCGACACCCGGATGGCGGTGCAGAACGTGCAGTTGCGCGGGCAGCCGCGAGTGATCTCCAGATAGGGCGTCCAGTAGTTCTTGTGCTCGTTGATCTGCTCCAGCACACGGTCCTGCAGCACGGCGATCCCCGAGTCCAGCGGCGCCCAGGTTTCGTCGTCGTATCGCTTCTGCAGGGTGCCGTTGTCGAAGTCGCGCATGATCTGCGGCCAGGTGCGGTAGCCCTCACCAACCGCGATGACATCGGCCCACTCGGCCACCTCGTCAGGAACCAACGTGACGTGGGTGCCGCCGATCACTACGGTTGTGCCCTGCTTCTTGATGCGCTGGGCCAACGTCTTAGCGCGGTCGATGAGCAACGTCTTGGCGCTGATGCCAACCAGGTCTTGCGGACCCAGCGTGTCAATAGGCAGTGTCATCAGATCCTCATCCCAGATCTCGACCGGGATGTCCAGGGGCACCAACGAGGCAAGGCGCATCAAGGTGTAAGGCTGGCTGATGCCGCGCCCCAACATCCTGCCATCGCGCCGCGGTTGGATGAGAATCACTCGTCGAATTGCCATGCGTTGTTCTCCTGGAAAAACTATACCTGCACTGCTGTGGTCAGGCCACTGCGGGCCGCGCCGCGCACTGCGTAGCCGATTCCGTCGTCAGCCGGCAGCCAATCGCGATGGCTGCATTCCATGCGGTAGCCGAAATCGGTACTGAAACTGCTGAAGGCCTTGCGCGCCCAGTCACGCGCCGGGTAGCGACGCATCTGCCGCAGGCCGCGGCTGGCGATGCCAGGCCAGCCATACAGCTTGCGCGCCAGCCAGTCATAGCCGCCGGCAAGCTGCTCCGGCGTCATCTGCGCGGGGCGGTACGTTACGTGATTGGTGTCGTACAGAGACCACGGAATGTTGGGCAGCAGGCGGTCCTCTTCGATCCAGCGGTCGCGCTGCGGTGTGCCGACGTAGGGCGTCAACACGGTGATGCTGATGCCATCCAGCTCGCTGTCGCGCATGAAGTCGTAGGTACTCTGAAAAATCGCCGGCGTATCGCCGTCGAAACCAAACACGAACAGACCTACCACGCCGATACCTGCCGCGTGGATGTTCTTGATCGCCTCGTGGTAGCGGACGATGTTGCCCTTGGCCTTGCCGCCAAGCTCACGCCGGTTGTCCGGGTTGGCGCTCTCGAAACCGATGAAGAACTTGTCCATGTGCGCCTCGCGGGCCAGCTTGAGCAGGTCCGGGTAATCGGCCACCATCAGCTCGGCCTGGCAGGTCCAGCCGTTGAGCGGCAGCTTGCGTAGCGCCTTGAACAACTCTTCCATGTATTCAGGGTGGAGCCGAAAGTTGAGACCAAAGTTGTCGTCGGTCAAAAAGAAACGCTTGATCCCGCGCCGCTCGATCTCCTCGACCACCTGCTCTACCGGCCGCAGCCGCATCACCCGGCCCGAGACGCGGATGGCAGTGCAGAAGGTGCAGCTGCGCGGGCAGCCACGCGTGATCTCCAGATAAGGCGTCCAGTAGTTACGGTTTTCATCAACCTGCTCAAGCACGCGGTCCGAGATCGGCAGCAAGTTGTCCAGGTTGGTCCACTCGGTGTCAACGTAAGCTGGCTGCAAAGCGCCGCGGTCGAAGTCGCTGATCATCTGCGGCCACGTGCGATAGGCCTCGCCTACGGCGATGCTGTCGGCCCACTGGCTGACCTCGTCCGGGCTGAGGGTGGCGTGGGTACCGCCAATGACGACGGTGGCCCCGCGCGCCTGAGCCCGCTCAGTGATCCACCGGGCGCGCTCGATCTGCAACGTTTTGGCGGTGATGCCAACCAGATCGCCCGGTCCCAGCGTATCAAAAGGCACCGGGCGGACATCCTCGTCGATAATTTCGACATCCACCGAGTCGGGCACCAGCGACGCCAGTCTCATCAGCGTGTACGGCGCCATGGTGGCCTTATGCAAAAATTTGCCATCCCGCCCCGGTTGGACCAAATAAACTTTGCGAATTGCCATGATCTCTTTCAGGCCGGTGACCGGTGATCGGTAATCCGTGATCGGTAAACGGTCAGGGGTTCTGAGACCGATTACTGATCACCGGTCACGGATGACTGGTCACTGGCTGCTGCCGGCACTGCTGTCGTGTTTCTTTTCCTTCAGGTTTTCCATCACCACAGCGTTGTAGTTGCCATAGCCGCGGCCCAGCCGCGGCCGCCACCATGCCCACTCCACACAGGTATCGCAGGGGCTGACGGTGTGCGCCTGGCCATCGACGTGCAGCTTGCGCAGGCTCTGCATCTTCGGTCCGTTCCAGTTCTTCATCACCTCGACCTGGCCGTTGGGGCTGATGACGTTGCCCAGATCGTAGTTGATGTTGAAGTCGCGGTCGCACATCGCGATGCGCCCATCCCAGTAGATGTGGACATGATACCACAAGTTGGGGCAGGCGTAGCGTTCGGTAGGCACAAAGCTGGCCGGATCATCGGCGCGCAGCAGGTTGATCTGCTCGACCTGCCCGCCCCACGAGTCGAAGGGCTTGACGTTGATATTGTCCACGCCGGGTACATCCCACGCCGCGACGAACTCGTCGACCTCCGGCATGGTCTGCTCCATCTGGATGATCTGCAGGTTGACGTAGGGATTGGCGTAGCCGCCGCGCGTCTTCAGGTCGAGAAAGCCGCGGATGTTGGCGTTGGTGCGTTCGTAGTCAGCCTTGACGCGGATAGACTCGTAGGTCTCCGGCCGAAAGCCGTCCAGACAGAGGTAGATGGTCGACAGCCCGGCGTCCAGCAGGCCCTGTGCCTTGCGCTGATCGAGCAGCGTCGCGTTGGTGCTGATCTCCGCCCGCAGGCCCTTGCGGTTGCAATAGGCGATCATGTCGAAGATGCGCTTGTGCATCAACGGCTCGCCCCAGATGTGCAGGGTGGTCGCCTTGACGTAGGGCGCCATCTCGTCCACGATGGCTTTGAAAACATCGAAATCCATGTAGCCCTGCGGCCGCTTGACCTGCTTCAGCCCGGTGGGGCACATGACGCAGTCCAGGTTACAGATGTTGGTGGACTCGATGTACATCCGGTCAGGCGGCGGCACCAGCCGCGTTTGTCCTGTCTCGTAGGCCGCCCACTTGACGGGACCCAGCGCCTTGTTGCGCAGCTTCTTGATCTCGTGGCGCGCCTTGCGGCGCGCCTTGGCCGAACCGGACGAATCCAG
This sequence comes from Caldilineae bacterium, assembly GCA_020634555.1. Taxonomy (GTDB): domain Bacteria; phylum Chloroflexota; class Anaerolineae; order JAAEKA01; family JAAEKA01; genus JACKBK01. The sequence continues at coordinate 23,530 of JACKBK010000007.1, forward strand.
CTCAGGAGACTCGGTGAAAAGCGGCCGTTCCGGTCGCCTGCGGCCATTGCCGGATGGATTGCTCGATTGATCGCTCATGTTTCGCTTCTGCTTGCCGTCCAGACAACATAAAACGGCGAGTGACGCCGCCGATTCTGGCTGCTCTCAACGCAGCCAGACTTCGTCACGCGCGGCTGTCACTCGCCTGTCGCTATGGCTAGGCCCAGGAACTGGCGCCTTCGCGTGGCTGGAGCTGGCGAAATTTCGGGAAGAGACCGGCGTCCAGCGCCGCCTTGGCGACAGAGTTGACCGGGCCAACCTTGGATGCCTTGTAGGCTCGCCGGCCCCAGGTTTCGCCGAAATACTTGATGAACTTGCGCTGCTCGCGCGCCTCCTGGAAGCGCTCACGCGCCGTCAGCGCCATGCCGCTCAACGCTTCGTCGCCGATCTCCGACACATTCATGAACGGGGCGATCTCGGCAGCGTAGTTGTTGTAATAATAGGTCTTGGTGAAGTCGGCGTCGTAGGCCATGCCGGGGTTCTTCAGCACCAGCTCGTCCCACAGCTTGGTGCCGGGGAAGGGCGTGGCAATGGAGAACATCGCCTCGGTCAGCTCCAGGCTGGCGGCGAACTCGATGGTCTCCTGCATGGTCTCCTCGTTGTCGCCCGGCAGGCCAAGGATGAAATAGCCCTTGGAGCGGATGCCAGCGTCCTCGGTCCACTTGACCGCGTCGCGTACCTGTTGCAGGTCGATGTGCTTGGCGGTGCGCTTCAACACCTCCTGGTTGCCGCTCTCGATGCCGTAGTGGATCTGGCGGCAGCCGGCCTTGTACATCTTCTTCAGCAGATCGGGCGTCACCCGGTCGACGCGCGCCAGGCAGCGCCAGCGATAGTCCAGCCGCTGGTCGATGAAGTAATCGAGGATTATCTCCAGCCGCTTGACGTCGATGGTGAACAGGTCGTCGATGAAGTAGAAGTTGCGGATGCCGTAGGCGGCATTGACCTCCTTCAACTCGGCAACGATGTCCTCCGGGCTGCGCTGGTGATACGACCGGCCAACGATGCCTTTGAAGCAGAAGGAGCAGGCATAGGGGCAGCCGCGGCTGCTGAGGATCGTCAGCATCGGCTCGCCGTTGGGTGCGTAGAGCGGATACTTGTCAAGGTCGTACAGGTGCCGGGAGGGGAAAGGCAGCGCGTCCAAATCGTCGATGGGCTTGCGGCTGCCGCCCGATACCACCTTGCCATCTTCCTTGTACCACAGGCCGGAAATGTCGCCCCAGCGGGTGTCGCCGCTCTCCAGCGCGCGCAGGAAGTCCTGCCAGATGTGCTCCCCTTCGCCGTAGATCAGGTAATCGATGTTCGGATTGGCCAACGTCGCGTCCGGCATCGTCGTAGCGTGCGGGCCGCCGATGATCACCGGCACACCCAGTTCGCCCTTCAGCCGTTGCACCAGTTGCTCCACGTAGTGATAGGAGGTGGTCATCGACGTAAACGCGACCAGATCGGGCTTGTAATCCACCACCTGTCGGGCATCCTCTTCCAGCGGCTGCGAGGGATACAGCCCGAAGTCGTGGATACGCACCTCGTGGCCGTCCTGCTCAGCCACCGCGGCCAGATAGCCCAGGCCCAACGGCGGGTAACTATTGATCATCTCGTTCCACTTGGGACCGATGAGGGAGATTCGCATGAGTTCCTCTCAGTATGACAAGGAGGTTCGTTCAACGAAAACGTGAATCGTAAAACGTGAAGTGCTACTTACCGGCACATTTCACGTTTCACTGCTCACGTTTCACGTCTCAAATCGACCCCTGCGCTTCCATCGCACGCCGCAGCTCCGACTTCTCTTCTTTCTTGAAGAAGGTGCGGCGGGCGATGCGCATGTTGCGCGGCAGATTCAACCAGAAATCCCTGGTCTTGGCGCGACGCATTACCGGGCCGGGGCGTAGATAGAACTGGCGGTAGGCCTTGCGGTACATCTCCTCCACCAGATCAGCCGTCATCTCGCCCATCTCAAAGCGCGCCTTCTGCTCGAAGAAGACGTAGTCCTCCCAGTCGTTGATCAGCATGTGGCCTTCGCGCTTGACGATCTCGTAGACCTTGGTGCCGGGATAGGGTGTCATCATGCTGAAATTGGCGATCAGTGGATCCAGTTCGATAGCGAAGTCGATGGTGTCCTGCATGGTCTGGCGGTTTTCGCCCGGCAGGCCAATTATGAAGAACCCGATAGTCTCCAGCCCAACCTCTTTGCAGTTCTTGAAAGCCTGGCGGATGGTGTCGTGATCGACATGCTTGTCGATGGTCTTCATGATTTCGACATTGCCCGTCTCGACGCCGAATGCGGTGCGCTTCAGCCCGGCCTGCTTGAGCTTCGCCATCATCGGCTTTTCAGCCAGGTTGGCGCGGATGCCGTTGACGAAGATCCACGGAACGTGGTTGAGCTTATCGGCAATCAACACGTCGGCCAGGCCATACATGCGGTCCTTGCGGATGTTGGCGCTGTCGTCCAGGACACCGATCTCCTCCGCGCCCAGATCGCGCACCAGGTGCCGCCACTCCTCGACGACGTTCTCCGGGGTGCGGGCGCGCCACTTGATGGGCATAATCGACTGGGAACAGAAGGTACAGCGATACGGGCAGCCGCGACTGGTCATGATGCTGAAGCTGCGCGCGCCGTCAACGTGATCGGTAGCCGGCTGCAAGTTGGTATACTTGTCCATCCGAAACAGATTGTAGGCCGGCCAGGGCAAACTATCCAGGTCAGCAATCGGCTTGGCGTCCATGTTGCGATAGACGCTGCCATCGCTGGCCTTATAGGTAATCCCCTGAATGTCGTTCCAAACACCCTTCTCCGGATCCATCAACGCAGCCACCGAGGTGTCCTCGCTGTCGCGCAGGAAGTCCTCAAGGCGGTCAGAGATCTCCAGCCACGGCCCCTCACCTTCACCGCGCACCACGATGTCCACCCAGGGCTTTTCGGCGGACTCGTAGTCCAACCCTTCCGAAGCCACGCTGGGATGTGGACCGCCAACTACCACCGGCACATCGCGCACCGACTTGATAGCCCTGGCCGTTCGCCAGGCCTGCTTGACCTGTGGCGTGTTGGCAGTGATTCCGATCAGGTCAGGCTGGAACTCGCGTACAAAATCTTCGACCGACTGTTCTTCGACGTCCGCGTCGAAAATGCGTACCGTATCGCCGCGCTTCTGAGAGACTGCTCCCAAGTAAGCGAGGCCAAGATGCGCCGTGGTGCGGGTATCGATTGGCAATCTAAATTGAGGGTTAATCAGCGCAACGCGCATGGAAAGTCCTCCAAACTCCGACATTTTTCACGATCTCATCACAAAGCAACCAAGCAACAACTCGCGATACACGGATGGTTCGTCCGCGAACTGCATTATCGCTATGCATGGTAGATTGGGAAATCGGCTGTCGAGACGAGAAAATATTGCCCTGCCAGGCCTTGCCAGGCAGGGGGTAAGCCTTTGGCGATTATATCTACGCAGGCGCCATTGTCAAATTTCTATGACCAATTCCATAAAAATTACCCCACCAAATCTAGCCTTTGACGACGCCGATCGGCCGCAGCCGGGCCACCTTGCGAGCGATCCCCGCGCCGTCTACCACATCGACGACGTTGTCAACATCCTTGTATGCAACCGGCGCTTCCTCGGCTAAACCAGCCAGACTGCCAGCGCGCACCGAGATGCCGCGCGCCTCCAGCCGTTGCTTCAGATCCGAACCGCGCACCTCCTTCTTGGCACGCGAACGGCTCATGGTGCGGCCCGCGCCGTGGCAGGTCGAGCCGAACGTCTGGCTCATGGACCCTTCCGTGCCGACCAGCACCCACGATGCCGTGCCCATGCTCCCCGGCACCAGCACCGGCTGGCCAACCGCCCGGTAATCGTCAGGCAGCACTGCGTTTCCGGGACCGAACGCGCGCGTCGCTCCCTTGCGATGCACACAGACCCGCAGTTGCCGGCCATCCACATCGTGCATCTCCAGCTTGGCCATGTTGTGCGCGATGTCGTACACCTGGCGCAGATCCCAGTCCGCCACCCGTCCGGCCAGCACATCCTCGAACGCCAGGCGAATCTGATGCGCCAGCACCTGGCGGTTGCACCAGGCATAGTTGGCTGCTGAAATCATCGCACTCAGGTAGTCGCGGCCCTCCGGCGAGTCCACCGGCGCGCAGACGAGCTGGCGGTCGGGCAGCACAATACTGTACTTCTGCAGGACGCGCTGGAAACTCTGCACGTAGTCGGTGCAGACCTGATGGCCGAAACCGCGGCTGCCGCAGTGGATCTGCACCACCACCTGCCCCTCATACAACCCCATCGCCTCAGCTGCCTCGTCGTAGTAGATCTTGTCCACCACGTCCAACTCGGCGAAGTGGTTGCCAGCGCCCAACGTCCCGATCTGTGAATGGCCGCGCTGTTTGGCCCGCTGGCTGACCTTGGACGGATCCGCGCCCGGCATCGACCCATTCTCCTCGGTGTGACCCAGATCGTCCTGGCGCGCCATGCCTTTGGTCAATGCCCAGCGCGCGCCAGTCATCAGCACGGTATCCAGCTCCTCCAACGACACGTTGAGAAACCCACTCTTGCCAACCCCACTGGGCACCCGATGATAGAGCGCCGTAGCCAGATCAGACAGATACGGGCGAACCTCAGCCTCCTCAAGCTCAGAAGCCAACAGCCGCACGCCGCAGTTCGAGACTACGAAGCCATCGGCGACAAAGTTGTGATCGCTATGCTTCACGGTGAAATCGTAGACATAGCCGTCGTAGCTGCGGGCCTGAAGCACCGCCGCGTCAGTCGGTTGGATGCTTTCCACCGTAGCCCACACCATGCCACTGTCCTCGATGCCCACCGTTGCCCGCTGACAGAACTGAGCAAAGCCCTCGAACCGGCTGCTGACGCGCGGCGTACCCTGGCGTCCTTCATACAAGGAACGCTGCAGAAAACGACGGTTGACATGCTCGCCAACCAGCCCGGCAAAGATCTGTTGCGGCGCGACACCGGCGGCTTGCATGGCTACGGCCTGAGCTTCAGCCTCTCTCCGCTGTTCTGTCACGCGCTGCTTGCGCTTCAGATATTCAACGGCCAGCATCCCGGCCCGCTGCCGTTTGCGATTGTAGTCAAACCCGATGCTGCCCCAGAGGTTGACCAGACTTTCGGGGCGCGAGCTGAACATCAGCCGCAGCCGGTGCGACCGCACATCGTCGCTGTTGAGCTGCTCCGCGCGCTGGCTGACCGGCCTGGTTTCCACGCCGAATCCGTCCAGCATCTCAGCGATCTGCTCCAGAAAGTGGCGACCACTGGCAACGAACCCGGCACGCTTGTTGAGTGAAAGGACCGGCATGGGAAAGTTGTAGTTCTGCTCATCAAACGCCCTGGGCATGGTCAGCTCAGCTCCAAAATATGCCGCCAGAAACAGTCGCTGGTGCCAGCGCGGTGCAACAAGCAGCTTCTCAGGTACACTGTAGTCCTGGCCGGCCTTCGCGCCCACCGGCGCGCCCAGAGCAGCCATCAGAACCGCGAACGCGCTGCCAACAACTTTGAACGATGTTTCTTCCCGCTCAAACTCGTACTGGCCATAGGTGGTCTGGATACGATGCCTGCGCTGTCGTCGATAGATGGCCGACGGCGTGAACCCCACAGCCGCAACATCGGAGCGAATCGCTTCCAGGTCTTCGGCATCACCGTAGAACCACACGACGCCTTTGCCCGAACCACCCTCGAAATGCAACGATCCATCGCCAAAGAGGTAGCCCAGCAGACGCCACAGACGGGGAGTCTGAGGGGCATCAGCGCGCAGCGGCAACAGATTTCGCTTTTGCAGTTGATTGAGGATCTGGCCGGAAGCGTTGCCGGCCGTCCCCTTGCCAAGAGTCTCCAGAACCCGCCGGATGTCCGTTGCATCAACAAGAACTCGTGTGCCCGGCGCTTCATACGGCGCCCCGATGAACGGGTAGCGGCCAACACGGTCGCCCGGTCGAAGTTCGCCTAGCTCAACCATACCATCGGGAGTCCAGAATGGATGGTCGGATGTCGCGATCACCTCGTCCCCGGCATCGGTCACCAGATGCAACAAGGGCCGGCGAGGCGTTTGCCGCTGATAGGCCACGACGGCGGTGTCATCTTCGTGCCCGGCGGCAAGGTTCTGGCAATGCAGTTTCGCCTGCGCCCAATCCTCCGCCATGTCGTCAATGCGACGATGATATCCCAGATCGTGCAGCACCTCGGTCGCACCGATCAGGCAGTTGATATCGTAGCCAACACCGCCAGGCGACACAACGCCGCCTTCGTTTGGATCAGTCGCCACCACGCCGCCGATGCTGAAGCCGTAGCCCTGATGAATGTCCGGCATGGCCAGCGCGTACTTGACGATGCCCGGCAGCGTGGCCGTGTTCACCAACTGCTCCAGCGACTGGTCGCTCGCGATCTGTGCCAGCAACTCGCGGTCAGCATAAATGCGCGCCGGCACGCGCATGTCCTCGCGGTAGGACGCGGGAATCTCGTAGAGGTAGGGACTGAGCTGCTTGATAGCACTGCGGTGGATCATGAACACTCCAAGGATATGCTAACCGGCGAAACGGGTGATTGCCAGAAACCGGGTATCTGAGTCGACGAATCAAACCCATCGTCAATACTCAGATACCCGGTTTCTTTGTACACAGATCAGAACCGTAGAATTTCCGGCAGCCAGATATGCCAGGGATCAAGCGGCTCCGCGTGGCGCAACACATACAATCCACAACCGGTATCGGCCACGTACACAGAACCGTCTGCTACTGCCACATCCGCTGCCCAGCACGGCATGGTGTAGTAGTCACTCTCCACAGGCGCGCTCGGATCACTGATATCGAAAGTCATCACACCACCTCCAGAAGTGATGTAAGCGAACGGCCCTTCAACTGCGATGCTCTTATCAACCGTTTCAGTGAAATCCGCTAAAAATGTAGGTGTATCGGGAATGCTCACGTCGATAATCCGAAGGCCGTACCGATAAACGATATACGCATAGTTGCCCTCGACAGCAACTCCCCACGCTGCTGTGTGCAAGTTGTAGAATTTGACCTCTACCGGCGCCGCAGGATCGCTGATGTCAATGATTCGCAGTCCACCGGCAAGCCCGGTCCGCCAATGGCTTGCAGCTTCGGCAACATAGGCATACCCACCGTCCACGACGATGCTGCGGCCTTCCAGCGTTTCGGATGCCCAGAACAACTGGACACTACCGACCTCCAGCGGGTTCTGCCGATCGGTCACATCCATTACATGCAGGCCGTAGCTATCGACCAGATACAGATAGGTACCGGCCACAGCCACATCATAAGAATAGAGATCGGGAAATGCCTGTCCGACCTCCGCGGGCGTGGCAGGCTGCGTCACATCGAGAATCCGTAGTTTAGGAAAGGAACTGGCAAGATAAACATAGCCATCGGCAGCATCCAGGTCGTTCAATTGCCAATCCTCGGCCAGTGAGCCAACTCCGACCGGTGCTACTGGATTTGTCACATCAATCACTGTGAACCCACCGCTATCGTCGACTGTGTAGGCGTATTGATCCGCCAACGCCACGCGGTCAGCCGATACACCCGGCGGCACATAACGGCCCACGCTGACCAGCGGAGCAACCAATGTCCTCATATCCAGTACGTGCAATCCGTTTGTTGCAGCAACATAGGCATACCCTTCGTCCAGCGCAATGTCATATCCATCTCCTAACTGTGGCACGTAGGAAGCAACCAAAACCAGTGCGGCCGGATCACTGATGTCAACGGCTTTCAGGATGTTTTGCCCGGCAAGATAAGCATAGTCGTCGGTTACCGCTACTCCCTTTGCGTAATCTGCTGCAACATAGCTCACCTGAGTCATAGATACTGGGTTCGTCACATCGATGACATGCAAACCATCATCGCTGGCAACATAGGCATATCCATCGGCAACCGCTACATCACGGGGGACTCGCACCAAAGAGTAATCCCCAGATCTGAAGGGCCCGGCCGGATTGCTGACGTTAACAACCTCCAGCCCTCCCAAATAGCCGTATGCGCCATAGACGATATATGCATAGTCTCCCACTACTGCAACACCAATAGCACTGTCCGTGCCGGCGTGATAGGCGATTTGTAAAGGCATTGTGGGGTCGGTCACGTCAAGTATCCGCAACCCCTCACCTTCAGCAAGATAAGCATAGGAGCCTGAAACAGCCACATCACGGGTAACCGACGGCGTGTCAAAGTATCCCAGTTCGAACGGCTCATTCGGGTCTGAGACATCGATGATCCGCACACCGTAGTTGGCGTTAGCTACATAAGCTAAGGATCCTGCCAGCGTCACAGCCATCGCAGTTCCCGGAGTATCGTGCGTTGCAACCTCGACTGGTGAAATTGGGTCTGTTACATCGAATATCTTGAGTTGGCGTCCGGTAGCCGCATAAGCATAGTTCCCGTCCACCGCCACTCCTTTGACTGGGTCAGGTGTCGAGTGATATCCAACCCCCAGAATCGACGCTGGATCGGGTCCCCGAATCACCTCCACAATCCCTTCAGGAGTGACAACATAAACCAACTCATCTGCAACGGCTAAATCCAGGGCAGCATAGGCCATTTCGAAGACGCCAAGCTGCACCGGCATCGCCGGATTTGACACATTGATGACAGACACTCCGTTGCCACCCACCACATAAACATACCCTCCTATCGCGGCCACATGCCAGGTATTACCCAGCGTGCGATAGCTGCCGACTTCAACAGGCACAGCCGGATCTGTCACATCCAGCACCACCATTTTTAGGTTGGACCCCGTGACCACGTAGGCATAATTGCCAATAACCGACACATCTGGAATTCGCTCGTATCCCTGATACTGGCCAATTTCGACCAGCGCGGTGGGGTCTGCCACGTCGAACATCTGGAGACCGCCGCGATTCGCAGCAACATAAGCGATATCGTCCACCACTGTCACCGAGGCTCCGCCGTCCGGTCCGGCAATAGCGCAATCGCCGATTTTGACCGGTGCGACAGGATCTGTTAAGTCAAATACTGACAGCCCAGCGCTTGTGATGGCATACAAAGTCTGACCTACGAGAGCCAAATCCCCTATCCAGTCCCCGGGTCCAGTGACGAACCCGGCTTCGACCGGTGTGGCCGGATCAATGACATCGATGATCCGCAGCCCATCATGGCCGACAGCTGCGTAAACGTAACGTCCGGCTGGCGCAATGTGTTGCACCATGCCAGGAATAGTGTCTGTTTGTCCCACGAGGCTTGGGTAAGCAGGATCTGCCAGACTTAGAACCGCGAATCGGAGACCTATGCCGGCATACATCCACTCTCCTTCCACCGCAATCGTCGTAACCGACCCACCGATCTGGCCAACTATCTCAAGGTTGGGTGAAGGGGTCTGCGACTGAACGTTTGATGGACCGGAGTAAACAGGACTGAACAGCGATTCGTAGCTGTTGTTGGTTGATAGCTGGTCAGCCCGAAGGCCAGCCCCCAATGAGGACATCGCCACAAGAGTGAAAACACACAGAGACGCAAGCCAGTGCACCATGATTTGGATCCCTCCTGTTGCATGGTTGAAGTTGATGGCAAGCAGGCGCCTGCCATTTGATCAGATTTTCACATCAAATCACACTTATCTCCAAATTCGGCGTCACCGCAGAAATATTGCACCAACGCTCTCGGTCGGCGTAGCCGGCGTACACCTCGTGCCAGGAGACCACCTCCCGCTCGCCGTGGCACCAGGGAAAAGCTGGCTGGATCGACAGGAACCTTCAAAACGTGTTGCTGATAGACCTAGTCGCCAGAACGCCCTTTGTTTTCAAACGTCATGCCTTACCTCGTGAAACAGGAACTATGGATTACCTGACTGCTCGCGCACAGCCGCATACGCATCAAATTCCTGCCCGATGAATTCCAGCAACGCCTGCGCAAAGCCCTCAGTGCGCTCCAGCATCGGGCTGTGCCCGCACCCCCGGAAGACTTCCAGGTTGTTGGCGCCGGGGATCGACAGCAACAGTTGGTTTTGCGCCGGGCGTTCGACGAACTGGTCGCGGTCTCCCCACATCAGCAGCACCGGGAGCAGCAGCCGGCTGCGCAGTTCGCGGTCCAACCGCCACTCCTCCAGCGCCCTGGCGGTCTCGGTAAAAGCTATCGGCGCCTGGCCTGCCGCGTCAGCCACCAACTGTTGAAAAAGAGCGTCGGGCGGACGCGCCGGCATCACGCTGGCGAGGGCTTGCGCCAGCAGCGCGCGGTCGCCGCGCATCTGCGCCAGCAGCTCGTAACCTTCCGGCGGAGTCGGCGTGCCCTCGGGCGAAGGCGTACTGACCAGTGTCAGCGAGCGCAGAAGGTACGCGTGCTCGACAGCGTAGGTCAGTGCGATTGCCGCGCCCAGCGAGTGGCCGACCAGATGCACACCGGACAGCCCCAGTTCCTCAATCACAGCAGCAATGTCGCGCGCCTGTTGCTCGACCGCATAGCCGGCCGGATCCTCAGGCCGGTCGCTCCCGCCACAGCCGCGCAGGTCCACCAGGTAGGTAGTGAACGCATCGGGCGGCAGCAGCGCGGTGGCAGGCATCCACCAGCGGCTGGTCGCAAAGCTGCCGTGGATAAGTAGTACCGGCTCAGGGCCTGCGCCCTGCCGCCTGATGTGGATGGAAACACCGTCTGTGGTCGTGATTCGCATGAAATTGCTTACCGGTTTTCTCACAAGGGACTGGTCAACTTGAGGTGACAGGCACTTTCGGAAAGTGCCTGTCACCTACACAGCGCCGTCAAGAAACGATAACACCAGCTCGATAAACTGCTCAAGGGCCTCGCTGTGCGGCACATGCGCGGCTCCAGGAATGAGGTGCAACCGCCCGTTTACGACGCGGTCAGCGATCATCTCAACGTGTGCCAACGAGAAAAAAGGGTCGGCCGCGCCGTGAATGACTAGTACGGGGCAGGTCACGCTGGCCAATTCGTCGCTGACATCCCAGGACCAGAAGGCCGGGGCGAGCCAGCGCCTGGCCCAGCGCCTCACCACCGCCAGACCATGGTCGCCGTGGTCGCGCGCCAGGGCAGCTTGCATATCAGGTGACCGCTCAATCTCCGCCGCTAATGTCCGCACGGCCTCGGGGCAACGCGGTGTTTCCACAGAGACGTGCGGCGCTTCGGCGATGACGCATCGGATGCGCTGCGGATGGCGAGCCGCGGCCAACAACGCCAGCGCCGCACCGTCGCTGTGGCCCAGCAACGCCGTCTGTTGGATACACAGTGTGTCCAGCAACGCGACCAGGTCCTCCACATCGCGGTCCAGGTAGTCCAGCGGCCAATCTGCCAGCCACGACGAGCGCCCAAATCCGGGCCGGTCGTACACCAACGTGCGATACCGGCCAGATAGCGCCGGAACTATGTGCCGCCAGTTACGGCTGCTGGCGGTGGCGTGGTGCAGCAACGTGATCACCGGTCCGCTGCCGCAGTCTTCGTACCAAAGTTCCAGATCCCGAACGCGTGCGGTCGCCATTACGAGCCATCAGCCGCCAGAAAGGTGACGTGGAAGACGCTGCCTGCGCCCGGCGTGCTTTCAAACCAGAAGCGGCCGCCGTGCAACTCAACCAACGAACGTGTGATATAGAGGCCCAGCCCAACGCCCTTAGCGCTGATCTCCTTCGCGGATTTGGCGCGAAATAGCCAGGTGCCGATCTCCGGCTGGTCCTCCGGCGCGATGCCGACTCCTGTGTCGCTGACTGCCAGCCGAAGTTCGCTCAAGTCAGCAGAACAGCCAAGCGCGACCTGCACAGTCCCGCCGCCGGGCGTGTATTTACGCGCATTGCTGAGCAGGTTGACAACGATCTGGGTAGCCCGCAGCTCGTCGAGCAGCGCCAAAGGCAGTGCCGGCTCGATCGACAGCGAGAGATCCAGGTTCGCCTGCTCAAAAAGCGGCCGTTGCTCCTCAACGATGGAAGCAACCAGCTCGCCCAGATCCAGCACATGCAACACCAACTCCAACCGCCCGGACTCGATACGAGTCATGTCCAGGAGGTTGGCTGTAATCTGCAACAGCCGCTCGGCGCCGTCGCGGATGATGCCCAAACTCTGCAACTGACGGTTGTTCAACTCACCCACCACCCCCTGGGCCAGCAGATCGGCATAGCTGCTGATGACGGCCAACGGGGTGCGCAGTTCATGGGCAGCAACCGACACGAAGACAGACTTCATGTCGGTGAGGCGATGCAGCTCTGCGTTGCTGGTTTGCAGATCAAGAACAGCACCCGCCAGACTGCGCTGCGCCAACAGCAGGTCGTTGCGGCTCTGCGTCAACCGCTGCCGGCTGATCCCCAGATCAGTCATATCCTCGAAGATGCAATACAGTTTGCTGCCCACACGGGCTGCATCGGAGTTGCCAGCCACAACTACCATGCGCACATACACAGTCAATCCTGCTTGATCCTCGCGCTCGATGAACTCGATGTGCAACGGGTCGACGCGCCCTGACAGGATAGCTTCAAGATCAGGCTCGCTGCCCACAAGCTCCGGCAAGACGTGAGGCAAAGGTTCGCCTAACCACCCGCCAGTCGGGCCGAGCAACCCCGTAGAATCAACGATTGAAATTACGGTCAACGACTCGTCCGCCGCCACCCAGGCAACACGCCGGTTGGCCAGCAAGGTCTCAACGACTACCGATTCCACCGTGCCACCTGCCCTAGCTGACCACACGCTGGCCAAGCTGACGGAAGGCGTCTTCTACGTTGGCGCCGGTCAGCGCGCTGGTGGTGATAAAAGGCGCATCCAGGCTGCCAGCCAGCGCCCTCCCATCCAGCGTCGCCACGGCGATCCCGTTGTCGTTGCCACCAGCCGCGACCAGGTCCGACTTGTTGGCGACGATAACCACCGCGGCATTGGAATTGATCTGGAGAAGCTGGTCCGCGTAGTCGCCCAGACTGGCCAGCGTCTCGGTGCGGGTCAGGTCATACACCAGCAACGCGCCGGCCGCGCCGCGCAGGTAGGCGCGGCGCATTTGGCTGAACTCCTCGCTGCCGGCCAGGTCCCAAAGGATCATGGTCAGATCCGCGACACGATCTCCGCTGGCCACAGGCAGCAGCTTTCGGCTGACCTTGACGCCAATCGTGCTGAGGTAGCGGTCATCAAACGTGTCGTACACGAACCGGCGCACCAGGCTGGTCTTGCCGACAGCGAAATCACCCAACATGCAGATTTTCTTGCTTAGCGTTTCCACGGGTTGCCGAATTCCTTGCTGCTCGCCTGTTTGACTGCTTCCACAAGCACAGATGAGCCGCGTCATTGTATCGCAGACGCGAGGGGTTCCCAAACTGCTGACGGTCCTACGGCGCTGGCGTTGGCGTCGTTGTCTCACCCACCAGCACGTACAGGGACGACACCCAACCGGTTGTCCCGTCCTCCACACAACAGACGTTCAGCCAGCCGCTGTCATCGCTGGCGCCAAGAATCGTAAATGGGTAGTCGGGGGCGACCGTCAAGATGATGGGAAAGTCGAGACCGGGGCCAGTGCGCACGTTCAACCGCACGTTGTCCACAAACCCGCCGCGGGTCGGCGTCGGCGTAACGGTAGGTGTTGGCGACGCTGTCGGTGTTGCGGTTGGTGTGGCGGTGGGAGTGGTCGTAGCAGTCGGCGTCGGTGTGGATGTCGGCGTCGGCGTGAGCGTCGCGGTAGGCAGGAGAGTTGACGTCGGCGCGACGACGATGATGAAAGTGGGAATCTGCGGGCTGCGCCGGTCCAGACGTTGGATCAACAGCCAGCCGGCCAGGCAGGCCAGCAGCGAACAGACGATCAGCATCGCCCCCGCGCCGGCCAGCACGCGCTTTTGGCCGCTTGACAAACCAGGAATTGCCTGCGTGTTTGACAGCGCTGCCAGCCCGGCCAGCATGGGTTCGACGCTGACGAAGGGAGAGGCATCGCCGTTGTAATCACGCAGAAAAAGACGATAGTGGTTCTCGACATCGATCACCACATCGCGCATGGCCGCCCGAAAACCGGCCGGCTCCACACCGTCCATCACCACAGCCAGGTAGACGTGTTGGGCAGCCTCGATGAGAATGCGTCGTCCCCCGTATTCAATGGAGTCTAGTTGGCCCTGCTCACCGCGGCCGAAGGCATCCGATGCAAAGTCGCGGATGGCTGTCAACATGCCGCTGACGAGGTCGCGGTCGGAAGCTGCGTTGCCGCTGGCGCTGACATGGCGCAACAGCAACCCCGTCTCGCGATGGATGAGAAACACCTCCTCCACATCGAAAGGCAGGGCATCGCGCAGAGCCAACTCCGACGACGAAACACCACTGGCCTGCGCCCGCATCCGCCGCCACACCGCCCCCGGCGAGAAGCTCGTGCGCACCCGCGAATCGACAGTCCTCGCCAGGTCTTGCACCGCCTCAGTAACCGCCCGCACCACCGTGGAGCCAATGATCGGGTAGAGCGCCTCGACCATCTCCTCCTTGTTCTGGTCGATGGCGTTGCGCAGGGCGTCGTCCAGTGAGGGCGCGATGATAGCCGACATCGCGTCCTGGTCGCCCAGAGTGTCGCGCAGATCATCGACGTCGACGCGCAGCGACCCGATCGCACCCTGTTCCTCTCCCAGGAGAAGGGTGCGCAGCTCATTGAAGACTTCGCCGGAGGCGTGTTCCGGCGTGTGAAACGGCTCTGGCGTTCCTGATGTTGTTGGCTCGCCCGCGTTGGGTTCTGCCATCCCGGACATGGGACTACTTGGAACTGTTTCCCAAGCCAGCCAGCAGATCGTCGAGCCCGATTGCGGTCCCGCCTGTGGAAAGTTGGTTGCCGATCTCGATCAACATCTGTCCCAGGGAGCGGCGATCTGTTTTCTCGTCGGTCAGGCGATCAACCAGGTCGCGCAGTTCCTTGCGCAGATCGTCGTCCGCCTGGCGCATCTCCTTCTGTAGACTTTGCAGCTTCTTGGTGGTGCTGCTGTCCAGCGATGCGATGCTGCGGTCGAGGCGTTCGGCTTCCTGCTTGAGATGGTCGGACTGGCTGGCACCTTGCGCGTCCAGCTTGCTGCCTAGTTCCGCCAGGCGGCTGTCAACGCGACTACTTTCCTCCGCCAGGCGCGCCGCGCTGCGTTGGTCCTGGTCAGAAAGATTGTTGGTCAACCGCTGAACCTGCTGATCGAGATTGCGCGACTGGCTGTCAGCTTGCTCATGCAGTTGATCGGTGAGCTTCTCGATATCCAATCGCAGGCGCTCAAGGTCGCGCGCGGTCTGCTGAAACCGCTGGTCGTACTCGCGGATATGCGGTCCCAACAGGATGTCGCGAATGCGAGCGATCTCCTGGGCATTGGCCGGCGATGTCTCGGTGGTGGATTTCGCTGCCATTGAGTACTCCTTCCATGGACGTGGAATAACTTTTCAGCCCGTGTCGTCGCTGAGACTTCGGAAGTCGCCGCACAACTTCAAAAGGTGCATCATTCGATCCAGAGGTGCTTCGTTCCTGGAGCCGGCGACTTCCGAAGTCTGGGCTGAGTAGTTCCGATATGGATAAGATGAAACAGTCTTGCCACGAAGTGGACTTACCAAGTTTCGTTGTAGTGTCAGGCAAGCATCTCGACGCTGAGGGCAACAGCCTCTCCGCCGCCCAGACACAGAGTCGCCAGACCGGTTCGCAGACCACGCTGCTGGAGAGCGTAGAGCAATGTCACCAGCACGCGCGCGCCGGAGCAGCCGATAGGATGTCCCATGGCCACTGCGCCGCCGTTAACGTTGACCTTGTCCCAGTCCATCCCCAACGCCCGCCCGTCAGCAATGGTCTGTGCTGCAAACGCCTCGTTGACCTCGATCAGATCGAAGTAGTCGATACTGACGCCCAACCTGTCCATCAGCCGGCGCACCGCGAAGATCGGCGCGGTGAACAGTTCCAGCGGCTTGACCGCAGCTTGAGCATAGCCAGTAATTCTGGCAAGCGGCCTGGCGCCGGTCGCTTGCGCACGCTCGCCGCTCATCACGACGACCGCGGCGCCGCCGTCGCTGATGGGCGGGGCGTTGCCGGCCGTCACCGTGCCGCCGGCCTCGAACGCGGGCGCAGGCGAGCCAGCGCCTCCAGCGTCGAGTCGCGGCGCGGCGTCTCGTCGGTCTGGACCACCAGCGCAGGTCCTTTGCGCTGAGGTATCTCCACCGGCGTGATCTCGGCTGCAAAGCGCCCTGCGTCCATGGCTGCAATCGCCCGCCGGTGGCTTTCGAGAGCAAACTCATCCTGCGCCTCGCGGGTGACCTCGTACTCGCGTGCGATCCACTCGGCTGAGTTGCCCATGTGGTGCTTCTCGAACGCACACCACAGGCCATCATGGATCATGCCGTCTACGAGATCGGCGTTGCCCATGCGATAGCCGAAACGACCCTTGAGCAGGTAATAGGGGATCTGGTTCATGCTTTCCATGCCGCCGGCGACGAAGACATCACCATCACCGGAGCGTATGGCCTGTGCGGCCATCATTACCGTCTTGAGGCCGGAACCGCAGATCTTGTTGACGGTGGTTGCACCGACGGTCACAGGCAGTCCTGCGCCGATGCCTGCCTGGCGGGCAGGAGCCTGGCCCTCACCGGACGAGACAACATTGCCCATCAAGACCTCATCGACGGTGGCCGGATCGACGCCGGCTCGCTTCACCGCTGCTCGAATGGCAGTCGCACCCAATTGCGGCGCAGAAACAGTACTGAGCGCCCCTTGAAACTTCCCAATTGGCGTGCGCGCTGCCCCAACGATCACAACTTCGGGATACCCCATGGCTAGAATCTCCTTGTTGCAAGCAATGTGCCAACCACGAAATACGTTCGGCTGCCAGCCCATGTGTTAACTGCGGGATGCCGATATACCACGGCTGGCGAAGAAGAGAAGAAGTAATAGATTCCTCGTCACTCCCACAAAAGCGGCAATGGCGGGACAGTGAAGGCTGAATAGATACGAAGAGATTGTGCGTATTGTGCGTAATGTATCACGCCTGGCAAACACTGTCAAACACACAAAGGGGTTCAGGGAAGCGATACAGAGGAACCAGGACTCAACAAACATTCCCACCACCAAGTCAGGCGCCCGGCTGGGCGGACCTGGCACTCCGATCAATGAAAATGAGTGGGACTCGGTCGGAGACCGGCCCGAGCGAAACTCTATTTTCGAAGCACATAGTAACTGCTCACCCGTCACGCTTCGCGCCGCGAGGGCGGAAAGCCACTCCTCGAAGACCTGGATTCCCGCCTTCGCGGGAATGACGCCACTCTGTGGGCTGAGTAGTTTCGTCAGATAATTCTCTTTCGGGTTACTTGCTTGTCACTGTTGAGAATGCTATAATGCCTCGGCTATTTTCCGAGACGAGGATATTTTGGACAACCTGCCTTCCCAAACCGCCGAACCAACCTACAGCCAGCCGCCTGTTGCCGAGGAGCCAGTAGCTGATCCTGCCAGCGTCGCCCCTGTACCTGAGGAGCCTGCCGCGAGCCAGTCAAACTGGAAGGGCGCGCTGCGCGAGATCGCCGAAACCGTCATCCTGACGCTGGTCATCTTCCTGCTCATCCGCACCGTGGTGCAGAACTTCCGCGTCGAAGGCATGAGCATGGAGCCGAACTTCCACGACGGCCAATTCCTGCTGATCAACAAGCTGGCCTACAAGCTGGGGGACCTGGAGCGCGGCGACGTGATCGTCTTCCGCTATCCGCGCGATCCCAGCCGTGATTTCATCAAACGGGTCATTGGCCTGCCGGGCGAAACCGTGGAGATCATCAACGGCCAGGTTTATGTCAACGGAGAGTTACTGAGCGACAACTACCACACCAACGAGGCCGGCTACAACTCCGGTGCTGTGACCCTCGGCCCGGACGAGTTGTTCGTGCTGGGCGACAACCGTCCCAATTCCAGCGACTCGCATAGCTGGGGCCCGCTGCCGCGCGACCTGATCATCGGGCGCGTCGTCCTCTCCTACTGGCCCCCGGACGAGTGGGGCATCATCAAACATGGCCCACCCGACACCGGCTGACCCATGACCCCGTCACCGACTGAAGATCAGGTACGCCGCCTGGTACGGCAATCCCTTGAAAACCTGTTGGGCCGCGCCGATCAGCAGCCTGCATTGCACGAACAGCCGGCTGCCGCGCGCCGTCAAGTCGTGGATGCCCAGCAGATCGCAGATGCTGCTGCGGGCAGCACATTGATAGTCTCCCCCAGTGCGGTCATCACGCCGCTGGCCAGAGACCTGGCGCTGGAGCGAAACGTTACTATCGCCACGGGCCTGCCCACGCCGCAGCCATCCGGCCCCGCCGAGCAAACCATCGCCATCGGTGCAGACCACGGCGGCTACGCGTTGAAAGAGCAACTCAAGCCGGTGATCGCCAAGCTGGGCTGGCAGGTGGTCGATTGCGGCGCCGACAGCACCGCGAGCGTGGACTACCCCGATTTCGCCTATGCTGTCGCGCGTCTGGTAGCCGATGGCCGGGCGCGCTGGGGTATCATCGTCGACGGCGCGGGCATCGGTTCCTGCATGGTGGCCAACAAAGTGCCCGGCGTGCGTGCTGCTATGTGCTATGATCTGGCGTCGGCAGCCAACAGCCGCGAGCACAACCACGCCAACGTCCTCACACTGGGCGCTGGCTTGATCGGCCCCAACCTCGCACAACAGATCGTCAAACTGTGGCTGGAAACGCCTTTCGGCCCCGACCGTCACGCGCGGCGGGTCGACAAGATCATGCAGATCGAACGGCGATATTTGCGGAAATGAAAGCAAGCAACTACTCTTTTGAACAACTGGTTGAGCTGATTACCCGCGAGGTGCTGGCGGCGTATCCTTTGGACGGCGCGGCGTGCAGCGGCTGCGGGACATCCTGCAACGGCCACTGCGCCGGGAGCTGCCCCGACCGCTGCCGCGAGGTTGTACAGGCCGGCGCAGACCGGTTGAGCGCTCGCCTGGGAACGCCGCGCGTTGCCGCCGACCTTGCCAGCATGATCGACCATACACTGCTCAAGCCAGACGGCACCGAGGCGCAGATCCGCACACTGTGTGCCGAA
This sequence comes from Caldilineae bacterium, assembly GCA_020634555.1. GTDB lineage: Bacteria > Chloroflexota > Anaerolineae > JAAEKA01 > JAAEKA01 > JACKBK01. Next base: position 42,540 of record JACKBK010000007.1, read on the forward strand.
GCGAGAGAAAACCACTTTGCCACCGTTTGTGTCAACCCGGCCTGGGTTGCGTTGAGCGCTGAGTTGCTGCGCGGCTCGGGCGTCAAGGTCTGCACGGTGGTCGGCTTTCCGCTGGGCGCGACGCTACCTGAGGTCAAGGCCTTCGAGACGGAACGAGCCATCGCGGCCGGCGCGAGCGAGATCGACATGGTGCAGAACATCGGCGCCCTCAAGTCACGCGACTACCAGCTTGTCATGCGCGACGTATCCGCGGTGGTACAGGCCGCCCACGCCCGCCAGGCCAGCGTGAAGGTGATCATCGAAGCCGCTCTGCTGACAGATGAGGAAAAGGTGGAGAGCTGCGCCATTGCCCAGGCCGCGGGCGCGGATTATGTCAAAACATCCACCGGCTTCGCGTCGGGCGGCGCGACGGCCGCCGATGTTGCACTGATGCGAGCAGTCGTCGGCCCCAGCATCGGCGTCAAGGCCGCGGGCGGCATCCGTTCCGCCGAGGACGCCAAGGCGATGATCGCGGCCGGCGCAACCCGTCTCGGCGCCAGTGCCGGTATCAAGATTGTCCGCGAGGCCGGCGGCAGCTAGAAAGTTACCCTATGAGTTCCGACCGCACCAGCGACCTTGCTATCCTGCTGGGCCATGCCTTGCAGTGCGAACCGTGCCGCGACCGCCTGCTGACAGAACCCGACCGGGTTGTCATCGGTCGAAAAATATCCAACGAGCAGCGGGCGCTGCTGGCGCAGCTTTCCCCCGAGGACTTCGAGAACACAACATCGCTGGCTGCCGCGGTCGGAATGGACCTATCAGAGTTGCGCGAGGGGTTGAACCACCCGCGAGCGCGCATGCGGCACTTCTAGCACGGACCATCGCAACTTGGTCAGCAAGGCCATTGCCTGTGTTCCGTCCGGTCAGGAGACCGAACGGAAACGCTCCATGAATTAGCGGTCAGTTCCGAAATCTGTGCTCGACCTTGCCATGGCCACTTTCCGAAGCATTTCAGAGAAAGGACATTGTCTGTGAGTGTTGACCTTCGCTCTTACGTCTTTCTGGACAGCCTGCAACCCCAGCACGCGGCGTTCCTTGGCACGGTTGCCCGCGGCTTTCTGCCGTTGCCCAACGACGCCTCGCTCTGGATCGAGATCTCGCCCGGCATCGAAATCAACCGCGTCACCGATGTGGCGTTGAAGGCAACCCAGGTTCGCCCCGGTATGCAGATCGTCGAGCGCCGCTATGGCCTGCTGGAGGTTCACTCCAGCTCGCAGGCTGAGACACGCGCGGCCGGCGCTGCCATTCTGGATGCACTGGGCTTGCAAGAGGGGGATCGCATGAAGCCGCGGGTGCTCTCCAGCCAGATCATCCGCAACATCGACCCGCACCAGGTGCAGCTTGTCAACCGCATGCGCCACGGACACATGCTGCTGGCCGGCCAGACGCTGTTCGTGCTGGAGGTCGAGCCGGCTGGCTACGCGGCGCTGGCTGCCAACGAAGCCGAGAAGCGGGCCGAGATCAACATCCTGGAAGTGACGGCCTTCGGCGCCTTCGGCCGCGTCTACCTGGGCGGCGAGGAGCGCGACATCATGGCTGGCTACGGCGCCGCCATCGCCGCGCTGGAAGGCGTCGCCGGACGCGAGCCAGGCGGCGCGGCGGACTGAACGAAACGTCGGAAGGGAAAAGAAGGAAGAAAATGGAAATGAGGGAAAAAAGAGAACAATTGCTGCGTTCTGACCAACTGGTCACCGCTCTGCTCTTTCCCTACTTTCCCTCGTTTCCCTGTTTTCCCTCCTTTCTCTAGATAACCCACAGCAAACACATCTTCCTATTCGCCCAAAGAAAGGAACTTTTCACGATGGCAGAAGCACTTGGTATGATTGAAACACGCGGCTTTGCCGCAATGGTCGAGGCATCCGACGCCATGGTCAAGGCGGCCCGCGTTGAGCTGGTGGCCTACGAAAAAATCGGCGGCGGCTATGTAACCGCCATCGTCCGCGGCGACGTGGCGGCGGTCAAGGCGGCCGTTGAAGCCGGCGTACGCGGCGCTGAGAAGGTCGGCGAGGTGGTGTCGGTGCACGTCATCCCGCGCCCGCACGAAAACGTTGACAAGGTCCTCCCATTGGGCCGCCAGGAACAGGAATAACCGCCATGCAAAACATCTGGCGCGAGCTGCGCTCAGGCCCCAAGGTTCCTGACATCGTCTACACCATCGTCGAAATTCCGAAGGGGTCGCGCAACAAGTACGAGTACCAGAAGGCCAATGGCGTCATCTTCCTGGACCGCGTGTTATATTCATCGCTGCACTACCCAGGCGACTACGGGCTGATCCCGCAGACCTTCTACGACGACGGCGATCCGCTGGACATCCTGGTGATGATGAACGAGCCCACATTTCCGGGCTGCATCATCCAGGCCCGACCGGTTGGCATCTTCCGCATGTTGGACCGCGGCCAGCGCGACGACAAGGTTTTGGCCGTGCCCGCCACCGATCCACTGTTTGATGGCTACCGCGATCTGGCAGACATCCCGCAACACTTCCTGAACGAGGTTGCTCACTTCTTTGAGGTCTATAAGGACCTGGAAGGCCAGCGCACAAAGCCCATGGGCTGGGAGTCCGCAGAGGTCGCCAAGGCCGAGATCGAACGCGCCATCGGTTTGTTCCGCGACCGCTTTGGACTGAAAGAGCTGTAGCATAGATGCAGATCGTCCCAGGGTTGCATCTGGTCGACGGCATGGCCGGCGGAATCGTCAACGCCTATGTCTGGGAGCGCCCCGACGGCGGCCTGACACTAATCGACACCGGTATGCCCAAGGATGCGGCGAAAATATTGGCCTTTGTCCGGTCGCTGGACAGCGAGCGGTTGGATCGCATCATCGTCACCCACGGCGACATCGACCACATCGGCGGGCTGGCTGAGGTGCAGTCCGCCACCGGCGCGCGGGTGATCTGCCATGCGGTGGAAAAGGAAGTCGTCGAAGGCAGCAAGATCCGCGAGATGGGTTCAAGCGTGTTCTCGCGCGCCTATTCACCGCTGGCAGACGCGGTCACCCGGCGCTTCATGGGCTACAAACCGGTGGATCACGTCGATGAACTGGTGCTGGACAAGCAGATGTTGCCGGAGGGTTTGCAGGTCATCCATGTACCCGGACACACTCCCGGACAGATCGCTCTTTACCAGGCTGATCGCGGTATTCTGATCGTCGGCGACGCGTTCGGCAGTCGCGGTGGGAAGCTGAACATGCCGACAGCCATGGCCACGCCGCGCAAAGACATCGCCAGAGACTCGATCCGCAAACTGGCGGCGCTCAAGGACGTAGAGATCATCTGTTGTGGCCATGGCGCGCCGGTGACGGTGGATGCGCAAGCGCGGCTTCAGGCTTTCGCCGAGAGCCTTGATGAGGGATAGCAGATAGAGGTGCTCCAGTGCTAATTGGCAAAGTTGTCGGTACAGTCGTTGCGACACAGAAGGACGAAAAACTCGCCAACCTGCGCTTCATGGTCGTTCGCCAGGTAACAGTCGATGGCAAGGACACCGGCAACTATGTGATCGCGGTGGATGCCGTCGGCTCCGGCGTGGGCGAAATCGTCCTCTACGCGACCGGCTCTTCGGCGCGCCAGACGGTGCTGACCGACAAGCGTCCATGCGATGCGGTGATCATGGCGATCGTCGATACGTGGGAGGTTGACGGCGAGGTACGGTATCAGAAAGAGTGAGGGAGTTTGCGACGCGTGCAAAGCCTGCGAATCAAGGAGTTCAAGAACTCAAGTCGGTAATTAGCTCGACACGACCGCCGGGAGCTAAAGCTCCCGGCTACAAGATGCAAGCCCGCTGGGCTGGCTGGAATCCGCAGGCCCGAAGGGCCTTTCACGTCGCTGCTCGCGCCCTGGAGTGGGTAGCCCGATCCGTTTGACGGGCGGGCGGTCACACACCCACAGAATCTAACAGAATCAGAAACTTTCATCAACCACAGGCGGCGCTGCCGCGAGATGACGTTCACCGTGAAACTCCTGTTGCTGGCCGCGCTGATCGCCTGCCTGGTGCTGATAACCGCCAGCACGTTTCTGACGCCGGTGAGCAACGACGCCGGCGCGTATCTGACCATCGCCGACGGCTGGCTGGCCGGCAAACTCCCTTACCGTGACCTGTTCGACCACAAGACGCCAGGCATCTATGCCCTATACGCCTTGATTCTGGCGTTGAGTGGCCGCTCATTGGTGGCCGTGCAGTTGATCCAGTTGGCCGGGCAGATCGCCTGTGCTGGGCTGGTGATGTGGCTTGCGTGGCGGTGGTGGAGCAGGCTGGCGGGCGCGTTGGCAGGTCTGCTGATGTTGTACGGCAGCGCGGCCTTCGCAGGTCCGCATTTAACCACCGAGGCGTGGGTTGCCGTCTGTCTCGCAGCCGGACTGGCTGCGCTTCTCTGGCAAACGGAGAGGCCACCTGTCCAATGGCAGTGGTTGGCAGCCGGGTTTTGTGTGGGTCTGGCGACGCTTTTCAAACAGACCGGGGCGTTCACTCTGGCAGCCTTCGCGCTGTGGGCGTGGCTTTATGGCAGTGGCTGGCGTGCAACTGTACGCCGTTGGCTTTGGCTGCTTGCAGGATGTGTTTTACCCATCGCTGTAATGGCCGCGTATTTTGCCGCCAACGGCGCGCTTGACGACCTGTGGCGCGACGCGATCGGGGTCAACCTGACCAACTACCCGCGATTGGCCTTCGACGCGCTGCTGCGCGGCAACTTCGTCAACCTGCGCAGCTTTCCACTGCTCTGGTTGGGCGTCCTGCTGGCGCTGATCTTTGTCCGGCCGCGACTGGGCAGATCGAATCAATTCGACACGGCAACGCTGCTGTGGCTGACATTGCTGACCGGCCTGCTGCCGTTAGTACACCGCCCTTACGGCCACTATGTCCTGCAAGCGCTGCCGCCGGCGACGATCCTGGCAGGCGCGGGTCTGGCGAGCGCGTGGCAGTGGCTCAGACAAAGGGTCGCAGCGGGTGAGGACATGGATGCCCGCTTTCGCGGGCATGACGACGACCTGCTCGCGCCACACCGGCGAAGTCGGTGGTCAGGCGTGATCCTGGCGGTTGTGTTGGCCGGCGTGATCGCGCTGGCGTTGATCGACCTGCCGCGCTGGCCCCGTTATTTGGCCTACACCGGCGGTCTGGTGCGTACACAGGATCGGGCCGCCGCCGCAGTCGAGCGAGCCACGCAGCCGGACGAGCCGATCCTGGTTGTTACCGATGCGCCGCAGATCTATTTCCTGAGCAACCGTCAGCCCGCAACCCGTTGGCAATACCTCTTGCCAGTCAACTACACGCCCGAGCGCGAGGCTGAACTGGCAGCCATGATCACTGGCCATACGGTGCGCACCGTCGTCACCGACAGCGCCGATCAGTACTGGAACGCCGACCTGAAGAACGTAGCCAAACGCGCGTGTACCTTCCTTGAATCTTTCGACGACCGGTTTAGCCTTTACAACTGCAGCTAGCGCGGGCCTGCAACGTGCAACTCTGAGAAATCCCATGACTCAACCCCTTGACCAGACGCGTATCGACGCCATCGTGCAGCGGGTGCTGCGCGAGGCTGATGTCAGCAGCCGGCAGCCCACTCCCACAGCCGCGCCGCATCTTTCGCATGTTGGCCGGGCCGGGCGGACAGCAGGCGCACCGGTCGTTGCTGGCCGTGATGGCATCTTCACATCGATCGACGATGCTGTGCTCGCGGCGCGTGCCGCATTCGTGACGCTGAACGGCATGACGCTGGAGAAACGCCACGAGATTGTGGCTGCCATCCGCACGGCGATGCTGGCCGAGGCTGACTCGCTGGCCCGCATGGCCCACGAGGAAACCGGTCTGGGCCGCCCCGAGGACAAGCTGCAGAAGAACCTGCTCACTGCCCGCAAGACACCCGGCCCGGAAGCATTACAACCGCTGGCGTGGACGGGCGACCACGGGCTCAGCCTGGTGGAACGGGCGCCGTATGGCGTCATCGCGGCCATCACGCCGGTCACCAACCCGACCTCGACCATCATCAACAACAGCATCAGCATGCTGTCGGCCGGCAACGCGGCGGTGTTCAACGTTCACCCCGGCGCCAAGCGTACCTGCGCCTATCAGATCCAGCTTATCAACCGGGCCATCGTCGGCGCAGGCGGCCCGGCCAACCTGCTGACCGCCATCGCCGAGCCGACCATCGAAAGCGCGCAGGAGTTGATGCGCCATCCCGGCGTGCGGCTATTGATGGTCACCGGCGGCCCCGGCGTCGTCCGGGAAGCCATGAGCAGCGGCAAGCGAGCCGTCTGCGCCGGTCCCGGCAACCCGCCGGTGGTGGTGGACGAGACGGCTGACATCGACAAGGCCGGCCGCGACATCACCTTCGGCGGTGGGTTCGACAACAACGTCATCTGCACCGACGAGAAGGAGATCTTCGTCGTCGAGAGTGTCGCCGATCGGCTGAAGGCAGCCATGCTGGCCAACGGCGCGGTCGAGGTGCCGTCACACCGGCTGCGGGCGCTGGAGCGAGTGATCTTCAAGGAGATGGGCGCGCCGCGCAAGCCGGGCGTCACCAACAAGCAGTGGGTCGGCAAGTACGCCGCCGACATCCTGCGCGAGATCGGCATCTCGGCGGGCAAGGAGACGCGGCTGGCGCTGGTGGAGGTGCCGCTGGAGCATCCGCTGGTCTGGACGGAGCAGTTGATGCCGGTCATGCCGCTGGTGCGGGTCCGTTCGTGCGACGAGGGCATCGATCTGGCGGTGGAGGCAGAGCACGGCTTTGGCCACACAGCCAGCATGTGGAGCCGCAACATCGACAAGCTCAGCCGCATGGCGCGCGAGATCGACTGCTCGATCTTCATCAAGAACGGACCAAACCTGGCCGGCCTGGGCTACGGCGGTGAGGGGTTTACCAGCTTCAGCATCGCCAGCCCCACCGGCGAGGGCCTGACAAGCGCGCTGACCTTCAGCCGCATCCGCCGCTGCACGCTGGTGGATCACTTCAGGATCGTATGACGCACCCCGCGCTCGCCCTCATTGAGTTCGACAGCATTGCCTCCGGTATCCTGGCCGGCGACGCGATGGTGAAGACCGCGCCGGTCGCACGAATCGTTGCTGGCACGGTACACCCTGGCAAGTACCTGGTGTTGGTGACGGGCGACGTGGCGCCGGTTCAGGAAGCGCTGGCAGCCGGGCTGGCATCGGACAGCAATGCAGTGGTCGATCACGTCTTCCTTCCCGGCGTACATCCGCAAGTTCCCGACGCCATCGCCGCAGCCCGCCAGCCGCAGATCGACGAGGCGCTGGGGATCGTGGAAACGTCCAGCGTCGCCGCGGCCATCCACGCCGCCGACGCCGGACTGAAGGCCGCGCAGGTCACGCTGCTTGAGCTGCGGCTGGCTGACGGGCTGGGCGGCAAAGGGTTGGCGTTCTTTGCCGGAGTTGTAACCGACGTCGAGGCCGCTGTCGATTCCAGTTGCGTCGCCATCGACAGCAGCGGACACCTGCTGAACGCAGTGATCATCCCGCAGCTTCACTCTGAGATGGCGGCGAATCTGGTCGAAGCGACACGGTTCCGCACGCTGATCAGTTGACCGCCGCGGGTCCCTCATTTGGTCCATCCACATTACCCCTCAGACCGGTTCCAAATGCGTTATTCTTAAGCCTGTATGTAACTGCTCACCCGTCATTCCCGCGCAGGCGGGAATGACGCCACTTTGTAGACTGAGAAGTTACCCGTGTATGTGGATAGCCTAACTAGCAAAGAAATCCCCGGCAGTGCCGGGGATTTTTTGTGTTAGCCAAGAGAGGCCATCGCTTCGGAAACGATGGCCTCTCTAGTTCTAGCGGTTTTGTTGCAACAGCGGCATGAATGTCAGGTCGCTCTGGTCGGGAAGACTGCGCAGGACGCTGACACGCACGATGACGGCCGGCGGTGAGGCAACCTGATCGGCGACAAAGACAACCGCGGCGGTGTTGAACCCGTACGGTACCTGACTGGTCACCAGGTCGAGTTGAACTGCGGCGCCGCCCGGAGTGGCAGTGCCAACCGACGGGTCGATGTCAATCCAGTCGATGATGGGCACGTCGTCAGGCCCATGTTGATCGCCAAGCATCAGGACGCCGTTGTCGAAACGCATCGGCGTGCCATTGGCGATGGCCTCCTCGATCTGCGGGATCGCGCTGGTGGGCACTGTGCCAGCATGCCAGTTGATCGACGGCCCAACCACCGCGACCTCCCGTGATGGCGGATTCGTCCCGGGCCGGTAGTACCATGACACCGCGGATGGCCGAACCGAGAACTCCGGTGCGGTCACCGTCAGCGAGACAGGAATGTCAACCGGGCTGTTGACGACAGTGCCAACCCCTGCGACCCGCACCTTGCCGGTGTACGTGCCGCCAACCAGATCGGTAGCATTGGCCTTCACAGCTATGTTGGCGGGCGCAGTGCCGCTGGCCGGGCTGACAGTAAGCCAACTGCCGCCCTCGATGACAGATGCGGTCCAGTTCAACGTACCTGTGCCAGTGTTGCTGATCTGCACCTGCTGGGTAGCGATCTGTCCTGCCTGTACATCAAAACTGATAGAGGTCGGATTGACAGCCAGCGCCGGCCCGGTGGGGAGGCCAGGTCCGTCCAGATTGGCTACCGCGAAGTTGGTTGTGCTGCTGAAGTTGCCAAAAATCTGGTCGAAGTTGACGTTGATGGCCGGATTTGTGTAGATGAGGTACTCCGTTGACGCCATGGTAATCAGTTGGGCGCGCGAGGTGCCGTACAGGTCGCCGGTATGGATGGTCTGGAAGCGCGTCTGGTTCCCCAACTCGTTGAACCTGGCAACCGTGCCCGGCCCGTAGTACAGGTTGGTGAGGGCAACCACCGGGTTGCCATCGAACAAACCAGGCCGTAAGAGATAGATGGTGTCGATACCCGAACTGTTCACGTCACCCAGAGCGATATCCTCAAAGTAAGGATAGTAGACAGCGTTCGCCACTGTGTCCAGATTTGACGAACTGCCAGTGTATCGGAAGACCAACATCGACGGGAGATTGCTGCCCACACCGCCGCGGGTGACAACCATCTCCTCGCGGTTGCCGCCATCGGCGTTGGTGTCCCCAACTTCAATAGTGATCCAGGCGTAGTCGTAGTCATCCTTGTTGAACAGAGTAATCCATCCGCTGCCGATGTCGAGCTTGAGAATCACGATCTGATGGAAGGAACCTGAGTTGCGCACAGCCACAAATTCATCTGCGCCGTCGCCGTTCACATCGCCTGTGGCAATAGCTTGCCAGGGGGCACCATAGCCATCACTGGACGTCTGGGTCCAGCCACCCCCCGGCTCCCACTGGTAGGAGAACATACGAATGGCCAGGCCCGGCTCGCTGGTGGTTTGTACCAACACAAGTTCATCGCGCCCATCGCCGTCCAAGTCGCCAGTGACAGCCTTGGTCCATTGCTGGCCGGCAGTTGCCTCGAAGGTCCTGCTGACATCTTGCGAGCCGGGCAGAACAACCGGTGAGAAAACAATGGCCTCATTGTAGCGTATACCGACGATCTCGGCAGCCGTATCGCCGTTGAAGTCACCGGTAACCACGTTGGTGAAACCGGTCCCGGGCGATTGCCACACGACCGGGCGAATGTCGGGCGGAGTATAGGGGTCGTTGACGACGATCCGGCCGTCGCTGGCGAGCAAGATGAGCTCGTCATCCATGGGAGCGTCCGGCGCATCGGCCGGGGCGGTTGCCTGCACGATTGGCACTGCGGCCAATATCAGCGTGAGGACCAGCAGGCTTCGTAGAAAGAGTCGCATTGGGTTGCCTCCTCGGCTAGAGTGGTGAAAAGGTTACTGTGTCAGCAAAAAAGCGAGCCAAATGCCCGCGGGACTGGTTTGCGCGGGATTGAGTGAGCGCGCTGGGCGAGAAACACGGCGCCATGAGCGCCGCTGGCTGAGATTATAACACAAGTTGATGGCCTGCGCGCAATCATTGCCCTTGCGCTACCGGGACGCTCCACAGGCGCGGAGATCAGGCTGGTGTCTTGCTGTCGAGACGCGGATTACACGCCCGCCGTGGCAGCAAGGTTCAAAGCCTGGCGATGAATTCCATGAGCGTGCTTGGCTTCACATTGCCAAAGGTAAGGAGGTCTTGTCAAGAGAACTGGCTACGTTTTACGTTTCAGTCTGATCCTGGCGAGTTGTCCGAATCGCCGTCTCATGGTACAACATAGACCAACATTCCGTAACCCGATGGAGAAGCTACTTTTGCAAGCGACGAACGCACCTGAAGACCTGTTCCTGGCAGGCTATCGGGCGGGAAAAAGCGGGGCCGCACTGCGTGACGAGAGCAGCGCAGGCCGCATCTGGCTGGCCGGCGACGACCGCATCGCGTTCATGCAGCGTCTGTCGACCAACGAAATGCGGCTGCCGCCCGGCGCCGGCACTGTGACCATCCTGACCTCACCGACGGCGCGCATCGTGGCGATGTTGACGGTGCAGGTTCACCGCGACGGTCTGCTGCTGATCACGGGCGCTGACCAGGGTCCGACTGTTTTCATGACTCTGCGCTCACAGATCTTTTTCAGCGACAAGGTGGAGCTGGCAGGCCGCGGCGCAGCGCTGGCCCAGTTCGGCGTCTACGGTCCTGAAGCAGACGCAACGCTGGCCAAAGCCGGCGCGGGCGACCTCAGCGACCTGGCGATGTTCAGTTGGCGTGAGGTGACGCTGTCCGGTCATCCCTGCACCGTGCAACGGATCGAAGGCGCGGGCAGCGATGGGCTGACGGTGCTTGCACCCGCCCCGGCAGCATCGTCAGTGCGCAGCGCGCTGATGGACGCCGGTGCTGTTGCGATCGGTGAGGACGCCTTTGCGGTGCTGCGCGTGGAAGCTGGCGTGCCGGCGGCTGGCATCGACCTGACCGAACAGGTCAACCCGCTGGAGGCTGGCCTGCGGCGCTTTTGCAACGATTTCAAGGGCTGCTACACCGGCCAGGAGATCATTGCCCGCCAGATCACCTACGACAAGGTCGCAACCCATCTGGTGGGGATTCGGATGACCGCGCTGGCAGTGCCCGGCGCGCAGATTCTCGTCGACGGGCGGCAGGTTGGCTGGGTCAGCAGCGCCGTGCAGAGTGTCGCTCTGGATCAACCTATCGCACTGGCTTTCGTTCGCCGTCCCAACCACGAACCGGGCACTGAAGTTATCGTCCAAAGCGCCGGCGCGGCCATCATGGCCGAGGTGTCGTCGCTGCCATTTGTCGCCGCTTAGAAGCCGCTTGAAGAGGCCTCAGAAGGCGCCGTTTATTCGCCAACGACCAGTCTGTAACGGCTGAAATGCCCTCCGTCTGTTGATCCGGCGCCTTCCGAAGTCTGATCGAGTGGTTTTGTCTACACGTTATCAACACACCACAACCCATGACCAATTCCCAACCCTACAACCTTCGTTCCCGCATCGTCGGCATCGACGAGCGCGTGCCGCTGCTGGATGGCAGCCTGGCAACCTACGTCAATCTGGACAACGCGGCCAGTACCCCGGCACTGACAGACGTTCTCGAAGCGGTCGATCGTTTCATGCCCTATTATTCCAGCGTCCATCGCGGCACCGGTTTCAAATCCCGTCTCAGCACGGTAGCCTACGACCGGGCGCACGAGACCATCGCCGAGTTCGTCGGCGCAAACACAGACACCAACGCTGTCATCTTCGGCAAGAACACGACTGAAGCCATCAACAAGCTCTCCTTTCGCCTGCCGGCCAGACCGGGCGCGGTGGTGATCACCACGCAGCTTGAGCACCATTCCAACGACCTGCCATGGCGGGCCCGCTTCCCGGTCGAGCACGTGCGCGCCTTGCCCGATGGCCGGCTGGACGAAGCGCATTTCGATCAACTCCTGGCGCAGCACGCCGGCAATATCGCGCTGGTCGCCGTCACCGGCGCATCCAACGTCAGCGGCTTCCTGCAGCCCATCCATCGACTGGCGCGCAAGGCCCATGCAGCCGGTGCCCTGATCCTGGTGGATGCAGCCCAACTTGCGCCACACCGCCGCGTGGACATGAAAGCGGACGGCGACCCGGAGCACCTGGACTTCGTGACTCTCTCGGCGCACAAGATGTACGCCCCGTTTGGCACGGGCGCGCTGGTCGGCCCGAAGGCTGTTTTCATGCAGGGCGCACCGGAGTATCCCGGCGGCGGAACGGTGGACGTGGTCACGCTGGACGAGGTACACTGGGCGGGTATGCCTGACCGCGACGAGGCAGGTAGCCCCAATGTGGTCGGGGCGGTAGCCATGGCTGCGGCCGCGCGCGTGCTGATGGACGTTGGCATGGACAGAGTCGCCGCGCACGAACAGGCGCTGCTGGCCTACGCCACTGAGCGGCTGCTGGCAGTTCCCGGCGTCACTATCTACGGCGAGACCGATCCGGCGCGCCTGCACGAGAAGGTCGGCGTCATCCCCTTCAACATGGCCGGTGTCTCGCACTTTTTGCTGGCGGCGATTCTGGGCTACGAGGGAGGCATCGGGGTGCGCAGCGGCTGCTTCTGTGCCCATCCCTACGTGGTACACTTGCTGAATCTGGACTCCGAAACTGCATCCAGTTGGCGCACGCAGTTGCTGGACGGCGACAAGTCCAACATGCCGGGGATGGTGCGTATGAGCTTTGGCTGCTATAGCAACCGCGAGGACGTGGACCGGCTGGTTGCAATGCTCGAGCGCATCGCCCGCGGCGAGTACACCGGCGACTACCTGCTCGACCGCCAGACGGGTGAATACCAGCCGGCGGGTTTCGAGGAACCGGTGGACAGCTATTTTTCGCTCTAAGAAGGATGAATTCCCCGCTCAGGTTTCGTTTATCATGGTGAAAGAGGAACTATCACTGGAGGTTTGCCATGTCCCAATCCAACCGCGGTTGGCTCGACCAGATCTTGGCGTGGTTCCGCGGTAGCCGCACCACGCAGCCGCCCACCCCACCCCAGCCCGTCCAACCACCGAACGATGAGGAGACCCCGCCCATGCAACCCGAACGAGACTGGACGATCCTGCTCTACATGGCAGGCGACAACGGCAAGGTCTTTGAGACCAAACACGGCAGTTATGCCCTGATGGCCGAGATGACCACCGCCGGCTACGACGACATCGCCGAGGTCGAGGCGGTTGGCACCACCGACCAGGTGGCAGTGCTGGCGCAGTTCGACACATCGGGCGCCGACCACACCTACCGCCTCGAGATCCACAAAGGCAAGACCGCGGAGGAAAACATCGTCGAGACGATCCCGGAGAGCAACACCGGCGATCCGGCGGAACTGGCCAAGTTCATTGTCTGGGGCATGACACGCTGTCCGGCCAAACACACCATGGTCGTGTTATGGAATCACGGGCTGGGCTGGAAGGACGACGACATCTACCAAAGTGTGCGCGGGCTGTCACGGACGGTGCGCTCTGGCGGACGCGGTCGCAAGCAAAACGCTGCCATGTTCCGCAGCACCGCGGCCAGGGTCAAGCAACTGGCCGACGATGAGGGCGACGAAGAAGCGCGCGCGATTCTGTGTGACGACACGTCGATGGACTTCCTGACCAACGCCGAGATGAGCCAGGCGCTCAAGGTGGCAATGTTTGCGCAGGACGAGGCGGACGCGGCCGCGATCTTCGCCGACGAGACACGACTTGCCGGCGTCATGAACACGGGCAACGAGGGCGCGCTGCGGCGGCTGGCGGTCATTGGCATGGACGCCTGCCTGATGGCGATGTTGGAGGTGCAATACCAGGTGCGCCAGTTCGCCGACGTGATGGTTTCGTCCCAGGAGGTCGAACCGATCGACGGCTGGCCGTACAGCGAGATCCTGGCACGCCTGGCAGCCAATCCGTCCACTGCCCCGGCCGACTTCGGCAAGATCATCGTGGAGGAATACGAGCGTTTCTATTTCAGCAAGAACACCACCCTCTCCGCGGTGGATTTGGGCACAATGGCTGAGGTTCGGCGGCTGGTCTCAGACTTTGCCGCGGCGCTGGACACCGCGTATGCCGACGATGATAGCCTGCAATTGGCGTACGCCAAGGCCGTCAAGGAGAACCGGCGCACCTTTGAGGACCAGGAATACCTGGACCTGCTCGTGCTGACCAACGGCATCCTGGCACGCTATGACGGCGGCGCCTCCGCCGTGACGACGACCGGCAAGGCATTGAGCGATTACCTGCAAGCGGCTGGCGGGCCGGTGGTCATCAACGCGGCGACAGGCAGCAAGAAGGGCAAGGCAAGCGGCATCTCGATTTACGTTCCCTACGACATGCCATCACCGTTGTACCAGGAGATCGACTTTGCCAGCGCCGGCTGGCTGACGTTCCTGAAGACTGTCTACGATACGGTGTAAGCTGAGTTGGTTGGAACAAGGAGGCAACGATGAGCAACGGCGGCTTTATCACTGTTGTGACAGCCGAAGAAGAAGTAACCACGCGCAGCGGCGCGGCCGATGTCGCCAGGGTCACGAAGCAACTGAGCGTTGACACGCTGCGCGGCAAGTTCGTCGAGTTCATGAACAACATGGACGCAGCCTTCGACTCCGACGAACTGAAGACCCAGACTGGCATGTTTCAGCTCGAACAGATCCAGTTCAGCGTCGAGCTGTCGGCCAGCGGCGACTTCAAGTTGTTGGGCACCGGGGTCGGCGTCGGTGCCGGCGCGGCGTTGAGCTTTGTCCTGACCAGAAAGCAGTAGCAATGAAGACAAGCGGCAGTCACTTTCGGAAAGTGACTGCCGCTTGGAAGAACACGACACAACAGGTGACAGGCACTTGCGGAAAGTGCCTGTCACCTGAATGCAGCGCGGAGGAACCCAATGCCACCCATCGACGACGACTATTCATTCCGCAACATCCGCGGCACCTTCGATACGCTCCTTGCCGAACTGGAGCGCATCTGGCCATCGCTCGACGACTCGATGCGCGGGCCGCTCAGCGCCGCGTTGACCACCCTGCGCGACAAGCTGGACAACGCCGAAGGCGATATCGCCCGCGGAAGCACGCTGGGCGACTTCCTGTTCGCTGTGGACAGAATCGCGCCGCTGCCTGATGGCGTGCAGGCAGTCCTCGACCAGGCACGCGCGCCCAGGCTACGCAGCGGTGTGATCTTCGTCAACAGCGCTGCCGCACGCGATTACTCCGATCGCGCTGCCGCGCTGGCCGGCATGGCTGCCGCGCCGTCGGCGCCTGCCGAATCGACACCTGTGGCCAGCGCAGAAAGCGTGTCTGCGCCGCCTGCCGCGCCTGATACCCTTGCCCTCCAGGCGCTAGGCACCGTCCAGGCCATCAACACCAATTGGGAGAAGCTTTCGAACAGGCAACAAGACACCGTCTGCGAGATCGTCTACGACTTTCTGGCGGATCTGGAGTCCGCTTCCAGCGACGAGCAGCGTGAGATAGCCGCTGAGCGGTTCCTGGACACCTTCGCCGATAACCCGTCGCTGGCCGAGAAGCTGCCGGTGGTGGTGCGTCGCGGCGACGATACGTCAACCTGGGACCAGGTCTACGATGCTGTCAACAACAGCCCCGGCCTGGCAACTCTGGGACGCCAAGCTGCTGCGGCGGCGCCTGGCGTCCAACCCTCGCTGGGCGCTGGCGGCTGGGTTGCGGCCAACGGCGGTGGATCGCTCATGCCGGTTCTGGAGAATGTGGCGGCGGCGCCTCCGCCGCACCCTACTTCACCGATGTTCGCTTCCCCGGCCAGGTGTCCATCTTCAAAAAGCGTGTTCCGCTGATGGTGCGCTTGACGGTGGAAAGATCTGAGGAATCGCGGGTGGACGAAAACGTCTTGATCGAGTTCGAGACGCCGGACAAGCCGGAGATCATCACCGTGGTCTGTTTTGCCGAGGATTTCGACGAGGAATACGGGGACTTTACCCGCACCATCGAGGTCGTCAAGGGCCGCGACTCTCAGCCGGCCGTCTTCCTGCTGACCCCGAAGCGTACAGCTGCGTTTGGTCCGAAGCGCATCGCCCTCGATTTCATCCACCATGGACGCAACATCGGCACGGCCACGTTTGAGACCCAACTCATCGACCGCCCTTCAGCCGATTCCGACAAACCGGTGGAGCTGGCCGCGGAAAATGGCAAGCTGAAGATCCGCGAACTGCGAACCTACGAGGCTGAACCGGTGGATCTGGAGCTGCGGGTCAGGCTGGGCGCCAACAAGACTCAACTGGTCTACGAGTTGCACTCGCCCAAGGGATCGGTCGGCTACCACTGGACGCCCGCCGGCTCGGTGCAACTGGAGGAAGAGCCGCGGCTGTTTCTGCAAAAGACGATCAATCGCCTCAACAAGATGGCGCGCAAGGGAGTTTCGGGCCGCACGGAGACCCAGACCGCCGATTTCAAGGACGCGCTTGACCGCATCGGCCAGGAGCTGTACGACCAGATCTTCTCTGATGACCTAAAACGAGCCTATGCCGGCCGCATCAGCAAGCTGCGCAAGGAAGGGATCATTACCAACCTGCTGATCACGTCCGACGAGCCCTGGATTCCATGGGAGATACTGAAACCATACCAGACCGACAGCGACAGTGGCGACGTGCTGGTGGACGACGATTTCCTCTGCTCCGAGTTTAGGCTGAGCCGCTGGCTGGCCGGGCGGGGTGTCCCCGATTTCGTGGAGATCAACGACGTCCGAATTGTTGCTCCTCCAAGCAACCTGCAAGCCGTCAACCGCGAGATCGATTACTTCGAGACCACGCTACCCCAACGGCTGCATTTCGCCCCACAACTGCCGCTTGAAACGGCTGCCGATGTGCTCGACGCCCTGGCGGATAAGGCGGCGAATCTTTACCACTTTTCCTGCCATGGCAACTTCGACGCCGACAACGCCGACGAATCGCCGTTGCAACTGAAGGACGGCGAAAAACTGGCCCCCAGCGACGTGATTGGCCGCTACGAAACCGGCGTCGTACAGAGCAAGCCACTGGTGTTTCTCAACGCCTGCTATGCCGGGCAGGTCGGGCGCAACATTCGCGGGCTGGGCGGCTGGGCGCAGCGTTTCATCGGTAAAGGCGCCAGCGCGTTCATCGGCGGGCTGTGGGAAGTCAACGACAACCTAGCAGCCGAGTTTGCGATCACCTTTTACGACGCGCTGTGGGGCGGTGCAACGTTAGGCGAAGCCTTCCATGCCGCGCGCGCCCACCTGCGGACGATGGACCCGGCCAATCCAACCTGGCTGGCCTACACCCTCTACGCCGACCCCAACGGCTTCGCCAAAACGCCCGCCGACGTCTGACCGCCACCTCCTCCTACTTACTCTTACTCGTACTCGTCCTCCTACTCCTACTCGAATATGAACGAGGATGAGTAGGAGTAGGAGTAGGAGTAGGAGTAGGAAACTAGCTTGAACAAAACTCTATGACGACCCCGATGCGTCGCCAGTATCTGGCGATCAAGAAACAGTTCCCCGACACCATTCTATTCTTTCGGCTGGGTGACTTCTACGAGACCTTTGACCACGACGCTGAGATTGTGGCCGAGGTCTGCGATGTCGTCCTGACCTCGCGGCCGGTGGGCAACGACCAGCGGGTGCCGTTGGCCGGGGTGCCCTACCACAGCGTTGAGCCGCACATCGCCAAGCTGGTCACCGCCGGCTACAAAGTCGCCATCGCTGAACAAGAAGGCAACAAGCCTCCCCCTGGCGCGAAGCTGGTAGATCGCTCCGTGCGCCGCGTCATCACTGCTGGCACCGTCGTGGAGCCAGCCCTTCTCGACCAGGGACGCAACAACTACCTGGCTGCGATAGCCACGGAAACCCTCGACCCGGCCAATCCCGGCGCCGTCGGCATCGCCTACGCCGACATCACCACCGGCGAGTTTGCCGTTACCCAGATCGATGGGCCGGACGCGTTACGCGTTGTGCAGGAAGAGATGGCGCGGCTGCAAGCAGCGGAGGTGTTAGTAGCTGGAGAAGAGAAAAGAAGGAAACGAGGGAAAACAGGGAAAGAAGGGGAAGAAACCGATGATTTTCCCTCCTTTCCATCCTCTCCCTCCTTTCCATCCTCTCTGTTGACCGCCCTCCCCGCCTGGCAGTTCGAGATCGAGACAGCCCGGCGTGCACTGCTGGAGCAGTTCGAAGTCGAGTCGCTGGCAGGGTTTGGCTGCGAGCATCAATCACAAGCGAGTGCGCGCTGCCGGCGCGCTGGTGCAGTACCTGAAACAGACCCAGCGCAGCGCCCTGCCGCATTTCACCGGCCTGCACACCTACAGCACCGCTGAGTTCATGACGCTGGACGAGGCGACCCGGCGCAACCTGGAGCTGACGCAGACGATCCGCGGCGGCGAGAAGCGCGGTTCCCTGCTCAGCGTGCTGGACGCGACCCGCTCACCCATGGGCAGCCGGCTGCTGCGCCGCTGGCTCAACCAGCCACTGCTGGATGTGGCCCGCCTGGAAGCCCGGCTGGATGGCGTGCAGGCCTGGCATGACCACGTCGCGGCGCGCACAGAGCTCCGCCAATTGCTGCGCCAGGTCGGTGACCTGGAACGCTGCACAAACCGCGCTGCACAGGGCATCGCCCGTCCGCAAGACCTGGTCGGCATTCGCCACGTACTGGAACTGACGCCGGAGATTGGGAAGGTGACGGAGGATGTGATGGGAGAGGGGGAGGAGGGAAAAATAGGGAAAGAAGGGAAAACAGGAAACGGCGCAGATGGTTTTCCCTCATTTCCCTCGTTTCCTTCCTTTTCCTCCTCCGCCTGCGACGACATCCTCGACCTGCTCAGCTCCGCCATTGCCCCCGATCCACCGGCGACGCTGGACAAGGGCGGCGTGATTCGCAGGGGCTACTCGGCGGAACTGGACGGCATCGCGGTGGCCGCCAAGGACGCGAAAAAGTGGGTTGCCGGGCTGGAACGAACAGAGCGCGAGCGGCTCGGCGTCAAGTCGTTGAAGGTCGGGTTCAACAAGGTGTTCGGCTACTACATCGAGGTCACCAAGGCCAACAGCGCGGCTGTGCCCGCCGAGTATATCCGCAAGCAGACTCTCGTCAACGCCGAGCGGTACATCACGCCCGAGTTGAAGGAGTACGAAAACCTCATTCTCAATGCAGAAGAGCGGCAACTGGAGCTGGAAAGCCAGATCTTTGCTGAGGTCGTGGAACGAGTCGGCGCCGCAGCCGCCAGGCTGTTGAAATTGGCCGAGGCGCTGGCCGAGCTCGACGTGCTGGCCGCACTGGCAGAGGTAGCCGCCAACAACCGCTACGTCCGCCCCGAGCTAAGCAGCGACGGCGAGATCGACATCGCCGCCGGCCGCCATCCGGTGGTGGAGCGGACGCTGCGCGACGAGTTCTTCCAGGCCAACGACGCGCGCCTTTCGCCCGATGAAGCCGTGCTGATCATCACCGGCCCCAACATGAGCGGCAAGAGCACATTTTTACGTCAAGTTGCGCTGATCACGTTGATGGCGCAGATCGGCTCCTTCGTGCCCGCCGAAGCGCCCATATCGGCCTGGTGGACCGCATCTTCACCCGCATCGGCGCACAGGACGAGATCCACGCCGGCCAGAGCACCTTCATGGTCGAGATGGTTGAGGCCGCCAACATCCTGCACCACGCCACCGCGCGCAGCCTGATCATCTTCGACGAGCTGGGACGCGGCACCAGCACCTACGACGGGCTGAGCATCGCCTGGGCGGTGATCGAGTACATCCACAATCACCCGCGCCTGCGCGCCAAGACCCTTTTCGCCACCCACTACCACGAGCTGACCGAGTTGGCCGAGCGGCTCCCGCATGTGGTCAACTACAACGTGGCCGTGGCGGAGGAAGGCGACACCGTTGTGTTCCTGCACCGCATCATCCCCGGCGGCGCCGACCGGTCCTATGGCATCCACGTGGCCCAGCTTGCCGGCCTGCCCCGCCCCGTTATCCACCGCGCCGAGGAGATTCTGAAGGACCTGGAAACACAGGGTAACGAGCCGGCAGGGCTACACGGCGGCCCTGCGCAGGCTGTTCAGTTGACGCTGTTCGGCGGCCCCAGCCCGATAGAGGAAGCGCTCAAGAAGCTCGACGTCAACGCCCTCAGCCCGCTGGAAGCCCTAAATAAACTATACGAACTTCAGCAGATGGCGCGTGGCAAACGCTAACAAGGCCATGAGCCTCTTCGATCGCGTCCTCAACCAAATCCCTCAGGCACCTCAGGAGCTTGACCTGCTGCCGAAGATCGAACAGCTTGCCAACACCGCGGATCTGGCCAGTGCACGCCAGATCGTGGAAGGCAGCCCGACGCTGCTGGGCGAGCTGGCAAGCTCACTCCTGCTTGAGTTGATAACCGAAGCCCGCAAGCAAGGCAACGAAGCGATTGCACAGACGCTGGAAGATACTCTCGCGCTGCTGGAAACGGCGCGCAGCGAGGGAATCGAGCAAGCATTCCGAATGGCTGCCGGTGTCGACCCGGTCGATGACGCAGCAGGCATGCTCGACAAATTCACCGATGTCCCCGCTGCGCTTGCCGACCAGGTGCAATCCGCGCTGGCGTTGCAAGCGATCTATGGAGTCGCCGGACAGCCCGAGGACCTGGACGCCGCTGCAAACCGGTGGCGAGACATCCTCGCGCATCCGGCGTTCGCCTCCACTGCCGCCGGGTTCCAGTTGCAAGTCACTAAGTCCGCAGCACTGGCGCGGACCCGCCGTTGCCAACAGTCCGGCCAGCCCGAATGCCTGAGTGAGGCTGTCGCCCTCTGGCGCAACGCCCTTGGCCTCAGCGGCGACGATCCCGCCGAGCGGGCCGCGTGTCTCACCTATCTCGGCCACACGTTGCGGGCACGGGCCGCGGCAGTCCCATCCGGCGCGCTGGCGGACCTCGATGAAGCAATCGCGTCGTACCGGCAAGTCCGGCAACACCGTCCGGCCTTGCGCCAATCCGCGCTGCTCACCAACCTGGCGGCCGGCCTGCACGCGCGCTTTCAGATCACTGGCCAAGTCGCCGACCTCGATGAGGCAATCGATCTCTATGGCGAGGCGAGAAACTCGTTGCGCCTCTATGCCCGCTCCGCTCCTGACGTGTTGGATGATCTGGGAAGCTGCCTGATGGATCGTTTCAGGCTGCGGAGCGACGTGAATGATCTCGACGAAGCCATCACGACGCTGCGGCTGGCTGCCCAACGCACGTCACCGGAAACACCGGATCTGCCGCGCCGGTTGCATGCACTGGCGCAGGCTCTCGTTGCCCGCTACGACCTGAACACTGACGATTCTGCCCTCCTGGATGAAGCCATTGGCTCGCTGCAGGCTGCCATCCGCCTGGCGGCCGACACGGACCCCGACCGCCGCCGCTACGCCGAAGCGCTGGCGGAGTGTTTGAAACGCTACTACACCCGTGTCGGGTTAGAGCTAGGAGATGAATAATGAATTATATCAATCCAGGAGAACAAGGGAAAGAACGTACCTTCGGAACAATATTCCTCGCGGTCGGTTATCTTGCCTGCGGGGTAGTGGCAACGATCCTCGCCGGGATTCTAGTTGTCATCATCTTCATGTTCTTGATCACTTACGGAGAGGATGGTGGGGGATTTTCAGGATTCACGATTGGAGTTTTGGGACCAGCAATGCTCGGCGTCATTTCATGGGGAGTCGCAAGCATCGTAGTCGCTGTTGGACTGCTTGACATGAGAGAATGGGCCCGAGGAGGGGCGATCATTCTCGCCATTCTACTGTTCTGGCTGATTCCCATTGGACCACTTCTCGGACTGGTTGTGATCGCCTACCTGATGCTTCCTAATACAAACGCCAGGTTCACCAAGAAACAGATTCAGTAACAATTTTCCCCTGGGTACCGACAGAAGCTCAACGTCAAAAGTCAGGTGACAGTCACTTTCGGCAAGTGACTGTCACCTGAAACCCCTAGAACTTCCCGTTCCACCCGGCCGAACCGTAAACATCCTGTTCCAGCTCGCGGGCGGCATCCAGTTCACCTGACGTTAGTTCACCCGCTTCAAACCGAATGCCGAGCGTTTCCTCAAATCCGGCGCGCACCGCGACGACAGCCTCATCGAAACTGACCTGCCGGCCTAACACCTGCTCCACCGTCGTCGCGCGCGCCACAAGGTCAGCGCGCAGGGCTGGACGTTGCGTCTCGTCCGCCAACGCCAACACATCCACCAGCCGCGTGATGTTGCCTGTCAGCGGCAGCGTGCCGTGCTGCAAGACCCACCCCTTGCGCCGGCTCTGTGCGCTGCCGACCAGCTTCTTTCCCCCGGCCACAATTTCGTAGGCGCTGGGTACCTCAAAGCAGACCGGCCCGGCATCAGCCGACGCGCGGTTGGTCGGCGGCGCTTTGGCTACGCGCAATCCCAGCCGTTCCAGTCCGGCCAGCAGCCCCTGGCTCAGCCGCAGGTAGCTGTCGAGAATCGCGCCGGCCAGCGCCGGATCGTCCTGCGGTCCGGCCACAGAGTAGGTTAACTCGTCGATGTGCAGAATCGCCCGTCCACCCGTAGGACGGCGCACCACGTCGTAGCCCAGGGCGGCGCAGCGCGTTAGGTCGATGTCGGCCAGCGGCTGATGGCGGCCCAGGGAAACGCAGGCGGGCTGCCATTGGTAGAAACGCAAGGTCGGCAGCGCGTCGCCGCGGCCGGTAGAAACGGCTATCGCCTCATCCACCGCCATGTTCCAGACGCCGGATGCCGGCGGTGTGATCAGCAGACGCCAGGCAGGTTTTTCGCTCATGGCCGGTGATTATACCACAGCCTGCCGACAGCCTCACACCTCCCGCAGATAACCAACCAGCACGGTGTGGCGTTCGCCCTCCGACACGAACTCCTCGGTCACAGCGACGCCGGGAAAGAACGCTGCATACTCGTCAGCCGTGCGAAACACGACGTGGCCGGAGTTGCTGGTTCGCCCGAGACCCGACTGCGTGTTCTCGCACAGCAACACCAACCCGCCTGGCCGCACCACCCGCCGCAGCTCGCCAACTACCGCCTCAATGGCCTCGTCAGGAACATGCTGGAGCACCGTACAGACCCACAGCCCGTCGAACTGGCCGCTCTCGAAGGGCAACGGCGCGCCCGGCAGCAGCCGCACGATGCGCGCCGAGCGGCCCACCTGCCGACGCGCCAGGGCTGCCATCGCCGGCGCAGGATCAGCGCCTACCACGTTGAACCCCGTGCGTGCCAGGCGAGCGGTGAACCGCCCGCTGCCACAACCGAAATCCAGCAGCGTGTCGTGTGACGGCTTCCGATACGCCTCCAAATACTGGCTCAGTCGCTGCCACCAGACGGCGCTTTCGGCCTGAAAACGCCGCTCGTCCCAGCGATAGTAGCCGACAGCACGCGGCCCGAGCCGCCGGGCGCGCTGGTCCCACTGCTGTGCTGAGCGCACCAACAGCGAGGTGGCTGCTGGCGACGGCAGCTCGCTAACCGCTGCCAGCAGCTCTGCGACCCGATCCGCCCAGGTGTGGGTGCGCCAGGTATGATCCTCGCCTGCGGCGCGCATCGACGCCCGGCGGGCTGGGTCCACCAGAAGACTGGCCACAATGTCGCTGCATTCCTGAATGTCGGCGAAGCGAGCCACAGCCTCTGCCGGATAGTGCTCGTCGATGCCGGGGTAGCGTTCGGCCACCACACAGGCGCCGGCGCCACAGGAGTTGAACAGGCGATTGCTGGTATAGTGCGGCGTGCTGGCGCTGTAGGAAACCGACAACACCAGCCGGGCCCGGCGCAACACAGCAGCCGCTGCCTTGCCCCACACAGGTGCGTTGGAAGGTATACCGGAGCGGCTCCAGTTTGCCCCATAGACCTGCACATCGAAGCGCCGGTTCAGCGCCTGAAGTAGTTGAATCCGGCTGCCGGCCCGGCAGGCATTGCCGAGAAAGACCACGTCCGGCCCTTCGTCAGCCTCCGGCAAGCTGGCCGGCCGGCGTCCAGGCCCCCGGTTACCGTCCACCTTAGCGCCGGGCAGCAGGGTCAAGACAGGTGTGCGCACACCGGGTAGCTGGTCGGCCAGCCCCGATTCGGGCACGGCCAGCAGATCCACCAGAGGAGCCGCTTGCTCCACCCAACGCCGCCGCGGCCAGCAGAGATCGTGATGCCATAACACCAGGGGAGCAGCCGTCATCGGACGTAGCGCGGCCAGGACAGCAGGCGGGGCCTTGCCCACCAGCACGAAATCGTGGGGCCTGGCAAGCAGGCTGCGCTTATGCGCCGTGCTATCCTCGTAGTGGCCCACTTCCACCTGGTAGCCATGCATGCGCAGCGCATCGGCCCAATACTCCTCGGAGCGCCGCCAACCCGACTTCGAACGCGGCCGGAACAGAACCACCCGGGGCGCCGCCTCCTGCAGAAGAAGCTCGCGTACCCGCAGAATGAAGCGCTGCTGGCGGCTGGCCAGTTCGGCCGGTTCGGGGCAGGTCAACCGGCGGCGCAGTTCTGGATGATCGCTGAACCGCAGCATCGCAGCCGCCAATGCCTGCGGATCGCACTCCCAGTGGGCAGCCAGACGCACCATGCCCACCTGGTCAGCGGCGGCCAACAGACCGTTGTGGCCATGTTCGACCAATTCGTTCATCGGCCAGCCATCGGTAGCCAGCACTGGCAGGCCGGCGTGCAGCGCCTCCAGCAACGACAGTCCAAACCCCTCCCAGCGCGAGGGGTAGAGCACCGCGTCGGCCTCCTCGTGGAGCGCCATGAGGTCTGGCCGGGACAGCAACCCCTCAACAACGCGCAGCCCAGGTGTATCCAGCAGATCGGCCGGCGCATAGCGCGCCAGCGGCTTGATCGTCTTGACCAGCAGCGCGATATCCTGGCTGCTGTGCCGGACCAGCGCAAATGCCCGCAGCGCGATGTCCACACCTCTGCGTTGGCGCCAACCGCCCATCCCTGCATTGAGCAGGAACGTGACCGGCCCGATCGGGCGGGCGCAGCGATCGCGCCGCACCGGGTCCGGAATTGACCAGGGCACGAGGTCACTTTCGAGGTGTTGCCCGGCCAGCGCTGCTGCAATCTGAGCTGACTTGGCCCACACCTGGCAGCCGGACTCGCGTACCCGCTTGCACCAGCCCGGCACACCGCCCGGCGCGGTCGCCCACTCCAGATTGGGCACATAGACCACCCGCACGCCCTGCTGCCGGGCCTGGGCAAAAAGGCTGGGGAGCAAAACCTCGCATACCACCAGCACGTCCAGCTCCGCCAGCCATTGGGACAAGGGTGTGCCCGGCGCGACAGCCGAGTTGCAGGGAACACGGCTGGCCTCGGCTTTGGCGCCCTGCTCGGCCTGCCGCAGTCTGGCGATGGGAAAGAGGGTCACCGACGCGGGTTCTGCGCCGCCGTGGCGCAGCGATGGGGCTTGCAGCGCCCACAGCAGCGCCTCCGCATCGCGCCAAAGCCCGCGGCGCGGATCGTTGAGGGCCAGAATGCCGACGCGAACGCCCATCAGCCACCGTTCCCGGACAGCGCGATAGCCGGCGCGGGATGGCCCCACCCGGCCTCGTTCCTGCACAGCACGGCTGCCCGGCTGCGAGCCAGCGCGTGGTTGCGCCTCCATGCCTGACGAGCCTCCGCAACAGCCGCTTGGTGGCGCAGTCCGGCCGCCTTGCGCGGATGCCACTGGTGCAACATAGCCGTGCGATCCTCGATCCAGCAGATGTCAAGCCCGGCGAGCTGCGCCCGGTTGACCATGTCGCCGTCCATGGCCCCCCACCAGAGCAGATCCTCATCGTAGCCGCGCACCTGGAAAAAGAAACTGCGCCGGGCAGCCTGGATGCCCCCTGTACCGGAGCGACCGCGTAGCACAGCCAGAGACCGCAGGCGGTCGAATGCGTGCAGCAGGTCGCCTCCGTTGGCGGGCAGGACAGCGTCGCGGGACAGATCGGCGCTGCGGCAAAGCACCAGGGTGTCAGGACCGCGCTGCAAGTGCTCCAACACCACCGCCAGAAAGTTGGGCGCCAGAACCATGTCGGCGTCCATGGTCATCAGGAAGGGTATGGCGTCGTCGGAGTGACGGATGCCGTAGTTCAGGGCCAGGGGCTTGTTCCAGGATTGAGCGGGCTGGCCAAAAGCGTGAAACTGCACCCCCTCGTCCCGGCATAGGGACGCCAATTCCCGGTCGATGGCCGGCTGGCTGCCCTGGCTGACCACCAATACCTGAGCCGGCTTACCGGCTTCCTGCCAGGCGAGGCTGCGCAGCGCGTTGCGCAACCGCTGTCCGGCGCGATCCCGCACCGGGATGACTACCGCGATGGCTGTTGACCTGCCGTTAGTGCGCCGGCGATCAGACGTGTCCGAAACAGCGTTATGTCCAGTTGATTGATCCGCTTGCTCGCGGCCTGCCGGCTGGACCTGTGAGCGCTCGTTGTTTCGATCGGGAAGCGTGATTTTGGGTGCCCGGCGGGTGGCGTGATCTGGCTGGGTTCGCAGTATCTCCTCCCAGGCCTGGCGATGCTGAGGCATGTCCAGCCGCAGATCGTAGTCGCCGCGCTGGATATCCGGTACCCGGCCCGCTTCGATGGCCCGTGCCAGCCCGGCCGCCCAGCCAGGAAAGGGATCGCCATGATACCAGGCATGGAGATGCCAGTGCTCCAGCGATCCCAGGTTGCCGCGGTAGCCGCCGTGCCGCTGCATGGCCCGCCCGATGCAGGTCTCCAGCGGAGCACAGCCCGCCTGCATCGGAACAAACTCAAGGCGGCCGCGCAGATGGCGCCGGTCGCCCAGGAAATAGCGGGTAGTAGCCGTACGGAAGCGCCAGATGCCATAACGGTCATCCCAGACAGCCCGACGGCGGTTGCGGCCGCGCAAGCTCTGGCCTCTCGCCCCCGCGGGTGGGCCGGGGTGGGCCATCATCAGCCAGAGGCTGGGATCGGCTGCCAGCCGCGCCGCAGCCTGGCGGACCCAACTGGTTTCTCCGCTGTGGAAGAAGAGATCGGCGTCCATCTGCAACACCAGATCGTTGCGAACGGCCTCCAGCCCGAACAGCGTAGCATAGATCGGACCGCCGGTGGCGGCGTGAGTCGGCACGCGTGCAGGCTGGACGAAATAGCGGCCGGTAATCGCGCGTACCTGGACAAGCGCCATATCTACCGGGCAAACCCTGTCCACAACACCATCACGCAGCAGCTTTTCCAGCACAGCATCGAACTCAGCCTCACCGCCCTGCGGCCGGCTGCGATACTTGCCACGAAAGGCAGCTGGTTTGTCCACCACAATGATGCGCTCATCAAAGGGGTAGCGGGCCTGGGCAAGCATGTGGCGCACCATCACGTCCAGGTATGGCGCATCCAGAACCGTGGCCTTGATCATAGCGCTGATGGGCGGATCGGTTGTCTGGGGTGCTGTTTGAAAAGACTTCGGAAGTCGCCGATCACTCGCCAAGACCAGTCTATAACCGCTGGGTTGCCCTCCGTCGGTTGACCCGGCGACTTTCGAAGTCTGAGCGAGTGGCTTTTCAAACAGATTCTCAGTCGCGACAACTTCTGCCGGTGCTGGCCTGGTCATCGCATGAACTTGTTGCGGGCCAGCCAGCCGGGCGCGCAGCGCCTCCAGGGCCTCGCCGGTTCCGCTCCAGGCTGGCTGGCCGATTCGCTTCTGCAACGCAGCCAGCGGCAGTGTGAACCGGCGGCGGCGGGCCGGATTGCTGAGGTTGTCACCGTGGCACAGCCAGAAGAAAAGATCGTCACGATCCAGCAGCATGCCACGCCTGCTATGGCGGCGCAGCACCTCACGCATCCAGACAGTATCACTGGCCTTGACCACATCTTCCGGAAAGCGGATGCCTGCCACCGCGTCCCGCCGAAACCCGCCGCTGTTGAAGATCAGTTGGCCGCGTGTTGTCTGATACAAAGCACAACGAAGCGTGGCAAGGTCTGCGAACCAGCCGGAACGGCTGGCCGCGTAGGGAGCGCCAGCCGCCAGCGCGTCGGCCAACAGGGTTAGTCTGTCGGGGTGCTGCCAGTCGTCGTCGTCGAACCAGGTGATGATGTCGCCCTGTGCGGCCTCCAGCGCCAGGTTGCGCTTAGCAGCTACACCCATACCCGACGGCGCGGAAAGCACACGGACGTCGTCACGCTCGCCGGCCGTGAAGGGCTCCGCTGAGCTATCGACGATGACCAGCTCGCGACGCGGCCAGCGCTGGCGGTCGAAGCACCAGAGCAGCCACGGCATGAACGCCGGCCGGTTCTCGGTGACGCAGAGGCAACTGATCAAAAGTTGCTGGTCTGTTGGTGTGTCAAGTGGCATGATGTCTTCACTTTCCCATCGGCGATCACAATCACTGCGCCTCGAGCACGCGATCCCAGATGGTTGGTTTGCGGCTCGGTTGAAGGGTTCGCGGGCTGCCTCGCGCTGCCCGTTCCCAGATATTCATCTTCGGTTGACCTGAAGCAAGCCAGCGCGCCTTGCGCTGGTGAATAAACTGGTAACGGGCAGGAGATTGCACCTTGAGGCTCTGAGGTTCGTTCACGTACGCCATCACTGCTTCAGCAAAATCCTCGGAAGGGTTCGTTGCCATGTAACTGGTAAGGGGACGCTCCTTCCATGGAGTTGTGGTCGCGTTTTTAGGCGTGATCTGGAACTCGGCGGGAGGCGACGTGTGGGTCTTAAGCGCATTTTGAACGGCTTGTTCCTGAATGTCATAGAGTTTTCCGTCATCAGTCCAGCCAACTGCTCGCCGATAATCCTTGAACAAATCGGGGTCAGCCCCTGGTGGTTGATCTGTCCGCTGGTTGAGTGCGGTTTCGGCAATACCATGGCCAAGTTCATGGGTGATATTGCGCGTGACTGCTTGTTCGGAAGTGGGCGTCTTGAGCGCGCTTTGCACGTCGAACATCTGGTTGCCTTGCTGCACAGCCCGATAGATCGTCAACTGCCCGACGCCATAGCTGGCGCCTGTTGATGTATCCTTGACGGGCTTGCCCTGATCATCGCGCTGGTATCTCACATCGAAGAACACGACTTCTTTGACCGGCGGCATTCCGCCAAACGCTTTCTCGAAATTGGCAAAGGCATCGATGATCCAGTTGTAGACCATCGAGGATGTCCCGGGACTCCACGCATTCCAATCGGTTTGCTTCATCTCACCAAAGGCCTGATCCTGAAAACTGCCTGTCTTGATTGCTGCCACGCGATAGCGCGTCTTCATCGCAGCGTCGAACTGGACCCGTGTCATGGGCTGCGGAGTACCAGCAACCGCAGGCGTGACCGCAGGTGCAGGCGCATGAGCCACTGCGTTAATCTGATCGTCCTCTTTACGCTGCAGGACGGGGCCGCCAGCCCATGCCGGCAAACGCGTTGACGGTGGCTTGCTCAACGCCGGTCCTGCTGCCGGTGTTGACTGCGGGCTGGCAATGCCTTGTTTCTGAGATTCCTCTTGACTCTCGTACTGCATTTTTTGTTCCTTCAAACAACTAAGACTGAGATCATTAGCAGGGTCTATCTCACTTGCGTCCCCGGCGCTTGCCGCCCTTCTTAGGTTTCGGAGCCAGATCCGCCTGGATAGCAGTCGTCAGATCCGTCAGACTCTTCTGGTCCGATTTACTCAGTTGCTTGATGAGACTGATCAGACGGTCCTGCTTCGCCCGGTCGCCGTGAACTGAGGCCTTGATGCGGTCAATAGCGGCAGTTTTGAAAGAGGCGTTGGTCAGAATATGCGCCATGAAATCGGCCAGATAGCGCAGTACGCTCTTCACCTCGTCGTCGTTGAGGACTGCGAAATCGTCAGCCAGTTGGATGCTGGTAGCCTCGATCTCGGCGTTGGGCTTTTCTTTGCTGGATGAGGCGCTCTCAGCCTCCAACGTCTTGGTGTCGGCTGATTTGCGCGAATCCGGCTCCCTGAAGGCGATATCTTGCTTGTAGTGCTGAAACTCGTGCCATAATACAGAACGAATGTAGTTGTCGGTTTCGGTCAGCGCAAGGGGACCGATTTCGATGTGGATCAACGGGTAGTTCGTTCGATGTGTTTTGTTCCCCCAGGCTACCGCACGCGTGCGGCCCGCCTCGCCACCCTTTTTAGGATCGTTGGGCATGTATTGGTTGTAATAGACCCCACCGAACATCTCCTTGCCGTGTTGATGCAGTTCAACAGGCAGGCGGAGCGGCGGTGAGACCTTGCTGTATTCGCCAAAACGCGGATCGGCCTTGATCGCCTTGTTGATGCGGTCGATGTCCTTCTGGACTGCCGGCTTGGCCGCCGGCGCGGCAGCTTTCTTCTCTACCAGAATCTTGTCGATTTCGTCGGCGCGCACCCTGGAAACGACATCGCCGTCCTTGAGGGCCTTGCTTGCCCGCTCGAGCACCCGCTGGCCTGCCTCGGTTCCGGCCAGTGCTTGCACCTGCGCGTCAGAACTCTTCGAGTTGAACGGCGTGATCAGCATCAATACCTCGGCGGCGTCGCCGCCCAGATCGTCGATGGTCTTGATGATCTCCGCTTCGTTTGTGTCGGGTTGACCGATCAGGCCGGCCAGCTTGGTTTTGGCAGCCTTCTTTTCTTCGAACGTGTGGCTGTCCGGACAGCGCTGCAACCTCAGCCCTGCCCGCAATGTCGGCATGGTTCGGCCTGCCATGCCGCCCAGCGCGCCGCGTGCGCCATCCCACAATGCCAGCACCGCCCCAACGGCCGAGGTGTCCGCTTCCTCTTCCAGCGCACCGCTGCTGGCGCCGCTGGTCTGTGCGGTGACGTCATCCGCACCACGCTGTTGCATCACGTGCGCCAGCTCGTGGGCCAGCAGCGCATCGCCGATGGGCGTCCCTGGCCGGTACTCGCCGCGGCCGAAGGCCACCTGCTGCCCAACCGTGAAAGCGCGCGCGTTGAGGTTGCGGGAGAGCGCAGCCGCAGTAGCATCAGTGTGGATGCGTACCCCGGAGAAGTCCGCCCCAAACGCCGACTCCATGCGCGTCCGCTGGTTGCCGGCCAGCGGTTGGCCCGTCCCCAGTCGGCGGCTGATTGCCTGCGGCGCTGGATCGGCGCCGTTGCCTGCCAGCGGCTTGCGGGCAACCTCCTCCGTCGGCGTCTCACCGGACGCAGCGCCTGGCAGCTCTGCCGAAACCCCTTCGGGCACGCCGGTGACCTCCCCGGTGTCGCGCCACACGAGGATGGCCTGCCGCACTCGTTCGCTGATCACAGGAATCAGCTCGGATGCGGCGCCGGCGCCTTGCACACCGGGGGCATAGCGGCGCACCGCCCGCTCGATATGGTCGGCGCTGCGATCGCGGTAGTAGCTGAACCAGTGTTCGATCCACGGACAGCCTGCCGCGGACCAGAGCGTTCCTTGCAGCGCAGCTTCGGCCGTCTGGCAGACCGCCGCCTCGAGCTGGTTCAGGAAGTCGCTCTTGCGCAGTTGCCCCGGCGCCAACTCGCCAACATCGTCCTCCACCAGGAGCGCACCGGACGTGGCCGGCGTCGTCGGCTCGGGCACATCGGCGGTCTGGCCGTCCTCTGCCTTGGCCTGCACGTGCAGTTCCTCGCGCGCCGGCTCCTCTGTGGGCGACTGCGGACCCAGTGTCTTCGCCCAGGCGGGCACGCGCGTCGCACCGGAATTGGACGACACGACGCGCTCCGAAGTTGATGGCGAGAGGTCGGGTTTTCGATCCCGTTGTGAATGCTGGCGATCCATGATGTCAGTCGGTGGTCATGTACGTTGTTCTTCGAAAACTGTATGAAAGGCCGCTCGATCAGACTTCGGAAGTGGCCGGATGGCAAGACGGAGAAATTCTAACGGACAGAGTGAGTTCTGATGAAGTTCGGCCACTTCCGAAGTCTCCTGGGTGTTTTTAAACAGCTTTTCAAAGTCAGGCCGGGGCAGCCAGCAGGTGCATCACGCCCTGCTCGCCGCGAATCAGTTGCGCTTCGGTAGTCTGGGGCCGCAACTGCACCACCAGCCCGGCCAGCGCAGCCGCTTCCTCGTCGTTGAGCGGCCCATCGGCACGCGACAGCGCGACATGGGACAGGTCGCCCGTCTCGGTGTGCAGGCGATCCGCCGAGATCTGGATGCCTTGCGACGTGCGGCTGACAGCTACGGACGATGGGCTGGCGCTCAGCGCCCGCGCCACCTCCTGCATGTGGTCGGCGCGCAGGAGTCTGAAACGCCAGTCGCCCTGGGAGCGGCGCTTAACGGCCACTGCCAGCAGCAGCGCCGTCAGCGCCACGGCGGCAACGCCGTGCCAGGTCGCCGCCGGCAACACACCTAGCACACCGGCAACGACCACCAACCAGGTCAGCGTCAGCGAGATCCATTGGGCCTCCGAGAAGCCCCGGTAGTAAGGACGGCCGCCATCGCCGCGCTGGAACTCCAGACAAAAGCGCCCCACATCGTAGGCGACGACATACCATGCCAGGGCCGCGCCCGGCGGAAAGCCCCGGAGAACCATGGCGCTGCCGACAGCCACGATGGTAAGCGCCAGCAGCGCCTCCACGAGTTGGGTAGGAAACAGCCGCACGCCGACGAAGTAACCGGGGAATCCAGCCTCGGCGTGGCTATGGTTGTAGCAGACACCCAGGCGGCCGGGCCGGCCATGGCAGCAGCCGACCATGAAACAGCCAACGCGCCCGCACACCAGAAACAGGCCAATGCCCAGAATCGTCGCGTCCAGAAAGGCGAGCACCGGCTGGCCCAGCGCCCAAAGCAGCAGCGCTGCGACACTCAGCACACCGATCTCGTGGTGGTAGTAGACGAGTTGCTCCTCGCCGCCGACGATTTTGCTGGCAAACGCCAGCGCAAAGAAGGTGCCCACTGCCGCTCCAACCACCGCCGCCATTACCCACGGCGATAGCCCGCGCGAGGCAACCAGAAGCATGGCCAGCAGGATTGCCAGCACCAGACCGGTCACACCACACACCTGAAAGGTAGGAAGTGTGCGCCCGCGGATGGTAACCGTCGGGCGAACGAGACGGTCCATGTCTCCGTTCAAGGTCTCACGAACTGCCATAATCAGCCTCCTGTCGCGTCATTCTTGCAGCTCAGCCTGTTCAACAAACAAACTGCTCTTTTCGTCCCGGACCAAATGGTCGCGCGCGCCATCAAGCCACGCCGCCCAGCGCGCCACGTCACGAGCTATCTCCTTCTCCGGCTGCGAATCCCCAACCGGGCGAGGGTGCAAATACCAACGGATGCTCCGGCGAGATTCCGAGTTGCTGGCGGATAACCTTGATGCGCGCTCGCTCTTCGGCCGTGGATGGCTGCCATGGGTCCGGACGCACAACCAGCAGCAGCCCTCCCGGCGCAACGTGAGCGGGGATCGGCAGCCGGCGGATCGCCTCTCGCCCGCCTACCCGGTCGATTGCCCACTCGTCCAGATAGAGCAACGGAGGCACGTCCTGCAACCCGTGCAATCCCTGCATCGCCAGCTCAGCGTCCTCGGAACCTCCGGCGTATACCATCGCAATCGCGGGCAACACGGCACCTTCCAGAAGAGCCAACAACCGCAACAGTCCTTTCGCCGCATCTTCGTCTGGGCGCGGCGCGCGAATGGAAAGCTCCACCTCGCTCTGTCTGCGGAGAATCTGCATCCCTGTCTCTTCGTCGTCCTCTCGAAACAGCAGCCAGGAGAAATAGCGTCCCTGCGCCAGTCGTTGCGCAAGCGTAGCTTGCTGGGAATCGCTCCATGGCTCAGGTTCCTCGACCTCCAGATCGGTGAGCCGGTCCACGTGAGATGGAACCAGACGGGGTTCCCAGTCCCACAGTGCAGTAAACACTGCGGTCCAGATTACTGCATCGGGCAATGGCCGAAAACGAAGTTCGACTCCCATCATCTGTTGCGTGTTTGTCATCAGTACCAGGTCTCTCCAAATTTCACACGATGCACCGGGCTGCCAGCATCCTTCAGAATAGACAGCATCACCTTGCGAGTCTCCGGACCCGGATCGCGCACAAAGTCCAGGCTGTACTTGTCGCCTGCCGGCAAGTTGCCCGCCTCCAGGTCAGCTTTTTGGCGGTAGGTGCGGGCAGCCGCTCGTCCGCTGGCAAAGACGCCAGCGGTTTTTGGCCCGCCGTCGATCAGGTCCGATTTCTGGTTCACCCACTCGGTGAAGGTTCCCTGGTCGATCGCATAGTCCGGTATGGTAGCGCCTTTGGTGCCCCAGGCAACCTTGGCGCCGGAAAGAAACGTCGTTTTCTTCAGACCTCGCTGCGGGTTGAAGAGATATTCGCTCAGATTGCCGCGCTTGGCGTTGATCCAGGTCTGCTGCATTCCCGACTGCTGGGCAAGCTGGTCGAAGCGATCGAGGACGCTTAGCTTCGAGGCGTGACCCAGCGCATCCAGTCGCCCGGAGCGGCCCGCGTCGATGACCTGCTCCAGGTCAGCCCGTATATCGAGCTGCGCAGTCGTCAGAGTCTCGCCGTGGGCCAGCGCGACCTTCTCGACCTCGACGCGGAAAGCTTTCCAGGCAGCGCGCGAGCGGTCGACGCCCATGTTGGCCTTGGTGGCGCGGGCAGGGCGCGGCGGGGGCGGCGCAACCGGCTTGCCCAAAAGCACATCCATCTTGCTCGTGCTGGTCGTAGTGCGCAGCTTCTGCAGCAGCTCCGCGCGCTCTGCCGCGGTCGCAGCACCTTCCAACCGGGCAGTCGCACGAAGGATGGCATCCTCCAATGTAGCCGACCAGCGAGCGCCGTAGGTGCGATACATGCGCGCCAACACGTCACCGCCGTAGGTACGGGAAAAGATGACAGCGTCCGGACGCGCGGCAAGGCCGCTGTAAAAGGTGCTGCCCAGCTGCATGTTGTAGGACGGGTCTGCCAGCGCGCGCAGGAATAGAGCGATCTCCTCTGGTTTCGCGGAGGCCAGAATCTCGTCCAGCTTGCGATTGCCGAAGAACGACTCGAGCTGCTTCATCCCTTGCTCGGCCAACTGGTCGCGGCTCGCTTCCACGCGGGCTACATCGCGCGCGGCCGTGATGCGCTCCAACGAAGGCAGATCGCGCGGCGTGACGCCCTCGGGCACGTAGAAGGTCAACTCGCCCTGCGGGGTGCGTCCTTCCAGCATGTCGGCAACAGAAGACTTCTTCAGGTTGTCCTTGCCGTAGAAGCTCTCCAGGGCCGCCCTGCCCTCCGGCGTAAAGGCAACAACGCCGCGCGCCAAAGGACGGAAAGCGGGGGCGCCTGCCCCCATCGGCGAGGTAAAGCCAAGCTGAGCCAGCCGCAGTTCCATCAGCGTCAACTGCGACTTGTAGGGTGCAATCGCTGCCTCAGCCTCGGCCGGCGTCAGAAACTTCTTGGTCGCCCCGTCGGAGATGAGCTTCAACTCCTTGGTCCAAAGCGTCTCGATATTGCGCAGCAGCGTCTCGACCTCTTCCTTGGTTGCCGTCCCCCGTTCCGCCTTGTGCAGCGTTTCGAGCAGCGCCTTGCGCTCCGTCTCCACCGCCTCGTACTCGACCTTGAACTCAGCCTTGAGCTTGCCGTGAACCGACGACTCGAGGCGCGCCGACAGCGGCTTGGCGATGAAACGGCCGGCCTCCAGCGCAACGACCATGACGACGTTCTGAAGCAGCGCCATGCCGCGCTCCTCGCCCGACATCAGCGTCCCCTTGGTCAGAAGATGCTGCACCTCGGCGAAAGCGTGCAGGGACACAACGGCAGTGCCGGCCTTGCCAAGCGCCAGGGCAGTGGAGTGTAGTTTGGGATCGGCAAAGCGGGCGAACATCGTCTCGAAGCGGGCGGTCGCCACCTTCAGCACGCCGAACATAGCGGCATTCCAGATCAACGCCTCCCCGAAGCTTTGATCGGTCTTCCCAAAGGCCACTTGCTGGCCAAGCTGGCTTGTTACCGTGAAAGCCAGCACCTCGGCGACGAAAGCACCGGTGCGCACCGCGGTCGCTGAGAGAGCAAGGCCGCGCAGCAAGCCGGTAGCCGCCGTCGCTGCCGCACCGCCTGTGAGGGCCGAAATGGCAGTGATGACCACCATCTTGCCGATGATGTCAATCGTATCGATGGTGCTGAGACGGCTGCGGATCTCCTCAATCGCCTTATTAAACTCGTCCGATGTGATGAGCGTCTGCAGGTCGCTGATGCCCTTGCTGAGCGCCTTCTCACCGTCCTCCTTCTTCTTGGCGGTGTTGTAGACCTCCAGAGTCGTCAGGATCGCATCCAACTGCTTGACGTATTTGCGCGCCTGGTCAAGCTGCGACTTGGCGGCGATCTCGATCACATCGTTGATGATCGAGTCGTCCAGCTCCTGCTCCCAATACTTGAACTGCTCATAGTAGGCCAGCCCCGTGAGCACAGCGGCGACTGACTGGGCGACGAAGGTCAGCTTGGAAACAGTATCCTGCACATCCTGGCTCTGGTAGAAGCGCGCCCTGCGGGCGTCGGCCAGCACGCGGCTGAAGTTGGCCTCGATAGGGGGTTTTCCGACTGCTACTCCCAGGCCGCCCATGATATCGGCCGTACGAGTGAGGTCGTCGCGGCCCGTCTTGGCGCGCAGGCGCCGGATTTCCTCGCGCAGGCTCCAGGCCTGTTTAAAGAGCTGCGGAATACCTTCTTCGCTGAGGTAAAGACTGCTGATCAGGTCAGGGAAGCGGATCATCGTCCGCTCGGCCTCAGCCAGCTTTTCTCCCTTCGGATCGCTCCCCTGGTAGGCTGCCAGCAGCGCGGCCACATAGCGCCCCTTGATTGCAGCGGCCTCGTCCGCGATGGTGGTCGCGATACCGGGCAGGTAGTTCTCCGGCTTGCCCAGCTTGGTCAAGGCAGGGAAGGCGGAGCTGACAGCCACCAGTGCATCGTTCAGCCGCTCCGCGGCCGTGCGCAACCCTGTCTCGTCGCGCGTGCCCGCCGGCTTGGCCAGATCACTCTGAACCGCCGTCTTGAGCGCATCGATCCCCGGCGCGTCTGCCTCGATCTCCTTGATCCGCGCCAGGGCGACCTCCAACAGCGCACTGGTGGTCAGCGTGACAGGTTGAGCACTGGCGCCCGCCGGAATAGGAGCTGCAACCTCTTCGCCGGCGCCGGCCTTCGATCCCGCGGGTTTGGCCAGCCAGTCTTTGACGTCAATGTCGCGGCATCGGGGACCAATTACCTGCCGGCCCGCCACATCAGCGCAGAACGTGTGTCTCCGGATCGGTGGCTGGAGACCTGGGATCGGCCTTATATAGTGGCTCAGATCAATCACGTACTTGCCGTCGCTGAAGACATCGATCTTGATGTGCTTTACGTCGTGTTCTTCTCCGTTAACCGTCTCTTTTTTAGTTTCCGTGGTGACAGTCGCGTTGGATAGTTCCAGGGGCGCATCGAACCGGAAGTCTATCTCCCGGCGGTAAACATCCTCGCCGCCGGTGTATTCCACCACCACATCGACAGCTGCTTCATCCGTCTTTACGTTGCCCTTGTACTTCTGCTCGAGATAGGCTGAAATATGGAAGTCGTCCCCGTCCAGGGTCACAACTTCCTCGTGGACGATGTCGAATAGCCCTGGAACCATAAAGCCGCAGCGCTGAAGCCGCAGCCCCGATCGCAGTTGTGGTCCTGCCTGCTCAACTACCCCGCCAAGCTTGGTGCGCGCCCCGCGCCACAGTCCCGCCACAGCGCCCAGCGCCGAACGGTCGGCATCTTGCTCCAACGCCTGATAGGACGCTCCGGGGGTAACCCCACCCCCTTCTTCGTTGCCTGTCTGCTGCACGACGTGCGCCAGCTCGTGGGCCAGCAGAGCATCGCCGAGCGGTGTTCCGGGGCGATATTCGCCAGAACCGAAGGCCACGTCGTGGCCCACCGTGAAGGCGCGGGCCTGGAGTGAGGTCGCCTGCTGGGCAGCGTGGCCGTTGGTGTGTACCCGAACAGCCGAGAGGTCCGCTCCCAGCATCGACTCCATCCGGCCCTTGGTCCCGGCCTCCAACGGACGGCCCGGGCCAAGGCGCGACTGGATGGCCCGCGCGTTGGCGGCCACAGGGTCCTCCCCTCCAGGCTGGGGCTTGCGGGCAATCGGGCCGGTTCCATTGTCGCTGGCAGGCGGCTGCTCAGGCGGCGCGCCGGGCAAACTGAGCGGCACGTCGTCTGGCACGCCGGTGACCTTACCTGTCGCCCGCCACTGCTCGATGCCCTGCCGGACACGATCCTGCAACGGCGCGAGATAATCGTGAGCGCTGCTCGCGTTGCGCGTCTCTGGGGCGTAGCGGTGCAGCGCGCGTTCGATCTGCTGGGGACTGCGGGAGCGATAATAGGCGAACCAGTAGGCGATGTAGGGACACTGGTCCGCCGTCCACGCGCTGCCCGCCAGTGCGTCTGCCGCTGTTGCGCAAACCGCCGTTTGCAACTGGTCCAGGAAGTCGTTGCGACGCATCTGGCCCGCGGCCAACGTTGCAGCACCATCCGCGACGAGCAGCGTCGAACCTGCGGGGAGCAACGTATCCCTCTCAACCTCTGAGTGAGATGTGTGCCCATTCTGTTGCGCCGCCGCGGGGGCCGGTATCGCCGGTGCAGTAGACCCTGGCCCATTGGAATCGGAGCCTTGAGCTGCGACGGCGGCACCATCCTCATTGGGCAGCGGGATGTCGGCTACGCGGCCATTCCCATTGTTGGACCATGCGGGCAGCCGCGCAGGCGCCTCCGCTTGCAGCGAAGGTGCCTGTGCTGGCGCGACAGGTTTCGTCTTTTGGGGAGCTGGCGCTGGCTGCCGATCATGCACAGGTGCTCGCCTCTCCTAACTCATCTGGTCCACGAAACGGCGCAGCCGCGCCATCTGATCGCCGTTGCTGCTGACCTGCCGCATCGGGAAGGCTGCGCCCGCCTTGCGGAACTCGCGCTGGACGGCCTCCTCCAGGTGCGCGTCCCCCAGTGGCTGGCCGGTTTCGAGAGCCAGCAGCGTCGCGTGCAGTGCCGCGTTGCGTATCTGGCCGCCGGTCAGCGCGCAGCGGCTGGCTACCTCTTCAAGACAGGCAGGGCTGACGCGGTTGTCAGCCGGCAGATGCAACGTCCAGATCAGCCAGCGCTCGGTCACGTTGGGCGGAGCAAAGGGGATAATCACGTCCAAGCGGCGCAAAAAGGCAGTGTCGATGCGCTGCCCGGCGTTGGTGGTCACGACGACGATCCCCTCGTACGTTTCCAGCCGCTGCAAGAGGTAGTTGGTCTCCAGGTTGGCGTAGCGGTCGTTGGCGTTGCGTACCTCGGTGCGCTTGCTCATCAGCGCGTCCCCCTCGTCCAGCAGCAGCACCACGTCCAACTCCTCGGCCCGCGACAGCACCTGGTTCAGGTTGCGCTCGGTCTCGCCGATGTACTTGTTGACCACCGCTGCCAGGTCGACGCGGTAGAGATCCAACCCAAGTTCGGCCGCCAGCGCCCGGGCCGCCAGTGTCTTGCCCGTTCCACTGGGACCGGTGAGCATGGCGCGCACGCCGCGGTTCAGGCTGCGTCGGAAAGCAGGGCCAGCCCCGTCACGCAGCCGCTCCCGCTCGCGGCAGCGCTGTTCCAGCGCTCGCAGCTCCTGGGCAACCGTCTCGCCGACCACCAGATCCGACCACCCTTGCGCCGCGTCCAGATGGGTCGCCAGCGTCTCCAGTGCCTGGCGGTTAAGCGCCCGCGTAGACCGCTGCACGTCCTGCCCCTCGACCCACTGGCGACCGTCAAGCTGGGCATAGGTCAGGCTGAGCGCGGCGGCCTGCTGGATGTGTCCACCGGTGAGCAGAAAATGCTCGACCACCTCGTCCAACGCGCCGTTGTCAAACGGCACGTCCGCCCGCGCCCAGAATCGGCGGCGCGCGTCCGGATCGGGCGGCGGCAGCACCAGCGTCAGCGCTTGCTCCACCAAAGGTCCGCCCAAACCACCGCTGCGCCCCAGGGTGATTCCCACCGGGCCGGTGTAGCCTCGCAGCGCGGGCAGCTCCAGGGTCTCGCCTGGCCCCGGGTCGAGGCGCAAGACCGGAATCGCATGGGTCAACGTGGCCAACGAGCCCAGTAGAAACCAGCGCTCGTCGTCCGGTTTAGCCTGTTCTGCCAGCAGGATGCCATACCCCAGCGCGCGCGCCACGGACCCGATCACGGTGCGCCTGCCCGTGCCGCGCATTCCCCGCAGCACCAGCGCCCCGATTGTGTTGCTGCCCATCAACGCCGGCAGATTCTCGATCTGCGCGTGCAACGTCTGGGGCAGGATCAGATCGTCCAGCGTGGGAAACCCATCGGGAGACAGCCAGTGAAGGTTGGGTAGGTGCAGATCGGTTGCCGCTGTACCGCGAATAGCGTCCCAAAGCGGGGCCGGAACCCGCAGCACCCATTCGGCCCGCGGCTCCGAGCGGTTGTCGGCCACCACCAGCCCTTGCTCCAGCAACGTGCGGCAGGCCGGCCAGATCTCCTGTTGAGTATCGCCTACCAGCCAGCCCAGCAGACCAATGCAGGGCCGGCGGGCCGGCAGCGGATCCTGGAGCGTAGCGAACAGCGCACCGAAACGGATGTCTTCCTCCACCAGCCCGGCTGCCAGCAACACCCGCAGCGCCAGCCGGCTCAGTGAATTCTCATGCGCCAGCGCGGCCAGCGGCAAGTGGGCGGTCGCCTCCTGTGTATAGGCCATGGCGCGGGCCTCCCACCACTGCGCTCGCTCCCAGGAGTTCAGCAATTGCGGCTCGGCTGCCTGGAGCTGCGCCTGGTAGCCGGTCAGGAACGGATAGTTGCTGTTGATCTGCGTCGTTTCGGCATCGGATGCCAGTGTGTGCAGCAGACGCGCAACCACTGCCTGAAGTGACAGACGAAAGTGCCGGCTGGCGGCGCTTTGGCCGCCATCAGACTGATTAAGGCTCATCATAGGGACATCGGTCATTTCTTTGTCCGATCATTGAAGCAAACAACGCGAGACGGCAGCTTAGCACCTTCCTGGTTCTAACAGATTCTGTGGATGCAGGAAGTTGTCGTTGCAAAGGACACCCGCCGGGAGCTAAAACCTCCCGGCTACAAAGTGGAAGCCCTTACAGGGCTGCGAAGCCCAGGCCCGGAGGGCCTTTCACTTGGTAGCCCGATCCGTTCACGGTCGGGCGGTCCTCGCCAACCTATTACCGGATTATTTTCTTAACTTTCATAAATCGGTGTCTGCCACTCAAAGTATGCTGAAGCATACTCGAACCACCGCTTCGGCAACATGTTTCAACATGTTTTCCCTATCAGACGATGATTGAAATCATCGTTCAGATGTCGCACCATCGAAGTCTCGTTGTAGTGCTAATACAGATCCGCCTAATTCACCCGGCGTTTCCGGCCGGTCTGTGCGCAGCCACCGGCTCCGGGTTCGACGGATGCAATGGTTCTGTCAGTGAAGGCCCCAGAGCCGGTCAGCAGACCGGCCGGAACACAAGCGACAACCTTGCTGAACAACTTGCGCCGGTCGTACTAGACGGGCGGGAATTCACTCTCTTCACGGTGCTGGATTCCCGCCTCCGCGGGAATGACGGCTGAGCTGCCAGGCCAAACACACTACACGAAATGGAACTGTACGATGCGGCCCAAAGCCGGCATCCAGCCTGGGTTCAGATCCAACCCGCTCAACCGTACGGCCAGACTCGCCGCATCCAGCGGCAGGTAGAGGTCCAGATGGGTACGCGTCGCCTGCACTCGCCCCGATCGCAGCAGCAACGTTGCGGCCAACGCATCGGCGTCGGAAACACCCAACGACCGGCTCAGCAAGGAGCGCGCGAACGGCAACGTGCCGCGCAGCCACCAGGAAGCAGCCGGGCTGAGCATCGTTTCAATATGATCCGGCAGCGACGCCAGGGTCGCCTCGCCGGACCACCCGTCTGGCGTGTCAGGCACACCTGCCTCTGGCCCGCTGATGAGTCGCTGCCAGTCAGTCGGCAAGGTGTACGCAACCGGCGTTGCCAGCCCCTCTCCCGGCAGCTCATCGACCTTACGGCCATCCAGCATGCGCAGCAACGGCCATAACGCGTCAGCGGCATACGTTTCATGAGCAGCATCCAGCAGGCCGCGTCCCAGCGTTTCCAACAGCGACCAGCCACTCATCCACGGATCGTCGGGCCAACTATCGGGCAGATCAAGCCAGCGCAGCAGGTTGACTAGAAACAGCACGCCGGCCACCTCCGTCTGTACACCGTCGGCAACCTCTTCGAATGAACTTTCTGCCTCCTGGTCGGCTGGACCGGCAGCGACGCCAGTTTCGCGGAGTTTGTTCGCTGACGGCAGGGCATCCGTCGAGGGTGAACCATCAACGTGCTTTCCTCGGACTCGTTGCTGGCTATGCGCAATCGCCGGCCTTGACGCTGCATCCTCCGCTGCTGGCCGTTGGGCAACTACGTTGGCCGCCAACGTAGAGCGCCTCTGTTCATCATGGATGGACAACGCTGCCGGTGCTTCTGCTTGTTGAGAGGAAAGCGCCTCATGGTCGCCGCGCGGTGACGGCTGTTGCTGCGTCAGGCGGCGATGAAGCCACACAGACGCGGCGGCCGCGAAGGCGCGGCTGCGGGCATAGCTCGGACGCCGTGCCAGCGTCCAGACCAGCCCGGCCAGATATTCCTGTCGAGGCGCCAGATCTGCCAGCATCTGCTCCACCGACGGCGCGATCAGCGGCTTCCAGGGCGCCTCGTCGTGAGCGCCATCGTATACGCCGTCGAAGCGGGTTTCGCCAGAAAGCTGCCGATCGGAACGATGCAACGACTCAACAGCCAACGGCAGCGGTGCTGCTGCCGCCAACACCAGGAACACGTCGTCCGGCAGTATCCAGGCCCGGAGCAGCCCGTGGATGACTGCGCTTGTCTGGTGTTGGTTCAACCGGGAGATAGCCGAGAGCGTGGCGTCAAGTCCAAGTTGGGCCACGGCAGCCGGCAACCACTGGGCAAGCTCGCTCCAATGGGCGCTGATCACCGATGCTGGCGCAAGGCTCGCCAGATCCAGCGCCTGACGCCAGTACCAGCGCTGGGACGCGACGCCAGACAGCACGTCCCGGGTCAGACAGGCCAGCAGTTCGGACGGATCGGCAAACAACACACTCTCAGCCATCAGCGGAACCGGCTGGCGGGCTGGGCGGTAGGCCCGGCGGCTCAACTCGTCCAGCCGCCGCTGCAAGTCACGCTGCCAATCCAGCGGCGGGCGAGCGCGGATGTCGGCCAGGGCAGCCGTTTGCAGCCGCCGCGCGATCAGGATGGCGTGCGGTGACAGGACGCTGGGGTGCAGATCAACGTCCTCCAGCAGCCGGCTCAATCGCAGCCGCGTCGCCGGATCGCCAGATGAACGCCCGGCCCGCGTGGTCCGAGCCGGACCGGGAGCCGGCTGGTGCTGCTGAACCAGGCGTAGCCGGCCGATACGGTCTTGCGTCGAGAGGACCATTTGCTAGCCGAAGCCGTTGGCTTGGTTCATCTTGCGGGTGGCATCCACCACTGCCGCAGCAGGATCGCGACCGGTTTTGATAACTTCGTCCATC
This sequence comes from Caldilineae bacterium, assembly GCA_020634555.1. Lineage (GTDB taxonomy): Bacteria > Chloroflexota > Anaerolineae > JAAEKA01 > JAAEKA01 > JACKBK01. The sequence goes on from JACKBK010000007.1 coordinate 85,769, forward strand.
ATCTGCTGGAACGGCTGCCAGAAGGCGATGAACTGTGGCTGCGTGGGCCAGGGCTGCGTTTCTGCGGACAGCGCCATAAACTGCAACAACACCTCATCGTTCAATGCTACATCGCCCCGCACCGGTACCTTGTTGGCTGCCTTGGCCAGCGCGCCTTGTGCCTTGGCATTGGTCAGCAACTCTGCCAGCGCAACCGAGTCGGCCAGGCTACGGCTGAAGGCTGGCACAGCGTAGCCCTCGACGCGCAGCAACGGGTGAGCCGCGTCCACTGTGCCCGCCGGCAGCGGCGCCACGCCCAAGCCATCGCCCAATGCCTCACGATAGACGTCGAGCGACGTTGCGGTATCGATCATCAGCGCGCTGTCCTGGGCCAGGAAGCTTTCTTGCGCCTGTGGGTAGGGCAAGAACTTAGCGCCGGCCTCCTGCAGATTGCCCAGAAGCACCATAACATCAGCCACACCGCTGCCGCGGTCGGCAATACTACGTCCGCTCTTGTCGATAATCTTGCCGCCAAAAGCGGGAATGAAGCCATAGTGGAAGTAGATCTCCTCCGGGAAAGCCACCTGACCCTGCAAGAATCGTGTGCGAAACAGCAGCGTCTTGTGGTCGGCAGGAGGCTGGGGAACCAGAGCACGATTGTAAAGCAACGCTGCCGCCTCCAACGACTGCGGAATGCCGTAGAGTTGCTTGCCCAACGTCAGGCTGGTGTAAGCGACGTTGGCCACTGCATTGTCCACTTTAGCCACCGCGTCCACAGGCTGGATCACAGCCGCCTCGACCAAACCGGCGATCTGGGTGTTGTCTACCAGCACCAGGTCGGGACCTTCGCCGGCCGGCACGGCAACCATCAGCTGCTGGATAAGCTCCGGGTGAGCGGACAGTTCGATGGTTAGCCCGGGGTTGGTCTTCTGCAGCGAGGCAACCAGGTCTTGCAGCGCGACCGCCGCTGGGCTTTCGCCTGCGTAGCTGTGCCAAACTTCAAAGTTGCCTGTCAGCCCGGGCTGGGCGACGACGACTGCTTGCCCGACGGATATCGACCGCTTGGGCGCAACTTGCTTGACGAAGAGAGCGTACGACCGATCCTGCCCGCCAGGAATTTCCGGCGGCATCGCCTGTTTAATACCTGCCATCAGCGCCTGGCGATAGTTGGACGCCATCCCGGCCAGCCCCAGTTGTGGAACGATCAGATCCACCAACTGCTGGCCTACCATGCGTCGCCACACGTCGGCCACCAGGTAGATGTCAAATCGCGTTTCACCTTGCAGATCGATGGCCTCGTCGTACCAGGAGTGTTGCAGATAGAAGTCTACCGACTCGCCATCGATGAGCTGCACCGAAGCAGGCATCGCCTCACCGAAGAAGGTCTGCAAGTCGAAGCCAGACTGGGGCAGTCCATTCTGCACCTGACTGACGAGCAGGTTCAGGTTCTGGGCGATCAGGCCAATGGCCTCAGCCAATGCTCCAGAGCCGCCCACAGCTGCCTTCAGCAGATCCTGCACCACATTGCGAACCAGAAAGTCGGGCGGACGAATCGGCAGATAGCCCACCGGCGGCAGGTAGCGAAAGAAAGTCGTGGCCTGGGCGCTACCGGCGCTACCACCGGCCAACAGCCTGTTGATCTCGCCCTGAAACTGCAAGAAGCGGGCCTGAGCGACGGCCACCCGCATATCGGCCAGGCTGCCGCGCCACGTTTGCCAGGGGCCGGGCTGCACCAGGCGTCGCCGCGCCGGCCAGGACTCCACGAAGTCCAGCTTGCCGTTGCGCCAGTAGAAGACCGCCAGTGGCAGGTCGCAGGCCGAGAGATCGGCGCCAGGTATCGTGTCCAGGCCGGTGAAGTCGTCGCTGAAGATGAAGGGGTCCAGCGGCAGGCGGCGTAACGCCTGGCTGCCGTAACACCAGTGGGCCAGCAGATTGCGCCGGTTGCTGGTGGTCGCGCCCGGGCCGCCGGTGTCGAAGTCCAGCAACCGGATCGCCTTGAACTGCAACCCATCCACCTCCCACTTGTAGGCGCAGCCGGGTGCAGTCAGCGCGCCAGCCGCCTTCTGTACCGGCGCCTGTCCCTCCAGCCGCGACACCGGCTGCACGGCCAGCAGATAAGCCCCATCCTGGCCCGGCCCGCCTGTCGTGGTCGCGTCGAACTGGCAGTTCTGGAAATGGCCGTTGGCCGCCGGCTGGAGAAGGCCCGGATCGCCCGCCGGCGCCAGGTTCAGCGTGATCGGCCCGGGCAGCCGCACAAGCTGGCCCTGGCGGTTCAGTCCCAGGCCGCTGGTTACCTGAACGGTGGTGCTGCCCAGTTTGCTGGCCATCAGGCCTTCCACGACGCCATGGCCGGCGGCCTTGCCCAGCCAGCTCAGGCGCTGAAAGGTCGCCTTTTGCTCGCTGCGCAGGTCCTCGGCGCTTAACAACCGGCCGTTGACGAAGTAGGGCGACTGCAAACCGTCGCTGTAGGTGGTATCCAGCAGTTGGCTGTTGCTCATCCGATTCCTCCTCGGCCGGGCACGCGCACGAAGGCTACGATGGCATCCTCGCCGTTATGGCCCTCAAACTTGATCCGCGACCCGTTGATGTAGTCCTCCAGAGTCATGTCCTGGCCGTTCTCGATGACAATGGTTTCGCCAACGAGGAAGACAAAGCGCAGGTAACGGGAGCCGAAGTCAAACCAGAGGCCAGTGTCTTGCACCTCAACCCGGTAGACGTTGGACTGAATGGGCGTGAGCGAGAATGCATCCCGCGGGATGTCCCGCAGCTCCGGCGGCTCTTTCATCTCGTTGTTGGCGTTGGGTCTCTCGCTCAGCACGATGAATCGGGGTTCTTCCATGAAGACGACAGCCTCCGGACTGTCCCAGCGGCGATCGACGTGGAACCAAAGCTCGAACTCAGGTACACCGTTGTCGTTAACATGGACTTCGATGGTCACAAACGGCTGGGTGGGCAGTCGCCGCGCTACCTCATCCAGTATCTCATCGATGGACGGTCCCTGTTGCACCTGCGGCGGCAACTCAACCTCGTAGAAGAGCCGCACCGTCTGGCGGCCGTTGTAGCCAACCAGCGACAGGTGCTGGGCAGCAACCAGGTCAGCCAGCGTGGTCAGGTTGTTGCGCACCTGCACCGTTTCCAGGTCGAAATCGATCAGCAGCAGCTCGCCGTCCCGCAACTGCGTGTTGCCCGGACCGGTCAACAACCACTCGTATGAAAACTGAGAGTTGTCGGGCGTTGAGGTTGTGTAGTTGGAGGGTAAACCGTCTGGGCCGCGGCGCACCGGTATGGTCGCCGGCAGCCGCACGGGTTGGGCCGTGTGGAACCAGAGATGGACGCCGGCAGCCCGGTTGCCGCGCATCTGTGTGGCCACGGTCGCCAGGTCGCGACTGGGCAGGATGCGCTCCACCAAGCCATAGACGGTGAGAGCACCCCCGTCCCGGCCCAGGTAGCCATACTCGGCGGCCTCCAGCACATCCAGCAGCGGCCGGCCGCTGTTGCTCTCCTGCCAGTTGCCCAACCGGAAACTCAGCGCCAGCCGGTCTCCTGGGGACATTCGGCTGGCGTCACCAGTCACCGTAAACAGGTTATCGAAGCCGGCTACCGGTGTCACGTCGTCCAGCACGAACGGCTGGTCGTTGACGGCCAGCGCCAGCGCCGCCAGCGGATCGCCGACCGGCTCCAGCGCCTCAGGATGGTGCAGCCAGACCCGCAGCGTTGTGCTGTTCAACACCTGCACGGTGGCGAACTCGCGCAGCTCGCCGGCCTCGGCTGTCTCACCGCCGCCCAACAACAGCAGTTCCTGGATCAACTGGGTGTGCAGCAGGTAGGGCCGGTCGCCGTTGTTGACCTCGGCCGTCTCGATTCGGGGATCGGCGGGAACGAAGTCCACTGCCGGCTCGAAGTCGATGCAGGCCAGCAGGACGGCGCTCTCCGGACCACCCGGCCCGTCGGAAGCTGCGTCCGGTTCGATCAGATCGACTCGCTCGCGAACGATCGGCCGCACCTCGGTGACCCAGACGGTCAAGATGCGGTCCAGCACCTGGCGGGCATTCTCAGCCGGCAGGCGCAGCGTCCCGACCGGCGGCGAGACAGGCGGCAGTCCAACCTCCTCCTCGCAAGGTTCCATGAGAGGCGGATCGGCCAGCGCCCGTACCTGGGCGAGCACCAGGTCCTCGTCCGACATCTCCGGTGGCAAGCCGGGCACGAACCGCACCGCCGCCAGCACATCTGCCAGCGCCCGTACGCCATCCCAGGCAGTCATCAGCGGCGGCTGCCAGCGCAGCTCGATCTGCACCGCGTCGCGGATGCGCGAGGGAACCATGGTGGTATCGGCCGTCGCACAGGGCTGGCCGGGGATCGCCACCAGCGCGTCCAGGCATTCGTCGTAGCGAGCCACCACGTAGGCCCGCAGCGGCGCGGGCGGGCTGGCCACAGGCGCCAATCCTTCCTGCACCTGGCGCGCATACCAGGCGCCCAGCCTGGCGCACTGTTCCTCGCGCAACACAAAGACGCGGCCGAACTGGTCCACGCCGATGCCCGGATCTACGGTGACAAGCATCTCGTCGGCGTCATCGTCGGGCCGCGCCGCGCTGACGCGCAGGCCGGAGACGGTGCCATAGCCGTGCAGGCTGCGGTTGTGCAGATACTCCTTCTGCAGGAAATACTGCTGCTCCTGGCGAAACTCGTCCACGCCCAGCACCTGGCCGAACTCATAATTCACCCGTTGGTCGGGGCTCAGCGCGCCGCTGGCCAGCGACATGCACCGTTGCAGGACGCCGTTTCCGTTTACATTGATGTGATTGCTCATAAGGTTGCTACTCCTGAGATCGGCCTATAGCGGGCGCAGGCCGCCGATACGGTCCCGCTCCACGATGATGCGATCCTCGACGTCGAAGGGATAGGCGGCTGGCAGATAGCTGCCGGCCAGATAGCTCTCGCCCAGGATCAGTGGCAGGAAGCGACTGCTCTCGCCCAGGCGTGTATCCAGGCCCAGCCGGGCCTCTTCCACCCGGAACAAGTCCCAGAATCGCTTCAGTTCAAACTCGGTGTGCGCCGGCTTCTCCAAGTCGACAATGCGGCCGGCCATGGCCAGTTGCTCGTCGTCCAGGTCGTGAGGAAGCAGCACGGTGAAACGGTGGGCGTCGTCGGCTGGATCGGTCGAACCCGACTCGGCAGTGGCATCGCCCAGCGCCGCGCCGCTGAGCTTGCGTGTGCGGAACCGCTCGACAATGCGCACAACGCCACCCTCCCAGCAAGCCGGATCGAACAGCGACGCGTCGACGTTGGGTTCCAGATAGAGCCGCAGGGCGATCTGCAGGCCGGCCAACGTGCCGCGGCGGCGGAAAATGTGGTCGGCGTAGCGGATGAAGAAGCGTCGCCTCTGTTCGTCCCACAGCGGATCCAGCACCATGCCGAACCAGCAGGCCAGCCATTGCAACGTGTCCGCCGGCGCCGTCCGCGGGTCGAACAGCGCATCGACGTGCTCGATGTGGTCCTCGATATAGGTGAAGAAGCCCTCGAAGTTGGCCAGCCAACGCTCGATGAAGGAGGCGGGAACCGGGTCCTCGCGGTAGATGGCCGGCAGGTAGTTCTCGGAATAGGAGAAGCGCGGATACCAGGCCCGCAGATTGCGCAGCGCCGGTGTCGCGCGGCCGCTGCCGGTCAACGTCAGTTCGAGCTGCAGGTAGCGGCCCTGGACTCCCTGAAAAAGCAGTTCCCACGTGCCGGTGCGCTGCGGTACTGTCTCCAGGTCTTTCCATGGATCCTGATAGGGCAACTCGCAGCCGTTGGAGCGCAGATAGAGGGTTGGCTGCACCAGCCAGCTCTGCTGGCTCAACAGGCGAGCGTCGTCCGCCGCTCGCGCGCGCACCTGCACAGCCGTGCCGGGCGGTATCTGGGCGTCCAGCAGCAGGCGATGCCAGACACAGCCGGCCAGCGCGCTGTCCAGCGGCGCACCGGTGACCTTATCAGGAGCGGCCGGCGGGCTTTCCAGTCCCGTTGCGGCGATCCAGCCGGCAAAATCCGGCGGTGTAACCAGCACAGCGCGGCTGTCGTACTGGCAGTCCATGAAAGGTTGCAGCGACACCCAGCGGTCGGCAAAGTCATAGTAAACCTGCCCGCCGGCGCAGACCAGCGCCTTGCCCTGCCAGCGGCGCATGGGCAGATAGAGCGGCTGCGCGATCAGTTGCTCGGCATCCTCGTCCATCTCGAAAGCCAGCGTCTGGTTGCCAGCCTGCTCGGCAATGTAGACCAGAGACTTCTGGTTCGCCAGCCCCTCCCCGTCCGGCGCGGCGCAGTAAGCCACGTCATGGCCGACCACCGAAAACGTCACGGTGGCGCCTGGCCCGGTCGCAGGATCGGCTACAGTTACGGCATCTTCCAACGAATAGCTGGCCATCAGCAGCCCATCCTGATACTGGAGCAGTCGCGAGAAGGGACGCAGCGGATGGCTGTCCAGCACCAGCACCGTGCCGTCCGGACCCGGTGCGATGCTGACCGCGTCCAGGAGATCGGGCGGCGACTCCAGCGACAACGGAAAGCCCTCAGGCTGCAACTCGGTGCGCCCGGCTGGCGCAGGCGCGGCGCCGTCTTTAGGTTGGAACCAGATCGTTTCGCCGGGCAGCGGTTGGCCTGGCAGCCGAAAGTCGTCGTTGAGACGCCAATAGGTCGCGTGCGTCCGGTCCAGCACCAGCAGCCCGCCGTCAGACGTGGCCGCCAGGTCCCACGGCTCGAAGGGAACGCCGGCCGGCCAGCGCAGCAGAATCGGCGCGTCGCCGCTGTGCAGGTCGAACACCAGCAAGCCGCGGCGCGTCACATCGCCAACTACCAGATAGTGCGCCTTCGTGACGGCCAGCCCGCGAAGCAGCAGTGGCTCAGGCGCCGGCGCTGGTTTAGCTGCAAAGCCGCCGTCATCGGGCAGCGCGCAGCGCTCGTCGCGCCGCAACGATGTCCAGAACTCGGTCGCCGGCGAACCGCCCGACGGCAGGAAACGAATGCCCGACTCGGCCTCGTCGATCCAGTACCAGTTGCCGTAGCTGTCGCGGTCAGCCCCGCGGCGTTGAGCAATCACCAGTTCCTCCGTACCGCTGGCGCGGCGGAACAGCGGCACACGGCTGGTTAGGCGCAGAGCCCGGCTGGTGTCGTCCCACACCACCGGCAGGTCTACGCCTTCCGGCTGTTGCCACAGCTCAGCCAGCGCGGCCGTACCGTCGCTCAACCGGAGCTGGCCCCAGTCGGCGCGGCCATGTAGGAGGTGAAATCGAGTCTGGTTGACGTCCACGAAATGGATCCTCGTCTTATCTTGCTACTCACCCGTCATTCCCGCGAAGGCGGGAATCTACTCTTCACGATCACTGGACTCCCGCCTTCGCGGGAGTGACGGACCGACGCAGGCTGAAGTACCACATACACTCAGCAAGCCTTCGGAAGCACCGGCACGGAAACCAGGTTGGGCGGCGCCCCGGTCGATGGCTGTTGGCCCAGAATCACGTCCAGGTCCTCGGCCTCGCCCTCGCGCACGTTGATGGCCACCAGATGGGGCAGTTGCAGACCCCTGATGGAAATGCTCTCCACATCGGTCATGGTCGCGCCGCTGGCGCTGCTCGTGCCCAGCTTGATGGGGTTCACGTAGCGCACACCGGCTACCCGAGTGGCAACTGCCTCCAGGTCCTGGCGACGCACATCCGTGTGCAGCGGCCAGCCGAGGCCCCTGGGCGTAGGGCAGCCGGCGCTGGTGTCAGGCGTCTCCCCACAGACCGTGTCGATGTCGGCAGCGCCCTCCACCGGCGGGCCGCCGGTCAGCGGCGACAGGTAGGTCTTGATCGCGTCCACCACAGCCTGGCGCACCAGCTCGCGCACCTGGCCGGGCATGGTAGCAATGCCCACCGAGACGTAGACCGGCACATACTGCGGGCCGCGCACGAACAGCTCGGTGGTGACAAGCCGCCGCGGATCGATCCAGTCGCAGACTGCCCGGAGAAACAGACGGTCGGGCTGGGGCGCATCGGGCTGCTGGGGATCGTAGCGCGGGATCACCAGCAAGGTCACGCCGCCCGGCCACGTCTCCGTTATCGCCTGTGCGAACGGCAGCTCGGGGTTGAACAACGAGAGCACCTCGACCCGCCCCATGTCCACGCCCGGCGTGCGCAGGGTGATGTCGCGAAAATCGTTGGCTGTGACGAGGCGATCGCGGTGCTGCAGGTAGCGCGGGATGTTGCGCTCACCCTCGGCGGTGGTTTCGCCCGGCGCGCCGTCCCAGGTTGCCACCGGATTGCCGACGGTGAAGCCGCCAGGCAGCGCCGGTGACTTGGCGATGGCATCGATGGCGACCTGGCCCTGCGGCCCGCCGCCGTACTCGTAGCTCGCCCGGATCACCCGGCCCAGCGGCGGCCGCAACCCGCGCAGGCCGTCGCCAAAGGTGACACGGCCAGCCTCGGGATCCAGCGTGTAGACCTGATCCTGGGACGAGGCGACGTAGATGTCGTCCACCTGGCGCCAGGTGTCCCAGCCGCCGTCCGCGTTCTGCACCTCCAGCACCAGGCTGCTCTCAACACCGGTTATGCCGGCCTTGCTGGCGACCTGCTCCTGGATGACAGGCGTGTTGGCCACCTGGAAGGTCTGCTCGGGTGCGCCGCTGCCGACGCCCAGGCGCTCGAAGACAACCGGCACGGCCTGCACGGCGCGCGCGGCGTTGGCGCCAACCCAGCTCAGGCGGGCCTGTTGGCTGCTGGCCGTTGTTGCGCCGTCCTGGTTCCATTCCGGCAGACGGACACGGATCCAGGTGGCGATGCGGGCGGCCAACTGGCGATCCTCCACCAGCGGTGGGTAGTCGCCCGCGCCCTCTTCCTGCGGATCGAAGTCCCACACCAGCAGGTCGCTGTAGGCGGGCAGCACCAGTTGCACAATGCCGGGACGTTCCAGCACATTCTCCGCGTATTCAGGCGTCAGGCGGCGGTAGCGGGCCGGGCCGCCGCCGACAATGCCGTTGTCGGAGGGCAACGGATCGGGCGCAGCGATCTCGAACACCAGTCCGGGGTCGGTGACCGCCTCGGCGTCGGCGCTGGTTTGCTCGGGCCGCAGCGCCAGGCCGTCGCACTGCGGCGCCGGATAAATGCCCAGGGTCAGCGTCTGGCCGGCGATGGCAGCGCGCACCGTGTCCACAGGCACGCCCTTGGGTCCGGCCAGCGCCAGCCAGAGCGACCGGTCCACGACACCCCGCTGGCTGTCTGCCAGATCGACCACCGGCAGCGGCTTGCCGATCTCCGGCGCTTCCAGCGGCGTCGCCTGGTAGAACTGCAACTCGTCGGCCGGCGTCTCCAGAAAGGTCTCGTAGAGCAGCCGGTACTGGGCGCGGGTGGCGTCATCCAGGTCGGGCGTAGCCTGCTTGTAGAAGCCGTGCGCCTCCACCGGCAGTACGCAGAGGCCGGTGCGGGTGATGAAGGGCACCTTGCCGGCGCGCACCTCAATGCCAGCCTGAAGCGGCCAGGCCTGCACCGGCCCGCGCTCGTTGTGGAACTGGACCAACCCCCTGGCCGGCGAGGCCGGCCGCAGTGGGATGTTGAGCAACGACAGGAACTTCTTGCGGTTGCGCTCCGGGATGCGGTTGCTGCGATAGAGCAGGTTCTCCGTCATGAACGCAAAGAGCTGCACCAGCGTGATGCCGGGGTCGCTGTCGTTCAAGTTGGTCCATTCCGGCGTATGCACCGGAATGCGCGCCCGGGCCTCAGCCACGAGCTGTTCGAAATTGCGGTCGTCGAGATTGGGTACAGTCAAGGGCATGGCATTATCCCTGTCCTATTGTCACGTTTGCAGCGCTACGCTGATGCCGACCCGCTCGCGCTGCCGGGTGGCGATCAGCGTATAGACGATGGTAATATCAACCGCGCGCGGGTCCTCCGGATTGGTCGCCACCACCACGTCTTCCAGCGTAATGCGCGGCTCCCAGCGGGCCAGCGCGGTCTTGACCTCTTCCTGGATCAGACGCAAGGTCGATACACTGTTGGGTTCGAACAGATAGCGGTCCAGCCCGCAGCCGAAGTCGGGCCGCATCAGCCGCTCGCCGGGGCGGGTGCGCAGGATGATGCAGATCGACTCGCGCACGTTGAGCTCGCCGGCCGACCACTGCATCTGCCCGTTGGGGCCGACGCGCGGCGGAAAGCCGATTCCTCGTCCGTACAGGTCTGCTGAACTTACCATGTCAGGTCAGTCCTCGTCACGTTTCACGTTTCGCCAGTGGCTCGGTCGGAGACCGGCCAGAGCAGGTTTCTCAGGATGAACTCTTCTTCACCGGGATAGGGAAGCAGATCTTCAGGAAGGGCAGCCACCAGAAGATGAAGTTCAGGGCGATCAGGAAGATGAACATCACAATGAACGCTACCAGGAAGATGATCTGCAGCGAGAACGAGCAGATCATGCCCAGGTCCCACGAGATGCTGTCGGGCAGCAGGTCGTCGCCCTCCAACATGCTCTTGCGAACACGGTTCATCACGTCGCGCAATTCGGGCGCCATTTCCATGCCCACGCCCTTCTTGTAGCGCCGCAGGTCCTTCGGCTTGATGCTGGGTAGCTCGATGCGGATGTTGCGAGCCGGCGCGGCGGGATCGAAGTACCTGGCAAAGGTAAAGGTCTGGCTCGGCTGGCTTACCTTGGGCGCACACGGATCGTGCTCGTAGACCAGCCGCACGAAGTAGCGGGTCTCGGCCGGCGCCTCGGTATCGGTAGTCCGATCGATGACCACCTGCTCCTGCAACAGCTCCACCACCTGCGCCGAAGGGTTCATGGGCGACATGGTCTCGGCCAGCGCCTCGCGCAACAGCTCGTGCAGCCTGCCCTCGGTGCCTGGCGCGCCGGGGAAGGGCCGCGGCGCCAAATAGACGAACGGATCGATGTCGTTCACGTTAGTGAAGAGCCGGACATCGTAGAGATCCTCCGGCTCTTCGCCAACGCCGTCCACCAGGCCTAGATAGGGCAGCAGATCGTCGATAGCGGAGGCCAGCGCCTTGTGTTGGTTGTAGGTGGCGCCTCCGGGCGACTTCACCCAGATTTCGATGCCCTGCAACTCCTGGAGCAACGCCCGGCGATGAGAGCCAGCCGGCAGCGCCGGTCCGCCGCTGATCGCAGCCACCACCTCCGGCAGGTAGCGGTTGAGGAAGTCGGCCAGATCCAGGATCAGGTAGAGCGAGAACTGGTTGCGCCGCTCCTCGTATTCATCGCCCTTCAGCCGTTCCAGCGGCGGCAGCTCATCATTGTATAGGCCCCGCCAGGGCGAAAGCACGCGGTTGGTCACGTCGTCCAGGCGGAAGTCGTATTCCGACTCGAGCGGCGACTCATCATGCACTGCCTGCTCGAAGTTCTGGATCAGCGCCGTAGGGCTGGCGTCCGTTGCCGGCCGGCGGTCGAGATACTTCTCCCGGTTGCCCACAGGTAAATAGCCATAGAGCAGCGTGCGCTGGCCGCCTGCCAGCAGGGCAAAGGGATCGGCCGGTGTTGCGCCGTTGCTCGGTCGGGGCAGATTGGCCTGCACTGGATGGAGCGGCAGGCGTTCCTCGTCGACCCGCAGCGCGACCGGAGCGCCGCGCCCGTCCACCAGCGGCTGCCAGCCGCGCTGGTCGCCCTCCTCGACCCAGCCCTGCTCCTGGTCCTCGCCATCCACCTCCACAGTGCGGCGGATGACGAAGGCCGTTCGTTCGCCGTTTTGGCGGGCCACGGTGCGGTCGGGCAGTCCCAACTGGCGACAGACCAGCGAGCCGACCACCAGATAGTAGCGCCCATGAGCCGGGTGATACAGCTTGAGCGTGTCGCCAACCAGGTCGTCGGGATCGTTGAAACCGTGCTCCTGTGCGCCCAGAAAGCCGGCCGGGCCGTTTCCGTTGGATGCGCCGGCCATGGCGCCCAAAAAATCGGGCAGGAAGTTGTCGCCTGCCAGCTTCAGCAACTGCGGCTCCTTGATCTGGCCGTTGGCCGTGGCCCACAGCGGGGCCGGCGTTCTCCATTCGATGCTAGGCATGGGATTACCACACGTTTCCTGCGCCGGGCGTGTAGCTGGCGCTGACCACGGCGTTACTGATCAATGTATCGCACTGCACCACGCCGCTGAACTTGGACATGCCGGCGTTGACGGTCACCATGCCGGCGTTGATCTCAGCCGTGCTGGCGTTGACGGTAATCTTGGCGCTGGCCGTCACAGTGATGCCCTGGCTTTCCATCTTCACCGAGTTGCCGTTGCTGTCCTGGACGGTTACGGCAAGCTGCCCATCGTCCAATAGCACCGAGTGGCCACCAGGCGTCTCCAGCCGCAGCAGCACCGAACCCTGTGTGTCGTCCATGGTGATGCGGATGCCGCTGCGCGAGACGATGCTGCGAATGTTGTTGTCACCGCCGCCGTCCATGCGCTCCGGCGGCGCATCCTGGCCGTTCCACAGCGCACCCACCACGTAGGGGCGGCGCATGTCGCCGTGCTCAAAGGCAACCAACACCTCGTCGTCCACTTCAGGAATGAACCAGGTACCCCGGTCAGCACCGGCCATCAATGTGGCGACGCGCGCCCAGGCTTCGTATTGGCTGCCGCCGGGATCGGGCGACCACGGCAGGCGGATGCGCACGCGGCCCTGTCCGTCGGGGTCCGTCACATCCATTACCAGGGCAACCGAGACGCCATAGAAGCGCCCGCCGGGGCCGGTGGCCGATCGTTCCAGATTCATCGCCGTCAGATCAGCCATGTCTATGCCTCCGCCGGCCCGATGCCCGGCCGCTCGACATCGAACTCGGTGCGGTAGCCGCGGTTGCCGTCGTAAAGGTGGCGCACGCCGGAGACATAGTAGCTACCGTTGAACAGGCTGCCTACCGCGGCCACGTTCACGCTGCAACCGACCCGGATGCGGGGGTCGCCGTCGGAGACGCCGCTGCCGGTGACAAAGCGGCGGGCGCGCTCCCGAAAACGTGCCTCGACCTCGCCGCGAGCCTCGCTGACCGACCGGGGAGCGCTGTGTACCAGGCGCTCCTGGCGTGCCAGCAACGCTTCCTCCAGCACCGATGCGCCGCTGGTGCCGCCGTTGAGTTCGCTGGAAACCACACTGTCGTCGGCGGTCTCGTCGATGGCTTCCTTGGCGCCCACGTCCCAGCCGGCCACACCCAGCTCCGTACACTGGTGAGCCAGATCGGCCCGCACGGTGAAGGCCATGAGGTTTACGCCGTATTCCAGGTCGACGCTGCCGGCATCGCGCTCGCTGCGACTCTGGCAATGCAGCGTTGTGCCTTCTACCCACAGTTCAGCGCCGATGGCACGCGCCCGCTCGCGCATGAAGGCCAGATCGCTTTGGTTGACCTGGGCGAGCACCGGGTGGGTTGGGCCGTCCAGCGACATCTCAGGCGTCAGACCGTGCTCGCCGGCAATCTGACGCAGCACATCTTCGTCGCTGACGTCCTCGAAGGTGCGGGTTCGGCGGGTCATGCGCAGGTCCTGCAGGCGGTCCTCGGCCAGCACTGCCATCTGCACATCGCCGTCAGGGTGGTAGGACGCCTCGATGGCCGAGATTCGCCCCTGAAAGATGGTGGCCAAGCTGCCCGGCGGCCCGGCCTGGACGGCTATCTCCTTGCCGAAGTCCAACACGTCGCGGCCAAAGTAGAGGAACCCGATGCCCTGTTGCCGCTGGCCAAAGTTGTTCAGACGCAGCTCGCAGTAATAAAGGCCGGCGGTGGTTTCCTCCACCAGCACCGCGACCAGATCGCCGGCCACCAAGTCGTTGGACTGGCCGTCGATAAGCAGCTTCGGTTGCGCAAAATAGGCAGTAGCAGTTGGCATGGTGTCAGTCGGCGTGAACGCGCGCCTGGCGCGCCCGCAGATGGTCCAGCAGACGCTGGAGATCGTGGACATGCAGTGGCTGGCCGGCAGGCTGTTGCGGTGGCGTGCTGCCGTTGCCGCCCTCGCCCGGCGGCGGCGTCAGCACCTCAAAGTCGTTGATGATCACAGGCATAGTCGGTAACTCCAGGGCGGATACAGCCGTCTCCTCGTCATTCCCGCGCAGGCGGGAATCCACACCTCGCTACCACTGGACTCCCGCCTCCGCGGGAGTGACGGGTGGATACCTTTGTCCTTAGCCAAAACTAGCACTGGCAGAGGCGCCGGCGTTCAGGTTGACCACCGCGCCGGCCTCCAGGTGCCGGGGATTGTCGATCCCGTTCAACTCAGCCACTGCCTTCCAATCGGCGCCGGCTTGCTGCGCCATGTCCTGGAGGGTCTGGCCGGACTGGGCCAGCGAGAGCGGCGTCGTGCCCACCGCTGCACCAGCCCCAAAGCTGGCGCCGGCGCTGATCCCGCCACCGATGCCGGCCGAGACTCCAGCGCTGGCGCTGAAGCCGGCAGAAAAGCCTGCCCCAAACCCTGCACCGGCTCCCGCACCTGCGGCTGCTCCCTTGGGCGGCAGCCGCTCCAGGCCTACCTCTGACATGCTCAGACTCACCGTGGAACGCAGCGGCTTGCCTTCCTCAGAAAAGTAATCCACCGTCTCTTCCATGGAGTCGATGGTGCCCTTGAACATCAGCGTGCCCCACAGAAAGCGAACCCGGGTGCGAGCCTCGCCGGAATCAGATGTGCCTGGAGTACCCTGGCTGACCATGGCAGCGATCTGCTCCGTGTAGGCGAGCACGTCGTCGCCGCTGTCGGTGGTATCGAACAGCAACTCCACCGACAGCGTGGCGCTGTAGCCGGTGGCCTTGGACTGGGTGGCCTGCTGCACGGTGGTGCTGTCCTTGTTCCCGGTGCCGGGATTTCCGCCGGCAACCTGCGCCCGCCGGCTGATGCGCAGCGACTCCGGGTTGAAGTGAACAAAGAGCTTTTTGTCTTCGTCCGGATTACCCTGGCTGGTATAGGGTGTGAGCGACGCCTTTTCTGGCGACATAGACAGTTCCTCTTTGTGTTAGCCGATGCCAAAGCCGGCCGATGCTGAACCGGATGCGCTGGCCTGCAGGCCGGGACCGCCGCTGACGCTAAGACCGCCCGAGGCCTGGAAGCTGGCGCTGGCGCTGGCTCCGAAACTGGCGCCGGCGCTGAAGCTGGCGCCAGCCTGCACGCCAATCCCGGCGGAAAGCCCCAAGCCGCCCGAGCCGGGTGGCGAAAGCTCCAGCCCTCGGTAAGCCAGTTGCATCTCCTCGATGGCTACCTGGCCGTCCTTGGCGTTGAGCGAAGGCCCGCGCATCTTGATGGGCATGCAGTCAATCAGCTTGAAGGTCAGCGCCGGCTCGCCATCGGTACCTCGCAGGGTGACCTGGCCGGATGCCATGCGGTCCTTGCCAGGGACCACCGCGGCCTGCATCCACAGCCACAGGCCATGGTTGGCGGTCATGCCGCGGCGCAGCGTAAGCTGGCCCATGCGCACCGGGCCGCGCAGGTGAATCTGCTGGGTGTTGTTGCCGCCCTCGCGCAGCGACTTGGGCTCCATGCTGAGTTCCAGTCCGTCACACTCGGCAAAAGCGGCGCTGCACACCGGGCTGGGCACGCCGGGCAGCGGCTCATTCAGGTCCAACACGACCTCGAAGCGGAAGGTCATGAAGGGCGGGCTTACCGTCTCCAGGGCAGAATCGGCCATGCTAGAACTCCACTACTTGTAAAAGGTCCTCGCCCGACCGCAACAGCGCCACGGTGATGAACTCCACAGGCAAGGTTGGGGCAACCTTGAGAGCAATGATGAAGCGGCCCTGATCCAGGTCGTAGGGCGTGTTCAGCCCATCGCCGGTGACCACCTCATAGGCCTGCAACGCGCCCCGCTGGGCTAGCAGGCGCAGAACCCGCTCGAAGCCGCCCTGCACCCGCCGCCGGAAGCGCTCGTCGTTGGGCTCGAACACGTAGTCCATGCCCCGGCGTAGCGCCAGCTTGCGCAGGAAGATCAGCAACCGGCGCACGTTGAGCTGCAACAGCAAGCGGTCGGTTGCCAGCGTATGCGCGCTCCACTGGCTGAAGAAGCCAGGCTGCTGGTGCAACAGATTGACCTGGGCGTCGAACAACGCCGGCAGGTCCGCGCCCGGCAGCTCCGGGCTAAGACCAACAACGCCGCGCAGCGGCACGTTAGCCGGTGCAATCCAGGCACCGCGAGCCAGCTCGCGGGCAGCGATGACACCGCAGGTAGCGCCGTCGGGCGGCAGGTGGCGGCGCAGCGCCAGTTCAGGCGTGTTTTCCTCGCGCACCTGGACCCACGGATGGTAGACGGCAGCATAGCTCAGCGCCGCCGTATCGCAATCGTGCAGCGGTTCGTGCAGCCGCCGCTGCCAATCCAGCACATCTGGCCGCTCGAAGTGCTCCGGCAGCGACAACACGGCTACCAGATCGGCGCGTGCGGCGCACAGGTTAGCCAGCGCGCAGTGCATCTCCAACAGCGCATCCAGGGCAGCCGGATCAGACCGGAACTGCGCCGGGTCGATCACCTGGGGCAGGTCGGTCAACTGCTGGCCGGCGGACAGGCTGCTGATCTGCGCATCGATGGCATCGATGAGCCAGTTGGCGCCGTTCCACAGCAACCCGAAGAGCAGCGCCACATCCACGCCGTTGCCCAGATGCAACAGGGCGCGCACGGTAGCCTCCAGTTCGCCGCCGGGATCGCAAGGCGGCGGGTCCACCTGAAATGAAACCGGCAACGCGCCGATGCCCAGCAGGCTCAGAAGCGGCTCGTTGTCCAGTCGCACCTGCATGGCGGGACTCAACGTGTCGCGGGCCGCGGCGAGATCGTGGCTCTGGACGGCCAACAGAAAGGCTCGCACCACCGCATCCGGTTCCAGGGGCTCCTCCGGCAGCGGCGCCGGGCATTGCTGAAAGTGCGACCAGTCGGGAGGCTCATCCGGCTCGGGCTGGGGCACGGGAGCGGCCGGCGGCGGTGGCGCGGGCAGCCAGGGCCGATGCGCCAGATCGGGGATCGCCACCATGCCAACCTCGTCCAGCGGCAGCACGCCGTGCAGCTTGCGCAGCACAGTCGGCTGTTCCGCCAGGTAGAGCAGATGCTCAGCCTCGGCCATCAACGCCCGCCGTCCGACGCCGCGCAGCCGGTCGTCCAGGAACAGCACACCGGGATCGAACACATCCAAACCGTCCTTGCTGCCCGGCACTGCATCGGGCAGAGGGCGAGCGGCAAGTTCCGGGTCCAGCAGGTCGGCCATGCCCAGCGGCAGGTAAACCCGCCCCGGCTCTGCATGGAGATCCGCCGGCGTCCCCAGACGTAGCGACCGGCCGCTGCTGACCTGCACTGCGCCGGCTGCTTGATGGTCGCCGTTCAGCGCCAGCACGCCGGACCAGTGGCCGGCCCCGGCTGCAAAACGCAGGTCCGACCAGCGTTCGGCGGTTTCATCGCCCTCGCCGATCATCAACTCGAAGGTCAACAGATCCACCTGGCGCAGTTGGCCGGCTGCTATCTCAGACGGCGTGGACTGCTGCCAGAGCGGGTCGTCGGTCACTGCTTCGAGACGGCTGCCGGCCGGCGACGATAGCTGCTCCTGGCCGTGGCCCACCTGCTGCACAGGAAAGAGCAAGACGCTGTTGTCGTCGCACAGGACGCGCAACAGGTCGCCGGGCGCGACTGCGCTGGTTGCCGGCAGCAATATCTGCAACGCAGCCGGCCGGCTGGCCAGCGGGCGCAGCTCCACATCGACTGCCAGCGGCTGCCAGCCATCCTCTGCCAGCCGCTCCACCTCCATTGCCAGAGGTAGCGGCTCCGGGTTGGTCGTTTGAAAGGCTCTCACCATGGACGGATCGGCTGTTACCAGCGTGGTCACGGTTCCGATGCCGGGCAGCGCCTGGCTCAGCACCCGCAGCGACTGCAACGGCGCCAGCAGCAACAGCTTCTGGCCGGCCAGACCGTCAACCTGCAAGCGCAACAGATCGCCCGCCTGCAAGGCCAGATCGGCCGGCAACTCCAGCAGGAGATTGAGGCCGGGCGGCAGTCCAAGCTCCGGCGGCAGCGCGGCCGACATCAGCGGCGACACGGCCAGCGGAGTGGCCAGCAGTTGCGTCGCCACCGTCATGCTGTCCGACCAACTGCCGGCCCAGGCGGCCGGCGCCACCACCGCGCGGTAGCCCTCCAACGCCGACCAGGAAACGAGACCGGGCAGGCGAAAGCGGTTGGGCCGGGCGTCATCGCCGGCAACCCGCACCACGTAACAGCGTCGTCCCCCGTTGTCGAAGAAGGACTGCACCGCGGTTGGCAGGTGGGCATAGACCGGACGGCCGCCATCGCGCGCTACCAGCAGGTCGCCGCCGTACAGCAGCCGATAATGGCTGATGTCCTCGACAGCAACCGGCGTGTCCAGAGGCCCGCGCTGGGCAAAGCCCACGAACGCGGCCACATCCAGACGCAGCGGATCCTCGCGTTGCGGCGGCAGGCTGGTCTGGCAGACGACACCGGGCAGCCGGCCGTTGTAGGTCAGGGTTGAAGCCATGGTGTTTGAGAATTTACTCGATGGCCATGTCCTCGCAGGACAGCACCAGTTCCTCGATGGCCACGTCGCTGCCGCCCTTGGCGTTGAAGGTGGGCGCGGTGTAGCGCATGGGGCGGGCGTTGGTCAGCCGCCAGGTCATCACCGTGTTGGCGCCGGCCTCGTCGCGCAGTTGGATGGTGACGCTGCGCGCCGCGCCCTGGTCGCCGTTGCGCACCTGATCGATCCACTCGTAGAGGTCCAGGGCGCCGATGAGGCCACGCTTGAGCGTGACGTCGCCGACCTTGTACATGCCGCTGATCTTGCGCACGCGGTTGACCGGCTCGTTGCCGTTGCGGTACTCGGCCATGGTGATCTCGGTGTTCAGGCCGCTGACCTCCTGAAAACCGGCCTTGACGCTGGCGGTGTCGCCGGTGCCCAGGTCTACCAGGAAATTGAAGTTGCTATAGGGATTGTCTCGTTCGGTGGCCATGCAGATGCCTCCTGTGGTTCTGTCGAATTACGCCAGCAGCTCACCTGGCCAGCGCTACGCGGTGGCGGTGGCCGTCCACTGGCCGATGCGGAAGATTACGAACTCAGCCGGCCGCACAGGCGACACGCCGATCAGGCATACCAGCCGCCCGTTGTCGAGGTCGTTGGGAGTCATGGTGCTGCGGTCGCAGCGAACGAAGTAGGCTTCCTCCGGCTTGCTGCCCAGCAGCGCCCCCTGACGCCACTCGTTGTAGAGGAAGTCCTCCACGGTGCGGCGCACGTTGTCCCAAAGCTGCGGCCCGTTGGGCTCGAACACCACCCACTGGGTGCCAACATCGATGGTGCGCTCCAGATAGGCAAAGTAGCGCCGCAGGTTGACGTACTTCCACTCCGGGTCGTCGCTGATGGTGCGCGCTCCCCACAGCAGGTAGCCGCGGCCCTCGAAGAAGCGGAAGCAGTTGACGCCGTTGGGGTTCAGCGCCTCCTGCTGCGCCTTGTTGAGGCGCTGCTCGAAGTCGATGGCCAGCCGCACCACCTCGTTGGCGGGCGCCTTGTAGACGGCCCGCTCGATGTCGTTGCGGGCATAGATGCCGGCCACGAAACCGCTGGGGGGCAGCTTCAGCCGGCCGCTGGCCTGCGGGTTGGCGACCACCACCCAGGGATAGTAGATGGCGCCGTACTTGGAGGAACGCAGGTTGCGGAAGCCCAACGCACCCGACACCAACTGGTTGGGCGGCGAGTCCAGAACGGCGATGCGATACTTCATGCGCTCGCAGTGGCTGATAACCGCACCGTGGGTAGCCAGCACACGGTCCTGATCATCCTCGCTCAGGTAGACGGCAGAGTAGCCCGGCGCGGCCACAATGGAGATGTCTTCCACACTCTCAAGAGCCAACAGGCCGTTCTTGGGTTCCTGCAGGGGATCGTTGACGTAGTCATGGAAGTCGCTCTCGTTGCCCTCGTAGCTGTGGGCGGAGGGCAGGTTGCCGTCGCTGCCACCGCTCAGTACCAACATCTGGCGTCGGGCAGTCAGCACGCGCTGGCGGTCGGCCGAAGTCACCGGCACTTCCAGCAGCGAGTCGACGGCGGCGGCGCCCAGCAGCTCGCGCGCGATGTCCAGCGTTTCAGCCGTCTGGGCATCATCGTCGTCTTCATCGGCGATGCGGGGCGTCTCCAGGGCAAAGGGCACGGTCAGGAAGTCCAGGCGGATGTCCGGATCCCTGGCGAAGGTCGTCTCCAACGCTGCCCGGCCGCGCAGGTCAAAGCCAAACTCGCCGAGTTGCTCAGGCTGTTGAAAGCCCGCGCCGTTCACCTCAGGCTGCTCGACCTCGACCACGACGCTGAGCGGCCGCACATGCTCGGTGCCGGCCAGCGCATCGAGCGCGGTCGCTGTGGTCCCGTCTTGCAGCTCCCAACGTTGGGCTACGCTGTTCCACACTGCCAGCATCAGGCCATCGGCCTGCAAAGGCGTATAGCCGATGATGCGGCCGGTGGGCGGCGAGTCCTCCTCAACCGGTTGCCCGACATGCACCAGATCGTAGCTGCCGACCCGTGTCAACGTGCGACCGGTTGTCCCTGTGGTCAGCGCGTTGGAACCGACCTGTAACGTAAGCGTGACGCGCATGTTGCCGGCGGCGCCGGGAAAGCGCGCGTGCAACGTTACGGACGGCAATGCCGGCGAGTAGGCAGCGGCAGTGTCAACATGGCCGTAGTTGGCGTCGGGGGCAGCGCTGGACTCTCCATCATCAAAGATACGGCTGACGTACAGCCGCCGGCCGCCCTCCTCATAAAAGGCCCGCACGGCGTGGGCCAGATAGTTGGGCTGGCGACCGGTTGTAAAGACCAGATCCTCCAGTCCGCCGTAGATGCGCTCAAAGTCGGCAAAGCTGGTCAACAGCTCCGGTTCCCCGCTGACCGGTCCATAGCGGGCCGGCCCGACGAAGCCCGCCGTGCTGGTGCTGACCCCCTCCAACGATTTGGAGCGGAAACTGGTTTCCTCGACGTAGACGCCGGGTGCTAGATATTCGGGCATGTCAGTGCCTCCTCAAAACTACAGGGTAACTGCTAAGGCTGCCGATGTGGGCACGCCGATCGAGTGAAACGAATTGCGTTGTGTGTATTGCGTGTTGCTTTAGGTAACAGTAAGTGAAACGTAAAACGTGACGACGTAAGGTTTTGGCGCTGGTTGAGTTATAAAACACGCTTCACGCTGAATCCACCAACAGCCGCATACGGTTGGGAGGATCCAGGTTCTCTGTCACTACCTGCAACTCCTGGCCAAGGTGCAACAAGCGAATAATGTGATCGGCAACAACGCCGACCTGGTCATGAATCTGGGCGGGAGC
Organism: Caldilineae bacterium; assembly: GCA_020634555.1. Taxonomy (GTDB): domain Bacteria; phylum Chloroflexota; class Anaerolineae; order JAAEKA01; family JAAEKA01; genus JACKBK01. The sequence goes on from JACKBK010000007.1 coordinate 106,975, forward strand.
CTGCTCCAGCAGCGAGCGCAAATCGGGCGGCTCCTGGCCGATAAGCCGCTGCTGGCCGGCCGGCTCGTATGCAACCCGGATGGTCAACTCCCAACGTAGCTCATCCCCGCCGTGGGGTGGTGAGCCCATTAGCGGCGGCAGTGTGCTGGCATAGGGCAGAAAGAGCGTGAAGACACCGCGGGCGTCGGCCAACGATGCATAGCTGGTGGTGTCATCGGGGGCCGCGGAGACAAGCGCCCAGGCTGCCGGCCGGTCGCTCGCCGCGTCCCACACCTGGCCGCGCAACACGCCCTGCCCCGACAAGGCCGGCCGGGAGGGCGAGGAAAAGAGCGGAACCTCCACCAGGCTCTCCTTGGGCAGACAGAGCAGCAACGAGAGCGGCAGAAAACGCCCCTGGTGATCGCTGACCTGCAACGCAAAGTTAGGCAATGGCCCCTCGAAATCGGGATCCAGCGGTTGTTCCAGCCCAGGCAACTCGATAGAATGGGGCGGACTGCTGACGCCTGGTGTACACCAAAAGGATGCTGGTTGCTGGCCAACCTCGAACAAACGCAAGCCGGGCAGCGCGCGGTAGCCGTAGATGCCCGACAGCGGCGAGCGCACAGCGTAACGGGCCTCGCGGCGCACGCCCAACGGCCAGGCAAGCACCTCCAGCCCATCGCTCACAGCTACCCCTTGGGCCAGGTCGATGAAACGCAGCCCCAGGGGTGCTCGACGTACGCTGCTCTCCAAGACACGCACCGGCAACATGGCTACTCCTCGACCACACCGTAGTCAAGCTGGCGGGTCAGCACCGGGCCGGCAGCCTGCACGTCCAACTCTGAATCGATCCGGACTACACGCGCCACGTAACTGGCTGAAACGTGGAAGTCGTGCGGCAGCACGTCCCAGATGCGTACCAACTCCTCAATAGCCATGTCGTTGCGCACGATCTCAACAGTCTCCTCGGCGGCGAAGGTGTTGGGCACCTGCGAGTTGAGGATGCCCGCCGGCAGAATAGGCCAATCCTCCAGCGTGCGCATCGTCCAACCCAGGATCTCGTGTTCCAGCGACGCGGCCTTGGCCCAGGGTGTCAACAACAGGTGAAGATCAACAGGAAGCTGGGTGCGTCGGCGCTGGCCGTTGGCATCGATGCGGGCCGGCGGCGTACGCTGCACTCCGTTGATGTTGGCCCGGTAGAGGAAGAGCGAAACGCCGGCATCCATGGGATCGGCAAAGTCCTGGGTGCTATAGACAGCAAACTGAAGCGGAGCGTCGTCGAACAACTCCGGCCGCCAGGACTGTTGCAGCAATCGGACAATAGCCTGACAGGTGGCGCTGATTGCTCGATAGGTGGCCATTCTACTCCTGTTTCATCACTTGCCGGTTAGCGTCTGGGCTAACGAGTGGTCAGCGCCTCTGTGTAGGTACGAATAAAGGCAACCACATCTTGCAGTCGCTCGAAATAGCGGCGCTGGCCGCTGGGCACGTGGGTAACGTGACCACGCCAGGTGGCTTCATCTATTTCACCGGCTTCCTCCGGTGACTCTTCGAGCCAGATCTTGACGATGAACGAGTGGGACTCGTATGGATCCATGAGCCAGCCAGTACTCGCTTCCCGATGGCCGAGTTCGGTGTGAACCCGGCCTTTTTTGAACTGTCGCGGCCAAAACCACATAAGGTTACGTTGAAGTATAGCAGTTGAGCGGAGACGAGGCGTCTTTTTGCCGTCTGTGGCGGCGTCTGTTTGTGGGAGAAAGACGAGGGAAACGAGGAAGAGGGAAATACGGCAAAGTCGGGCTACCAAATTGATGGCGCGCTGAACAGAGGAAGGAAGGGGGGAAGGAAAGAAGGAAAAACTGGGAAAAGAGAGAAACGGAAACTACGGATCAGGAGTCGGACAGAGCCAACTCGATGACCTCGAGTTCCTGCCGAATCTGGCGCTGCATCGCGGTCAGCGATTTATGCAAGTGCCGAAGATGCGCCCGCGGGTCTGAGTGTGTTCGGTCACGCGGTGTTGGCGATTTGCCGGCGCCCGGTCCACCGGATGGATAATCGCTGTCGAAGGTGTCGGCGCGGATCTGCTCTACCAGGCGCAGTGAGCGCTGCGATGGTTGGACGTTGAGCTCCTCATGCAGGGTGCGCACCAGTTGTTCGTACTGCCGCAGCGCGGACGTTCGATCACCTGACAGGTAATACAGCCGCATCATGCGACGATGCGTACGCTCCCTCGCCCGGTCACACCGCAAGATCTGTTCTCCGTAGCCGAGTCCGATCTCATACCTGCCTTGCACCTGGCACCAGTCGATCAATTTATCCAGCATGGCAAGGTACATGTTCTGCAGACGCTCACGCTCGAAGATACACCAGTCCTGGTAGCACCCTTCTAGCAGATCGCCGGCGTACAATCGAACGGCCCGATCCATCGCGTCTGCTGCCTGGTTCTCCAGCGCTGCGCCGGGAATGCCCTGCGTACGTGCGTACGCATCCTCGAACTGGGCCACGTCCAGCCAGATAGAGGAAACCGGGTTGAATTGCACCCAGTCCGGGTCCGCCACAACCGGTCCGCCGTCCCCGTCCAGAGCGCACGGTTCCAGCGCACTCTGGACCTGCCAAAGCGCTTGCCGCAGATATTTGCGCGTCCGGGCGCGGTGCGGTTCGCCCCAGAGCACCTCAGCAAGCACCTCGCGTGCGTGGGCGCGACTTCTGTGGATCAGCAGATAGGCCAGCAGCTCCTGTGTTTTGCGGCCATCAATGCCAACCAATTCCTCCCCGTTGAATCGAATCTGAAACTTGCCAAACAATATGACCTGTATAACATTCATTCTAGCCACCGTGACAGCATCGACTCCACCAGAACAGACGAAGGGCATCTACAGTATTTGAACGAAAAAGGAGGCGCGTTTCTGCCATGAATACGCGTTTGGTGTGGCATTTACCTTGCTCACCAGTGGGTGCGAACCATTATACCCCCTCCGCCGTTCGGTTGCCTTCCGCCCACCATACGCTTTTCCTACAACCCAGCCCGCAAGATGCCATCCGCCACAAGAGATTGGCGAAAGCAGGCCGTTGTGTTATGCTTCCTATGAAACTGTGGGATGACAAAGGACTACTAAATGAGAGATAGAACGTTGCGAGTGAATTCCGCGGGGATGGCAGCACTGGTGGCGGCGGCCTTGCTCCTGATGCTGGCAGCCGGATCGACGGCTGGCCAGGCTGCACCAGCCGTGCCCGTTGTCCTGACGGTGGTTGGCCCTTCCCAGCCAGTGCCCGCCGGCCAGGATTTCCTGGTGACGATTCGCGTCAGCCAGGCGACCGATTTAGGCGCGTTCGAGTTTGGCGTCGACTTCGCTCAGGGCGTCTTGAGCACTCACCCCGACTGGATGGCACTGACGCCCTTTCTCGGCAGCACGGGACGCTCAACCGGTGAGCTGCGGATAACAAACCCGCCGAACCTGATGGATCCTGTGTTCGGCGCGTACAGCTACGGCTCTGGCAGCGGTCCAGCAGGCAACGGCGAGCTGGCAACCATTCAGTTTCACGCCGCGGCGCCGGGCACAAGCGAGATCGAGCTAACACAGCCCCAGGTAACTGACACCAACGCCAACGTGCAGCAGGTGACGATCGTGGCAGGCAGCGTCACCGTGGCGCCATCATCATCAATGCGCCAATTGTTCCTGCCCATGCTGCTGCGGCGATGAGGCATGACTGCGCCAAAAAGTTGGCAGGCCTTCAACGGGTTGCCGACTCTGGCACTTTGTTACCGCAACAGCGCGAACAGGTTGAGGTTCTGGCCGGCACCGTCCGCATAGAAGAGGTCAGCCACCGCCAGCCCGGCGGCGCCAGCCAGTGCTCTCAGTTCCGCCTCGTCCACCAGATGACAGTAACGCAGACCTGAGCCGCCGCGGTGCCAGTCCAGCAGGTAGTCACCGGGCTCCAGATCGCTGTCGTCCAAGCCCACTTGCGCCCAGGGCATGATCTTGCGCCGCAGCCGTTCCTCGTTCAGGAATTGCCACGTCGAGACAACCAGGAACCCATCAGCGGATAACAGGTCCCGCAGTGTTCGCAACAACGCGACGCGGTGATCCCAGCCAGGGATGTGGTGCAGCACAGCCAGCAGAGCAATCGCGTCGTATGTGGGCTGTGGCAAGGAAGTCTCCCAGTTATCCTTGCTTATGTCGAGTAACAGAAACGTGGTTTGCACAGTAGTCAGCGCAGCCGCCGACTGTATCGCTATGGCCAGCAGTGTCTCGCTGGCATCGATGCCCGTGTAGCGCATGGACAAGCCGGCTTCGTCGAGAGCGTGGGCTAATCGACCGTTGCCACAGCCGACATCCAGCAACGACCTGGCGCCGTTTATGCACGCCACAACTCGCTGCAATCCGGGCTGGCGTGTACTGCGGCTATCGGCGAAAGGCTGGGCCAACGCCTCATAAAACGTTTGGTTGATCCTCAACAGTTGATTGGTTGTCTTCTGGTTCATAGTTGCAATGGGTCACAGAAATAGATTTGCTCATTTACCACCCCCGCCGGACCAACGCCACGCCAGCGACGCCTGGAAATACGATCCGGTAGATTTGGCGCGCCACGGGGAGCAAATACAGGGTATCATCGAGGCGATTCGAGCCGAACCAGAAGTAGACCAACGGACGCTGCGCGCTATTTTGCGCCGATTTCCGCGCGACGGCCAGGGATTTTTCAGCAAGAGCGAACTGGTGCGCGGCTATCAGGCGCTCTGTGACAGCGGCGCGCTGACTTTCGACCGCGACACGTTGCTCCGTTTGCAGATGAAGCCGGTACGCACGCTATCCGGGGTTGCGCCGGTAGCGGTGCTGACCAAACCAGCCGGCTGTCCGGGAAAGTGCATTTTCTGTCCCAACGATCCGGAGATGCCGAAGAGCTACCTGTCGTGGGAACCGGGGGCACAGCGCGCGCTACGCCATGAGTTCGACCCTTTCGAGCAGACCGCCAGCCGCATCGCTGCCCTTTCCAACAACGGCCATCCGGCACAGAAGATCGAATTGATCATCCTGGGAGCAACCTGGTCGGCCTACCCGCGTCCTTATCAACAGTGGTTCGTGCAGCGTTGCCTGGACGCGATGAACGGTGTGGACAGCGCATCACTGGCCGAGGCACAGGCGCTCAACGAAAGGGCCGCCGTGCGCTGTGTCGGCATGACGGTCGAGACACGGCCCGATTGGGTGTCGCTGGACGAGGCTGTCTGGCTGCGAATGCTAGGTGTTACCCGCGTGCAGCTCGGCATTCAGAGTCTGAACGACCATATTCTGGAGATCAACCGGCGCGGGCATGATATGGCCACTGCCCGCCATGCCAGCCGGTTGCTGCGGGCGGCCGGCTTCAAACTGCTGATGCACTGGATGCCCAACCTGTTGGGTGCGACGCCGGAGAGCGACCGCCGCGACTACCTGCGCCTCTGGAGGGACACCGATATACGCCCGGATGAATTGAAGCTCTACCCGTGTTCGTTGATTGCCGGCACCGATCTGTACGAGATCTGGCGACAAGGCGGCTACCAGCCGTATGACCATGAAACGCTGGTGGATCTGCTGGCCGACTGCAAAGCTGCCACGCCGCGCTACTGCCGGCTCGACCGGGTGATCCGTGACATCCCGGCCAATTATGTGGTGGTAGGCAACCAGTTCGCCAACTTACGGGAGATAGCCAAGACGCGGCTGCGGGAAAGTGGCCGCCGCTGCCAGTGTATACGCTGCCGGGAAGTGCGGGGCAATGCAGTGAACATACAGGACCTGCGCCTTGCTGGTCTGAAATATCGCGCTGGCGGTGGCCAGGAGACGTTCCTGAGCATGAAAACACCGGATGGACGGCTGGCAGGCTTCCTGCGGCTGCATCTGCCGACTGCGCCTGAAGTGGTGGAGATGCCGGCAGAGCTCACCGGCTGCGCCATCATCCGCCAACTCCACGTCTACGGTCCGTCGCTGCCTATCGGCGACGCCAGCGACGGCGAGGCGCAACACCGCGGCATTGGGCAAGAGTTGCTGGCCGCCGCTGCCAGGAACGCGCGGCGGGCTGGTTACCGGCGCCTTGCCGTCATCGCATCAATTGGCACACGCGAGTATTATCGCCAGCACGGTTTTGAGGACGGCGACCTGTACATGGCGCGCGACCTGTAGCCGGGCGAAGGGAGAAATCTGCCACGAATTGCACGAATAGCTCCGAAATTCTTCGAATTCGTGTAAGTTGTGGCGTAACTATCCAGCCGGCAGAGTGGTGTCATTCCTTCAAGCTATGACCGCCGCAGGAACTACTCCTCCAGCAGCTCAATACTCTCTGCATGAAGCGCGTTGCTGTAGTCTGGCGTGCCGAGGACCGTTACCAGACTGCCCACCTGCGGTGCGCCGATGATCGCGGTATCGGCATCTGCCTCCACACGATGGCTTGAAACACGCCACCGGCCAACCGTGCCACCCGGTGGTATCTGCTCAACAATGCCGGTAATTGTCTGCTTGGGCGGGCGGGGCAACACGACGATGCGGCGGGCACGGTAGTAGCCAGCGCCAAGGTTGTCGGCCTGGATGTCGAGCCAACTGCGATAGGCTGCGACGGCCGCGGTCTCGTCGATCTCGGTGTTTTCAAAGACTGCGACATAAGCCGGTACAATCCCCGTTCCTTCCAGGAGATTGACACGCCACAAATAGGGGTAGTCGTCACCTTCCACAGAAACCAGCCAACCGTCGCGCTGCTGAAACTCCGTGGTCCCAGGCGAGACGATGATCGACTGCGCCTGCAAGTGGCGCGGGCCGGTTTCCGTACCGTACACCTCCACAAGCGCGCCGACCTCCGGGTCGCCGAGAATGAGCGGCGAGTCGCTGAGGTCGACAACCACGTCGTCAACCAGCCAGTAGTCAAGCTGCTGCTGGACAATCTCGCCTTGATAAATGGCTTGCTCCGCCTCCGATTTGATAACCGCCCGGTCTGCCGCCAGGCCATCGAAACTCCAGCGGCCGTGAATGTATACCAGCGAGTCCACAGCCGGCGTACCCTCGATAACGGTCTGGTCGCTGACGAGAACCTCGGTGTCACCAACCTGCCAGACCCCTGCATCGTCGTCTATGGAAACTACCCGGTCAAAGATCTCGCCCGATGGAACGCCTTGAAGCTCCACAGTGTTGGCAACAAGGGCCTGCTGATCGTCCTTCACGGCCTCCACACGCGCCCAGAAGCCCGGCTGCACCGGCAGGCCGTTGGTGATGATCTGCGTCTCCGAAATCACCCGGAAGCTATAGGAGTCGACCACCCAGGTCGATGGAACCGTCGCGCTTCCCTGGCTCACAACACCCTCAAAAGCGACCAGCGACACCTCTGGTGTTGCGTTGGCTTGGGCCGTGGATGGGTCGGCAGCACCCGAACGGCGCGCCGGCAGAAGCTGGCTGGCGAGCAAGCCAACGGTCAAGGCCACAAAAAAAACCAAGGCGCAAAGTGCAACGAGTCGTTTCATGGGCGCTGCCTAACAAAAAAGCTCCGGTGATTGGCCGGAGCTTTGAATTACAAGACACATTTCATTGGCAGGAAAGACCATCTGGTGCGAGCTTCCATGACATCAGTTGTGGTAGCGCAAGGTCCGCGAGACGATTTCGCTTTGCTGGTTGCGATAGTTGTTGCGCCGGCGTCGCCCACTCTTCCGCGAAGCCTTTTCCACCTCGTACTCGATGTCTTCCTCGCTCAATGCCATACGGAACGCCAGCTCCATGGCCGATGGAAGCTCCTCATCGTCCATCTCCACAGCAGCAGGTTCCAGATAGACCTCGGGCTCTGAGTCGTCGTTGGGAGCCGCGTGACTCAGGCCCTTAAGGCTAAGATCGATGCGGCCGCGCCGCGCGTCAACCCCGCTGATGCGCGCCTCGATGACCTCGCCCAGGCTGACAACATCCTCCGGCTTGGCAACATAGCCCTCGCCCATTTCCTTGACGTGCAACATCGCGTCGCGCTCAAGGCCGATGTCCAGAAATGCGCCATAGCTGGTCAACCGGGTCACAGTGCCTGTGACAAGTTCACCAACCTCCAGATCGCGGATGGTCTTGGTACCCGGCGGAATCAGCGTCAGACTGATGCGGTTGCGCTTGCGATCCAGTTCCTTGATCCAAACCGTGATCTTCTGGCCTTCCTGCACGACGTCTGTGACCTTGTGGACGCGGGAGGTAGATAGTTCCGAGATGTGCAACAGACCGTCTCGGCCTGCACCAATATCCACAAACGCGCCAAACTCCGAAACGCGTTTCACCGTGCCTTCAACCTCCATCCCAACGCTGAGGACCTTGACGATTCTCGTGCGAGGAAGAACACGGACTTTCTTTTTCTTTTGTTTTTGTTTTGGCGCAGGTTTATCAGCTTTGGCTTCAACCTGGGCGCCTGCAGTCTCAGCTGCCTGCTCGACCACAGCAGTCTCGGCAGCGGTTTCAACGTCACCTGAAGTCACGGGAAAGTCCTCCTGAAACGACTTGGACCCTCTCCAATAAGTATGCCGCTGTCGGCACCAACGCCGGCGCGGCATATGGCATAGAATGTTTGGATCCAACTCCTAAATAATGTCTAACGCAATTATACCCTTGAGCAAAAAAGCTGTCAAAAGCAGCGTTGCGTCGCGGACAAATACCGACTTAACATTATGGGATAATTACCACAATTGGTCAAGAATCGTGTTGACATGGCCGTTTTTCCATGCTATACTGAACTTGACTGGTGGACTGCTTGTGACAACAGAAGCGAGGTACCTGAGATTGGTTGCCGACATCAGGAACTGAGCCCAGGGGTTGCATTAGCCACCGCCGATCAGTATCCAAGCGCAGCCAATCCTCATCCCCGAGGCAGGCTGCGCCTTTCGTAAAGGCACAAGGCAGTGCCGCCTCATTCCCGACCCAGTCATCGTTGCCGATTGAATACCCTATCGGGTGAGGAGATATCCCATGTCCAAGAATGCAAAGGAACTCTTGCAGACCGAACTCGTGCAAGCCAAAGAGCAACTTGCCAACTTGGACCGTCAGTTACAGCACCGTCCAGACTTTGGCCTGGGCGAAGGCAGCCCGGAGATCATCACCTGGGAGATGAACCTGGCGCGGCGCAACGTGTTGACACAGCGCATTGAAGAGATCGAACAGGCTCTTGAAAGAGACTCTACCGGTGACTACGGCATTTGTGAGTATTGTGGAACCGAGATCGATCCCGAGCGACTGCGGATTCTTCCTCACACACGACGATGCGTCAGATGTGCTAATATTCCAATGGGATCTAAGCCACCAGCGTATGTTGAAGAAAAAGCGCTGGAATAAAGGCTGACGAACCTGTGGAACAACAATCAGGAGATTATGGAAGAAACGATCGTATTGGAAGCTGTCGAGTCGACCGAGGCGTTGACCGAACTGCTGGAACGAGCATCGAGTCAAGGCTTCATTACCTATGACGAAATACTTGAGGCGCTTCCCGAAGTCGAAGAAAGGTTGGATGTCTTGGAGGAACTTTTCTCCAAGCTCCGCGAACTTGATATTCCCGTGCAGGATCAGTCAGAAGACGCGGACGAGGAGACCGAAATGCCTCCCAGCCGTGTGATTTCAGCCAAGGATGAGGACGACCTCGCTCTGGCGCGCGATGCAGTGGATCTCTACTTCCGGCAAATGGGCGCTCACCCGCTCCTCACCGCGGACGAAGAGAAGCTACTGGCCGGACGGGTGGTAATCGGCAAGCAGGCTAGCCGAAAGCTGGCCCGCGGCAGCTACGAAACGCCGGCCGAGCGCATCGAACTCGAAGCCGCCACGGAGCTTGGCCAGCAAGCGCGCCGGCGCATGATCGAGTCCAACAGCCGGCTGGTCATCAGCGTCGCCAAACGCTACATCGGCCATGGTGTACCTTTTCTGGACCTGATCCAGGAGGGCAACCTGGGCTTGATGCGCGCCGTGGATAAGTTCGATCCCGATCGCGGCTATAAGTTCAGCACCTACGCGACTTGGTGGATCCGCCAGGCCGTCAGCCGCGCCGTATCGGACCAGGGACGCACCATCCGCCTACCTGTCCACATGAGCGAAAAGCTGCTCAAGCTGCGTCGAACGAGCCAGGAGATGGAGCAGACTCTGGGCCGCGAACCCACGCCCGAAGAGCTGGCAGACGCGCTAGATCTACCGGCCGAGCGCGTCCATCGCTACCTGAGAACCGCTGTGCGCCCGCTTTCTCTGGAGCAGCCAGTCGGGGAAGAGGAAGAGAGCACCCTCGGCCAGTTCATCGAGGACGACGACAGTCCTGAACCAGCCGAGCGTGCCGAGCAAGCCCTGCTGCGTGGCAAACTCGACGATCTGCTGGATACGCTGCAACCGCGCGAGGAGCGCATCCTGCGCCTGCGTTACGGGTTGCTTGATGGCCACACCTATACGCTGCAAGAAGTTGGCGAGATGTTCGGGCTGACCCGCGAGCGCATTCGCCAGATCGAGCAGGAAGCGCTGGCGCGCTTGCGCCATCCCAGCCGCAGCCGGCAACTGCGCGACTACCTGTAAGAGGATAGCCATGGCCAAGCAAGCCACAGATACCAGCGCCGCTCAGCCAAACCCACCGCGAGGACAACAAAAGGTTGTACGTCGCCGCAGCCGGCGGCGCTCTTCCCACTCCCGCAACCGCTCAGAGAACCGCGGCCGGTCGAGCCGGAACAGCAGCGGAGCATCTCGCCTCGACGGTGGCCAGACAGTAGCAGCCTGGACCCGTGCACCCAGACCGGCGGAACCGCCGCCGAAAAATCCCCACGTGTTTAGCTACACGTATACAACCTGGAAAACCTCGTAGAGGAAACACAAAAAGCGCTGTTTGGAACTTGGTCCAAACAGCGCTTTTTTCTTGTTGACGTCAAAACATCCGGCAAGACGGCCAAAGCGGTAACAGCGCGCAAAGCACACGGTTCGATCTCCTATCCCCACCTGCGGATAAGCCGGAGAACAGGTGACGGTTCTTGGATCCTTGTGTTTCGCGACAGGAATCTGCGAAAGGTGTCTATAACTGACACTGTCCTGTTGTGCCCGCCCACCCGCGCTTAATAAAAGCGAACGATATCCCAGCCGCGCGCCTCGGCGACCTTCAGCAGCGGGCGGTCAGGATTGACGGCTACCGGAAAACCCACCCTTTCCAGCAACGCCAGGTCGGCAATACTGTCAGTGTAAAAGTAGCTTGACGCCAGATCAATGTCGTTGCGCGCGGCATACTCCTGCGCGGCCGACAGCTTGCCTTCGCCGATCACCATCGGTTCCAGCATTCGCCCCGTGAAGCGTCCGTTGCGCACCTCGAAGCGGGTCGCCATCACGTCTTCCACCGGTATCGCCAAATGTTCTGCCAACGCATCAGCCGTATAAGCCGGGGATGCGGTGATCATCGCGACCCGATGGCCGCGCTTGCGATGCGCATCCAGCCAGCGTAGCCCTTCCGGTGCGACGAAGTTGACGACCTGTTCGGCGACCCAGCGCCGCGTCGATGTCGCCCGTTGCGCCTCTTGTTCACCCGCCAGATCCTTGGCCAGCCGGCGGGTCATCTCCACCATGTCCAACTGACCCAACTGGTAACGCACCATGGCGCCCACAAAACGCAGGATATAGCTCACCGGCAGCTCACCACGCTCGCGCATGTAGCGGATCCACAGCAGCGTGGAGCTTTCGCTCAACAGCGTGCGGTCCATGTCGAAGAATGCAGCCGTCCGCATCGCAGCTACCATGCCAGCACCGCTCCCTGGCTGCCGCTGGTCACCAACCGGGCGTAGCGTTGCAAGTAACTCGGCAGGCCTGGCCGCTCCAGCGGTTGCCAGATGCTCCGTCGGCGCGCCAACTCATCCTCGCTGACGTGCAGATGCAGGCTGCGGCCGGGAATGTCCACAGTGATCAGATCGCCCGGCTGGACCAGCGCGATTGGACCGCCGGCCGCAGCCTCAGGAGAGACATGGCCAACGCATGCGCCGCGGGTGCCGCCGCTGAACCGTCCATCGGTGATCAACGCGACCGAGCTGCCCAATCCCTGTCCCATCAAGTAGGAGGTGGGCGCCAACATCTCCTGCATCCCCGGACCGCCTTTCGGCCCCTCGTAGCGAATCACGACCACGTCGCCAGCCCTGACCTTACCGTCGCGGATGCCGTCCACTGCCTCTTCCTGGCTCTCGAAAATCACCGCGGGGCCGGTATGTTGCATCATACCTGGCAGCACGCCGGCTGCCTTGACCACGCCGCCGTCAGGCGCCAGATTGCCAAACAGAATCGCCAAGCCACCGTCGGCGCTGTATGGGTTGGCCAGCGTACGAATGCACTCCACATCCCGCGAGCGCGACGCTGCGATGTTCTCGCCCAACGTTTGCCCCGTCACGGTGAGCGCGTCAAGGTTGAGCGCGCCCGGCTTCTCCGCCAGCTCAGCCAGAATCGCGCTGACCCCACCGGCAGCATCCACATCCTCAACGTGGTAATGGCTGGATGGGCTGACCTTGCACAGGTTAGGCGTCCGTTTGCTCACCTCGTTGACGCGGCTCAGCGGGTAGTCAACCCCCGCCTCGTGCGCGATGGCCAGAGTGTGCAGCACAGTGTTGGTGCTGCCGCCCATGGCGACATCCAGCGCCATCGCGTTGTCCAGAGCTTCGGCAGTCACTATCTTGCGCGGCGTGAGATTCATCTCCACCAGAGTCATCAACTGCCGCGCTGCCGCGCGCGCCAGTTCCTCGCGCCGCGGATCAACGGCCAAAATGGTGCCGTTGCCGGGCAGCGCCATGCCCAGCGCCTCACACAGGCAATTCATGGAGTTGGCTGTAAACATGCCGGAGCAAGAGCCGCAGGTTGGACAAGCAACGTCCTCGATCTGCTTCAGTTCCTCGGCGGTTATCGAGCCGCTCTGATATGCACCCACACCCTCGAACACGGAGATCAGGTCCACGACCTGGCCGCTGGCCGTGACGCCGGCGCGCATCGGCCCACCGCTGACGAAGATGGTCGGCACATCGACGCGCATCGCGCCCATCAACATGCCGGGCGTGATCTTGTCGCAGTTAGGGATGCAGATCATGCCATCGAAACAGTGAGCTGCGATCATGGTCTCCACCGAATCGGCAATGATCTCGCGGCTGGGCAGGCTATACTTCATGCCAAAGTGCCCCATCGCGATGCCGTCATCCACACCGATGGTGTTGAACATAAATGGCACACCGCCTGCCTCGCGCACTGCCTGTCGTACCACCTCGCCGAACGCTTGCAGATGAACGTGACCCGGCACGATGTCAACATATGAGTTGGCAATCGCGATGAAAGGTTTGTCCATGTCGGCGTCGGTGACGCCGGTTGCCTTGAGCAACGAGCGGTGCGGAGAGCGTTCGATGCCGCGTTTGATGGTGTCCGAACGCATGGCTCGATGCGTCTTATTGCTGCCGTTCTTGCCGTTTGTCGATTGCATCACTCTTTGCTCCAAGGTCTTCTTTCCGCTCTTGTAGGATAGCCCCTTGTGGGCGTTCCGGCAATCCCGGAACGGGCACAAGGCCCTATCCTACATCCAAGCGGTGCCGTCCGCTCATGTAGGATAGCCCCTCGTGGGCGGTCCGGGGATCCGCGTTGTCATGTTTCCTGCAACACTTCCGATTGTACCACAGTGCTGCCGTTCCGGTTCAAGCCGGCCAACGCGTACTCCAGCCCATCGGACAGCGCCTGCCAGCTTGCCTCGATGATGTTGGTGCTGGCGCCGACCGTGCTCCAGGTATCAATGCCGTCGCTGAAGTCGATCAACACACGCGTGGTCGCCGCGGTCGCCCGGTGCGTGTCCAGAATGCGCACCTTGTAGTCGGCCAGATGTACCGCGCGCAGGCCGGGATAGAAGCGCTCCAGCGCCTTCCGCAGCGCCAGGTTAAGGGCGTTGACAGGCCCGTTGCCTTCTGCTACCTCGTGGAAGATGTGCCCCTCGATATCGACCTTGACCGTGGCTTCTGAGAAAAGGCCGCGACCCCGGCGGTTGTCCACCGCGGTGGTGAAGTCGATCAACTCAAATGGTTTTTTGTAGTTCGGCTGAGCGCGTCGCAGCAACAGATCCACCGAGGCTTCCGATGCTTCGAAAGAATAGCCGTGGTTTTCAAGCTCCTTGATCTGTAGCAACACCGCGCGCTCCTGCTCGCGGTTGATGCCGTTCAGCCCATACTCGTCTCGCTTGACGGCAATGTTGTCCTTGCCGCTGAGTTCACTGATGACCACCCGTTTTTGGTTGCCAACCAGCACCGGATCGATGTGCTGGTAGCTGCGTTCCAGCTTGACAACAGCGTTGACGTGGGTGCCGCCCTTGTGTGCAAACGCCGAGTTGCCAACGAAAGGCATGTGCGCCGGCAGTTGCAGATTTGCCAATTCCGCCACGAAATGGGCGACGTCGCTCAGGTTTGCCAACTGCTCGTCGGTCACACAGTCGATGCCCAGCTTGAGCTTCAGATTGGCAACGACGCTGTTAAGGCTGCTGTTGCCGCAACGCTCGCCGTAGCCATTGATGGTTCCCTGAACGTGGGTGCAGCCTTGCCGGATGCCCTCCAAGGCATTGGCTACACCCACATCGCCGTCGTTATGCGTATGGATTCCCAACACGCCGCGATACCCGATAGATTCCAGGAACACCTGCACAGCGTCCACCGCCTCGCCGATCTCCCAGTACATCGACCCGCCGTTGGTGTCACACAGCACCAGCGCGTCAGCCCCGTTGTCGGCAGCCGCTTGAAGCGTCGCCAGCGCGTACTCGCGATTGGCCTTATAGCCGTCAAAGAAGTGCTCAGCGTCGTAAATAAACTCATCACAGTGCCGTTTCAAATAAGCCGTGCTGGCACCGATCATCCGCAGGTTTTCATCCAGCGTGGTCCGCAGCACCTCGGTCACATGCAGATCCCACGTCTTGCCAAATATCGTAATCACCGGCATTCCGGCATCCACCAGAAGCTGGATCTGCGGATCATCCGCAGGATCCACCTCAGCGCGGCAGGTGCTGCCGAACGCAGCAACCCGCGCCTGTTGTAGTTGCAGCTCGTGCTGCGCACGTTGGAAGAACTCGATGTCCTTCGGATTCGAGCCGGGCCAGCCACCTTCGATGTAGTGAACGCCCAGTTCGTCCAGCTTGCGGGCAATGCGCAGCTTGTCCTCGCATGAGAAGTTGATCCCTTCGCCCTGCGTGCCGTCGCGCAAGGTCGTATCGTAAAGCCAAATCCGCGGCTGTGTTATCATGGTTGTCATGTCAGATTTCTCCATCGGTTGGTGTTATGTCTAGCTTAGAGGGGTCAGTGTGCTTTGCCATGCCACTTCCGATGGAGCGGGTGCGCCGCATCATGGGCCGGACGGCCCGCGACACAGCTGCACCCGTGGTCACCTTTTCGACAATCGGGGCATCGCCCGAACCGCTCAACTCAGAATCAAGATAATCGTTCATTGCATTATCCGCTGTACGACCGCATTGCCCATCTCAGCCGTACCGACGATCCGCCGTGCGCCCCAGGCGATGTCGCGGGTGCGCAGCCCATCGGCCAGCACCGATTCAACGGCCCGCTCCACAACCTGAGCCTCGTCCTCCAGGCCAAGCGAGTGGCGCAGTAGCATCGCCGCGCTCAGGATCGCTGCCAATGGATTGGCAATCCCCTGTCCGGCGATGTCCGGCGCCGATCCGTGGATCGGCTCGTACAGGCCGCGCGGGTGGCCATAACTGTTCAAGGCATTGCCCAGACTGGCGCTGGGCAGCAAACCCATGCTGCCGGCCAACATGCTGGCTTCATCGGTCAGGATATCGCCGAACAGGTTCCCTGCCAGCACCACGTCGTAGGCCGACGGACGTCGAATCAGATGCATCGCCATCGCATCTACCAGCACATGCTCAAGCTGCACATCCGGGAATTCCTTTGCAACCACCTCCGTCACCACCCGTCGCCAGAGCCGCGAGCTGGCCAGCACGTTGGCTTTATCCACCGATGCCAGCCGGCTGCTACGGCCGCGCGCTGCCTCCGCCGCCAGCCGCGTAACCCGCTCGATCTCTGGTTGCGTGTAGAGCATGGTGTCGAACGCGGTCGGATCGTCCGCAGATGCCTCCTGGCGCGGCCCAAAATAAATACCACCTGTCAGCTCGCGCACCACCAGCAGATCGACACCGGCCAACACCTCAGGCTTGAGCGTCGATGCCTCCAGCAACGCCGGTACAAGCTTGACAGGTCGCAGGTTGGCGAACAACCCCAGCGCCTTGCGAATGCCCAGCAAGCCCTGCTCTGGCCGGACCGCAGCAGTCGGGTTGTCCCATTTTGGTCCACCGACCGCGCCCAGCAACACAGCGTCGCTCTCGCTGCACACCGTGATCGTTTCAGAGGGCAGCGCAGCGCCAGTTTCGTCGATGGCACAACCGCCGATCAAGCCACTGCTGAACACAAACTGGTGGCCGAAACGGTCGCCGACCGCGTTCAAGACGTTGATCGCCTCAGCGGTCACTTCAGGACCGATCCCATCACCGGCCAGCACGGCCACGCGCGCCGGTTGTCTACTCATGGCTGTCGTTGTAACAGGTGGTCAACTCTGGCGCGGCGTCAGCACGGCGGCTGCTGGTACTCTCCGGCTGCTCTGAATCGAACCGTTCGTAGACGGCGGCGGCCAAGGCTGCTTCCTCGCGTGCGTCGATCCAGAAACGCGGCTCGCTCTCTTCTTCGGTTGCCTGTGACTTGTGGGCAATGAGGATCATGCTCTGTTCCTTTCTTTGCAACCTGGTCAGGCTGCCTGTGTCGCCGCCTCGTAGGCGGCAATGTCGGCGGACCTGGACAACAGGTAGCCCAGATCATCCAGGCCGTCCAGCAGGCAGGCCTTGCGGTAGGAGTCGATGTGAAAACTGAACTCCTGGCCATCCGGCAGGCTCACCACTTGCGCTTCCAGGTCCACGGTGATCGTGGTGTCCGGCTGTTCCTCCACCAGGTCGTGCATCATTTCAACAATGTGGTGGGGCAGCGTCACCGGCAACAGCCCGTTCTTCAACGAGTTGTTGTGAAAGATGTCAGCAAACCCTGGCGAGATCACAACACGAAACCCATAGTCGGTGAGCGCCCAGACTGCGTGCTCACGGCTGGAACCACTGCCAAAGTTGCGTCCGGCTAGCAGAATCTCAGCACCCTGGTGGTGTGGACGGTTTAGTACGTGGTCTTCGTCCAGGCTGCCGTCGTGAAGATAGCGCCAGGCGGCGAAACAGCCTTCTCCCATACCTTCCTTGGTAACAGCGGTCAGGTAGCGCGCGGGAATAATCTGGTCGGTATCAACGTTCTCCGCCCGCAACGGGACAGCAGTGGCAGTAAGTTGAGTAAACGATTGCATAGTAATTCCTTGAACCATGGAGATTGAAACGTGATGCGTGAAACGTGCTCAGTTGGCACGCATTACGAGTCACGTTTCACGTTTTAGGGCTATAGCATTTCCCTTACATCCACAACCCGCCCGTTGACCGCGGCCGCGGCCGCCATGATCGGGCTCATCAATAGGCTGCGCGCGCCGGGGCCTTGGCGGCCCTGGAAGTTGCGGTTGCTGGTGCTGGCTACGTACTTGCCCGCACCGGCTTTGTCGTCGTTCATCGCCAGACACATGCTGCAACCCGCGCCGCGCCACTCGAACCCGGCCTCGGCAAAGATGCGGTCCAGTCCTTCAGCCTCCGCCTGTGCCTTGACCTCCTTGGAACCCGGTACAACAATCGCCCACACATCGTCGGCGACCCGTTTGCCGCTTACGATCGCCGCCGCCTCGCGCAGATCCTCGATGCGGCTGTTGGTACACGACCCGATAAAGACGATGTCCACCGGCTGGCCTGCCATGGGTTGCCCCTCGCGCAACCCCATGTAATCCAGCGCGCTCAGCAGGCTGCGCCGCTCGGCCGGTTCTTCCAGTTCGTCCACGGTTGGGACGCAACCAGTCACCGGCACGCCCTGTCCCGGATTGGTGCCATAGGTGACCATGGGATGCAGCGCGTTGGCGTCCAAAAACAGCTCGCGGTCGAAGGTAGCGCCCTCATCGGTCTTCAGCGTGCGCCAGCGCGCCACCGCCCGGTCCCATGCCTCGCCCTGCGGCGCATACGGCCGGCCGCGCAGGTAGTCGAAGGTGGTGTCATCGGGGGCGATCATGCCGGCCCGCGCGCCGCCTTCGATGCTCATGTTGCAGATGGTCATGCGGTTGGCCATGCTCATGCGCTCGATGGCGTTGCCGCGGTACTCGAACACATGGCCGCGCCCGCCGGCTGCCCCGTTCTTTGCAATGATTGCCAGGATCACATCTTTGGCTGTCACGCCGGTCCCCAGTTCGCCGTCCACGGTGATCGCGAACGTCTTGGGCCGGTCCTGCAGCAGGCACTGGGTTGCCAGCACGTGGCCGACCTCGCTGGTGCCGATGCCAAAGGCCAGCGCGCCGAACGCGCCGTGGGTGCTGGTGTGGCTGTCGCCGCAGACGATGGTCGTCCCCGGTTGGGTGATGCCCATCTCTGGCCCAACTACGTGAACAATGCCTTGCACCGGCCCGTTGATGTCAAAGAGCGTGACGCCGAAGTCCTTGCAGTTCTCGCGCAACGTGCGCACCTGATTGGCTGCATCGCTGGGCCACAGTGTGATATCGACGTTGCGCGTCGGGATGGCGTGGTCCATGGTCGCGAAGGTGCGGTCGGGGCGATGCACGGGCAGGCCGCGCTCGCGCAGGGTAGCAAACGCCTGCGGCGACGTCACCTCGTGGACCAGATGGGTGTCGATATACAGCACCGCCGGCGCGCCCTTGTCCTGCAACACAACATGCGTATCCCAGACTTTCTCGAAAAGTGTTCTTGGTTTATCGTTGCTAGTCAATGATCATTGCTCCTCGTCACGCAGACTGTGCGGAAGGGTAGACAAGTAGTCAAGTATTAAGTACACAGGTGCAGAAGAGTACAAGTCCACAAATTACTCAGCAGCCTGCCACCCTACTTATTTGTCTACTTGTTTAC
>JACKBK010000070.1 GCA_020634555.1 Caldilineae bacterium
GCGTTTGTACGAGGCGACGCCGTCGCGCTTGATGGCCGAGTAGGCCGGCGGTACCTGAAGAATGTCGCCGCGGAAAGGCGCCAGCGCCTGATCTACGTCCTCGGCAGTAAGCATGGGCACGGGTCGGGTTTCAATTACTTCTCCCTCGGCGTCGTAGGTGTTGGTGGTGATCCCCAGCGTGATCTCGGCCCGATATGACTTCGGCTGGCCGGTCAGATACTCCAACAGGCGGGTTGCCTTGCCGACGCAGAGTACCAGCACGCCGGTCGCCATGGGGTCCAGCGTGCCGGCGTGGCCGATCTGGCGGATGCGCGTCAGGCCGCGCGTCTTGGCCACCACATCGTGGGAGGTCCAGCCGCCCGGCTTGTCGATGACCAGAACGCCGGCCGCATCGCTGCTCATGGTTGGGACGGCAGGGCAGCCAACGCCTCGCGCGTGGCGCGCAGCACCAGCGCCTTGGCCTCAGGGAGCGACATGTTCAGGGTGCAGCCAGCCGCGCGCGGATGTCCGCCGCCGCCCAACCCCAGAGCGAGCTGGGCAACGTCTACCCGGCCCGCCGAGCGAAAACCGACATCGATGGGGCCTTCCTTGCGTTCAACCAGGACAACGGCCACCTCGACCTCGTCGGCTGCAACCAGGAAGTTGGCCAGCCCCGAGTCGCTCTGTTCCACACCGTTGCAGGGCACGCGCATTGTGAGCGGGATGGCAGTCCACGCGATCCCGTCCTGCAGGCGCGCCGCGGCCAGTGCATGACCCCACAGACAGACGGTGTCGAAGCTGCGCTGCTCCAGCACTCCTTCGGTGACAGCGTGCAGCGAACCGCCGGCTTCCATTAAGCGCTGGGCGATTTCAAGCGTGCGTGCGCTGACGTTGGAGGTACGGAAGCCGCGCGTGTCGGTGACCAGCCCGGTCAGCAGGGATTGGGCGGCTTCGGGGGGAATCGGCCAGCCCTGCGACTGTGCCAGATCGTAGACCACTTCCGCCGCGCTGGTTGCAGTCGGCGCCACCACGTTGAGGCTGCCAAACATCAGGTTGGTGATGTGATGGTCGATGTTGAGCAGTGGCACGTTGTTGAGCAGCGCCTGGTCGTAGACCGTCCCCAGCCGTTCCAGATCGCTGCTGTCGATGGCGATCACCAGATCGGCCTGGCCGGCTGCCTGGGAGACTACCGTCTGCGAACCGGGCAGAAAGCGCAGATTTTTCGGCACGCCATCCTGGCTCGCGGGCGTGACGTTTTTGCCCAGCGCGCGCAGAATCCACGTTAGCCCCAGCAGCGAGCCGATGGCGTCGCCGTCAGGCGCGACATGGCAGATCAGCAGCGGCCAGCGGCTGGCTGCGATCAGCTCAGCCGCTTGATCAAACTGTGTCAAAAGATCGGGCTGTTCCATCACGCGTCGCCAGCCGCATCATCTTCGGAGCTGGTTTCAACCAGCTCCGCGTTGTCAGCCTCGATGGCTAACGAGTCCAGCAGTTCGTTGATGCGGCGGCTTTCCAGCAGCGCCTCATCGATATGAAACGCCAGGTCGGGCACGTAGCGCAGCTTGGTGCGTTGGCCGAGTTGCATGCGCAGGAAGCCGGTCGCGTTGGTCAGGCCATCGATGGCCTCGGCTGTTTCCGCTTCGTCCCCCAGCGACGTGATGTAGACGTTGGCGTACTTCAGGTCGGGGCTGACCCGAACGCGCGTGATATTGACGAGTGAGAGACGCGGATCGCGCAGCTCGAAGGTGACCATTTCGGCCAGCTCGCGCTGCACGAGTTCCGCGACGCGTAGTTGTCTGCGTGATGACATGGAGTTCGTATTGCGTAGGGCGTATTTCGTGGCGTCGATGTTTTGTGGTTCGCAGCGGTGGCGTGTGGCGGTGAAATGCAAGACACAAGGGAAGCGCGGCCGGTGGCCTCAGCTTTGCGTCCGCATCAACTACCAATACGAGTTACGCAATACGAATTACGCAATACGTGTCACGCCAGGAACACGGACCTTCGCTCGTCTGTTCGCCAGCGAACGCCTACACCCTCACTTTATGGAACGCCTCGATAATGTCGCCCTCGGCGATGTCGTCGAAGCCCTCGATGCCGATGCCGCACTCAAAGCCGGCTTTGACTTCGTTGACGTCTTCCTGAAAGCGCTTGAGTGAGTGGATCTTGCCGCTGAACAGGATCTTGCCATTGCGCCCGACCCTGACCAGCGCGTTGCGTTGGATCACACCGTCGGTTACCAGACAGCCGGCGATGTTGCCGCGCCGCGGGATGCGGAAGATCGCGCGGATCTCGGCGGTTCCCAGGACCTCGTCCTCGTAGACTGGCTCCAGCATGCCCTTCAGTGCCTTGTCCACGTCGTCGATCAGCTCGTAGATCACCTTGTACGTGCGGACATCAACCTCGTTGAGCAGGTCCGAATGCTGCGCGGCCGGGCTGAGCGGCACGTTGAAGCCGATGACGATCGCGTCAGACGCGCTGGCCAGCATCAGGTCGGAGTCGGTGATGTCGCCGGTGCCGCTGTGCAGAATCTTCAGCCGCAGTTCGTCGTTGCTGAGCTGGTTGAGCGATGAGATGATCGGCTCCAGCGAGCCATCCACATCCGCTTTGATGATGATGCGCAGCTCCTTGACCTGACCGGCCTTCATCTGCGCGAACACATCTTCCAGCGAGACGGACTTGCGGGCCGACGATTCGGTGCGCTGGCGTTCGCTCTCGGCCCGTGCGGTGGCACGTTCCCGCGCCTCGCGATCGCTTTCCATGACCTCGAAGGTGTCACCCGCGGTGGGCACCTCCGGCAACCCCAGTATCTCCACCGGGGTGCTGGGCGTGGCCGAGACGATGGTATGGCCCTTGCTGTCGAACATGGCGCGCACGCGGCCTGCAATACTGCCCACGACCAAGGCATCTCCTTGCTTGAGGGTGCCCTTCTGTACCAGGAGCGTGGCCGTAGCGCCGCGCGACTTGTCCAGGCTGCTTTCGATGATCGTGCCGATGGCCCGTCCTGTGGGATCAGCCTTGAAGCCCTCGATGTCTGCCAGCAACAGCACGTGTTCCAGCAGATCGTCGATGCCCTGGCGAAGCTTGGCAGCTACCGGGACACAGATCACGTCGCCGCCGTACTCTTCGACCAGCAAGCCCTCATCAGCCAGTTGTTGCTTGACGCGATCGATATTGGCGTTGGCCTTATCGACCTTGTTGAGCGCGACGATGATCGGTACGCCGGCGGCTTGCACATGGGCGATGGCTTCCCGGGTCTGTGGCATGACGCCGTCGTCGGCAGCCACCACCAGGATGGCGATGTCGGTAGCTTGCGCCCCGCGGGCACGCATGGCGGTAAACGCCTGATGGCCCGGCGTGTCCAGGAAGGTGATCTTGCGGTCGTGGTAAAAGGCCTGATAGGCGCCGATGTGTTGGGTGATGCCGCCCGACTCGCCGGCCACGACGTTGCTCTTGCGGATCGCGTCCAGCAATGTTGTCTTGCCGTGATCGACATGTCCAAGGACCGTTACCACCGGGGGACGCAGCACCAGCCGCTCGTCAGGCGTTGCATCATAGAGCCGCTGGCGAAGGGTCTTGGGTGCCGCCTTTTCCTCGACCGTTTCCTCTACTTCCTCAGGCTCTTCCGGTGCGATGGGATTGACCTTGACCCCCATCTCCTCGGCGACGATGGCCGCGGTGTCGTAGTCGATGGTCTGGGTGATGGGCGCCATGATGCCGAAGTTCATCAGCACCTTCATGACGTCGATAGGGCTGCGATGCATGATCTCAGCCATCTCGCGCACGGTGACGTACTCGGGCAGCTCGATTTCACTGGGCGGAGGCGCAGCTTCTGTGCGGCGCGGCGGACCACCAGGCGGTCGGCCGCCAGGCGGTGCGCCGCGCCGTGCCGTTGGCCGACGGCGTCCACGGCTGTTCTGTCCACGCGGACGTGATTTATTGGCAGAACCGTCCTGGCTTGACCCGGATGATTTCTTCTGTTGCGATTGATTCCCGTTGCCAGAGGGCCCGGTGCCTGATTTCTGTTCAGGACTGGATTTAGTTTTCTCTGCCATAAGTATGTTCCTCTTTTCTCTGCCGGCCATCTGTGGCGCTCTAGGGGGCAGGTCGCAAAACTGCACAACCGGGATCCATGGATCTCGGAGGTCATTTGGAGTAAAGCGCACGCTGAAATATCCCGCTTGCGGCGGGATTTACAAGGTGCGAAAGCTGGTCGGACGCGGCGAGAGGAGAAAAGAAGCGGGGTGAGAGTGAGGTCAGGTGATCTGGCAGTGATTCCCTGCTGGCAATCCTGCCGGAGCTCGTATCATCGACTCATTCAGCTACGCTCCTGCTCGCTACGCCCGGTTAGCTGAGTTCCCATTGCATGTGTCTGTTCATGGCGCTGCTCCGATTGGCGCCTATGCGTCTGCCAGCGCCGGCTCATCTTGCTCGACCGGCAACTCTGGCAGGCTGTCTGCATAGGCTCTCAGCGCAGCCACCTCATCCTCTGTCAATGTCGTTTTCAACGCTCGGTTAAGAGCATTGCTCTTGAAAGCCTTGTTCCAGCATGTCTTGTCGGCGCACAGATAGGCGCCCCGACCGGCAAGCTTGCCGGTCGGATCGACCAGGACACCTTGTTCCTTGGATCGAACGATGCGCACCAGGGTGCGCTTGCTGTCTGTCCGCCGGCAGGCAATGCACGTCCGCTGGGGAACGTGACGCCGCCTGGCTGCTGTCTTGGCCACTTTAATCAGTCGTCGTCGCTGAAGCCAAACCAATCGGAGCGGCCGCGCTTGCCGCGGCCGGGGCGTGCCTTGGATCGATCCTTGGTGCCCTTCTTGGCGGCTTTGCTCTTGCTTTTTGTGGTAGTGGGCGAAACATCGTTGGCATCTGCTTCGTCATCAAAACCTTCAACGTCGTCATAGGCGGCATATTCATCGTAGAAGTCGTAGTCTTCATAGATGGCATACTCGTCGTATTCCTCGATATCCGCGTATTCATCCACGAAGTCTGCTTCTGCGGCAGGAACGGCTGCCTCAGCGGGCGCGGCCGCTTCAATTGCGGGCACTTCCGCAGGCGCTTCCGCCTCAGTGGTCGCCAACACCTCGGGTGGAGCTGTATCAGCGACCGGCGTTGCTGCGCCCTCCTCGACGTAGTCCTCAATGGCTGCGTACTCGTCGAACTCTTCGGTCGCCTCGTCCGCATACTCATCTGTATACTCGTCGTCGGCATACTCGTCGGCGTACTCGTCCTCGAAGGCTTCGGCGTATTCGTCCTCGAACTCACCTTCTTCTTCGCCGTCTCCCAGGAGCTGCTCGGCCACCAACAGGATGTCCTCGGACTCAGCACGGGCTCGGGCCATGGCGAGCCGCGCCCGCTTCTTGGCCAGTTCCATGGCAAATTCTGCCAGCCCTTCAGCCTCAGCCTCAGCTTCGCTCTTGATGTCGATACGCCAGCCGGTCAGTCGTGCGCTCAAGCGAGCGTTCTGGCCCTCCTTGCCGATGGCCAGGGAAAGCTGGCGGTCCGGCACGACGACTATAGCGGTCCGGTTCTCGATGGTGTCGTCCAGGACCACGTCTGTTACCTTGGCCGGGCTGAGCGCGTTGGCAATAAACTGGCCCGGATCGGGATTCCACTCGACTACGTCAATTTTCTCGTTGTTCAACTCGTTGACGATGGCCTGAATACGGACGCCGCGCATCCCAACACAGGACCCCACCGGGTCCACGCCCGGCTGCATGGCTGCCACGGCGACCTTGGAGCGCTGGCCAGGCTCGCGTGCGATGCTCTTGATCTCCACCGCGCCGTTGTAGATCTCCGGCACTTCCTGCTCCAGCAACCGGCGCAGCAGGCCGCGATGGGTGCGCGACAGGCGAATCACCGGGCCGCGGCTTCCCTTGTCCACGTCGACCAGATAGCAGCGCAGCTTGCCGTTGGGCCGGTAGCGTTCAGTTGCAATTTGGTCTTCTTTGAGCAGCATCGCCTCGGCTTTGCCGTCGATGGTGCAGGTGACTGTGCCGCTGCTATAGTCCATGTTGCGGATGGTGCAGTGCACGATCTCGCCGACTCGTCCCTGGTAGCGCTGCAAAATGGCGTCGCGCTCCGCCTCGCGAATGCGTTGGAGAATGACCTGTTTGGCAGTTTGCGCAGCGATGCGGCCGAAGTCAGTGGGGGTGCTCTCGACCAAGACCACTCCGCCGATGTCGGCTGTCGTGTCGATGGCGCGTGCATCGAGCAGGGAGATCTGCAACTGCTCGTCTTCTACGGTTGCCACAACTTCCTGTTCGACAAAGATCTTCATCGCCCCGGTCTTCTGGTCAACCTGTGCGGTGACGTTGGCTGTCGTGTTATATCGCCGCCGGTGGGCGGATACCAATGCTGCCTCTATGGCCTCGAACACAACCTGCGGCTCAAGCTCGCGCTCGACACAGATACTGTTGATGGCCATGATCATTTCGTTTTTCATGCCCTCTGCGCACTCCTGGTGCTAGTCTAATACTATCCTTGCTGTGCAGGTAGCTGTTACCGGCACAGCGTATCTTCCATCAGGTAAAACAGGTTCGAAAAACCCCTTACAACAAGAAAAGTGGGGGATGCCCACTTTTCCACCGACGCTATCTCGACCTGCGGCTATTCTACCACAGCAGATCGGAACTTGCCAAATCATTGCAAAGGATCTGGATGGTTTGCACCGTGGATGACTGGCAAGGTGCGGCGTTATACCCGCCTTGCCAGCGCCTCAGCCACCTGGCCCGCGCCTGCAACCACCTCGTCCGCAGCGAAATACCAGTCCAGTTCGCAGGTCAGTGCGGCATCTGCGGGCAGCCGCGCTGCCATCCAGTCGAGGTCGATCTCGCCCTGTCCCGGCAACAGGTGGTCGCGCAGGCCGATCACGTCGTGGAAATGGACACCGACGATGCGGTCAGCGAACAGATCCAGCCAGCGCTCGTGGTCGTGGAATCCCAGATTATGCAGCACCTGCACATGGCCGGCGTCGTACCAGAAGCCCACCGCCGCCGGGTCGCTGTCTGTCAACAAGAGCGCCAGCTCATCCAGCGTCGGTATCTGCCAATAGTTGACTCGCGACTCGATGCCCAGGCGGACGCCGCGCGGCCCGGCATAGCCGGCGAGCTCATCCAAACTGCGGCGCGCGGCATCCAGGGCCGGGCCGGCTACCCGGCGCCGGTCAGTTTCCACCTCGCGCCGGGCTGCGTTGTAAACTGGGGTGCCTGCCTGCCCGCCCAGGTAGCGCTGCGCCAGCGCCCACTCCAGATGGCGTGCAGCCGGCGTTTCGCCCAGATGCAGACAGACCGTAGTTGCACCACACGCGACAGCAAGATCGATGCTGTCACAGCCCTGAACGACAGCCCAGCGGCGCGCGCCTCCGTCGGTTGCGCTGAGCAATGCTTCTGCCGGCGCGCCGAAAGGCGACGGTCGAATGGGCGCCGGGAAGTGAATCGACCGCACGCCTGACTGTGCCAGGTCCGCGCCTTCTAGCATCGCCGGTGTGACGATGTGGCTCAGCTCGATGCCGCCAAAGCCCAGCGCGCGGGCCGCGGTCGCAAACTCCGCCACCCGGTCGTACCGGTGCTGCATCCACATGGTGGACAGTGACAGCGACTCCAGGCTGGGCTGAGGTGTGGACGCGGCAATGGGCAGGAATTGGTTCATGGGGAAGCGTACCCGGGCAGCCCGTAGCGTCCGGTCAACAACGCGGCGCCTGCTTCCCCGGCGACAAAATCGCGCAGCGCAGCAGCCTCCGGACTTGGGTCGTCCGGTGTGACAAAAAAGAGCGGCAGCACAGCCGGATACCCGGGAACGTTCAAGGCGACCCAGTCGTGGCTCATGCCCTCCAACGTCAGCGCCTTGACCCGGTCGTCAAGCCAGCTTGCCGGCAGGAAGCCTATGGCCAACGGATCGGCGGCCACCTCCTCCAGAATCTCACGGTTGCCGGGGAGGACGATGGCTGTCGGCGTAAATCGCCGCCGCCCCATAACCGCCTGCTGTAAGGCATTTCGCACACCGACGCCTGCCTCGCGGGTTATCACCTGAATCGCGCCGAAGCCGGCATCCAGCTCCGACCACAGCCGCGTACGGCCGGTGAATACCTGGCGCGCCTGGTCAATACCGATGTTTTCCAGAGGGTTCTCCCGGTTGACCACAAGCACCAGTGCATCGGTGGCGATCTCCGTGCTGGTCATTCCTTCGGAAAAGGCAATCGGCGGCGTCGCCAGCAGAAATGCTGCGTCGGCTCGTCCTTGTTCGACAACCCACTCCGCGGCCAGCTCGCTGCCGACCGGCTCGATGTTGATCGTGATATGCGGGTTGGCTTGCATGTATGCGTCGGCTGCCAACGACGCCAGCGGCTGCGCGCTGCTCGATGCCGCGACTGTCAACGAGACGGGAACCGGCGTCGCGACCGCTGTCCCACATGCGGTCGCCGTAACAACGAAAAGCAGCAGCGTCGGGAGGAGAAGCGCACGTTGGAGCCGCACACTGGCGAGGTGAACAGCAGACATGACCGTGGTCAGCGGCTCCCGCCTGCGCGCTGTTGCTGGCGAACGGCACGCTCGCGTGCCCGCGCGTCCTGATCGGCGGGACGGTAGCTGGCAAGGAACGATTGCTTGAATTCGGCGAACGTTCCCGCAGCGATGTTGGCGCGGATGTCCTCCATAAAGCGCAACATGAAATGCAGGTTGTGCAGGGTCGCCAGCCGTAGCCCCAGGATCTCGCCGGCCTTGAACAGGTGGCGTAGATAAGCGAGAGTGAAGTTTTGGCAGGTGTAGCACGTGCAGTCGGTCTCCACCGGCAGCGGCGATTCTGCGTATTGTGCATTGCGAATGTTGAGGCGGCCATGCTTTGTCAGCAGTCCACCGTTGCGCGCCTGTCGGGTCGGCAACACGCAGTCGAACATGTCGATGCCGCGCGCCACCGCTTCCAGAATGTCCTCCGGCACGCCGACGCCCATCAGGTAGCGCGGTTTGTCGGCCGGCAGCAGCGGGCAGGTGAGGTCCAGCGTCTCGGCCATCTGCTCCTTGGTTTCGCCGACCGCCAGTCCGCCGACCGCGTAGCCGGGGAAGTCTAACCCGCTGAGGAAACGCGCCGACTCGGCGCGCAGGTCGGGAAAGACGCCGCCCTGGACGATGCC
>JACKBK010000071.1 GCA_020634555.1 Caldilineae bacterium
GACTGGCGCAACTCCTCTTCCTCGAAATCGACCGGAATCTCCACTTCGTAGGAGCGGCGTCCGCCGATCGGTTCCTTGAGGAGCTGGGCGACATTGAACTCGGTCCCGTGTCTTGTCTTCATGGCTTTTTTAACGCGCACGCGTTCAGTTTGCACCTGTTCAGGGTGTGAGTGAGAAATCGAGTATTTGCTAAACGCGGTTTCTCTTTGTTCGTGGCTGAACCGTTACGCCAGACACAAAATTATAGGGCACTGGCAGTGGAATGTCAAAATCAGCCAGCCTCTTGGCTGGTATTCAGCGCCTTGATGCCGTTCTCCACCTCTTGCTGCACTCGGGCCAGTTGATCCGCCAATCCGCTCAGAGTAGCGACGACATAGCGGTCAGCATCGGCGCGTACCGTGCTGGCATCGCGTTCGGCCTCGGTTATAATCTCGTTGGCGCGTTGGCGGGCAGCCTCGGCCAGCTCGTGGTGCTCCATCAAGTCTGTAGCCTGCTCGCGCGCCAACTGCACGATGCGGCTGGCCTCCTCGTTTGCCTGCGCGATGATCCGATCACGCTCGCCCAAGGTACGCTCGGCCTGCTTGATAATGTCCGGCACCGACACACGCATCTGGTCGATGATGCGGCGCACGCTTTCCTCTTCAACCATGATGCTCTGCGAAAGCGGCACGCGCTTTCCCTGGCTGATGACGTTTTCCAATTGATTGATAAGCTGTTGCAGTTCTATGGCAATCACCTCCTGTCCTTGGCAAAGCGGGCGGCTAAGGCTGTCAGCACCGAGGGCGGCGCCCAGCCGGTGACATCGCCGCCCAACGCCGCCACCTCTTTCAGGATCGAAGCGCTCAGATAGGCATAGCGCAGGCTCGTGATAAAGCAAACCACGTCGATATCAGGCGCCAACGCTCGATTGGTAAGCGCTAACTGCGACTCGTACTCGTAGTCCGACGTGGCACGCAGCCCGCGCACAATGGTCGCCGCGCCCACCTCGCGGGCGATATTCACCGTCAGGCTGCTGTAGCTGATGACGCGTACGTTGGGCAAATGGCTCAAGGCGGCCTGCGTCAACGCCAGCCGTTCCTCGGTGCTGAACAGCAGGCGCTTGGACGACGGGTTGTCGTACACCGCGACAACCAGCTCGTCGAAAAGGCGCGCGGCCCGCTCGACGATATCGACATGGCCGTTGTGGATCGGATCGAACGATCCCGGATAAAGTGCGCTTGTCATCAGCTGACGTCTCCCTCGCCCTGCCAGAACTGGCGCGCCTTGCGAGCCAGCGCCGCATGCTCCGGCAAGCCAAGCTCAGGGTCCTGGCGCAACAGTTCGGTTGCCTCAGCGCGTGCCTGTTCCAATGTGCGCAGGTCGCTGAGCTGGGCCAGCTTCAGGTCCGGCAGGCCGCTTTGCCGGGTGCCAAAGAAGTCACCGGGGCCGCGCAGCTCCAGGTCTTTCTCGGCCAGCGCAAAGCCGTCCTGCGACTTTTCCAACGCGTGGAGGCGTTCCGTCGCGTAGTTGGTGGTGGCGTCGGAGATCAGGATACAGTACGAAGCGGCCTCGCCCCGGCCCACGCGGCCGCGGAACTGGTGTAGCTGCGCCAGGCCGAATCGTTGCGCATCCTCGATCAGCATCATGGTCGCGTTGGGAACGTCGATACCTACCTCGACCACCGAGGTCGCCACCAGAATGTCGAGCTCGCCGCGCTGCATGGCGCGCATCACCGCGTCCTTGTCGTCGCTCTTCATCCGCCCGTGCAACAGGCCAAGCCGCATCCGGGGGAACACCTCCTTGCCCAACATCTCGTATTCAGGCACAGCTGCCTTGGCTGAGATGCTTTCCGACTCCTCGACCAGCGGGTAGATGATGAACGCCTGATGGCCTGCCTCGATCTGGCGGCGGATGAAGGTGTACGCTCGTTCGCGCTCCCGCGGCAACAGCCAGCGGGTCTTGATAGGCTGGCGGCCCGGCGGCATTTCATCGATCACCGACACGTCCAGGTCGCCAAACACCGTCAGCGAGAGCGTGCGCGGGATGGGCGTCGCCGTCATGACCAACAGGTGCGGCACCGGCGATTCGCTCTCGTCGCCGTCACCTTCAGGTCCCTTGGCGCGCAGCATGGCGCGCTGGCGGACGCCAAAGCGGTGCTGCTCGTCGATGATCGCCAGGCCCAGGTTGTGGAACGCGACCCCTTCCTGGATCAGCGCGTGGGTGCCGATGGCGACGTCGATCTGGCCGCTGGCCAGCCCGTCCAGCGTGGCAGCGCGCTCTGTTCCCTTGACGTTGCCGGTCAACAGCGCAACCTGAACGGGCCGCCCGGCGACTTCAAGCTTTTCAAAGAGATTGCTCAGGCTGCGATAGTGCTGCTCCGCCAGGATCTCGGTGGGCGCCATCATAGCAGCCTGTCCGCCGTTGGCCACAACGGCCCAGATCGCGTTGGCGGCCACGGCGGTCTTGCCCGACCCCACGTCGCCCTGCAGGAGGCGGCTCATGGGCTGGTCGCGGTCGAGATCGTCAAGGATGGCTCGCGCGGCTCGCTGCTGCGCGTTGGTGAACTCGAAAGGCAGCGCCGCGGCAAAGGTAGCTTCCTCAGCGGCGTCGATGGTAAAACGCTGCGCTGGCAGCTTGTGGTAGGTCTGGCGCTGGCGCAGCACGCCGATCTGGATCAGGAAGAACTCATCGAAGGCCAGGCGCCGGCGGCCCGCCTCCAGCATCTCCTGGTTGATCGGGAAATGGACCTGTTCGAGGGCATCGCCCAACGGCAACAGGCCGGCCCGCAGACGTACGCTCTCCGGCAGGTAGTCGAAGACCCGTTTGCCCCATTCGTCCACGACCCGTTTCTGAAGACTGCGCATCTTCTTGGCGCTCAGGCCCTTGGTGAGCGGGTAGACCGGCACCATTCGGCCGGTGTGCAGCAACTCCTGGTCGGGCTGTTCAAACACGGGATTGCGCAGCACCAGCTTGCCCCGGTAGCTTTCCACCTTGCCGCTGAAGACATACTCTCGTCCGGCTCGCAACTGCTTGGTGATGTACGGGTTGAACCAGGTCGCCTCGATCGTCGCGGTGGAATCGCTGATGACGCCGGTGACCAGCGTGGCGTTGCGGCCCGGCAGACGGCGGCTCTTGATGTCCCACAAGTTGGCAAGAATGGTGATCTCGTCGCCCGGATCGAGCTTGTAGATCGGCTTCATGTGGCTGTAGTCGTCGTAGCGGTACGGCAGCAGCCACAACATGTCGCCCACCGTGCGAATGCCCAGTTTAGCCAGCATCTCGGCGTTGCGCGGCCCGATGCCCGGCAGCCGGTTGATGGATGCGCCCAGGCTGGCGCTGCCGGCCGGGGTGGCGCGCGGCGCTGGCGGGAGCGGCGTGGACGGCGTTGGCGGCGTTGGCGGCGCAGACCTGGCCGGCTCAGCCGCGGTTTCCGACGGCGTCTCGACAACGGTCTCGCGTTGCGGTTCAGGTTGCGCTGCTGCAACCGTTTCTGGCGGCTGAAAGTCGGCCGGCGGCGGGCTGTCCCACAGGCTTGCCAGGCGTTGCATCTCATCCACCGAGTGGCGGCGGTCGGACTGCTCGTCCAGATCAGCATATGCCAGCAGATGATCGACGATCTGCTGCAACAGCGCGCGTTGATAGTCGCTGGTTGCTTCTTCGGCGGCTTCTTGATGCCACCGCTCGACCAGGCGCGCGAAGCCGCCGATGACGGATTTGTTGCGATAGCCCTGCTGACGTTCCAGAGCCAGTATCTTGTTCAATCGCTCGATTGCACTGTTCACTGTCACCCCTTAGCTGATGGCCTCCAGCACAACGACACCCAGGGCTTCTGGACCCAGGCGAACTGCCAACGACGGATTGCAGCTCAGGACGTTGAACTCCTGTCCCGGGTACACCGTCTCCAGCCGCTCAAGCAATGCTTTCGTCTCCTTAGGAAACCCCTGTTGAAGGATTGTTGCTCGTTGAAGTTGACCAAACTCGGAGACGTAGTCGACCAGCTTTTCAACGCCCTGCTCACCGTTGCGCACCTTCTCCAACGGGATGATCTCGCCCTCCTCGATCTGTAACAGTGGCATGATGTTGAGCATGGTGCCCAGCAGCGATTGTGCGGGACTGATGCGGCCTTCGCGCTCCAGGTAGGGCAGGTGACGCACCAGGAAGAAAACGTAGATGTGTGGCACCAGGCCGCGGATCAAGCGGATACAGTCGTCCAGATCATGGCCGCGCTGTGCAGCCACCGCGGCCGCCTGGGCCAGATAACCCAGTCCGACGGTGGTCGAGTAGCTGTCGATGACCTCGATGCGGCAGCGGCCCATGAAGAGCCTGCGGGCTGAACGGGCCGTCTCTACCGTGTCGCTGAGATGGCTCGATACATGCAGCGAGAGAATCTGGTCGGTCTGCTTGTACAACTGGCCGTACAGATCGATGAACTCCTCCAGCGATGGGCCAGACACCGTGGGCATGAAGCCGCTCTTGGCCTGGCGCAACAGGCGGTAGTACTCGGAAGGAGACAGATCGACCCCCTCCTTGAAGGTGCCCTGAGGCAGGTGAATGCTGTGGGGCAGCACATGAATGCCCAGGCGCTCAGCCAGCCTGGGTGACAAATACGCATTGCTATCGGTTACTATGATGACGCGAGCCACAGCACGCTCCTGCTGCAGGTCGACTGGAGGCAGGCCGGCGAACCGGGCTATTCCGTCGAGATGATAAAGTGATAATGAGGTTGCCCCCCGTAGATGATCTCGATCCGCTGGTCGGGGTAAGCAGCGGTGAGTTGTTGTTCCAGCGCGTTGGCCGTGGCGTCGTCGATCTGGTCGCCGCGGTAAACGGTGATGTTCTCGGCCTCGAGGGCGTCCATCTGCTCCAGCAGGGCAAACAACACCTCCTGCGGGCTGTCGCCGCGTGCACACAGTGTATCATCCAGCAAGCCAATGGCGTCGTCCTTTTTGACATCGACGCCATCGAAGCTGGCGTCGCGTACGGCAATGGTCACCTCACCCGTCACTACATCGGACAGGGCGCGGGTCATTTTCTGCACGTTCTGATCCAGATCATCCTGTACCGCGATGGCCAGCACCGCGTTGATTCCCTGGGGGACGGTACGGCTAGGCACCACTTCGGCCCGCTTGCTGGGCATCCGCTCAGCAGCCAACTGGTGGGCCTGCTGGGCTGCCAGAATCACGTTGCTGTTGTTGGGTAGCAGGATGACCTCGTCGGTGGCAAGCGACTCGATAGCCTCCAACAAATCCTGGGTGCTGGGGTTCATGGTCTGGCCACCCTGCACCACCGCCATCGGCCCCATCGCCAGGCTCAGGAAAACCTCCTCCAGGCCGGGGCCAGGCACGACCACGACGACACCGACGTTGTGCACGCTGTTGGCTTCCATCTGTACCGCGCGCCCGCTGCCCCATGCTAACTCGTCCTTGACGTCGTCGGGCGCCATACCCGCGGCGGCCATGGCATCCATGTTCTCCACCACCACATCGGTGATGAATCCCTGGCTGACACCGTAGGCCAGCGGCACGCTGGGGTCGAAGTGGTGAACGTGTACCTTGATCAGTGTCGAGCTGCCCTCTACCAACGGGCAGTCGCCCATCGCTGTGATCTGCTGGCGTACCGCTTCGACATCCAGGTCGGTTCCCCAAAGGAGGAACTGGATGTCAAAGCCGTAACGCACCGGCGGCAGGTTGAACGGATCTACGCTGACAGCGACGGCTTTCGGCTCGGTCAGCAGCGGCGTTTCGGGCAGATGCACTTCCTCGCCGCGCAAGCTGCGCAGCATCCCTTCCAAGATATAGTACAGCCCTTTGCCGCCCGAGTCGACGACGCCGGCAGCGGCCAACACCGGCAGCAGGGAAGGCGTCTTCTCCACCGCCTCGCCGGCCGACTGAACCATGTGGGCAAATACGAAGTCGAAGTCCTGCGCCACCGCCGCCGCTCGCACCGCGTTGTCCGACGCCTCGCGCACCACTGTCAGGATCGTGCCCTCGACCGGCTTGACGACACCCTTGTAAGCCGTTTCGCTGCCGGTGCGCAGGCTGGCCGCCAGCTCGCGCGGGGTAATCGCGGCCTTGTCGCGCAGGCTGAAGGCCATGCCGCGCAGGATCTGCGACAGGATGACACCGGAGTTGCCGCGGGCGCCCATCAACGCGCCCTGTGCAATGGCTTGCGCGATACGACCCGCGTGGGTTTCACGGCTGTTCTCGATCTCGGTCCAGGCGGCGCGCATGGTCAACACCATGTTGATGCCCGTGTCGCCGTCCGGCACGGGAAAGACGTTCAGTGCATTGACGACCTCACGGTGCCGTTCCAGCCAGCGATAGCCGGCTTCCACAAGAACCTTAAGGTCCTGGCCGTCGAACGTTGGTTGGGAGACTGGAGTCGCTTCGCCGCGCGCGGCCGGTCGCTCTGGGGTTACTACACTGCTGCTGGTCAACTGATTTCTCGCGGAGGGTTTAGGTACTTCTTTACGTATGATTTCTTGCTCATGGAGCTTGAAAGCCTGTCACTGATTCATCGATCTCACGAATTCTGGCTGCAAGATTGGGGGGTCAGCGCTGTTCGTCGCGTTTCCTGATTGTAGCTCACCCTGTTCAGAGTGGATTTGCGGGTGGGTCTTCGCCGACACGCAACTCCTGAACATGGACGTTGACGGCCTCTACCGGAACGCCGGCCTTGTTCGTCAGCGTGAAGTAGACGCGCCGCATAACGCTGTTGGCGACCTCGGTGATGCGAATGCCGTACTCTACCACAACAAAGATATCGACGGTGACGCCATGGTCACCGATGGTGACATCGATGCCGCGCCGCGCGCCGCGCTGCAACGAGCCTGCCAGCTCGTCAAACAAATTGCGCCGGCTCATGCCGACGACGCCATAGCACTCCTTGACGGCCTCGGCTGCCAGGGTTGTGATGACTGCAGGAGATACCTTGATACGGCCCAGTTCTTCTTCTTGCACACTCATGCTTGTGTTGTCCGCGCCGCATTTGCGCGAGCGCATTATCTATGCTATGATTTAGACGGTCGTGCAGGGATTTCCGCCCCGTGGTGAACGCCTCGGGGTTTTCATTTGCGTAACGAGGTGATAGTCTTATGGCAAAGTGTCAGGTTTGCGGTCGTGGTCCACAGTTCGGCCATAACGTCAGCCACTCGATGCGCCACACCAAGCGCCGCTGGAACGTCAACGTGCAGCGAACCAAGGTGGTGGTGAACGGCAAGCCACAGCGGATGGCGGTTTGCACGAGCTGTATCAAGACCCTTAACAAGACCCGCTAGCCAAGAGCCGATAGCAAAGAGCTATCGGCTCTTGCATTTTATCACGGTTGTTTCGTGGACTACGAAACGCGGGCCGATCTATTGTACGCATTTGCACGGGTTTTGGCAAGGACTTATGGTAAACATGGAGAGAATCAAGTGGCTGTCACTTGCGAAAAGCGACAGTCACTTCTTATAGATGCCTCTCGCTTGCCACACGGGCGCGCAACTGCCCACAGCCGGCGTCGATATCGATGCCGCGCCGGACCCGCAGCGTCGTCGAAATACCAGCGGCGCGCAGCGTCTCCACAAAAACATCCACATCCTCACGGGTTGACGGCTGAAAAGGGGATCCTTCGACAGGGTTGAGGGGAATCAAGTTGACGTGGCATAGCAGGCCGTGCAGCAAGGCAGCCAGCTCCTCCGCCAGCGCCAGGCTGTCGTTGATGCCGCGCATCATGGCGTACTCGAAGGTGACGCGCCGGTTAGTGCGCGCCACGTAGCGGCGGCAAGCATCCAGCACCTGGGCAATGGGATAACGATCGTTGATTGGCGCCAGTTGCGCGCGCAACGCATCGTTGGGCGCATGCAGGCTGACGGCCAGGTTAATTTGCAGCGGCTCCTCGGCAAAACGGTCGATGGCAGGAACCAGCCCAACCGT
>JACKBK010000072.1 GCA_020634555.1 Caldilineae bacterium
TTGGAACTAAACTGGTGTTCACTCGAAACCGGGAGTTTGGTCGATTACAACGACTGCCTACGACTGTAAAGCTGCCTCAGTGGCTTGGATAGGTCCTAGAGGCCGTACGTTCTTATCGCCAGAGGTTCGAGTTTCTGAAACTCCGATTCTCAATTGAACATGAGTTTAGAATAATCGACCAAGCCAGCCTGATCGATTGGATCGATCTAGTCCATTGGCACAGATGACACCTATTAACTTCGTCAACTCCGTCTCGAAGTCCCGGCTCACGTCTCCATAACCACTCTTCGCATGAAGCGCCTCATGTAGTAAAGTGCCAGCATAGCTTGCGAGACTTGATAATTGGGATCGTTTCACAATGATAAGCCCGCTCGAAGCATCCCAAATTCCCAATGTTTCGCGATTGCGTAAGACATCCCTTCTCATCGTCTCGGACACTCTTACTCCTTTGATTGCCCGCGGTCGTCCACCAGCAATGTCAAATATTTGATTGGTGTACCCAAAAACAACTTGTTCCCGGTGGGTTAAGTCGCGCGCTTCGACGAACATGAATTCAAAGCTATCGTTGTAAATGTCTGCGAAGCGCGATAAGTCGGTAACAATATTGCCTTCGAAATCTTCAGTTCCTCGAATCTTTGCCTCCAGAGAATCTGGAATTGTAATTATCTCGTAGCCGCTATTTCTTGCGTCGTCAACAAGATCTGGAGAGAGCATCAATTCTTCTGGCGTAACAAACACTACTCTCTGGCTTTGGTTCAAGATACGTACTGCGTGTTCCTGAACGGCCAGCCATCCTAACTCATCACTATGGTTTCCCGTACTATAATTTTGCAGATTAACCGCCAAGGCCTTGGCAACGCTCGTAGATCTTGATGAAAGCAAGATCGCTTTTACGCGTTCAGTATAGGCGCTTCGCCCAACGTTGCTTCTCTCACGATTTAAGGCCTTCTTGATGGCTGCATTTAGGGATGTAATGTTGTAACTGAAAAGGAAGTTCTCTTCGGATGCAACTTTCACGCCGTTGATATAGATGGACCTTACATCGTCCCTTGATTCTACGATTTCGCCGTATTGTGTCTGCTCAACGATTCTTTCACCTGAAAACCTGAGAAACAAGTTCTTGGCTTGTTCTATTTCATCATCAGAAATTCCAGAGAGTAGGAACTTAGTTCCCACCAACTCTGGTTCCGACGGTTCGTCGATACTCGCATGAAGTGTGATTATGTCTTGGAAACCCTGTTTCTGCGAGCGAACCAACCGAATATCGCCGAACTGGGATTTCACAGTAACATTGATACCGTGTCGATCCAAGGTTGCCAGTGCATCTTTCAGGCCAATTCCGAACTTGCCTATAACGTGGGGGTTGCTAAGCTTCTCATCATTCTCGTTCTGTGTCAGATGCGTGTACTTAAGTCCTCTGCCAAAATCTTGCACACACCATGTGTCGCGGCCGTTTTTATAGATCTGAATATCCCTCGTTTGCGTTAATAGTTGTTCATCCAGTGCATTGGCGATGATCTCTCTAACAGCATGATGAGGTTGCCAAGCTTCCAAAATCTGTTCAATGTTCAGATCGAAATTGCGGACCATGTTTTGAAACCTCTTTGGGATCTAGGACGCTATACCGCCAAGTGTACTTGCTATGGCATGCGATCTGGTAAATCTTCGACGCCCAGTTCATGACAGAACTGTCGAAACTCCGGCCGCGCGCCGCGCCATTCAAGGTCGGCGAGGCTTTCGGTCAGCGGCACGTCGCTGCGTAACGTGGTCAGCTTGCGGTAAAGCAGCGCATCCTCCCGCTGTGCGGCTAGGTTCCCGGCCAACCGGCGCGCCCGGCCGGCGGAGATGGGCCACTGCGTCAGATCGTCCGGGATGTCCTCGATGTGGCCGAACTGTGACAGCATCGTCGCGGCTGACTTGGCACCCCAGCCGGGAATGCCGGGGATGCCGTCGGCCGTGTCGCCTACCAGCGCCAGCCAATCGGGGATCGACGCCGGGTGCACGCCGTACTTCTCCACCACCGCCGCCTCATCGTAGATGATCTCACGCCGCCGGTCCCAGCAAACGACCCGCTGACCATCCACCAGTTGCGCCAGGTCTTTGTCAGGCGAGCAGACAATCACCTGCTCCACAGCCGGATCATCGCGAAAGCGGACCGCTGCCGTCGCGATGGCGTCGTCGGCCTCGAACTCGACCATCGGCCAGACGACCAGCCCCAGCGCTCTCACTGCCTCCTCGGCCAGGTCAAACTGGGCGCGCAGGTCGGGATCGATTCCCTCGCCCGTTTTGTAGCCGGCGAACAGGTCGTTGCGGAACGACTCGACCACGTGATCGAACGCGACGCCAACGTGGGTAACATCTGGGGCATTCAGCAGCGCCTGCAAGCTGCGCAGCAGGCCCACCGTCGCTCCTACCTCGCGGCCGTCCGGTGCTTTTCTGGGGGGTGGGCCATAGAAGGCGCGAAAGAGTTCGTAGGTGCCGTCGAGTAGGTGGACTTTCATCAGGTGCTCTCCGTCCTTTCATACGGTAACAACTCTGTTAACTCGGGCAACCGAGGTGTTATGCGATCGAGAATTGTTTGCAAGGTGGTCTGGTCGGGGAAACCGGCGCAGTCGAAGATGAAGGTGTCGACTCCCAAGCGCACGAAATCACTCATCTGTTCCAGCACCTGATCCGGCGTTCCCACGAAGCTGAAGTCCTCCTCGTCATCGTCCGCGCCACCCGCCAGATCGATGGCCTCCACCTCGCTGGATGCACAGGCGCAGGCGCCGATCCACGATCGCCTGAGGCTGGCCGGATCTCTGCCAATGGTCGCGCAGTGCTCGTTCACCGTCGCTACCATGGCACGATAGTCCGCCAGTCCCGTGGACGACACGTTCCACCAATCGGCCTGCTCAGCCGCCAGTTGCAGCATCCGCGGCTTGAACGCACCGATCATAATGGGCGGAGCCGGCTCAGGGCGCGGCAGACAGCGCGCCTCGGTGACGTGGTAGTGCTGGCCGCGAAATGTGGTGGTTTCCTGCTGCCACAGGCTGCGGATGATCTGCACGGCCTCGCGCAACTGATCGACGCGGACGCCGGCCGGCGGAAACTCATAGCCGTAAGCAGCGAACTCCTCCTCGTGCCAGCATGCGCCCAGCCCCAGGATCAGGCGGCCGCCGCTCAGGATCTGCGCAGTTGCGCCCATTTTGGCCAGATGGGCCGGGTTGCGGAAGGACTGGCACAGCACCGCGTTGCCGAAGCGCAGCCGCGGATGTCTGGCCGCGTACCAGGTCAGCGCGGTAAAGCCCTCCAGCACGTCGGCATCGTCAAACTGCAGATGATCCACCGTCCAGGCCGAGTCGAAGTGTCCTGCGATCAACGCCAGCGCGCTGTCGATCTCCTCCACTGACGGCAAACGGCGCACCGCGCCGCTGGTTTCGACGGGTATCACGAATCCCAGTTGGATCGTCATGCCGGCTGAGCCTGTGTGCTGGCCTTCCTGCCAACCAGGAACCATGTGGGCATGGCGCCTTTGCCTTTGACGGCGATCTCTCCGCGCGGGACGCAAACGAAGTCGTCCCTGAGCATCCGGTATGTGGCCTCCGTCAGTTGTACGCGGCCAACCTCCCCATGCGACTCCATGCGGCTGGCGATGTTGACCGTGTCGC
Organism: Caldilineae bacterium; assembly: GCA_020634555.1. Taxonomy (GTDB): domain Bacteria; phylum Chloroflexota; class Anaerolineae; order JAAEKA01; family JAAEKA01; genus JACKBK01. The sequence goes on from JACKBK010000072.1 coordinate 3,651, forward strand.
CCCACAGGTCGTAGTGGAACTTGGTCTTGCCGATGACGCCGGCCACCATGGGGCCGGAGTTGATACCGACGCGAAACTCCATCCGCCGCCCGTTTCTGGCCGGCAGTTGTCGAAGGCCGTCGATCATGTCCAGCGCCAGTTGTGCCAGCGCCTGCGCATGGTCGGGTCTGGAAACCGGCACACCTGACGCCACCATGTAGTTGTCGCCGATGGTGCGAATCTTCTCCACACCGTACTTTTCGGCCAGCCGGTCGAACATCGAGAATACCTCATTGAGCCAATCGACCGCCTCCGCCGGTTCCAGTTCGGCGAACAGCGGCGTGCTGCCGACGATGTCGGCAAACAGCACACTGGCCGAGTCGTAATGGTCGGCGATGGTCTGGTTGTTGGCTTTCAGCCGCGGCGCGATCTCCTTGGGCAGCACGTTGAGCAGCAAGACGTTGGCTTTCTCGCGCTCCCGCAGAGCGTTGCTGACAAAATAGCCTGCAAAGAGAAACACGACGATTGACGCAAAGGACAGATTCATGTAGAAGAAAAACAGCATCGTGCCTTCGGGCACGGGCTGGCTGCGCAGCGCGAAGAAGTTGTTCAGCGCGACCGTGATCGTCAGCGTACCCATAAACACCGCAAACCAGACAATCGACTGCCTCAGCGAAAGGAACATCAGAGCGGTCAGCGGTCCGAGGAACGCCCAGACCATGACGAATCCTGAGGCGGCCACCCCGCCGATGCTCCACTGGATGAGCATAGTGACGCCGATGATGCAGATGATCTGGGCATAGACGGCGTAATAGTGGTTTCTACGCAGATGCGAAACAAGTAGCGCCGCGCCAACAACGACAACAAAAACCAGCGGCAGCGCCGCGGTGACACCCCAGCCAAACACTACGATGTACATCGCCGACCACACCAGCCCGGCTAGGCAGCACGAGCCGGCCACCAGCAACGCAGCGAACTTCTCGATCCTGATCTCTTGCGTATCGCTCGGGTCATAGGCAAATGACGTCAAGACATTCATCCAGGGTCTCCTTCATCATCGTCTTCCAGTCAAAACACCCGTCTTTGAAATCAACTCAGCCCAACCCAGTAGCATCTCATCCTGGCCAAACCGAGCCACCAGTTGCAGCCCCAGCGGCAGGCCATTGTCAGCCAGACCGGCCGGCAACGTGATGGCCGGCATCCCCGCGTGTGTCCACGGCAGGTTCATGGCCGGGTCGCCGGTCGCGTGGATTCCTTCCGGCGCCGGGCCGAGCGCGGCTGGACACACCCATAGATCGATCCCTTCGGCGTCCATCAGATCCGTCAACTCGGCGCGCAGGCGAGCCATGCTGGCCTTTGCCTCCGCTCGTTCATCGTCGGTCACTGTTCGCCCGATCTCGATGATCTCCGCGGTACGCGGCCGGTACAGCTTTGTATATTGATCGTACATGCTCGCATGCTCGTCGGCGAACTCGGCAAAGATCAACCGGCGGTGCAGGTGGTTGATGCGTTCGATGTCTTCAAGGGCCGGCACGCTGCACACCGTGACACCGGCATTCGCGAGGCGGTCGATCTGTTGCCGGAAAGCTGCCAGTCCCTCCGGATCTGTCTGTCGCAGATACGGACCTTCCGGCAAGCCCAGCACCGGCAAGCCGGCAGGGGCTGGAACTTCCTGCCAATCGCGGCAGACAACACTTGCAGCCAGCCGCATCCCCGCCACATCCTGCGTGAACAGCCCGACATGATCCGCCGAGCGCGAGAAATACACCAGCCCGGCGGTTGGGATACGGTCGAAGCTGGGCTTGAAGCCGACGATACCACAGAAGGCTGCCGGCCGGATCACCGAACCGATGGTTTGCGTGCCAACGGCCAGCGGGCAAAGTCCTGCGGCCACCGCGGCTGCCGAGCCGCTGCTGGAGCCGCCCGGCGTATGCGCCAGGTTGTGCGGATTGCGCGTCGGTCCCGGCTCGAAATAGGCAAACTCGGTAGTCACCGCCTTGCCCAGGATCAGCGCGCCCGCGTCTCGCAAGGAGGTAACCACCGCCGCTTCGTGCCCGGCGAACAGCTCCGGCGGCACCCCCGTCCCGGCGCGCGTCACGAATCCATCGACGTGGAAGATGTCCTTCACCGCCACCAGCGCGCCGAAAAGCGGGGGCCGGCGGTCGGGATCGGGAAAACGCAATTCCAGCTCTGCCGCCTCGACCTCCAATCGCCCGCAGCGGTCTGGTTCCGGCAGCAGGGACTGCACCTCCGCGTCGACCCGATCAACGCGGCCACACGCCTCTGAAATGTATTCCGATAAATTCAACTCATCGTTGCGCAGTTGTCGGACAGTTTTGGCTAGCGGCGCGGATTGCGTAAGCATGTGTTCTCCTTCTTCTTGACCCACGAGGTAAGCCATACTACAATGGGTTTCACCCATTGACAAGTCCGCTACAAAGGAGTATGCGATGAAGATCCACGACCTCTCTCAACCGCTGAACCAGGACTGTTCGTTCTGGCCCTTCTACCCACCCTTCGAAGTCAAGTATATCAAGCGCAAGGCCGAGCAGGGCGTCAACGCGCAGTACATCCAGACCTCCAACCACATGGGGACGCACCTGGACGCGCCGCGCCACTTCGTCACCGCCGGCAAGACCATCGACAAGATCCCGCTGGAATGGCTCTACGGCCCCGGCATCATTGTGGATCTGAGCGATGTGTTGGACGAGCTGGACGTCTTTACCCCGGAGATGATCGAGGAGCGCGCCGAGGTACGCGACGGCGACATCCTCTTTATTCACACCGGCTGGCACAAGTACGCCGAGTTCGGCGAAAGCCCCGACGAGGAGAAGTATCTTCATCGCCACCCCGGCCCGCACTACAGTATCTGCGACTGGCTGCTGGAAAAGAAGATCCATATCTGGGGCGTGGACATGGTCTCCACCGACCACCCCATGAACCTGCCCATCGGCCGCTTCCTGGGGCGCGGCGGGCTGGAACACTGGCAAAAGGTGCGCAACCAGTGTGTGGCCAAGTTTGGCGCCGATCAGATGGACGTGCTCTTCCCCGACTCGGCCTACCAGTTGACCCACAACGCCCTGTTCCCGCACGACTGCATCCACGTCGAGAACCTGGGCGGGCAGATCGGCGCGCCGGAGCTGCAAAACCGGCGGCTGACGCTGGGCGCGTTTCCGTGGCTGTTCAAGGGCGGCGAGGCGGCCTTCTGCCGCGCCGTGGCCTTCACCGAAGACTGATGGTCAGCAAACACGAGATCCGCCGCGGCGTTTACTACGACTCCGTGGTGCTGATGCAGTTGCAGCGCGCGCTGGCGGCCCTGCCCGACGTGGAGGACGCCGCGGTGGTGATGGCCACGCCGGCCAACCGCGATGTGCTGGCATCCACCGGCTTCGACGTCACCGCTATCGATGCCAAGCCAGAAGACCTGCTGATCGTGGTCAAGGCCAGCAGCGGACAGGCCGCCGAGTCAGCGCTGGCGCAGGTCGATGCACTGCTGACCCGCCGGCAGTCAGATGCTGGCAGCGATTACCGGCCGCGCAGCCTGCGCGCCGCGGCATCTGCGTTGCCCGACGCCAACTGGGTGCTGATCTCGGTGCCGGGACGCTACGCCGCCGGCGTGGCGCGGGAAGCGCTGGACCTGGGCAAACACGTCTTCCTCTACAGCGACAACGTCAGCCTGGCCGACGAGATCAAGCTCAAGCAGCAGGCGCGCGACCGCGGGCTGCTGGTCATGGGACCGGACTGCGGCACCGCCATCGTCAACGGCGTAGGGCTGGGGTTCGCCAACCGGGTGCGGCGCGGGAAGGTTGGCATCGTCGCGGCGTCGGGCACCGGCCTGCAGGCGGTCAGCAGCGGCATCCACGAACTGGGCGGCGGCATCTCGCAGGCCCTCGGCACGGGAGGTCGCGACCTGAAGGCCGATGTGGGCGGCATCACCGCGCTGCAAGGGCTGGACCTGCTCGCGCGCGATCCACAGACAGCGGTCATCGTGCTGATCTCCAAGCCGCCGGCTGCAAATGTTGCCACGACTCTGCTGAGCGCGGCCCGATCCAGCGGCAAGCCGGTGGTCGTCAACTTCATCGGCTACCCGCCGCCCGCTCGCCGGCTGGACAATCTCCACTTTGCAACGAATC
>JACKBK010000073.1 GCA_020634555.1 Caldilineae bacterium
ATCCGGCGTGACGACAGGCGCCGGCGCGGCCTGGCTGCACGCTGCCAGCATCAGCACGCTTGCTAACACCAGGGAAATCAGTTTAGTTTTCATTATTTCTTACTCCTAAATTTACAGATCTGCTCGAAAGCTACGCAGTTCATACCAACGACATCGCGCTTGACCTGAATACTGTGTTGCGACCTAGCTACCTGACACTTTTATTCAAATGCCTAGCGAGCGTCGGTCGAGTAGCGGGTTGAGGTAAATCAACTTGCATGAGGTGATGCGATTCCAGCGTATCGAGACCAGTGAGCGGGTCTGTGCAGAACCACCACAGGGTCTCGATACGGTTCTGGCGGCAGCTTTCTGCCACGGTGATCACGTACTGGGTTCCAATGATTGCTGGTCGACGCCGCCAGAACCTACTCGACCGACGTTCACGATGTTCTAACAGAAACTGTCAGGTAGCTAGTGTTGCGACCATTGGCGTCCGGCGCGAATGAGTTCTTCGCACCGGACGCCAGTTCCTGACAGGGTTGGCTCTAGCCTCCGAGGCCAAGAAGACCCAGGACCAGCTCAATCAGCCAGTAGACCACGCCCATGGCGATAGCGGCGATAAGGGCGCCGGCGAACCCCTTGACTGACATGCCAGGTACGATGCTGCCGCTGATCATCAGCACCACAGCGGCGATGACCAGATTGACGATCGCACCCAGGATGCCGCCGCCGATGGTAATGCCCAGCGCACCAAGCAGCCAGGTGATGACCCCGGCCACGACGGCGATGATGATGGCGGCGATGAAGGCAGCGCCGAAGCCGCTGACCTCCAGCCCCAGGCCCAGCTTGCTGACAACATAGATCACCAGACCGCCGATTGCGGCTGCGATCACGATTCCGAGGACAAGTCCAAGGATATTGCCCATTGCGGATACTCCTTTCGAGTGAAACAGGGTTTGAAGATCGATTTCTGTAACGCCGGCAGCAGAAGGCAACCGGCGTGACATTCATTAGGTTGGGAAGGCACGGCAGGATCGCCGGTTATTCCGGCCAAGGCTATGCTGCCCGGCGCCGCAGCACCACAACGGCCACCACGGCCAGTGAGAGGACAACCAGCATAACGACAATGACGGATGGGTTGCGAGTTTTCATCGAAGATACCTCGATCTTTCTAGTGCTACATGGCTCTGACAAGATTTGGTGATGTGCCACCTAACTATCGGGGGCCTGTTGTCCAACATCTTGTGCTAACTGGGTCAACGCCTGGGTTAGTTCCGAGGCTGTCGCGTTGCGCTGGATGACGGCATCCGCACCATGGACCAGCAACTGATCCCTATGCTGCAAGGTTCGGACCAACACCAGGCAGCGTATGGCTGGATACCGGGCCTTGACAGCGGTGAGCAACGCGTCCACCTCTTCGTCCAACAGGTTGGAATCGATGACTAGGAGGCCGGGCTGGTACCGGACAAGCCGGTTCAAAGCGGTCAGCCCATCTCCACAGGAAGCCACCACCGTTATCCAGGAATTGGCAGCCAGGGATGCCCGCAGCGCCTGCTGCATGATGCCAGGCCGCGAGACAATTACTGTAGGAACAGGGTAGCTGTTTTCCAAAGTGGCTTCAATCATCGTGTCCATCGTGGACGATCAGGTTAATGAACAGTTGCGCCGCGGCATATCGGCAGGGGATGATTCCGATGTGACTGTCTGTGGTGCGAACGCTAGTGCTTCGCCAATCTTTATTTGAGGAGTAGGCATCCTCAGATGCCGGGTTCGCATGTGAGCATGCGAACTCCACAGAGCAAGATTGACGTGGCACTAGCCTCACCAAATCCGCGCTCGCTCTGCCTCGTCGCGCCACATCCGATCGCCGGGCTGAATCCCAAACGTGTCGAAGAAAGCATCCAGATTGACCAGCGGACCGGTTACCCGGAACGCGCTGGGCGCATGTGGATCGGCATTGATCAACCGCTGTAGGATTTCGGGGCGCGTTTTGCTCATCCAGAGCTGCGCCCAGGAAACAAAGAACCGTTCCTCCGTGCTGTAGCCATCGATCATCTCGTCATATTGATCGGCCAGCGCCTCGTGAAGCGCCTCAAAGGCCAGCGTCACTCCGCCGAGATCGGCTGTGTTTTCCGTGACGGTTAGCTGCCCGTTGACGAACAGATCAGGCAGCACCTCGTAGCTGTTGAACTGCGCGACAAGCTTGCCGGTCAGTTCGTTGAATTCTTCGCTGTCTCCCGGCGTCCACCAATCCACCATGTTGCCCTGAGCATCGAAGCGCCGGCCGATGCCGTCGAAGCCATGGGTGATCTCGTGCCCGATCACCGCCCCGAGAGCGCCGTAGTTCACCGCCGCATCCAGGTCTGGATAGAAGAACGGGGGCTGCAAGATGGCCGCCGACACTTCGATCTTGTTGGCCTGGGGCTGGTAGGCGGCGTTGATGTCGGTGGGCAACGTGGATCCGGCAATATTGAACTCCTCGGAAACGACCGGTTCTCCCAGCTTGGCCATGTTGCGGTTCATTTCGAACTGATTCAGGCGCATCATGTTGCCCAGGTAATCGTCACGGCGTATCTGCACACGGCTGTAGTCCACCCAGTGTTCTGGATAGCCGACGTGGATTTCCAGATGTCCCAGCTTTTCCAGGGCGAACGCGCGCGTGGAATCGTCCAGCCAGGGGTTGGTCTGTAGCCGCGACTCGAACTGTGCTTTGATGCGCCCTGCCATCTCTTCAACCCGTTCGCGCGTCTCGTCCGTGAAGTATTCGCGAACGTAGAGCTGAGCCACCGGGTGGCCAAAGCTGTGCTGGAGTTGCGATGCCACCCGCTGCTCGCGGGGCAGCAGCCTGGTCTTGCCCTGCAGCTTCTTCATGTAGAAATCCAAACTGCATTCGGCGACGGCCGGGCTGAGGAACTGCGACATGCTGTTGATCAACCGCCAGCGCAGATAGTGCTTGAAATCATCCAGCGGGCGTTCGGCAAGCAGGCCGTTGAGCGCTTCCAGGTAGCGGGGTTCAGCGACGTTGATATCTCCATCCAGCGACGATCCCAGAGCCGCGAAGTAGGCGTCGAAGTTGAACAGAGGAATCAGGGTTTGGCAGCTCCGGACACGGGCATCTTGTGGTATTGGGCAGCCGGGTCGGCGGCCTCTACCGGCGACAGCGTTGCCGAGGCCAGGGCTTTTTCCAGCGACACGATGGCCTGTCCCCTGGCTGGCGGCGTCACCAGGCGCGATACCGACCAACTGCAAGGCATTTGAGCCACATGCTCGGCGAAGGGCCTCCAGCACCGGGGCGAAGGCCCATTGACATAGTAGTCACGCGCTGGGCAGCGCGAGTTCGCCCGGGTAAAGCTGCATCAGGTTCAGGTCGCTCTGCTTCTTGTCGGGAGCGACGCCGATGGTGATCAGCATCGTCTGGCCGCTGACACGGATCAGGTGGGCAAGCACGCCGGGCAGGTCTGACAGATCGGCGATGGCCTCGATGCGCTCCAGGTCGGGCCGTGGGGTCAAATCCCAGTGCTTCCAGGCGTTCGACATCCATGGCCGAGGCGAACAAATCGCCCACTTGCTGCACAATGGTGCCCTCAGGTTCGTCGGCGCTCTGATCGGCTGCGTTTTGCAGCAAGCTCAGGATCTGTTCATTGAGAAGGTGAAACAGGCCGATGAAGCCGCCGACCTGGGCATCTTCGTCGGGGATGACCGCCTGGTCCAGCCAACCTCCGGCGGCAAAGCGATAAAATCTTGCTGCAGGTCGGCCGTGGGTCCAGGTTGTCGATGCTGAAACCCAGGCGCTCCGTGTGATGGCAGATCGGTCGCGGACGGCTGTGCTTGTCGTCGTGGTGCGGATGCTTGGGCACGGACGCAAATTGGGGACACCTGGCCGAATTTGTCTGATAAAAGTTGATTGGTTCATTTGTTACACACCAATTTTGATTTCTTCGAGAAAGCGTCCATGAGCATCTCCTTGTTGGCAGCTTTGTCATCTCCCTGACTTGACGGAGATGCTCATGGACTTTCAGTTAGATCTTCACCAGTAGCAACCTCAGTTGACCGTCACTGTTTCCAGGATCGAAGGCAGGGTAGTGGTGCGCCACCGGTCCAGCTCGGTATGGTCTCCTTGCATCGCCAGGATGACGAAGGTGCTGTTCGGGGTCTCGAAGGCGATGGCGTCGGAATCATAGGCCACGCCGCCCAGGGAAACTGCACCAGGTAAGAGCTTGCTGGGCAACCCATCGATGGCAGGCCCATCGACGACCTGTGAGGGATCAAAAGCAGCCCCTAACCTGGAGATTAACATTTCAATCGCGTCCGGAGCTGCTGTGCCTGCCGGCAGCGTTACGACCGCAATGACATCCGTTCCGGACTGCCACTGGCTAGCGGACGTCGGCTTGAAGCCGGCCGGCAAAGTCGCCGTCAGTGTCGCGTTGCCCTCCTGGTTCGTCACCGCAATCTCCGCCGGCGTCAGGAATGTTTGTTGAGCAGCGAGACAGGATGTATCCACCGGCGCCATGGGGTCGTCTGTGAATGCAACAATGATCTCCTGGGCACAGGGCTTCTCGGTCTGGATGTGTCCGCCGTCGGGGAACACGACGTGCTGGCTGTTCGGCAGGTGCCCTGCAACCTTCTCGCCATGCGAGGGCGGGGTCACAGGGTCCAGGGCGCCGCTCAGGACGAGAACGGGTAGGTCAGACTCGATGGGCGCGTCAGAGCTATCGGGCAGTTGCGGTACATCGATGGTCGGACATGGGATGACGACATATCTCAGGGCATCGTCGCGAATATAATCGTTGTACGCTTGGACCGGGCTCGACAGCGGGAAGTCGTCAAGGGAGGAGTTCGGGTCATCTGAGCAGTTGACGGCATAGTTCATCATGCGTGCGTGTGGGCTCAGGGGGGAATCGCTCGGCGCCATTTGCTTCAAGGCCGCAAGATCGCCATCCTTGAGAGCGTAGATCAAATGCGGAACGTTTGCACCGCCTCCATACAGCTCAGTCGCCAGTCCGCTCATGACGGCCAGACCATCGATGTACAGCGTTTGGGTGACACCCTCCGATACTGTCTCAATCGTTGCAGGATTCGCCTGCAATGCATCATAGACCTGTGCCAGTGTGTTTTCGAGGTCAGGATAGTTGGCGCTGCAGTCATCATCGGCTTCGCAGGCAGCAAAGACGCGCTGGAACGCTTCGCCCATGTTCTGTGTCTGGGCGTAGGTGCTGAACTCCACGGGAACAACTCCGTCGAGGATGACCGCTTGCAAGATCTCGGGATGCTGGCGCATCACGAACTGTCCCAACTGCGTGCCGTAGGACTGGCCGTAATAGATGATCTGATCGTAGCCCAGCGCCTGGCGGATGTCGTTCACGTCCTCGGCGTTTTCGACCGAGTTGTAACCGTCCAGGTTGATGCCTTGCTCGGTCAATGTGTCGTAGCACTCCTGCAACGTTTGCGTGAAGGTTTCGATGGACTGATCTTCGTCCCATCCCTCCAGGGCGGTGTCTAAAGATACGGAATCGACAGCCGGGCACTTCAGTTCGGGGTTGGCGCCTTTGGTACCACGCTGGGTAAAGTACACCCAATCGTGGTTCGCCAGCAGGGCGGCATGGGTGGCCGGCCAGTTTAGTGAATCCAGCGCTTTCTGAACGCGGAGGAAACCATAACCGCCGGGGCCGCCGGTGCCCAGAAAGACAGGTGCGCCGGGCGCTTCTGACGGTGAGTTGATGCGCACAACCGCGAGCTGAATCAGCTGGTCGCTGCCGTTGGCGCGGTTGGCCGGCACTGTCACAAGGCCACAGTCTGCGACGGCGGCCACGGTCGGCGCCACATCGATCGACTCGCAGTCGACGGATTCCCATGCCTCGCCAAAGGTACTTTCAGCAACGGATGTGGTGCTTCCCCCCGCCGTCTGCTGCATAACGGCGTCCAGATCGGGCGTCACCTTCAGCATGGAGGCCTGCTCGAAAGCGTAGGCGTAGGCCAGCAGTTCGGCATCCTGGCCCGGCTTGCCGATGAGGGTGACGCCGGTGGGAGCGCCGTTGGCGCGCAGTCCCAGGGGCACCGTGATCGCCGGGTAGCCCGCCAGCGCATAGTAGGACGAATGCTCGTTGACCATGCTGACCAAAACTTCCGCCCCGGTCGCCTCGAAGATGGTGTCCAGTTCGGTGGCCAGCACCGGCTGGGCATCCACAGCTAACTGCTCATACACTTCGCGCGTAAGTCCTGCTTCGATTAGCGGAAGGGCTGTATCGATCTGATACTGGCCATTGGGAATGCGCCGCTCGGGCATTTCGTTGTTGTAAGCCTGCAATTCGGCCAGCGACGTTATGGGCGCTCCGGCGTCTACCAGGTAGTCCACCATGTCGTAGGCGACTCCACCGGCGACCATGGGATTGAAGTATTGCGAAACAACGATACTGGGTATGGTTACAGCCTGTTCTATTGCCGCCCGAGTCTCATCATCCAGTTCAGATATGTCGGTAATGCCCATCTGGGCAAGCGTTGGTCCGAACATGGACATAATCAACTCGTCCGACGGGGTCAACTCATCGATCGGCAGGAGTTCGGCGGGCACAGTTTCCGCACCGGCAGCGGCGAGAATATCACTGATCAACTGCACCTTTTCAACCTGGTCGCTGGTATCCTCAAACCCGCGCAGTCCCAATGCCGGGTTTTCCGGCGAAAGATCGGCGGCAAAGAAACCGGCGGTCACGCCGTTGAGCGCATTGGCATCCAGAGCCTTTGTATAATCTACATCGGCCGTATCGATAGCCCCCAGCAATGCGGAGACATCGGTTACTGACCGGCCGATGGGACCCGCTGTATCCGTGGAGCTGACCAGCGGGATGACACCTTCGTCTGGAACCAGGTCATCAGTGGGGTACATGCCGACCACGCCGTTCAAGGCCGCCGGTGCAATGAGTGATCCGCCCGTTTCCGAACCAACGCTGACCATGGTCAGCAGCGCCGCCGTTGAAGCGCCTGAGCCGCTGCTGGAACCAAGGGTGGGGAAGTTAGCGCCATGGGGATTGATAGTTTGCCCGGCCACGGCCGTGTAACCTGCCGGGAATAAGGCCACGCCGCCCGCCAGTTCGGACAGGTTGGCCTTGCCGAGGATCACTGCGCCTGCTTCGCGCAACTGG
>JACKBK010000074.1 GCA_020634555.1 Caldilineae bacterium
CGTCATAGGTAGCGGCCGAAGCAGGCTGCGACGCCATGCCGCGCGACGAGACAGGGATCAGGCCCAGCAACAGGACAATTACGAGTGCGCCCAGAGCAATGAGGCCAAGAATGACAAGCACACGCTTGAGGCGTGTACGCCCAGGTTGGTGAGATTGAGTCGATGTTGTATTCATGCGTTGGTTGTCCGGTTATCCGCAGGACTGGCAGTCCTCGCTAGTACAGGTCGGAACCGCATTGTTACTTACGCCTAAGTGTAATAGTCCATTCTGGGCAAAGCGATCACGGAGTTTCCAGTGGTAATGCTGGTAGACTCGCAGCCAAACTGGGGATGGAGGCGACCGGCAGCGTCGAGATCCGATCGTCGAGTGCGTATGCATACCTTCCGGGATAGACTACCCAGAGGTGCTCCAGAGCCAGGTCCTTGACCGCAATACGCATCGAACGACGGACGTTTGGCGCGTCTGCGTACTTCATCTCGAACCCATAGTGTTTTCCGCCAGCGCGCACCAAAAGGTCCAGTTCAGCGCCGGCATGTGTTGCCCAGAAATAGGCATCGCGAGTTGCCAACACCCCGATTATTTGTTCGACTACAAACCCCTCCCATGAGGCACCCAGTTTGGGATGTGACTGTAACTCCGGTAGCGTGCTCAACTGAAGCAGGCCATGGAGAATGCCGCTATCACGGACATAGATCTTGGGCGACTTGACCTGACGCTTGCCGATGTTCTCGAACCAGGGTGGAAGCACGCGTACCATATAGGCGCCAGAGAGAATGTCCAGGTAGCGGCGCGCAGTCACCTCTGAACTACCCAAGGAACGGGCAAACTCTGCTGCATTCCATACCTGCCCGTGATAATGAGCAATCATTGTCCAAAAGCGCCGCAGAGTTTCGGCCGGAATGGTGATCCCCAATTGTGGAATGTCACGCTCCAAAAAGGTACGGATGAAATTCTCGCGCCACACCATGCTGATCGAGTCGTCGTCTGTCAGAAAGGATCTGGGAAAACCGCCGCGCAGCCAAAGTTGATCATGTCGAAGCGTATCTACTTCGGTCAGATTAAAGCCAGACAGGTCGGTGAACCCGATGCGCCCTGCAAGGGACTCTGACGCGCCGCGCGCAAGCTGAGGTGACGCTGAACCGAGCAGCAGGAACTTTGCGGGATTCTCCGGGCGATCCACCAGCACTCGCAGCAATTCCAGCAAGTCCGGTTGGCGTTGCACCTCGTCGATGATCACCAACCCAGACATCGTCTCGAGAACAGTCATTGGCGCCGAGAGCCGGCGGACATCCACAGGATTCTCGAGATCAAAGTATGTAGATGGCTGCCGAGCAGCGATCATCCGCGCCACCGTCGTCTTGCCGCATTGGCGCGGCCCTAACAGCGCGGCGACAGGATGAATGGACAACATACGGTCAATCTGGTCGATAACGGCTGGCCGTGGAATGATCATGTCCCTATTGTATGCTTGAAAATCACAATGTCAACTTTGGATTTTCAAGGAAAAATCCTACCGATTCAGGGTCGCCGGGACAGATTGGCTTTGTTGAGCTCCAACCCACCCCTGGACATGGGCACAGCAGTAACTCAGTCCAGCAAGAACACCAGGAAGGTCGCGTCAGCCGACTCGACGCGACGACCGACCACCAGCAGGCCCGACATGGCCTCGCCGTCGCCCAGGTTGAACACCCGCAGTTCGGTCACCGCGGGATCGTCATACACGGCAGACAGGGCGGCGCGGGCTGCATCGGCGTTGTCCACGTTGTCAAGGATCATCTCTGCCGACAGCGCCGCGTCCTGATCGTCGATGCTGCGCAGCTCGGCCGCGATATCCGGCTCGGCCCCGGACGGCCGCGCGTAGACCTCTTTCCACGGCTCCATCCAGGCATCCTCGCCGTAGCGTTCCCACAGGTCGCCGATGAAATACTTGTACTTCGCCAGCGCAGCATCCGTCAGACTGTCGTCCGCAGCGATCGGTTCGTAGAACACCGCGCTGCCAAAACCAGCCTGGCTGGGCTGCCCGTAAGCAGCTTCCAGGTCGGCCACGGCAGCATCGGCCGGTTGTTCAGTTTGCGTCATTGAGTTGACTCCATTTCCGGCGCCTTGCGCGCCTGTGTTGCCTGTTCCAGAGCATGGCCGACGGCGATCAGCTTTGGCTCGCCCAGGTAATCCGCCACCATGATAATGCCGGTGGGCTGGCCGGTCTCGTCGTATCCAGTCGGGATCGTGATGGCTGGGAAGCCGGCGGGCGCATACGCCTGGCCCACGTCCGAGATCAGCACGTCCACGCCGTAGTCGGCAAAGATGCTGCTCAGCGCCTCGCGGGCGGCGCTCTGGTTCTTTTCCTTCAACGCCAGGTACTCCTGCTCGCTAAGGGGCGAGTTCTGCGACTGTTCCAGATATCCCTGGCCGTAGGGCGCTCGATTGGCCATATCTTCCTTGTTGAGAGCGATGACCTCCTCCAACGAACCTACCTCGACCTGATCGCCCAGATCCGCCAGGAAGCGGTTGATGGCGTCCTTGAAGCCGTAGGCCAGCGCGGGAACGACATCGAGCCTGCCCGGTAACGCCGACGAACTCACCTCGACCACCTCGAAGCCCAGATCGCTGAACTGCTGGCCGATCTGCCGCTGTTTGTCGCTCTCCGCTCGCATCTGCTGGCGAAGCGCATCGCCCTTCTCATTGGCAATGCCCAGGTCCTGCAGAAACTGTTCTATGTCGTCGTCGGTTCTCACCACAATCCCTACCCGCAGCCCCTGTCTCGACGCCGGTGCAAGATACTGGGTGAAGTCGACGCCGGACAGCGCCGCTGCCTCCTGCGTCGCCGGGTCGTGGGCGTCCACACCGGCCATGGCTGTCAGCAGCACCGCCACGTCGGTGACCGTGCGCCCGATGGGACCGGGCACATCCTGCCATTCCAGCAGCGGCACCACGTGGTCACGACTGACCAGCCCCATGCTGGTCTTGAGACCGACCACCGAGTTGATCTGCGCCGGAAGGATGATGGAGCCTTGCGTCTCGGTACCCACGGTGACGGCGGCCAGGCTGGCGGCCGCAGCCACAGCCGAACCGCTGCTGGAGCCGTAGGTAGTGAAAGGGCCGTAGGGGTTGCGGGTCTGGCCGCCCAGCGTGCTGAAGCCGTCAGGCATGCAGGGGTCCATCCAGTTGGCCCACTCCGACAGGTTGGCCTTGCCCAGGATGACAGCCCCGGCGTCGCGCAGTTGCTGCACCATGAAGGCGTCGCGGTCGGGCTGCCAGTCCTTCAGCGCATAGGCGCCGGCGGTGGTGTGCATACCGTCGCCGGTGGCGATGTTGTCCTTGAGCAATACCGGAATGCCGTGCATGGCGCCGCGGACGTTACCGGTTGCCCGTTCGGCGTCCAGTTGGCGGGCGATCTCCAGTGCCTGCGGGTTGAGTTCCATCACCGCGTTCAGGGTGTCGATGTCGTAGCGCTGGATGCGGTCGATGTACCAGGTGACTAGTTCTTCGGAGGTCAACTGGCCGTCGTCCATGGCAGCCTGCATATCCAGAACCGTGGCGTCGGCCAACAGCGCATCCAACTCAGTTCGGCGTTCTGCCGTCAGCCCGGCCAGGGCGTCGGCGAAGGGGCTGAGGTCGCGCAAACGCTTGGCGTTGTAGTCCGGCTCGGGCCGCGGGAAAGGCAGGTCGGTGTTGGCGCAGGAGCCACCGATGCCTCCCAGTGCTCCACCGCCGCACGCCGACAGGAGAAGCAAGGCAGCCAACCCGACTGTTATCAGTGATTTCTTCAAAGCGAAAGTCCTTTATTCATCACAACACAGAGATGAACTGCTGCCCATTCTCTGCGACGGAGGTCAACACGACCTGCTTATGATCCGGCTCCTGACAGCGATGATTGCGGAGCGAACAGCAGTCGATTTTCGCTGTTCTCGCCATCGCCGTAGTAGAGCGCCAGCTTGCCGAACTCATATCCCCAATGAGCCACATTGTTCAGCGCGACGAAGTAGACGCTTTCCTGCGAACCGACGGGATCGGGGCAGGCCCGCTCTGTGGCAGCCAGCGGGCCGACGGCCATGACCAGCGGGTTGTTATCGCCCAGGCTGAAGCTGCCGGTGAAGCTGTTGCAGCCGCCGGAACCGCTGACCTGTCCTTCCGCAAAGTTGAGAGTGGCGTCCGCTGACACGGACGCCGATTGGCCGTCGGCCAGTTCCAACAGCGACCAGTTCGTACCGTCGAGGTCGGCCGCGGAGACCTGGACCATCTTGCCGCCTGCCGGGGTCGTCTCGGCCAGTTGCCCATCCTGCAAGGCATAGGTCTTGCTTGCCTTGTGCGTGCTGCAGCAGGCTGCATCGCCCAGCCCCTGGGTGATGATCTCCAGCATAATTTGGCCATCCTCGACCACGGCCGACTTGACGCCGATCCGATCTTCGATGCGAACCGCGCCGACATCGACGGGCTGGCCTTTGCTGTTGAGTTGGGCAGCGATGTAGATGAATACGCCGGAGCCGCCGGTGCCTTCGGCCAGGAAAACCACAGCGTCATCGATGCCGTCGCCGTCCAGATCGCCGGTGAGTTCCGCATCGTCGATATACTCCACAATCGGGTGGGCTGGATCATCGCCGGCCGGCTGGCTCTCGAACAGGCCATCGATCAGCGTGATTGGCTCGTCGTAGATGCCGCTGTAGGTGGCGTTCTTCAGCGCTTCGACCGGAATGCCGACAGGAGCCGGTGCTGTCTCATCACCAACCACCGGCGTTTCCGCGCCCTCAACAAGCTCTGTGGCATCGACCGATGCCATTTGTTCAACCGACGCCGTGTCGGCAACAGCGGTCGTCACTGCCGGCGCTGGCTGAACCGGCACGTTGCAAGCAGTCACCAACAGTGCTGCAGCGATCAGTAACGGTAGGTTTGGCTTTTTCATAGGTTAGCTGCTAGAGGACGAACCTGCGAGAGTCTGCGCGTCCGCGCCCCGGGGCTGGGCCTGTGGTTCAGAACGGCAGGCTCCCGGCGTTCCCGGATTGATCAGTTACTCCTGGCTCATGGTGCCGTCGGGCAGGACAAAGCCCAGCAGCGGGCTCGTCTCCGTGCAACTCGTGTCCAGCGACGCCGTCGGATCGAGAACAAACTGCGTCATGATCTGGGCAGCACAGAGGTTGACGCCCGTGATCTGCACGTGCGTTCGGCCCGGAAAGACCACCAGCGTGGAATCCGGCAACGCATCGGCGACTTCCTGGCTGCGGAACGTGGGGGTCGCGACATCCAGGTCACCGCTCAGCAGCAGTGCTGGGACGTCGGTCGTCACGGCGACATCAGTGGAGTCGGGCAGTTCCTGCACGTCGATGAGCGAACAGAACTGCGCGTATTCCTCCGCGCCTGCCTGTCCAAAGAGTTGAGCGTATTTGCCAACGCCTTCTATGTTTACCTCGTCGACCGAATGTACAGGATCATCCGAACACACCATGGCCACGTGCATCAACAGAGCCATCGGACTGTTGGCAGCCTCGCGGCTGGCAAGGAGCTTACTCGCCTTGATCGAACCCAAGATCTGCGCTGTGGCTTCTGCGCCGCCTTCAGTCAGCTGAGCCAGCGTTGCAGGCAGGCTCATCGCCCCGATGCGATCACCCTGCTGCCCATAGATCAAGCCGACCATATCCTGTACGGTGACCTCGCCTTCTATGGTAAGCGACGGGTCACCGGGATCGGTGTAGGTGTACGGCAGAGGTCCGTTGTCAAACAGAGCCAGCGCAGCATCCACCAGGGCAGGAATGTCGAAGGTTGCGATACACTTCTCATCTGCCTCGCACAGGGCCGTCAGGTTGTCGATGCCCCACTGGGCGTCCAGCGCCCGATTTTCGACCCAGCTCTTGCGCGACAGGCCTTCCGCGCCGTCCAACACCACGGCCTCCAGAATGTCAGGGAAGTCGCGCATGACGTGCTGGCCGAGCTGCGAGCCATAAGAAGCGCCGTAGTAGATGATCTTGTCGTAGCCCAGCGCCTCGCGCACGGCGTTCACGTCGGCGGCGTTTTCCACGCTGTTGTAGGTGTCGAAGTTGACACCCTGCGCCTTGAAATCGTCGATGCAGTGTTGCACGATCTCGGTTCCCAGCGCATCGGCCTCATCGCTGGTCAGTCCCTGTTCATAGGCAGTCCAGGAAGCGGCGTTCAGAGCAGGACAGTCGAGCCAAGTGTCGGTGTACTGGGTGCCGCGCTGCTCGACGAGCACGATGTCACGCTCTTGCAGAATGCCGCCCAACAGCTCAGGGTTGAAGAAACGCAGTAGATCGGGGCTGATCTGCGTCTGGCCCGGACCGCCGGCCAGCATGAAAAGGGGCGAATTGGCGGTTCCCTGGCCGGAGTTCAGACGGGTGATGCCCAGCTTGATCTCTCGACTGCTGTCATCCTGATGAGACTCCGGCACCACCACGTAGCCACAGTCCATGTCAAGCGTGAAATCAACGTCCTCTGGCAGTTGGGCGAAGCACTCCTCCAGCGGCTCGAAGCGCGGCGTTGTGACTTGCCCAGCCTGCCCTGCCTGTTCAGTTCCCGTCACAAGGGCAGCGATGCCGGGCACAATGCTCCGGCTGACGTTGCTCTCGGCCGCGTTGCTCCACATCACGATGGTCACATCCTTGTCCGGGACGTAGCCCCCATCGCTCTGGAAGCCCAACGTCTGCCCGCCGTGGCCCAGCACGCCGTTGTTGTCGAGCATACCGTGGGCATAGACCGTGCCCGGGCCGAGGGCATCCACGCCGGCCTCGGTATGTTGCTTCATAAGGTCGAGAGTTGCGGGATCCTTGAACAACTCGCCGGTGA
>JACKBK010000075.1 GCA_020634555.1 Caldilineae bacterium
AGGCGCGAAGGCTGCGAAGTGCCCACCGGGACCAGGGATGGTCAGTGCGTTGATAGGCCCAATTGTGCGGACAACGAATTCCGGTAGCCGCTCGCATGTTGTATAATGTACAGACGAGAGGATGCTACCGTGAATAAACCACAACCGGCCGCGCCGGTACAACGGACCATTGCCCCAGTGGTGCGAAAAGTCAGGCTAACCGAACAGACCAGCGACTACGCTTTCTGGCAGACGCAATCACATGAGGCGCGCCTGGCAGCACTGGAAGAAATCAGACGGGAATACTACGGCTGGACCGATGAAACTGAGCCGCGACTTCAGAGAGTTTATCGAATCGTTAAACGCCAATGATGTCCGCTACCTGGTGGTTGGCGGCTATGCCGTAGCCCTGCACGGCTATCCACGGCTGACCAAGGATCTGGACATCTGGCTTTGGCTGGAGGCAGAAAACGCCGCCAGGGTGGTAAACGCTCTGGCTGATTTCGGCTTTGCGTCACTTGGTCTCCGGGTCGAGGATTTCCTGGTTCCCGACCAGATCATCCAGCTAGGCTACCCTCCCAATCGCATTGACCTGATCACCACACTGCCGGGGGTGGATTTCGACACGTGCTTCGACCAGCGAGATGTTGTCATGCTTGGCGACGTTTCTGTAAACTTCATCGACCGCGAGAATCTCAAACGCAACAAGCAAGCTTCAGGGCGGCTGCAAGACCTGGCTGACCTGGAAAATCTGGAATAGTCCGCCCACTCTCTTCAGCCGTGACCATAGGGAGGGTCGTCATACAAATCACTACCCCAACCGAACTCACCGACGTTCTCTGGGAAGGAATGCTGGAGCCGCCGGTTGTAACGCGCTCCGACCACAGCCTGCGCGCATCCATCGGCCGCCCGGCGCAGTGGTCGGACGGCCAGGTGCTGGGCGACAAGTGGCAGCCGCCGCTGGGCGGTGGCCGCTACTACCTGCTGCGCCTGGCATTTTCGCTGCGACCCAGCGAGCGTAGCCGGGCCAGCATTAGCGCGGCCGACTTCTGCCTGCGCCTACACGCCCAGGCCGGCCAGCAAGCGGTCGTGTTCGACGCCTATCCACAGGAGCAACTGGTGGAGCAGGACCGTTCGGTGACGCTGGGCATCGGACCCGCCTTCAAGCTGGGAACGGTGGACGTGGAGGTGGCCAAGGCCGAGACGACCATCGACTTCGGGCGCGCGATCCCTGTGATCCACAGCGACGGGCTGGCCGAGGCCGCGTTCTGCTGGCGCTACAGCGTCCATCGCCGTCAACCGCTGACGGGCAGCCGCCTGATGTACGCGATCGTGCATCTGCCGGCCGGTATGGCGCGCAGCCTGGCCACGATGGAGCTGGCCGTGACCACACAGGACGCCCTGGGTCCCATCCTCCTCTCCCCGCCCGAGCGCGACTTGAGCAAGCTGCGCTGGATGGTAGGCGAGGGCCCAACTTCACCCGCGGCGGGTTGAGCGCCCGCCGGAGGCTCCCCTGCGCTCCGCTCCTGGGTGCTACGCAAAGCCATCCGGCTACGAGGTGCAAGCCCGCTGGACTACGGAATCCACAGGCCCGGAGGGCCTTCCACGTTGTAGCCCGATCCGTTGTACGGTCGGGCGGCCGCACACCCACAGAATCTGCCAGAATCGGCCACATCTTGGAGCATCATTCATGGAACTCATCCTCCGCTTCGCTCGCCTGGACCGCGACCTGCCCTTCGACGCGCCGGTGCCTGTCACTGTCCACTTCGACAGCAGTGACAGTGAGACTTTCGACTTCCGCAACCCGCTGGCGGACGCCGACCTGACCGACCTACGCTGGTACATCGAGCGCTACCCGCTCTGGCCGGTGGGGCCGGACTACGACCGCGCCGAGGCGCTGCAAGCCAGGCTGCCACGGCTCGGCCGCGCCCTGTTCGACGCGGTCTTCGACCGGTCGGCCACGGCCATGCGCCTGTGGGAGCGCTTCGACGGGCGGCGCGACGGCGCGGAACCCGCCACCGTGGTCGTGGACACCACCGAGCCGCGCATCCTGCGCCTGCCCTGGGAGCTGCTGGCCGATGAGGGCGGCTACCTGTTCAGCAAGCAGCCGCCGGTCCACGTGCGCCGGCGTATGCACCGCAGCCGCGACTTGCGCGTGCGCCCCTTCCAGCCGCCGGTGCGCCTGCTGGTGGTAGTCAGCCGGCCGGCGGGCACGGGCTTCATCGACCCGCGCAGCTCGGCCGCACCGCTGCTGGACGCGCTCGACCCGCTGGGTGATGCGGTGGCGGTAGAGTTCCTGCGCCCGCCCACCCTGGCCGCGCTGAACGCCCGCCTGCGCGACCCCGACGCGCCGCCCGTGCATGTGGTGCACTTCGACGGCCACGGCGTCTACGACCCGGCGGTGGGGCTGGGCTTCCTGCTCTTCGAGGACGACCGGCAGGAGCGCCATGACGTCGACGCCGAGCAACTGGGCGCGCTGCTCAACGAGTGCGGCATCCCGCTGATGGTGCTGGACGCCTGCCAGACCGCCATGCCCGACGAGCGCAACCCCTTCGCCAGCGTCGCGGCCCGGCTGATCGAGTCGGGCGTCGGGGCGATCGTGGCCATGAACTACAGCGTGCTGGTGGAGACCGCCAAACGGCTCACCGGCCACCTGTATCGCGGGCTGGCCCAGGGCAAGGCGGTCAGCGCCGCGCTGGACGACGCCCGCCTGCAACTGCTGGCCGACAGCAAGCGTCTCACCCTGCACCGCCCCGGCAACGTCGAGGAGACCATCCACCTGCAAGACTGGTTCGTGCCCGCGCTCTACAGCCAGGAAGCCGTGCTGCGCCCCTTCACCCCTCACCCTACGCTTCGCAGTCTCCCAAAGGGAGAGGGAACCTCGGACAGACCCCCTCTCCCCGCCGGGGAGAGGGGAGGGGTGAGGGGCGTTCCTCGCCAGCCCGCGCGCGCCGGCTTCCCGCCTGAGCCGCAGTACGGCTTCCATGGGCGCGCCCGCGAGCTGCTGGCCCTGGAGCGCGCCTTTGCCGTGAAGTCCATCGTCGTGCTGCACGGATTCGGCGGGCAGGGCAAGACCAGCCTGGCGACCCACGCCGCCCACTGGCTGATGCGCACCGGCCTGTTTCAGCGCGCGGCCTTCGTCTCCTTCGAGAGCGGCGCCGGCCTGGAGGTCGTGCTGGCCGAGCTGGGCAACGCGCTGGTGGGCGACAACTTCGCCATCCACGAAGGCGACCCGGTGGCGGCCATCGACCAGGCCCTTGCCGAACAACCCACCCTGGTGGTCTTCGACAACGTCGAGAGCATCCTGCCCAACGGCGACGTCCCCCTCCCCACCGACGCCCTGCACTCCCTCCTCAACGCCGCCGCGCAGTGGTTCCCTCCGCTGTCCGATCACCGGTCACCGTTTACCGTTCACCCCTCCTCCCGCCTGCTGGTTACCACCCGCGACCCCAACCTCCCCCACCCCGCCTTCCAGCCCGGCCGCAGCGCGCGCCGCATAGAGCTGCCCGGCCTGGACATGGCCGACGCGCTGGAGTTCGCCGGCATGGTCTTGCAGGAGCTGAGCCTGCCGCGGCCGCCGAGGGAGAGCCTGAGCCGCTTCATGGACTTCCTGGGCGGCCACCCGCTCTCCATCCAACTGGTGTTGCCGGCGTTGCGCGATGTACCCGACGTGGAGCAGCTGATCAGCGAGTTCGACGCGCTGCTGCCCGGCTTCACCGCGGGCGAGGGCAAGGCGCGCAACCAGTCGCTGGAGGTCAGCCTGCGCTTCTCGCTGCGCCGGCTGGGGGAGGAGGCGCAGGCTGTTCTGCCGCGGCTGGCGGTGTTCCAGGGGGGTGCCTGGGAGCCCAACCTGCTGGCTATCACCAAGATCGATCCGGCGACCTGGGCCAGCCTCAAACCGGCTCTGGCCAACGCCGCGCTGGTGCACCTGGAGAAGATCCCCGGCGTCAGTGTACCCTACGTCCACTTCCACCCCACTCTGGCGCCCTTCTTGGCCCGCCAGGTACCGGCCGATCAGCGCGCGGCGCTGGAGGAGCGCTATTGGCAGGAGTACTACCGGTTCGCCAACTACCTCTACAATAACGACAGCAAGGCACCCCACCAGATCCGCGCGCTGGCCGCGCTCGAGCTGCCCAACCTGAAGACCGGCCTGCGCCTGGCCCTGGCCGCCGGTGCGCTGGACGAGGCGGTGGACTTCGCCGAGCGCATCAACCGCATCCTGAACGTTTTCGGGCGCTGGCGGGAGCGGGATGAGGTGATGGGACTGGTAGAGCGGGAAATTGGTAGATTGGGAATTTGGGAAGGGAATATCACGAAGGCGGAGTACCTTATGGAGAGCGGGCGGGGAGAGCGGTTATTGCAGATGGGACAGGCGGTGGAGGCGGAGGAGGTGTTTCGGGCGCTGTTGGGGCGGCTGGAGGCGGGTGTGGCCTACGATGTCGAGGACGTCGGCTACGACCGTGCTGGTACTCTGTATTTTCTGGGCAGATGTTTACAGACTCAGGGCCATCCCGCGAAGGCGGCAACGCAGTACCGGGCCGCGATCTCCGCTGCCGAAGTCTTGCTCCAGACGGAGCAGGTGCGGCGGGCGGTGGGCGTCATCCACACCGACCTGGCCGTTGTGCTGATGGACGCTGGGCAGTTTGGCGAGGCGAAGCGAGAATACGAGGCAGGTCTGGAGATCATCCGCGCCGTTGACGACGACCGCACTGAGGCCGTGACCCTCGCTCACCTAGGCACGCTGGCGCTAAGGCAGAATGACCTGGCTGAAGCCCGGCGCCTGTATCTGGAGGCACTGGCGGTCTTCCGCTGCATGGGCGAAGCGCAGACGGAGGCAGTGGCTTGGCACCAGTTGGGCAGGGTGGCGCAGGAGGACCGCGACTGGGACGAGGCCGAACGCTGCTACAAGGAGAGCCTGGCGATCGAGGAGCGAATGGGCGATATGGCCGGCGCGGCCCGGACCTCCAACCAGCTCGCTATCGTCGCCGTGAACGCTGGCCGGTCGGCCGAAGCCGAACGCTGGTACCGACGCGCAATTGAATTGGATACGAAAACAGGCGACAGACTGGGCATTGCTTTCGACTTCAATAACCTCGCCGGCCTCCTGCTCGCCCATGACCGCCTGGACGAGGCCGAGAGCTACGCCCACCGGGCGCGGGAGATCAAGGAGACGCTGGACCTGTCGGCCAAGCCATGGACGACATTCGCCATCCTGGCCCGGATCGCTGAGCGCCGCGGCTGGCCGGAGGAGGCCCGCCGCGGCGCAAGGAGCAGGAGACGTTTACGGCGTTTGCGGGGAGTGAGGCGCGGCTGCCGCAGTGGGGTGGCCCCTTGGCACAAGCGGTTGTCGCGGCCGGACGCGGAGACAGTCAGGCAAAAACGCAAGTCGAGGGGAGTTTCGACCAGTTGCTAGTAGGAAACTGGCTGATTGTGGATGCCATCAAGGATATTTGGGCGGGTGAGCGTGACCCGGATGTGCTGACCCAAGGCATTGACCGGAATAGCGCGCTGATCGTGCGACGCATCCTCGCCATGCTGGACGCACCCTCATCCCCCACCTCCTCTCCCGCCGATGGCGAGGGGGTGAGGGAGGCCGCGTCGTCGGCGGGGCAGGGCCTCACGCTGCCGCAGCTTCTCGACCTGGTGGAGCGGGCGGCGCGCGGGGACCGGGAGTTGGGCGGGCAGTTGTTCGAGGCGCTGCGCGGGATGGCGAGCGACCCCGGCCAGCCGCCGGAGGTGCGCGCCCTGGGCAAGGTGCTGGTGAGCATCCTGGTCGGCGACCGCGATCCCAACCTGGACGCGCTGCCGCCGCAGATGGCGTCGGCGGTGCGCGGGATGCTGGCGCGGCTGCGGGAGTAGGCTGGAGCACGAAGCGGCGCGAAGGTCGCGAAGGTCTCATCACGTTAGGCGCCTCCCTTCATGGCTTTACGGTCTAGCCACCCTTGACTATCGGGGCAGCAACACACTCTTGGCGCGGCCTTCGCGCTCCTTCGTGCTTCGTGTTCTTCGCGTTACTTCGTGCCTTCGTGGTCCAACGTCCTTCGCAATCCGCTACTTCACCCAGCTA
>JACKBK010000076.1 GCA_020634555.1 Caldilineae bacterium
GCCACCGGTCAGGACGTTGCCGGCAACCTCTCACAGCCGCTGGCGCTCGTGTTGCCGCTGGATGACCAGCCGCCGACAACTACGTTAACCCTGACCCCTACGCAACCGCAGCCGTCAGGCTATTTCACCACAGTCGTCAGCGCGCAACTGCAAGCCAGCGATGCGCCGCAGGGAACACCCACCGCGGCTGTCTCCGGCGTCGAAACGACATGGATGCGCGTCGACAACGGCCCCTGGCTGGCAGCTGAGCCGCTGCAGTTCGACACGGACGGTTTCCGCACCCTGTATTACTTCAGCATCGACGTGGCCGGCAACCAGGAGATCAGCAACACTGAGGTGATCTCTGTGGATCTCAACCCGCCGCCAGCACCCATAGCACCGGTCATCGAGCCGGCCGGCTGGGCGGGCGAGAACAGCTTCACGCTGTCGTGGCAGAACCCCGATGACACCAGCGGCATCGCCGGCGCGTGGGTCTCCATCGGAGACGGCCCACCCGCGCCCGGCAGCGGTGATTACTATCCCGATACCGTGGTCGCCAACGATCTGTCCGCGCCGGCCGAGGGAAGCTGGCTGGTTTGGATGTCGCTGGTGGATGGAGCCGGACACACCGGCGCTCCTGTTCAGGTCGGCGCGTTACAGTACGACGCCACGCCGCCGGTCGTTGCGAGCGAGCTTGCCGGCGATCCTGGCAACAACGGCTGGTTCACCGGCCCGGTACAGGCGACGCTGACCATCAGCGACAGCGGCAGCGGACCGGATTTCCTGCGCTACCGGCTGAACGGCGGCCCCTGGCAGCAATCCAGCAGCGCACAATTCGTCGTGCCGGTCAGCGAGACAGGCAAACACACGTTGACATACGACGGCCAGGACATGGCCGGACACACAGCCGGGCTGGCCATGCAGACGGTGCGCATCGACCCCGACCCGCCCGCGCCACCGATCATGGTCGAGATCACGCCAACTGCATGGTCCCGAGTCAACCAGTTCATGGTCACATGGCGCAATCCGGCTGACGCGTCGGGCGTCGCCTACATCCACATCAGCATGGAACCGCCGCAGTCGCCCGCGGATGGCGTGCAGGTCAACGCCGCCGAGCAGCAGGTCACCTTGCAGACCCCCAACGAAGGCGCCTACGACCTCTACCTCTGGCTGGAAGATGTTGCCGGCAACGCGTCTCTGGACCAGATGTCGACGCTGCCGGACGCGCTGCGCTTCGACGTTACGCCGCCCACCACCACAGTCTCGTTTACGCCACAGCCCAACGCGGCCGGCTGGTGGCGCAGCGATGTCGCGGCGGTTATCGAGGCCGAAGACGCGCTGGCGGGCGTCGCCGGGGTGACGTGGCAGGTTGACGACCAGGAACCTGTGTCAGGCATGCTCGGCCAGATCGATGGCGACGGCGCCCACACATTCGTTGCCCGCAGCGTCGACCACGCCGGCAACGCAAGCCAGAACGAGCATGTCATCCTCATCGACACATCGGCGCCGACTGCCTGGCTGTACGCCCTCGGCAACTATTCCGCCCAGCCAGATATTCCCGTACGCTGGGACGGAAGCGACTCGGGCGATCCACAGCACAGCTCAGGCCTTGCCGGCTACGACGTGGAAGTGCGCATCGGCGCGACCGGTGACTGGCAGCCATGGCTGACTAACACAAGCCTCACGCAATCGAGCTACAGCGCCCAACGCGGTGAGACCGTGGCGTTCCGCGTCCGCTCCCGCGATGCCGCCGGCAACGTTTCGCCGTGGTCAGAGGCCGGAGGACGCAACGAAGTCTTCGTCGATCCGCTGGTTAACGGCTCCTTTACCACCAACAACTGGGACGGCTGGGACACCAATGATGGCCTGCAGATGGCCATCATTCAGGAAAGCGAGCTGCAGCTAGGATCGGTCATTCCGGCTGCCCGGCTTGGCTCGCGCATCTACCAGGCCTGCGCGGCCAGCGGCCCGGACATGCTGCCCACTCCGCTGTGCGGCGACACCTGGTCAGGCGTGTCCCAGACCATCACCGTACCCAGCCTGCAAGACCTGCCGAATCCCAAGCTCGACGTGTGGTACCGGGTACAGACCTACGACCAGATCACTACAACCTCGCCGATCTGGGATGTTGAATGCCCGATCGATCCACCGCCGCCGTTCCGTTGGGTCGACTCCTTTGATGTCAGCGCGACCCCACAAGGTGCGACCGAACCAGACCTGCTGCTGCGCGATGGCAACAGCCTGCCGCAGTTTCCGGAGCCTATCGAGTTCCGCGACCTGGGTTGGAAAGTAGCGACCTTTGATCTGGCGCCTTACGCCGGCCAAACCGTGACACTGGACTTCTCCAGCCACAACCGGCTCGACAACCGCTTCAACACCTGGACCGACGTAACGGGCATCCGGGTACGCGGCGAGGCGCGCCGGGTCTTCTTGCCGCTGGCAACCATCGGCAGCCCTGCCGAGCCGCCAGAGGAAGTCGTCTGCTGGCCGAACCGGTCCTCAAACACCCCGCAGACGGCTCTGCCGTCGGACATGCTCCCTGATACCAGCCGTGAGACCCTCCAGGACAGCCTGCCCGGAGGCAACCGGTGAGCGAATCACGTCGCGTCCCCGACGGCTCAGCGAACGTTGTGCCTGACGCGCTCTACGAGCAGGGGATGGTCCACTACCAGCGGCGGGAGTGGCATCTTGCATTGGATTACTTCGAGCGGTTGCAAGCGGTCGATCCCGATTGGCCTGGCCTGGCCCCGCTGATCGATGAGGTCCGCTGGTTCATTCAGTTGGAGGAAGTGCGCCCGGACGCTGACCCGGTTCAGCCGGAGCGAACACCACCCCAGCGCCGCCTCAACAGCAAGATACGCTGGCTGGCGCCGGCTCTGATCGCTGTTCTTCTGGTGGCGCTGTTTCTCTGGTGGAATGCCGGACTGCCCGGCATTGGCGGCAGCCTGGAGCGCGACACCCTTTATAACAAGGGCCAGGCAAGCCTTTCCGTGGGCGACTACGTGGCGGCCCGCGAGACGTTCACCCAACTGATTATCCTCGCTCCCGGCGATCCGGGCGCCATCGAGGGTCTGGAACGGGCGTCCCGGCTGGAGCAGCTTGCAGAAGCGTATCAGGCCGCCCAGGTCGCCATCGCTGCCGAGGAGTGGGACACAGCCGAGGCGCGGTTGCGGGAGGTGCTGGCCGTAGACCCGCTCTACGCCGACGCAGCCGCCACCCTGTCCCAGGTACAGCGCCAACGCAGCGCATCCGATCTGTTCACCGCAGGCATTGCGGCCTACGACAGCAACGACATTCCCGAAGCCATCGAGAACCTGGAGCAGCTTGTGGAGGCCGACCCCGACTACCAGCGCGACGCGGTGCGCGAGCTGCTTTTCGTGCTCTACAACCGCGATGCCGAAGCGTTGTTGTCGACGCCTGATGCCAGCCAGGACGCCATCCGCAAGGCCATCGCGCGCTACGGCAAGGCGCTGTCCCTGCGGCCTCGCAACGTGCAGGCAGCCAGCGATGGTCAGCTTGCCAATCGCTTCCTCTCAGTGCGCCAGGCGCTGGACCGGAACGATCCGGCCACGGCAGAGGCGTCTCTGGCTGCCATCCTTGAAGTCAACGCCGGGTTTGCCGGAGGACAAGCCGCCGAACTGTACTACCAGCTTCTGACTACGCGTGCGACTGAAGCACGGACAGCAGGCCGCGAGGCAGAAGCCGAGGCAGCCCTTCAGACGGCGCTGACGCTGCCGGTGGCAGATGTGTCCGGCGCACAGGCCGCTTTACAGATCAATCAACCCACGGCAACGCCCAGCGCTACCGCAACGCCTGCAGCGCAGCCAACGCCTTTCGTCGAGGTCCAGGCTGACACGATGAACGTCCGTCTGGGGCCAGGCACCGACTACCCGGTGCTCGGCCAGGCGCTCCTTGGCCAGCAGTTCATTTTGGTGGGCCGCAACGATGCCGGCGACTGGTTGGTGGTGTGTTGCGTCGACGAACAAGCCGGCTGGGTAGCAGCGCGTCTGGTCAGCACCACCGCCAACGTTGGGCTGCTGCCGGTGGGACTGGCGCCGACCCGCGCGCCGACCGCAACTGCCTTGCCAACTGCTTCACCGACTCTCTTGCCGACGCCCACAGCGACGGCTGCTGCCACAGCAACCGCCATCCCGGAACCGCCGCCGGACGAGCCGCCGCCACCTCCGCCACCGCCACCCACAGACACACCGCCACCGCGCTGACCCTTTGCGCCATGGAACAGTCAACCACAGCGACTTCCACGCCACACTGGTACCGTCAACGGGCGCCCCAGTTGGCGCTGGCTGTGCTGGTCTTTCTCTTGCCGCTGGTGACACTGCCGCTGGTCTGGGCGCGTTCGACTGGCAACGCGCCGGTGGGACTGCGCGGCCAGTCGGTCGAACGCCTTGAGTCGGCCGCCACCGGCGCGGGCAGCGTGCTTTACGCCCAACTGGCCGGCGGCCTCTTGCTGCGCAGTCTCGATGGCGGCGCTTCCTTCGAGCGCATCGATACAGAACTGCCTCACGTAGGGCTGGGCTGGACAAAGCTGGTGGACTGGATCGCACCGCAGAGCGCCCCCTGGAACCTGGTCGCGCTTGTCGAACAAGCCGATGTGGTGCGGATCTTCGCCAGCCGTGATAACGGCGACAGTTGGCAGCCGCTGGCACAGCCTGCAGGTGCGGCCGACTCCAGCAAGCTGCGGACGCTGGCCGATGGCCCCGACGGCTGGCTGGCCGCTGCCGGGGAGCAAACGCTGTGGACCAGCCAGGATGCCGGGCAAACCTGGATCGTGGCCGGGCCGCTGCCGGCCGAGTTGGCCGGGCCGAAGACTCTTTTGCTGCGTGCTGGTGCGAGCAATACGTCGCTGTTAGTTGCCAGCAGCGGCGCGGGCGTTTGGTTGAGCACTGACGGCGGGGCAAACTGGACCGTGGCAACTGGCCTGCCGCCGCTGGCAGAGATCGGCGCGCTGGCGGTTGGCGGCGACAGGGCCGGGCTGGTCTACGCCGGTGGACGCGAACTGGTGTTCACCAGCACCGACGGCGGTGCCACCTGGAACGCTTCCGAGTTGCCAGGCGCGGCCGGCCTCGTGCGCACGCTGTTGGTAGACCCGCGTGTCGGCGAGACGGTGCTGGCCGCCGATGCATCCGGCCAGGTATTTCGCAGCGACGATGGGGCGCGGCACTGGGTGCTGGCTGCCGGCATGAGCGGCCAGTCCGTCGCCGGGCTGGCCCTCGATGCTCGCAGCCGCGACCGGCTGTTCAGCGCCGGCGACGACGGCATCTGGGCGCAAGGCATCCTCCCGCAGCAGCCCACAGCGACCCCCACCGCTACCAGAACGCCGACTCCGACTGCAACTCCGACCGCAACGGCAACGAACACCCCATCGCCCACTGCCACCGCGACCGCGACGGCAACACCATCGCCGACCGCAACGGCGACGCGGACAGCGACGCCAACTCGCACCGCGACCGCCACCTACCCGCCGACAAACACCGCGACGGCTACTGTTACAGCAACCTCAACTGCAACTGCCGTACCCGCCGGTGAAACGCCGCCCCCAACCGCGCCGCCATCAGGCGGACAGACGCCGTCAGCAGCGACGCCGACCACGGCGCCAACTGCCGAGGCAACCTCAGCGCCCACCG
>JACKBK010000077.1 GCA_020634555.1 Caldilineae bacterium
CAATCCTGGAGGGCGGCGTATAGCTGAACGGAAGCCGCTTTGAAATTCTTCCGCCAGATCGATGGACCACACCATTATTCTCTGCCTATGATGCTTTACTAGCTCAGGCTTTGGTAACGTAAAGAAACAAAACCGGTGGGCATTCTCGACGATGCCCGCCGGTTTTGTTGTCTCTGGCAAACCTGGCTAGATTCTTCTGACGAAAGCTGCATCCTTAAAACTGACCCAAAAACATGATCTGAATCATTGTATGTTTAGCCGTGCATAGGTATAATCACTTGTGCTTAGATATACTAAGGAGTAATGTACTTGTCTGATGTCGACTCTGAGTAACAACAACGATTCATGGCTGGATCTCTCTGACGCTGCTAATCTGTTGGGAGTCCACTACACAACCTTGCGTCGCTGGGCAGATGCTGGTGAAGTACCCCACTACCGCACACCTGGCGGGCGCCGGCGCTTCAAGCGGTCAGAGATAGCAGGCTTTCTTGAGAGTCTGCACGAAGGCGATGTTGTCGAGACCAAATCGGTGGTCCGGCTGGACGCGCCGTCAGTGGGCGCGCGTATCGCCCACGCAGGCGTCACTGGCGAGCCGTGGTACGGCAAGTTCGACGAAAGCCAGCGCCTGTCCTTGCGCGACGAAGGGCGCCAGATGATGGCTGTGCTGTTGCAGTACGCCACCAGGACCAACGGCGGTGAGGTGTTCCTGCAAGAGGGCCGGCGGATGGCCGGCGCATACGGCCAGATGTGCCGCCAGGCAGGACTGTCGCTTGTGGAAACGGCCAAAGCGTTTGTACGGGTGCGCCGTTCGATTATCGACTCGGTGTATGAAGCCGGTACGTTGGCCGGAACGCCAGACTCCGACACCTGGCGGTTGTACGACCGCATGAACACTTTTCTGGACGCCATGTTGCTGGCCACGCTGGAGGCCTACGACGAGTCCGACGTATAGCTCCCCATCTATTCCAGCTAGAGGAAATCATTGTGAAACTGTCGCCCTATCCTCCGCCGCGCCTGGTTTTCTGGGAGACCACCGCCGGCTGCAACCTGGCGTGCATCCACTGCCGCCGCATCACCGTCGCCGACCAACTCCTGCCGCAGGACCTGACAACCCGTGAATCCTTTGATCTGATCGATCAGATCGCCGAGTTTGCCCGGCCGATCTTTGTGTTGTCAGGCGGTGAGCCGCTCTTCCGGCCCGACATCTTCGACATCGCGCGCCACGCCAGCGATGCCGGTCTGATCGTCGCACTGGCCACCAACGGCACACTGATCGACGCCGATGTCGCACGCCGCATAAAACAAAGCGGCGTGCAGCGGGTGAGCATCAGCTTCGACGGCGCCGATGCACCGACCCACGACATATTCCGCGGCCCCGGCGCGTTCGACAAGGCCATCGCGGGCATGGAGCATCTTCGCTCCATCGGTGTGCCCTATCAGATCAATACCACAGTTGCTCGACATAACGTTGGCCAGATGTCGGAGACGCTGGCTTTGGCAAAGGGGATGAGCGCGCAGGCGTTGCACCTGTTCCTGCTGGTGCCGGTGGGCTGTGGCGTCGAGATCGCCGACGACCAGCAGATCAGCCCGGCCGAGTACGAGGAAGTACTGAACTGGATGTACGACGAGGAGATGGCCGGCGGCATGGAGCTAAAGGCCACCTGTGCGCCGCACTACTTCCGCATTGTGCGCCAGCGCCAGGCCGAGGAACGGCGCCAGGGCATCTTCCGCGAGCGGCCGGCCAGCCATGGTCGCCAGAAGCACGCCGGCAGCAACGGCGCATCGGGCCATCCCGGCGGCCAGCCCAACGCAATGAACGCGATGACCAAGGGCTGCCTGGCCGGAACGGGCGTTTGCTTCGTCAGCCACCGCGGCGAGGTGTTCCCTTGCGGCTATCTGCCCGTGGAGGCCGGCAACATCCGCAACCAGCCGTTCCGCGAGATATGGGAAGACTCCAGCCTCTTCGCCGAGCTGCGCGACCCGGAGTTGCTGGGCGGCAAATGCGGCCTGTGCGAGTTCAAGCGGGTTTGCGGCGGCTGCCGGGCGCGGGCCTACGGCATGACCGCGGCGTACCTGGACGAAGAACCGTTCTGCACCTACGAACCCGCGGCTATCCGGCTTGATGCGTAGATAGTGAAACGTGATGCGTGAAACGTGTTGCGTTGTGCATCAATAAGTTACCGCTTTGGCCGGTCTCCTGACCGAGCCAATGCCACTTCAAACATTCGCTGACGATGACCTATGACTGACACCACTGGACTTGACATCCGCGAGAAGAGCCGCACCGGCGACGGCCGCGAGCAAACGCTGGACCGGCGGCTGTTTATGCAACTGCTGGCCTTTGGCGAGTGCCGCGACACAGCGCCTCTGACAAGGGCGCTTGACGAATACCGGCTGCCTGGCGTGCTTTACGCCGACATCAACGATCCGCGCGGCGTGGCGCTGCTGACCTTCAGCGAGAACCCCGACTTCTTCCTGACCGATCTGCGCAGCTTCCTGGGCGAGGCGCCCTTTGCCGATTTGCAGCCGAAGCCAGAGCTAACCATGCTGGGCCGCACCTATGCGCTGGGCTACGAGGAGGACCTTCAACGGGCGCTAATCGATCGGCCGCGCGAGAAGGTTTGCAATCCTGCCATGCCGTGGGCGATCTGGTATCCGCTGCGGCGCGCTGGCTCCTTCGAGCAGCTTTCGGCGCAGGACCAGCGCACCATCCTCATGGAACACGGCGGCATCGGGATGGCCTACGGTCGGGCTGGCTACGGCACCGACATTCGCCTGATGTGCCACGGGCTGGACAAGAACGACAACGACTTCGTGGTTGGCCTCGTCGGGCCTGACCTGTACCCACTGTCGTCCATCGTGCAGCGGATGCGCAAAACCAAACAGACCTCGCTGCACCTCGAGCGGCTGGGGCCGTTCTTCACTGGCAAGGCGATCTGGCAGGCGTCGAGCTCATGACAACCGCTGTTCTTCTGCTGGCCTACGGCGGCCCCGACTCGCTGGATGACATCCCGGCCTATCTGCTCGACATCCGCGGCGGCCGCGAGACGCCCCAACACCTGATCGACGAGATCACCGAGCGCTACCGGCTGATCGGCGGCTGCTCGCCGCTGTTGCCGATCACCCGCAGCGCCGCGGCCAAGCTGCAAGCCGAGCTGGACATCCCGGTGTATGTCGGTATGCGCCATTGGCGCCCGTTCATTCGTGAGACCGTGGCGCAGATGCTGGCCGACGGCGTGGACCACATCATCGCAGTCTGCATGGCGCCCCACTACAGCAGCCTCAGCATCGGCGCCTACAAGGCGCGGCTGGAGGAAGCACTGGCCGAAAGCACTGCCAGTCCTGCCGTCACCCTCGAATTCGTCGACTCCTGGTACACCCAGCCGGAATATCTCGACGCGGTGGCCGCCAATGTCGCGGCAACGCTGGAGCGGTTCCCGACAGCGGACCGGGACGATGTGTTGGTGGTGTTTACTGCCCACAGTCTGCCGGAGTTCATCCTGCAGCGCGGTGATCCCTACGACCGGCAACTGCACGAGACGGCGGAACTCCTGGCGCAGCGGTTGTTGCTGCCCGCCGACCGCTGGACCTTCAGCTACCAGAGCGCTGCTCAAACCGGCGTTCCCTGGCTGGGGCCGCAGATCGAAGCGTTGATCCCCGAACTGGCAGCTCAGGACCGGCGCAACATCCTGGTCGCACCGGTCGGTTTCATCGCCGACCACGTGGAAGTACTCTACGACATCGACATCGGCGTGCAGGCCATCGCTGCCCGGTCCGGTGTTCGCGTTGAGCGGCCGCCTATGCTCAACGACAGTCCGCCTCTGATTGCTGCGCTGGCAGCTATTGCCAGCAGCTATCTCGATTAGTGAATTGAAAGGGTTGTTATCTTGCCCCTTGTTCTTGTTGGCCTCAATCATCGAACAGCATCAGTTGCCCTGCGCGAGCAGATGATATCGGCTGGTTGCGCGTTGGATGGCGCTGTCCTGGACGCGCACCCTGGGCTGAACGCGTTGCCACATGACCACCGCCACACCGCCGGTATCCATGAGAGCGTCATCCTGTCGACCTGCAACAGACTGGAGATATACGCGACCTGCGGCGCGCCTGAAGAGGGCGTCAGCGCTATCATCGGTTATCTATCAGGCCAGCAGGGACTGGGTCCCGATCAGCTTCGGCCACACCTCTACATCCTGGAAAACGAGGCAGCAGCGGAGCACCTGATGCGGGTCTCATGCGGGTTGGATTCTCTGGTATTGGGTGAGCCGCAGATATTGGGGCAAGTAGCTGAGGCGTTTGCACAAGCACAAGGCGCCGGCATGTCTGGACTCTTGTTGGCACAGCTTTTCTCGCGCGCTATTCACGCCGGCAAGCGGGCACGCAACGAGACCGGGATCAGCCGCCACACGACATCGGTAAGCCACGTCGCGGTCAGATTGGCTCGTGAGCAACTGGGCGACCTGCACAACAGGCGTGTCCTGATTGTCGGCGCGGGCGAGATGGCAGAGATTGCTGCTGTTGCTGTGCATGGCGAGGGCGCGCGCCATCTAACCTTCATTAACCGCACCTATGGCCGGGCTGAACAGTTGGCTTACCGTTTCGGTGGCCGTGCGCTGAACTGGTATCATCTGTCACGCGCACTGGCCGAAGCGGATTTGGTGATCAGCGCCACGGGCGCTCCTCACGCCGTAATCTATCGGGACGACCTTGCCAGGGTGTTGCCGCATCGTAGCAGGTCCCCGTTGGTGATTGTCGATGTGGCCCTGCCGCGCGATGTGGAGCCGGAAGTCAGCCAGTTGAGCGGTGTTCTTCGCTTCGATATCGACGATCTGAACGGGACCGTCGATGCCAATCTCGCCCAACGGCAAGCAGCGATACCGGCGGTCGAGTCGATCATCCAGCAGGAACTGGACGAGTACCTCTCCTGGCAACGAAGCCGCGAGGTGGTGCCGGTTCTGGTTGATCTGCGGCGAAAGGTAGAAACCGTCGCGGCCTGCGAGCTTGAGGCTGCTTTGCGGCGACTTGATGGCGCCGACCAGGAAACCGAAGCGGTCATGCGTCTGCTGACTCACCGTATCATCGGCAAACTGTTGCACGAGCCGACCGTTCGTTTGAAAGGCGAGGCTGTCAACGGCAACGGCATCGTATACGCCGACGCGTTGCGCGAGTTGTTCGATTTGGGCGGCGAGACGGCGGACGTTCAAGTGCTGGCTGAGAGGAATGGCTTTCATGCCTGATCCGGTTGTCCGGCTGGGGACGCGCGGGTCCGCACTGGCGCGCTGGCAGACCGACCACGTGGCCGGCTTGCTGCGGGCAGCCTGGCCCGGGCTGGTCTGCACCGTCGAGGTGTTCCAGACGGAGGGTGACCGCGTGCTGGACACACCGCTGCCGCTGATCGGCGGCAAGGGCCTGTTCACGGCTGAACTGGAAGCGGCGCTGCGTGGTGGCCGGATCGATCTCGCCGTCCACAGCCTGAAGGATCTGCCCACGGAGATGCCGGCCGGGTTGGCGCTGGGCGCGGTGCCGGAGCGGGCCGACGCGGCCGACGTGTTGGTCAGCCGTGCCGGCTACACGCTGGAAACGTT
>JACKBK010000078.1 GCA_020634555.1 Caldilineae bacterium
TCGCCGCTGATGGCGCCGGCCGCAGCCGAGTTGCAGCAAGCCATCGAGGCGACAAACATCAAGCCGCCTGTCGTGCCGGTCATCGGCAACGTTCACGCCCTGCCGTTGCAAACTGTGGAGGCGGTGCGCGCCGATCTGGTGGCCCAGCTTACGGCATCGGTGCGCTGGACCGGCTCGATGCGGTTTTTGGTCGCGCAGGGAATCACTGCCGTTGTCGAGGTCGGTTCGGGCGATGTGTTGAGTAACCTGATGAAGCGGATCGAGCGCGACGTGCGCCGGCTGGCCGTTGGCGACTTGCAAGGAATCGACCGCTTGCGGGCAGCGATGATAGACTAGCCCAGACATTGCCACGGATTGGATGGTTTTTGACTCCGGAATTTGCCCAATTCGTGTAATCTGTGAAATCCGGGGCAGAAGCTCTGGCTCGCTGGGCAAGACATCGAGTGTGAAGGTACTGATGAAACGATTCGAAGGAAAAGTAGCCATTGTCACCGGCGCCAGCCGCGGCATCGGCCGCGGCATCGCACTGCGGCTGGCGGAAGAGGGCGCGCGCGTCGTGGTCAACCACCGCAGCAGCGCCGAAGAAGCCGACGAGACGGCGCAATTGATCCACGCGGTGGGCGGTGAAGCGTTGGTGATCCAGGCCGATGTCAGCCAGTTCGACGAGGCTCAGCGGCTGGTCAAGGAAGCCATTGCAGCCTTTGGCCAGCTCGATGTGCTGGTCAACAACGCCGGCACCACCCGCGACACCCTCATCATGATGATGAAGGAGGAGCAGTGGGACACGGTGATCGACACCAATCTCAAGAGCGTGTTCAACTGCTGCAAGGCCGCGGCGCGCCCGATGGTTAAGCGCAAGTACGGACGCATCATCAACATCAGCAGCGTATCCGGATTGGCGGGCCAGGCGGGCCAAACCAACTATGCCGCCAGCAAGGCCGCTGTCGTCGGCTTCAGTAAATCGCTGGCCAAGGAGCTGGGCAGCCGCAACATCACCGTCAACGTCGTCGCACCTGGGTTCGTACACACCGCGCTGACCGCTGACATCCTGACTGAGGACAACACCCGCATGGCCATCGAGGCAACACCGCTGGGCCGGTTGGGAACAGCAGAGGACGTGGGGGCAGCCGTCGCGTTCCTGGCGTCGGACGAGGCCAGTTTCGTCACCGGCCAGGTGTTGAGCGTCGACGGCGGTCTGGTGATGCAGTAGCACGCTCAATGCGCCGGGTACTTTGCGAAAATCCCCGGCGCCCTGGCAGTCGAGTGGAAGCTTAACAATGGATGAACACTACGAGATGCCACCGGGTGAGGTGATTATCGCCCCCGGTGTGCTGGTCACTATCGTCGCGATGACCGCGCAGGCGCAGCCTGGCGTCCTGCGGCTGTCGCCACGCACGCCGTCGCCTGGGCTGGGACGTATTCGCCCGCGCGGCGCAACGGCCGAGGGACTGCGCATCGACCTGCTCGATGACGGCGCGGTGCTGGTTGAAGTGCATGTAATCGCCGATCCCAGCGCGCGGCTGCAAGACCTGGGAAAGGTGTTGCAGACCGAGATCACACGGGCGCTGGAGCACATGGCCGGCACGCGGGTCGAGGCTGTCAACGTGTTTATCGACGAAGTTGAGTTCGACGGCGCGGAGCTGAAAAGCTGAGGCACATGCCATGAAACCGCGAACCAAGGCGCGCATCGCCGTGCTGCAAGCCCTGTACGAGGTTGACGTCACGGGTCATCCGGCGGGCGAGGTGCTGGACCGGCGGTTTAGCGAGGGGCCTCTGTCGCCGGCGGGCGAGTCGTTTGCACGCCAGTTGGCGGCCGGCGTGCTTTTGCATCGCCATCGCATCAACGACCTTATCACCGGCCATGCGCCGGAGTGGCCGCTGAACCAGATGGCAGTGGTCGACCGCAACATCCTGCGTATCGCCATCTATGAACTGGGCGAGCCCGATATCGACACCCCGGCTAAGGTTGCCATCAACGAGGCGGTGGAGATGGCCAAGGCTTTTGGCAGCGACAGCAGCCCCCGTTTCGTCAACGGCGTCCTGGGGTCGCTGATGGCCGCATCGCCGCAGCCAGAGCTGGGAGAGAGCGAGCCTCTGGAGGGTGACTGGACGCTGACGCCCACGCCCGTGGTGGCCCAGGAAGAGGTACCGGTGGCATGAGCGGTGGCCTGTTCGGGGTTGGCTCGGGGGAGATCATTCTCATTCTCCTGATCATCCTGATCGTCATGGGGCCGGAACGATTGCCGCAGATCGCCCGTATCTGGGGCCAGGCGCTGCGCTTCATCAGCAAGTTCTCCAACACCTGGAACCAGATGAACACCCAGCTGATGCGGCAGATCGACGAGCAAGCAAAGCCGGTCACCGACGCGTTGCTTCTGGATGAAGAGCCGCAGCCCAAGCCACCTATTTCTGACCCATCGACTGACCCGGATCCGGACACCAACACCATTGCCCCGCCGGATTTGACCGGACAATCTGCCGCGAGCTATTATCCGCCAACTGAAGAGACTCAGCCTGCCCCCGCTACATCAGCGGTGGACTCCGCCGACACTGCGGAGCCGAGCGATGTCTGACGACTGGAGCGCCGATCTGCAAGCGCTGATGGCCAGCCTGGGACCGCACCTGGTGGAGTTGCGCCGCCGGCTGTTCATCGTTCTGGCCGCCATCACGGTGGGAGTGGTGATTGGGTTCGCTTTTGCCGAACCGATCCTCAGCGTGCTTGCCCAGCCGGTCGGAGGACTGGAGAACCTGCAAGCCATCGAGTTGACCGAATCCATCGGGGTGTACGTGCGGGTGGCCGTGCTGGTAGGCGGAGTGCTGGCGATGCCGATCATCGTCTACGAGTTGGTGGCATTTGTGGTGCCCGGCCTCTTGCCGCACGAGAAGCGGGCGCTGTACATCTCGCTGCCGTTTATCTTCCTCGCCTTTATCGCCGGCGCCGCATTCGCCTATTTCGTCATGCTGCCGGTAGCGATTCCCTTTCTGGCCAGCTTCGGCGGCATACCTGGCAACTTTCGCGTCAGCAGCTACGTTGGTTTCATCACCCGGGTGGTCTTCTGGATCGGCGTCGCGTTCGAGACGCCGCTGGTCATCGCGCTGCTGGCGCGCATCGGCATCATTACGCCGCAGCAACTGATCAAGGCCTGGCGCATCGCCGTCGTCGGCATTGCCATTGCCGCGGCGTTGATCACGCCAACGCCTGATCCGGTCAACATGGGAATTGTGATGGTTCCCCTGCTGGCGCTGTACGGCCTGAGCATCATCCTGGCTAAGTTCATGTACCGCAAGCGCCAGGAAGCCAGCCAGAGCGAACCGGAAACGAGCAGCACCCTTTCCCACGGATAGAAGGAAACACTGTATCGTCACTCCCGCGGAGGCGGGAGTCTAGTGCCTGTGAAGACGTGGATTCCCGTCTCCGCAGGAACACCTGCACGGCGCACCCTGGCTGCTGAAGCCGGGCGCAAGCCGAGCGCAGTGTGGCGGGTAAGCATTTACGTTTTATCCAGAAAACCCTCAAAAGTCAACACGGTTCAACAACTATCTGCCCAGCACGGCTATCAAACCTGACCGGGCGCAATCTATAACGAACAAAGGAGTTCATGTCAATGGCGAACGAGTCTTCTGTACAACG
This sequence comes from Caldilineae bacterium, assembly GCA_020634555.1. Taxonomy (GTDB): domain Bacteria; phylum Chloroflexota; class Anaerolineae; order JAAEKA01; family JAAEKA01; genus JACKBK01. Next base: position 3,632 of record JACKBK010000078.1, read on the forward strand.
CGTGCTCATCATGGGCGCGGCGGGACGCGACTTCCACAACTTCAACGTCGTCTTCCGCAACAATCCCCGCTACAAGGTGGTGGCTTTCACCGCCACCCAGATACCCGACATCGAGGGGCGACTCTATCCGGCGCAGCTTGCCGGCCCTCTCTACCCGGCCGGCATTCCCATCCACGCCGAGAGCGACCTGGACCGGCTGATCGCCGATCTCAAAGTCGATCAGGTGGTGTTTGCCTACAGCGACGTCAGCCACCAGACGGTGATGCACAAGGCGTCGCAGGTGCTGGCCGACGGCGCGGACTTCGTGCTGATGGGCAGCAGGGACACCATGCTCGCCTCCAGCAAGCCGGTGGTGGCGGTTTGTGCGGTGCGCACCGGCAGCGGCAAGAGCCAGACCACACGCCGGGTGTGCGACATACTGCGCGGCATGGGCAAACAGGTGGTGGCCGTGCGCCATCCCATGCCCTACGGCAACATCGCCGAGCAGGCTGTGCAACGCTTTGCCAGCTACGAGGACCTGGACCGCTACCAATGTACCATCGAGGAACGGGAGGAATACGAGCCGCATATCGACCGCGGCGTCATCGTTTACGCCGGCGTGGACTACGAGGCGATCCTGCGCCAGGCAGAGCAGGAGGCTGATGTGGTGGTCTGGGATGGCGGCAACAACGATCTGCCCTTCTTTAAGCCAGATCTGCACATCGTCGTGGCCGACCCGCACCGGCCTGGCCATGAGTTGAGCTATCACCCCGGCGAGGCCAACCTGCGCATGGCCGATGTGGTAGTCATCAACAAGGTGGACACCGCCGACCTGGACAACGTGGCAATCCTCCGCGAGAACATCTACCGCACCAACCCCGACGCGATCATCGTCGAGGCTGCCAGTCCGATCTTCGTCGACGATCCGGGCATAATCCGTGGCAAGGATGTGTTAGTAGTCGAGGACGGCCCGACGCTGACCCACGGCGAGATGGCTTACGGGGCCGGCGTTGTGGCGGCCCGCCGTTTCGGTGCAGCCAACATCCTCGACCCGCGGCCGTGGGCAGTGCGCTCCATTGCCGATACGTACGCCAAATATCCAGACACCGGTGCGGTGCTGCCGGCCATGGGCTACGGTGACCAACAGATGGCCGACTTGCAGGAGACCATCAACAACGTGCCCTGCGATCTGGTAATCATCGCCACCCCCATCGACCTGACACGGATCATCGACATCCACCGCCCGACCCAGCGAGTGCGTTACGAGCTACAGGAGATTGGCCGGCCAAC
>JACKBK010000079.1 GCA_020634555.1 Caldilineae bacterium
TGCTGCGCGACGGCGACATCGACGCGCTGCAACGGGCCGGCTGCCAGATCGTCTGGGTCGGCGCGGAGTCCGGCTCGCAGAAGATCCTGGACGCGATGGAGAAGGGCACCAAGGTCGAGCAGATCTACGAGGCCAGCCGGCGGCTGCACGAGGCGGGCGTCAAGGTGGCGTTCTTCCTGCAGTTCGGCTATCCCGGTGAGACGCGCGCCGACATCGAGAAAACCTTGCAGATGGTGCGCGACTGCCAGCCCGACGACATCGGCATGTCGGTCTCGTACCCGTTGCCCGGCACCAAGTTCTACGACCGGGTGTCCGACGAGCTGGGCGCCAAACAGAACTGGCAGGACTCCAGCGACCTGGCCATGCTCTACGAAGGGCCGTACACCACCGACTTCTACCGCCACCTGCACACGGTGTTGCACAAGGAATACCGGGCGCGCAAGACGTGGGGCGCGCTGACCGGCCAAAACGCCGGATCGCGGCCCGGCCCGCGCCAGGTCGGCGCGATGGTCTACCACAGCGCGACGCTGCCGCTGGCACGCCGCAAGCTGCGCCAGCTCGAACACGTGCCGCACCAGGGCTTTAGTTCGCTGGAACCGGCCATGTCCCAGCAGGCGGCCGCCACGCCGACGCCGCAGGAGTAGCGGAGAGGGAAAGGAAGGAAAGCAGGGAAAGAAGGGAAAAACCACCGACTTTGGACGCGCCACATCTAGCACATCCGTTTCCCTCTTTTCCTTCTTTTCCCGCCTTTCCCTTTTTCCATCCAATGACCATGACCCGCACCAAAATCGTCCTCTACAACCCGCGCGCCGTCTTCTTCACCATGCCGCTGGCCTTGCTGGCCGTAGGCTCGGCGCTGGACCCGGCGCGCTACGACGTGCGCATCATCGACGGGCGGCTGGAGAAAGACCCGGTAGCCGCGGTGCTGGCAGAGATCGACAACGCGGTTTGCCTCGGCATGACTGTGCTGACCGGCGCGCCGATCCGCGATGCCTTGCAGGTTAGCCGGGCAGTCAAGGCGCGCCGGCCGGAGCTGCCGGTGGTCTGGGGCGGCTGGCACGCATCGCTCTTCCCCACCGACACACTGGACGAACCCAGCGTCGATTTCACGGTTCAGGGCCAGGGCGAGGCAACATTCGCGGAGTTGGTGGAACGCCTTGCGGCCGGCGAGTGGCAGCCGGGCGGGCCGGGTCTGGGCGTCGCCGGCAGCGTCGAACGGATCGAGGGCGGCCCGTGGCGCAACCCGGCGCGCGCGATGACCGACATGAACGAGCTGCCGCCTCACCGCTACGATCTGATGGCCGTCGAGCGCTATTACACACTGAAGGGCGAGCGGCAACTGGACTACATCTCGTCCACCGGCTGCTTCTTCCGCTGCGCCTTCTGCGCCGATCCTTTTGTGTTCAAGCGGCGCTGGACGGCGCTGGAGCCGGAACGGATGGGCGAGGAAGCGGAGACCTTGTGGCAACGCTACCGCTTCGACGACTTCGCCTTTCAGGACGAGACCTTCTTTACCTACCGCGACCGAGTCATCGCCGTGGCCGAGGAGTTCCTGCGCCGCTTTGCCCCGTCAACCAAGGGCGGCGGCCCGGCCAGGAACACGCGCTTCACCTGGACCGCCACCATGCGCGCCGACCAGGGTGTCCGCCTGAGCGACGACGCCTTTGCGCTGTGTGTCCGTTCCGGTCTGCGGCGAGTGATGATCGGCGTTGAGTCGGGGTCGCAGGAGATGATGGACTGGATGAAGAAGGACATCCGCGTGGAGGAAGTTCTGCAAAGCGCCGAGATGTGCGTACGCCACGGCGTTGGTGCGATCTTCCCGTTTATCGTTGGTTTCCCCGGCGAGAGCGACGACAGCGTGCTGGCCTCGCTGAACCTGGTCAAACAACTGCGCAGCATGAGCCCGCAGTTCGAGACGCCCATCTTCTACTTCAAGCCCTACCCCGGCTCCCAGATCACCGACGAGGTGGTGCGCCAGGGCTACAGCCTGCCGCAGACGCTGGATGAATGGGCGGACTTCGATTTCGTCGGCTCGTCGGGACCGTGGGTCAGCCAGGAAAAATACGAGCTGATCGAGCGCTTCAAGTTCTACAACCGTTTCGCCTGGGGACCGGAGACGCTGCGTCGCCGGCCCTTGCAGGCGGTGGCCCGCTGGCGCGTGCGCAAGGATTTCTACCGGGCGCCGGTGGAGAAGCGGGTGGTGGACCGACTGAAGCCGCTGCCCAAACTTTCGTAACTGACTGGACAAACTATGACTGCATTCTCAGATAAACAAACTGACTTCCTCAACGGCCGTGTCTTCGCCCACCTGGCCACGCTGATGGCCGACGGCAGCCCCAGGTGACGCCGGTGTGGATCGACTTCGACGGCAAGTACCTGCTGGTCAACACCGCCGAGAGCCGCGCCAAGGATCGTAACATGCGTCGCGATGGACGGGTCGCGCTGTCGATCATGGACCCCGACGAGCCGTACACCCACCTTGACATCCGCGGCCACGTGGCCGAGATCACCCATGACGGCGCCGAGGAACATATCGACACGTTGTCGCGGCGCTATGACGGCAAGCCGTGGACCTACCAGCCCGGCCAGGTGCGGGTGATCTTCAAGATCGCACCGGATTCGATTACGGGCAACGTGTAAGCGATCCTCTCCTACTCCTACTCCTACTCCTACTCGTCCTCGTACTCCTACTCCTCGGTAGAGTAGAGAGTAGGAGTAGGAGTAGGAGTACGAGGATGAGTAAGAGTACGAAACTGAGACGGATGGACATCCTTCTAACCCACGGCTACTTCCTGTACGAGGACGCGCACGAGCTGCAGGTAATGAAGCCCTACCCGCCGCTGGGGCTGCTCTACGTGTCCTCGCACCTCAAAGCCAGGGGATTCAACGTCGAGGTGTTCGACACCACCTTCAGCTCGTGGGATGCCTTCGAGCAGCACATGCGCGCCGCGCGGCCATCGCTGGTGGGCATCTACACCAACCTGATGACCAAGCAGCGGGTGTTGCAGATGCTGCCGCTGTTCCGTGAGCTGGGCAGCCGGGTGATCCTGGGCGGACCGGAACCGCCCCACTACGCCGAGGACTATCTGGCAGCGGGCGCGGACATCGTCGCCGTGGGCGAAGGCGAACTGACGCTGGAGGAGCTGATCCCGCATCTCGCCCACCACGGCATGGCTGGTCTGGAGCAGGTGCGCGGCATCGTCTTCCGCGATGGCGACGGGCACATCGTGCGCACAGGCCCGCGTCCGCAGATTGCCGACCTGGCCACGCAGCCCTGGCCTGACCGCGAGGCCATCGACCTGGAACGTTACCTGGAAACCTGGCAGACCCACCACGGCGTTCGCTCGGTGTCGCTGATCACGGCGCGCGGTTGCCCGTATACCTGCACCTGGTGCAGCCATTCGGTCTTCGGCGATACCCATCGCCGGCGCAGCGTCGAGGACGTGGTGGACGAGGTGGCCTGGCTGGCCGAACGCTACAACCCCGACCAACTGTGGTACGCCGACGACGTGTTCACCATCAACCGCCGCTGGTTCCTGCAATACGCCGATGCGTTGAAGGCGTGCGGCCTGCGCCTCCCCTTCGAGTGCATCAGCCGCGCCGACCGCATCGACGAAGCTGTGGCCGATGCGCTGGCCGGAATGGGCTGCTACCGACTGTGGATCGGCGCTGAAAGCGGCTCGCAGCGCATCCTCGATGCCATGAAGCGCAAAGCCGACATCGCCGATGTACAGGCCAAGAGCAGGCTGCTGCAAAGCAAGGGCATCCAGGTCGGCATGTTTATTATGCTGGGCTACGACGGCGAGGATGTGTCGGACATCGAAGCCACCGTGGACCACCTCAAAAGGTCGAACCCCGATGTGTTCCTTACCACTGTGGCCTATCCGATCAAGGGAACGAAGTACCACGAGGCGGTGGCCGACCAGGTGTACTCCGGGCTGCACTGGGCCGAGCGCACTGACCGCGACCTCGGTGTGGCCGGCCGCTACTCAGTCGAGTTCTACGACCACGCGACGCGCTGGATGGTCAGTGAGGTCAACCTGCATAAGCTGCGTCAGGCCGGCTCGCGCGACTTGGCGCGCATGGCGCGGCTGCTGGTCAACGCCCGGCGCGGCCGGCTGGGCATGCGCCGCACGGTGGATCAACGTGACACCGGCAACAGCCCCGATCCCGCCGGCCGCGGCTGGGACGCCGAATCCCGCGCGACAGAAGCGTGGTAACGGTGAAGCAGCCTTTGGTTTCCTCCCTGCCAGCGACATCGAACGGCGCGCATCCCTTCGACGCGGCGGCCGGCAGTTACGACGCCGACTTCACCGGGACGCTGCTGGCGCGCTGGCTGCGCGAGACGGTGTGGTCGGTGCTGGCTGACACCTTTGTACCGGGCGACCGCGTGCTGGAGCTAGGCTGCGGCACCGGCGAGGATGCGGTCTGGCTGGCGCAACGCGGCATCCACGTCACCGCCACTGACGCGTCACTAGCGATGCTGGACACTGCGCAACGCAAAGCAATGGCCGCCGGGGTCAGCGAACTGATCGACTTCGCAGCTTTCGACCTTGCTGCCGCTGCATCCGACCGTTTACCGTTTACCGATCACCGTTTACCGTTCACCGGCGCCTTCTCCAACTTTGGTCCGCTGAATTGTCTTCCCGATCGCCGTCCGCTGGCCGCGGCGCTGTCACGCTGGCTCCAGCCCGGTGGCAAGGTGGTGCTGGTGGTCATGGGGCCGATCTGCCCGTGGGAGATCGGTTGGCACATGATACACGGCCAGCCGGGCGCCGCCTTCCGTCGCTTTCGCGGCGGCGTC
>JACKBK010000008.1 GCA_020634555.1 Caldilineae bacterium
GCTGGTAACCGGCGGCTTCTGGAGCAAGGATGCGATCCTGATCGGTACCTTCCAGGACGGACAGTGGCTGTTGTATGCCATCGGCCTGTTTGGGGCGCTGCTGACCGCCATCTACAGCTTCAAGATGGTGTTTGTGGTCTTTTGGGGCAAGCCCCGGGACCAGAAACTTTACGACCATGCGCACGAGTCGCCGCGGCTGATGACCTGGCCGTTGTGGATCCTGGCAGTGCTGTCGATAGTTGTCAGCTACCTGTTCCTGCCTGAGTTCCTGCCCGTGGTCGGCGGCCTGCTAGGCGGCTGGCTGGAAACAGCGGTGGCGCATGGTACCGAGGTAGCCCATCTGACGATACCGATCGAGGTTGTGTTGCTGGTCGCATCAACTATTGTTTCATTGACCGGCACGTATCTGGCGTATCGCTGGTACGTGCAGAAGCCGGAGAGCGTGGCCAGCCTGCGCGAGCGGCTGAGCTTCTTCCACAAGCTGGCCGACAACGGCTACTACTTTGATGCTGCCTATGACTGGATGCGCCGCGGGCTGTGGGCTGCGGCTCGCTGGCTGGCCGGCACGTTCGACGCCGGCATCATCGACCGGGCGGTCAACGGTATCGCCAAAGGCACCGGTGTGGTCGGCGCATGGACGGCCCGATTGCAGACCGGTCTGGTAGGTGTCTACGCCCTGACGTTGTTCGTTGGGTTGGTCGTCGTACTTGGCTACTTCCTGATCACGGCGCTGCTGAAGTAAAGATCCAAATTATGGACATTCCTTTGCTTTCGATTATCGTATTTCTTCCGCTATTGGGCAGCCTGGTGTTGCTGGTGCTGCGGGGTGAGAAGCTGCTAAAGTCCGTGGCGCTGTTGTTCAGCCTGGTGACATTTGCCGTGTCACTGGTGCTGTACTTCACCTGGACGGCCGGCGAGGCAGGCATGCAGTTCCAGGAGATGATCCCGTGGTATCCTGAGCTGGGCATCGCTTACCACGTCGGTGTGGACGGTGTCAGCCTGGTGCTGGTGCTGCTGACCACCTTCCTGATGCCGCTGGTGCTGCTGTTTTCCTGGGAAGGTGTGCACGAAAAGCTGAAGGCCTATCTGGTGCTGATGCTGCTGCTGGAAACGGCCATGCTGGGCGTCTTCGTTGCGCTGGATCTGGTGCTCTTCTTCGTCTTCTTCGAGGCCAGCCTGATCCCGATGTACTTCCTGGTCGGACGCTGGGGCGGGCCGCGGCGCATCTACGCCGCGCTGAAGTTCTTCATCTTCACCGCCTTCGGCAGCGCCTTTTTGCTGGCCGGCATCATCGCGCTGGGCTTCCTGTACAAGCAGCAGACCGGCGAGCTGTCCTTCGACTTGCTGAAGTTGACGGCGGTCGGTGTACCGCTGGGCGCCCAGACGTGGCTCTTCTTCGCCTTTGCCATCGCATTCGCCATCAAGGTGCCCGTCTTCCCGTTCCACACCTGGTTGCCCGATGCCCACGTGGAGGCGCCCACCGGCGGCTCGGTGATCCTGGCCGGCGTGCTGCTGAAGATGGGAACCTACGGCTTCGTGCGCTTTTCGCTGCCCTTGTTCCCCGAGCCGACGATGAAGTACGCACCGATCTTCATTGTGCTGGCCATTATCGGCATTCTCTACGGCGCCCTGGTAGCGCTGGCGCAGAAGGACCTCAAGAAGCTGGTTGCCTACTCGTCGGTGGCACACCTGGGCTTCGTGATGCTGGGCATCTTCACGCTGGAGCTGCAAGGGTTGTCAGGCGCGGTTCTGCAGATGGTGAACCACGGGCTGAGCACCGGGGCGCTGTTCCTCCTGGTCGGCTTCATCTACGAGCGGCGGCACACGCGCATGTTGGACGACTTCGGCGGGCTGTGGAAGATCATGCCGGTGTTCGCGGCCTTTGCGCTGATCACGTTCATGTCCAGCGCCGGGCTGCCGGGGCTGAACGGCTTCGTCGGCGAGTTCACCATCCTGACCGGTGCGATGAAGTACGGCACGGCAGCGGCGGTTTTCGGCACCCTGGGCATCATCCTTGCGGCATGGTACCTGCTCTGGGCGTTCACCAAGACATTCCACGGCAAGCTCGACAACCCGGCCAACCAGCAGCTCAAGGATCTCAATCTGCGCGAGATCGTGATCATGGTGCCGCTGGTGCTGATGTTCCTGGTGGTCGGCCTGTTCCCCAACCTGTTCCTGGACAAGATCAACCCCTCGACCGAAGCGCTCCTGATCCAGGTGCGAGGCTCGGCCGCGGTAGCGCAGGATGCCGGCGTCGCCGCCGCACCCAGCGCGCTGGTAGAGGTGAAGTAGCGACCTATGACGCTTCCGCAACTCAACTTTCTGGCAATCCTTCCACAGATAATCGTCACAGCAGCCGCGTTGCTCGTTCTGATTGTCGATGCCGTTGATCGCCGCGGCGCGTTCAGCCACCGCGCGCTCGCGTGGCTGTCGTTGCTTGGCCTGCTGGCTGCCGGCGCTGCCGTGGTGTGGCTGGCCCTTCAGGGCGGCCGGCAGTCCTTCCAGGACATGTCCGTAGCCGACGGCTATTCGCTGGCCTTCTCAGGCGTCATCCTGCTGGCTGCGGTGTTGGGCGTGCTGCTGGCCAAGGATACGGTGAACCAGTTCACCCGGATGCCGGGCGCGTACTATGCGCTGCTATTGCTGGCTGTAGTCGGCATGATGAGCATGGCCTCAGCCACCGACCTGATCGTCGTTTTCCTGTCGCTGGAGATCCTGTCGCTGGCGCTTTACGTCCTGGTTGGCTTCAATCTGCACGAGGCGCGCAGTGCTGAGGCATCACTCAAATATTTCCTGTTGGGCGCCTTTGCTTCCGGGTTCTTTCTGTACGGGGCGGCGCTGCTTTACGGCGCGACCGGCACCACCAACATCGCGCAGATCGGCCATGCGCTGAATGCCGGCGGCGGCAACAGCCTGTATCTCTACGCAGGAACGGCCCTGCTGATCGTCGGGTTCGGCTTCAAGATCGCCATGGCGCCGTTCCACATGTGGACGCCTGACGCCTATCAGGGTGCGCCGACCCCGGTCACCGGCTTCATGTCGGTGGCGACCAAGGTTGCCGCGTTCGCTGCGTTCATGCGGGTGTTCATGCTGGCTCTGCCGGCAGCCCAAGACACTTGGAGTTGGGCGCTGGCCATTCTGGCAGCGGTGACTATGACGCTGGGCAATCTGGCCGCGTTGCGCCAGGCCAGCCTGAAACGCATGCTGGCCTATTCCAGCATCGCCCACGCCGGTTATGCGCTGGTCGGCCTAGTCCCCGGCACGCCCGGCGGCGCAGTGGCCGTGCTCTTTTACATGCTGTCCTATGCGCTGATGAACCTCGGCGCGTTTGCCGTGCTGGTAGCGCTGGAGCGGCGCGGCGAGAACGACGTGCAGCGCGGCGACATGAGCGGGCTGGCCGACCGGCGGCCTGGACTGGCAGCCGCGATGGCGATCTTCATGTTTGCCCTGGCCGGCATTCCGCCCTTCGTCGGTTTCTTCGCCAAGTTCTTCGTCTTCGGCGCCGCAGCCGAGGCTGGCTGGATCTGGCTGGTTGTCATCGGCGTGATCAACAGCGTGATCTCGGCGTACTACTACCTGTCAGTGGTCGTCGGCATGTACTTCAAACCACAGACTGAGGCCGCGCCAACGGCGACCGCCAAGGGACGCAAGGCGAAGGACAAAGCGGCTCCGGCCGCGGCCGCTCCCGCACCTGTCGCCGATGTGCCCGCTCTGGCTACCTCCCAGACGGCGATCCGGCTGGCCGTCATCCTGGCGGCGATTGGCACCGTGGCCGTCGGCATCTACCCGGCGCCGTGGACGGCCTATATCACCCAGGCGGTGCAGTCGATCTTCGGCGGGTAGGACCATTCAACGACGGCGCTGGCTGAACGGCCAATGTACACAGATGAAGAGCAACACGGATAACCCGAATTGGGGATCTATCCGTGTTTCCTTTTATCTGTGGGAAAAATGTGATTGAACCCATGAAATCCAAACCAACCCGAATGCTTGTGGTCCTCATCGTTGCGATGGGGGTCGTGTTTTTATTTGCCGCCGTTGCCGCGGCCTGGACGCCTGTGTCAACGACACCGCTGAACGGTCCGGTGACACAGGCTGACCTGCCGCCGCGCGCCGCCGTTTCCTGGACGCCGACGCCCGTGGCCGACGATGCGCTGGTGCATATGCCCGGCACGCAGCCCTTTGGCGCCTTTCTGGACGATGCGGTCACCTGTACCGAGGGGTGCCACGGCAACTACGACCAGCAGATCGAGCCGGGCTTCCTCTGGAAAGGCTCCATGATGGGCCAGTCGGCGCGCGACTTCATCTTCTGGAGCACCATGACCGTCGCCGGCCAGGACTCTATCTGGGCCATCGGCTCACCCAACGCGGTTGACATCTGCGAGCGCTGCCACTTCCCCAAGGGCTGGGTCGAGGGCCGCTCTGATCCGCCCAACGCGTCGGCGATGACCGGCGGCGACTTCGACGGCGTCTCGTGCGACGTGTGCCACCGCATGGTCGATCCCTTCTTCGAGGATACCTACGCCGGCACCCGCGACGGCGACGACTGGCAGGGCTACTGGGACGAGGCGGGCAACACCGGCCCCGGCAGCGGCACGCTGTCTCAGAACATGGCTGACGGCACGCGGGTTGTCGATGCTGGCGTGGTTCAGGCGCTTTCCTACTTCAATGGCAACGCGTATTATGGACCGGACAACCGGCCGGAACCGGCAACCTATACGGAAAACGGCGGCGGCCAGTACGTCCTCAGTCCGGAGATGGACAAGCGCGCCTCCTTCGCCGACGCGCCCGAGTATCATCCCCGCCTTTACAGTCGCTACCACAAGAGCAAGTACTTCTGCGGCTCATGCCACGACGTGTCGAACCCGGTGCTGGCCAATCTGGCCTACGCCGGCACGCCGCCCGGCGACGGCACCACGGTGTTGCCTAGTGAGGAGCTCCCCGCCTCGGCTTACTTCCACGTCGAGCGCACCTTCTCCGAGTTCATGCTCTCGGCCTACGCGCAGGACGGCGGGGCGGCGGGGATCGGACCGTTTGCGCCCGGCAGCTTCCCGACATCCCGCCCCGGCGATAACATCGCGACCTGCCAGGATTGCCACATGCGCGACGCGGCCGGTTACGCGGCCAACCCAAATATCCCAGGTGTCGTCTACCGCACGGGCGATCCCAACACCACCGGTAGCACCGAGCATCTGGCCAGCGGGCAGCCGACCCACGACCTGACCGGCGGCAACATGTGGGTGCCGTGGGTGCTGGCCAGTGCGGTCGCCGGTTCTTCCAACTACGACGCTACCAACGACGCGTTGCTGAACCAGGGCGCGGGCGTGCTGACCCTCGACCTGACGGAGGGGCTGGGGCTGGACGCCGATGCGCTGCTGGCGGCCGTCGATCGCGCCGAACAGAACCTGCACGACGCCGCATCGATTCGCGAGCTGGAGTACAGTCCCGACACCGGCGCGCTCTCCTTCCGTATCCAAAACCAGACCGGCCACAAGCTGATCAGCGGCTACCCTGAAGGCCGGCGCATGTTCGTCAACGTGCGTTTGTACGATGCGGGCGACAATCTGATCGCCGAGATCAACCCGTACGACGCGGCCGCCGGCACGCTGAAGGGGCTCGGCACGCCGTCCAGCCCGCCGCTGGGCGCCGGCGAAAGCCATGACGACGCGCTGGTCTACGAGGCGGCCATGCGCAGCACACTGACCGGCGAGGACAAGACCTTCCACTTTGCGCTGGCCGACGGGCGCTACAAGGACAACCGTATCCCGCCGCTGGGGTTCGATATTGCCAACGCCGCCGAACGGCTGGCCCAGCCGGTCTGGCAGGGCGAAAACGCCCCCGACTATTACAGCGCCGCCGAGTACGCCGGTGGCTACGACCATGTCAGCCTGCTGGCCGCGCCCGGCGCATCGCGTGTCGAGGTCGATCTTTACTACCAGACCACCAGCCGCGAGTACATGGAGTTTCTGCGCGACGAGATTGCCGGTACCGGCGATACGTTGCCCGACCCCAATCCCGGCACCCCCGAGAACGAAGCCTACATCATCCAGACCGACCCGTTCTTCGACCAGCTCCGCGCCTGGGGACCGACTCTTTGGCAGCTTTGGGAGCACAACATGAACGTGCCGGGCGCCGCGCCGGTGCTGATGACCACAGCCGGCTTCGATGTGACCGGCGCCTGCCACTACGCCGATGTGGAGCCCAACGCCGACCACGGCAACCCCGCGGCTTGCGACGGCGACGTGGACGTGGCCGACATCCAGCGCATCGCCGGCTGCTGGAACCAGCCCATCGGTACTGCGTGTCCGATCGCGCTGGACATCGACACCAGCGGCGACCTGACCGTGCTCGACATAACCCTGGCAGCCGAAGAATGGGGCTGGCCCGACTGAGAATCAAGAAGTTCGACTTTTTCCGAAAAGTCGAACTTCTACGCCGGCCGCGACCATCGTCAAGTAAAAAGATGCCAACTTTTTCCTTCGGGACGGTTCCCAGTCGGAAAGTTGGCATCTTTACTTCAGCGAAACAACTCTCGCAGCCGGTCCAGCCAGCCGGCGGAGCGCGGTCCGGGCAACGTGGATAGGAACCGCCGCGCGGCTGCTTCCCACTCGCGCGCGACCACCGTTACGGTAGTTGGGTTGTCAGGTGCGGTTCGTGCGGCGCTAACGACCACGCTGCCGCCGCCGCCGCTGAATGTGATCTGGCGATGTTGGCGATTGCTGACCTCGAGGCCGAGGCCATCGGGGCCGAAAAAGTGGTCAGCCTGTACGATTATCTCGTCCGATGTGAGCGCAGTCTGCGCTTCGAGTGAGATCATGGCAACGCGCCAATGACAGCCTACTCTTTCGGGTCTTCGAGAAGGTCCAACAGCGTGCTGAAAATGTCCTTCAACTCTTTCAGCGCCTCGTCGATCCTGGCTGCTTTGATCAGGCTGTCGAGCAACACGTCGATCGCGTCGAGCAATGCCTTGAGGCTCTTGATCGTTCGCAACTTCTCCCAGATGTCTCGCAGACGGTCGATGATCTCCAGCTTTAGCTCAAGTTGTGCGCCGTAGAGCCCAAAGGCAGTCATCTGGTCGCGGCTCAGGTCCCGTATTCTTTGCTCTGCAACGTTTTTTGTGCCGGGAGGATTGAACGACTGGGCGAACTCTGTCCACGCGCGTTCCAGCAGCGGTTTCAGGTCCCGCGGCGCCAACGGACGTCCAACGGCGTCTCGCACGTCCTCCAGATACAGCTCGCGCAGCAGGCTATGGGTTTGCCTCAGAAACGTGACCAATCTTTCACGGTCCCGATCCAGGTTGCTCGATTCGGTCAATGCCTACATGCTCCTTGCCAGCAAACCTCAATCACACTCTCACGCTTCACGTTTCGCGCTTCGCGCACCGTCCGCTTCACCGCCCTCAGTTGCGCGTCAGCGTCACCGGCTGCTGGCGGATGCGGTAACTTCCTGCTTTTTCCAGCACCTGGCCAACGAACTGCTGTGGCACATCCACCAGCGTGTGGTCTTCCTGGATGCGGATCGCGCCGATGCTGCGGCCGGGGATGTCGGCGTGGTAGGCGATGGTGCCAACGACATCGTTTGGGCGAATCCCCTGAGCACGGCCGGCGCTGAGCGTCAGGCGCACCATGCCTGCTTCATGGGAGCTGTGCGAGCTGTGTTCTCGCTGGCGGCCGTTGGGTCGTTCGCGTCGTGAGTTGCGCCCGTCTTGCCGCGAGCCGTTCCTGCGTCTGGTTGCTTTCGGGTGCGGCGCGAAGACATCCTGGATCTCGGCGATGGGGCGCTGTTTTTCCTCGGATCGGGCCATCTTCAGCGCCACGGCCGCGATTTCCAGCGGATCGTGGCCAGCCTCCGCCAGTTCCATCACGATCTCCTTCTCCCGGCGACAGCGGTCGCGGCGCAGCCAGACCAGCAGCCTTTTCACCAGTTGCTCCTCACGCCGCTGCTCAATCTCCTCGACAGTTGGCAGGTCGGCGCGGGTGATGGGCTGGCGGGTGAAGCGCTCGATCCTCAGCAACCGCCAGTTCTCGTCCGGTGTGACCAGCGAGATGGCGACGCCGGCTTTTCCGGCGCGACCGGTTCGTCCGATACGGTGGACGTAGGCCTCAGTCTGCAAAGGCAGATCGTAGTTGACCACATGGGAGATGTCGTCGATGTCAAGGCCGCGGGCGGCAACATCAGTCGCCACCAGGACGGTGCTCTGGCCGCGGCGGAAACGCTGCAACACCTGTTCACGGATGTCCTGGCTCAGGTCGCCGTTGAGCGACTCGGCCGGAAAGCCGCGCAAGGTTAGTTCGCTGGCCAACTCGCCGGTGCTGGCGCGCGTGCGGGCGAAGATCAGCGCGCTGGTGACGTCCTCGACCTCGAAGATGCGTGTCAGGGCTGCCAGCTTATCTGCTTCGTGGACCAGATAGCTGCGCTGCTCAATGGCGGCCACAGTGCGCTCCTTCGGCCCAACGGACACAACCTGCGGGTTGAACATATAGGTATCGGCCAGTTGGCGGATCTCCGGCGGTATGGTGGCGGAGAAAAGCGCCGTCTGGCGGGTCGTTGGGGTCTCAGCCAGGATTGCCTCGATGTCCTCGATGAAGCCCATGCTGAGCATCTCATCGGCCTCGTCTAGGACCACCGAGCGTAGCTCACTCAGATCCAGCGCGCCCTGGCCGATCAGATCCAGCAGGCGGCCAGGCGTGCCGACCACAACGTCCACCCCTTTGGCGAGACGCCGCTTCTGGCGCTCGTAGGGCTGGCCGCCGTAGATCGCCAGGACGCGCATGCCCATGAGGTGGCCGAAGTCGTGGTAGGCGCGCGCGACCTGAATCGCCAACTCGCGGGTCGGCGTGACAACCAGACTCTGTACGGAGCCTGTGCCTGGTTGCATCAGTTGCAGGATGGGAAGGGCAAATGCCGCCGTCTTGCCGGTGCCGGTCTGCGCCTGGCCGATGACGTCCCGGACGGTCAGCATCAGTGGGATGACGGCGGATTGGATGGGGGTCGGTGTGGTGAAGCCGAGTTCGGCTACAGCCTGCGCCAATTCCGGACGCAGGTCCTCGAAGGAAAATTCAGTTGTCATAAAGCTCCTGTAACGGTGGGCTGGGATTTCTCCGTACCCGATTTTGGATGAGTCTGCTGCGCTGCACGTTCCTCGCGGAGCGTGCCCCATTTTGCCTGGCAACAGCCGGCTCATCCCCGTTGCAGGAGCCTCCTGTTGCAACAAAACACCCGGCACACAGCGGCCGGGCGAACCTTCGAATGGTATCCAGTCTGGGTTCCGGGTCACAAAACGATCCCCTTGCGGGGATCGCTGAAGAGTGTAACACAGAGCCGGTAAAGGTGCAAAAACGGAGGAGACGCAGTCTAATCAGGTGCCTAAGAGACTTCGGAAGTGCCAGGCAGGTAATCAGAGGAAGTTGTGTTGGTACATGCGAGTCTTGACATTACCTGGCACTTCCGAAGTCTGATGCTGGACCTTCCACGCCGTTGTCACAGCACCGTTGCAGCCAGCGCCTCCAGCCGGTCTAGGTCGTCCAGAGCTAGCCATTGCAGCATCACCCGCTGGACGCCCACACTGGCCAGCCCACCAAGTTGCTCCTGCACTTCGCCGGGCGTGCCGACGACGAGACCCTGCTCGCGCAGTTCGTCCGCGTCCCGTCCGTTCAGCACCGTGCGCAGTTCCGCCTGGTCGCGGCCGAAGACGACACCGGTCATCATCGAGCGGCGTACGGCACTCGCGGGGCGTCCCTGCTCGGCCAGCAAGCTGTCCAGCCGGGCGTTCAGTTCGGCAAAGCGGGCAGCCGGGATCAAAACTGCGTTCCACTCGTCGGCGAAACGGGCGACCAGCGGCAGGGTGCGCAGGGGACCGTTGCCGCCGATCAGCAGCGGTGGTCCGCCGGGACGTTGCGGGCGCGGCAACAGGACAGCCTCGTGTAGTTGGTAGTATTGGCCGTCGAAGCTGGCGGGCGCGTCGATTTGCAGCAGACGGCTGATCACCTCCAGCCCTTCCTCGAAACGATCCATACGGTCCGCCTGTGGTAGCAGGTCGAAGCCGAACATGGTGTGTTCGCGGTGTTGCCAACCGGCGCCTACGCCCAGTGTCAACCGGCCGCCGGACAGGTCATCCAGCTGCGCGCCGATGCGGGCTGTGAAAGCCGGATGGCGGAACGAGACCGGCGTCACCAGCGGACCGAACTCGATGCGCTGCGTGTGGCTGGCCAGCCAGGCCAGCGACAGCCAAAGCTCCAGCGACTCCTTGTCGGGCGGGCCGGCGTTGGTGAAATGGTCCGAGCGGTAGAGGCCGACAAACCCCAGTTGTTCGACCGCGCTTGCAAGGCGTTGCCAGCGGGGCCACGTCAGGCCGTCCTGGCCTTCGATCATGATGGCGATTTCCATGGGAATACCCCTTTATGTTTTGGCGTAACTGCTCAGCTGCCGAGTGGCGTCATTCCCGCGAAGGCGGGAATCCAGTCCTTGCAAACCTGGATTCCCGCCTTCGCGGGAATGACGGGTGAGTAGTTACGTTTTGGCGATGATGATCTCGATGCCCAGCTTGGTCAGGTCCAGGCGGGTGCTGGCCGGCAAGGCGTTGTCGGTGATGACCTTATGGACGATGCCGATAGGCGCGACCTGGACCACCGATTCCTGGCCAAACTTGCTGTGGTCGGCCAGCAGGATCACCTCGCGCGCGGCGCGGATCATCGCCTGTTTGACCGTCACCTCGGCCAGGTTGGTGTGCGACAGGCCAAAGTCCAGCGAGACGCCGGTGACCGCCAGAAACAGGCGGTCGGCCCGCAACTCCCGCAACACGGTCTCGACGGTGGGGCCGGTGAGAGTCTGGCTCTCGCGGCGCAGCAGCCCGCCGGTGGAGATGAGGGCGATGCCGGGCTGGCTGCGCAGCGTCTCCATGACGGTCATCGCGTTGGTGATGACGGTGATATCCTGGCGGGTGCGCATGGTCTCGGCCAGGTAGGTGGTGACCTCGCCGCCGTCGATGAGGATCACATCGCCCGGTCTGACCAGCTTGCTGGCCTCGTCGGCGATGCCCAGCTTGCGCAGCGTCATCTCGTCGCGGAAATTCTCGGCTGCGTCGGCGATGGCCAGCTCGATGCCCAGTTCGGAAGCGCGGCTTTGCATCGCGGCCGACAGGTTCTGGTACCACTCGTGCTGGCTGAACGGCACCAGAAAGCCGATCCTGGCTGGCAGGCGAGTCTCTTCTGGGGGCTGCATCGGACCAGGCACGGTGACCGTTGGCCGGCTGCCGTTGCTCTTGAGGCGCCAGCCGGCCGCACCTTTTTCGTAGACATCGGCCAGATTGTCGGCGGTCAGCACCATGTGCGGGGTCACGATCTGGGCGGGCAGATCGATGCCGTTGTATGCTGCCACCGCGGCGGCGATGCAGGCCGGTCCCACGATGTCCGGGAACATGGCAACCCCGGCTTTGAGATACCCGCCGCGCGCCAGCGCGTCGATCAGCGTGTTGCCCTCCAGTCCGAAGGTCAGCACCAACAGCGACTCGGGGGCGATTCCCAGATCGCGGCAGGCTTGGATTGCGCCGGTCACGATGATGTCGTTGACACCGAAAATCACGTTGATCTCGGGATGCACCTGCAGGGCGTCGGTGGTGAGCTGGTAGGCCGAACGCCAGTCGGCCTGGGTGGCCAGCGAGAGCACGATCTCGCCGTCAGGCGCGGTTTCTTGCAGCCCGGCGGCAAATCCCCGGCTGCGTTCCTGGGTGTTGCTGAGGTGGTAGGTCAGGTCCAGCACCCGCGCCGGGCCGGCGAACATCTCCGCCGCATACGTTCCAGCCCAGCGGCCCATCGAACGGCCGGCCTCGAAGTTGTCCACGGCGACCAGTGTCCAGGCCCCCTGCATCGCCAGCGATTCCGCGACGATCGGAACAGCGTGTTTTTCGGCGCGCTCGGCTACGATGGCGTCGTGCTGTGGGCTGAGCGAGATGCTGATGACCACATCAACTTGCTCGATCAACGACCCGGCGCTGGTGGCGGTAGGCATTTCACCGGCTGTGTCCGTGTTGGCCTGTGTATGGGCCAACGCCGCAGGAAGCGGGGCAGCGCCACCATAGGTGCGCAACAGCCGTTCCTGGTCGTGCAGGCGTTGCAGATCACGCCGTGTGGTTACCTCCGATACGCCAAACAGTTGGCTCAACTCTCGCACCGAGAGAAAACCTCGGAGTTCGACCAACGTCACGATTTCATCCAGACGGGTTTCTGTAGGCATCGATGTTCCTTGGGTTTCGAAGTCGAAAGTGACAGCATGATTATACTAGATTTAACGGGCCATGTCAATCAAAATCGGCCATTTGTGTTTCGAGTTTGTTCAAATTGTCTTGACAGAGGCGCTGATTCATGCTAAACTGAGACTGTTCTTCTGCAAAGGATTGAGTCTTCTACTTCCTCTTTTTTTCAAGCATTTCGATGTCCAGGATCTCAGTTGATCTAACCGGCAAGGTGGCCTTTGTTACCGGCGGTGGTAGCGGGATTGGCCGCGGGTTTGCCATGCAGATGGCCGCCTGTGGCGCGGCGGTCGCGGTGACCGATCTGGATGGCACCGCCGCAGCCGGTGTCGCCGATGAGATCGCCGCGGCGGGCGGCAATGCCGTCGGGCTGCCGGTAGACGTGG
Source organism: Caldilineae bacterium (assembly GCA_020634555.1). GTDB lineage: Bacteria > Chloroflexota > Anaerolineae > JAAEKA01 > JAAEKA01 > JACKBK01. Next base: position 12,634 of record JACKBK010000008.1, read on the forward strand.
CCGACGCCGCAGCTCTGGACATGGCCGTTGCTGCCACTATCGAGCGCTTCGGCCACATCGATTTCCTCTTTGCCAACGCCGGGGTGCTTGGGCCGGCCGAGTTCGATGCGATTTCGGCGGCTGACTGGGATCTGGTGCTGGGCGTCAACGTCAAGGGCGTGGCGCTGACCTGCCAGGCCGTGGCGTCGCACATGATGGCCCGCCGGCAGGGCCGTATCCTGACCACTGCCTCCTACAACGGCGTGCGCGCCGGTGCTCACGTCATCCCGTACCGGGTCAGCAAGGCGGCGGTGCTGATGTACACCCGCTGTCTGGCAATGGTGATGGCGCCGTACGGTGTCACCGTCAACGCGATCTGCCCCGGTGTGACGCTCACGCCGATGCAGCTGAGCTACGCCGAGGCCACAGCCGCCGAACAGGGCATCACCCGCGATGCCTATCTGGCCGACCGTGCGGCGCGCATCCCCATGCAACAGTTCACAGACATCGAGGATCTCACCGGTCTGGCGCAGTTCTTGGTGTCCGACAGCGCCCGGCTGATCACCGGCCAGGCCATCGCCCCCGACGGCGGAGTGATGACCTCATCGTAGGACTTTCAACAGGACTGCCAGTCCTGGATCAAGCGAGCCGAAGACAGTATGCCTCCTATCTACCAATACGCAGGCCTTGACAACACCAGAACGCCGGGCTTTGGCGTCGAAGAATGTGCCGCCCGCATCCATCATCTGGCATACGTTGAGGAACGGCTGATGTTTCTCCAGGCTGCACACATCATCAGCGTACCTGAACGGGACGTCAAGGTGCTGCTTGCCAGGTTGCAATACGAGGATTCGCAACACTCCGACATGCTCAGGAGCCGGCTGCCGGAGATGCGAGTCTCGAAGAAGAAGGCCGCCAGCGTGCCTAGTTCGCCGCTGGCGGTCCTCTTCGATGAAGCGATGCACGCCGCGAACACCGTGGAACTGCTGGCATCGCTGGTTCTCGTGTTCAAGCCCGCGCTGCTGGCAGCCTACGAGGAGTATCTGGCGACGACCAACGATCTGGCCGACTACCCGACCGTCCGCCTGCTGAAGCTGATCGTCGCGGAGGAGGCGGAAGGGCTGAGCCTGCTCACGGCGGCCTACCAGGAAGTGGCCGTGTCAACGGAGTATCAGGCGGCAGCGGAGCGCTGGGCCTTGCACCTGCAGAAAATGCTGGACGCCGCCGGTGGCGTGGATGGCAGCCAGCCAGCCGCGGAGACGGCTGTCTCGCCGCAACGGGCCGGATCGCCCTACGTGATCCCACGTGAGCTTGCCCGCGACGATGCCTTCCCGCGCGTCTGGGACTTCGTCCACGTTGAAAACGAGCAGGTCAACACCCGTCTGGCGCAGATGATCTCCACCCGGCTCAGCGAAGTCACCGTGGCCGAAGGGCTGGCGCTGGTGCTCTGCGAGACCCCCGACCAACCCTGGGCGTTCTACGCCGACCTTTCGCGCCACCTCTGGGACGAGATGCGTCACTCGCTCTTCGGCGAGGCGGCCAGCGAGGACCTGTTCGGCGACCGCGCCGCTATGCCGGTGCGCGACTTCGAAGCCCACTACCTGTTCAAGTTGACGCCGCTGGAGCTGTATGCGCTGATCGGCGTCGGCGTCGAGGCGGCACTGATGAAGTACCCGCCCGGCAAGCGCGAGGAGTTCGAGTTCTGCCGCGATGCTGCCCGCTACCCGTTGATGCGCACCTTCCAGGACTTCGACTGGGCCGACGAGGTGTTGCATGTCAACATCGCCCGCCGCCAGTTGCGGGAGTGGTACGACGGGGAACAATCCGAGCTGGTCGCACTGGCACAGCAAGGGCTGGACTTTCGCGCCTCTGTGCGTCACGAGTTTCCGCAGGAGCCGCTGCCCGACCTGGATGAGCGGCTGTATCGGCGGGCCGAACAAGATGTCCAGCTATAGCCACCGCGAGCGGGTCCTCGCCGCGTTCAACCACCAGGAACCCGACCGCGTTCCCATCGACCTGATGGGCAACGCGACCATGCTGCTGGACGCGACTTACATCCGGCTGCGCGACCACCTGGGTCTGGCGCCGATCCCGCCGGTGCGTTCCGGGACAACCGCCAACTACTACGACGAGCGGATTCTTGAATACTTCGACATCGACTTCCGGCGCATTTTCCTGCCGAAGAACCCGGCTGCCCACAGCGAGGTTCTGGACGACGGGACGATCATCGACCCGTGGGGTGTCGGCTACCAGAAGGCCGGCCTGTACGTGAACATCGTCCACAACCCGCTGCACGGCGCTACCACCGTTCAGGAGGTTGAGGCGCACGCCTGGCCCAGCGCGGCGGACCTGTACAGCGTCGACGGGCTGGCCGAACAGGCACGGCGGATGTTCGAAGAGACGGACTACGCGTTGGTGGCGCGCAATCCCATCACCTACGGCTTTCTGGACCGCGCCTGCCAGGTCATGGACATGGCCGAGTTCATGATGGCCCTGGCGCTGTATCCCGATGTCGCGCGGGCGATCATTGCCCGCCTACTGGAGATCTACAAGGGCGTCTACGGCATGTTCCTGGACGCTGTCGGTCCGTACGTGCAGATGGTGGAGATCGGCGATGACCTGGGAACCAACAAGAGTTTGCTGATCTCGCCGGCAATGTATCGCGAGTTCATCAAACCGGCCGAGCGTGAGCTGTACGCGCTGATCCACGAAAAGGCGCCGCAGGCCGCGCTCTTCCGCCACACCGACGGCGCGGTCTTCAACGTGATCCCGGATCTGCTGGAGGTGGGCGTCAACGTGCTCAACCCGGTGCAGACATCCACGGCCGGCATGGATGCCCGCCGCCTGAAAGCCGCCTACGGCGCCGATCTGACGTTCCACGGCGCGGTCGAAGGGCTGGAGGGCGATCCGACGGTTGACCAGGTCGTGGCTATCGTCAAGGACCGCATTGATGGCCTGGCGGCCGGCGGCGGCTATGTGTTGGCCTCCTGCAACCACATGATCGACGTCAGTCCGCAGAACATCATCGCCATGTTCGACACGGCGCGCGAGTACGGGCGATATTAGCGTAGCCCGCAATCTGACCGATTTATGAAAGTTAAGGAAATAACCCGGTAATAGGTAGGCAAGGGCCGCCCGACCGTAAACGGATCGGGCTACAAGGTGAAAGGCCCTGCGGGCCTGGGCTTCGCAGCCCTGAAAGGGCTTCTACCTGGTAGCCGGGAGGTTATAGCTCCCGGCGGGCGTGTCGAGCCGATTACCGACTTAAATTCTTAAGGTTCATCAGCATACTTTTGATGGCAGACACCGGTTTCAATCGGTGGAAAACTCCATGAAGTGAGGTTGCCAAATGGCAGAACAACGAAGTTCAAAGCCCCGGGTAGGGCTGGTTACTTTCACCGACGGCCGCGATTCCTTTTTTGATCTACCGAGGGAGACCTATCTGCGCGAGCGACACCGGGAGCTGGCCGAGTTCCTCAGCGCGCAGGGCTGTGAGGTCATCGATCCCATGGCCAGTCTGCGGCCGGATCCCGACGACTGGTTCGGTGTGCGGCGCTATGCCGAGGCTGCCTATTGCGCCCAGGTTCTGCAAAGCGAGGGCGCCGAGTGCATGGTGCTCTGTTCGCATTTCTGGACGCCGCCGATGGTGGTGATCGACCTGGTGCGCGAGGCGAACCTGCCAACGATGCTTTACACGGTGGACGATCCCACCTTGCCGGGCACCGTCAGCATCAGTGCGGTGGGAGCGAGCTTGCTGGAGTCGGGCGTCAACCAGCACGCTGTGCAGCACGAGCGACTGCGCGGCCAGCCGGAGCGGATGCTGGCCTGGATCCGCGGCGCTTCGGCCGTGGCTCGGATGCGCCGCAGCTCAGTGATGCTGTGGGGTGGCAGCTACGCCCTGCACATGGAACACCTCCAGGACGACATTCCCGCGCTCAAGCGGCTGATGATCCGCGACATCCTCAACGAGGGCGAGTACGCGTTGATCCGCCGCGCGGAAAGGATCCTTGACAGCGAGCCCGAGCGGGTGCAGCATTTCCTCGACTGGTTGCACGAGAACGGGGCGACCATCATCTACGACGACATCAGCGCCAGTCCGCGCAACTTTCAGGTGCAGATTGCCTACTACCTGGGCGCGCGCGACCGGCTGCACGAGCTGGAGAACGAGAATATCATCGGCGTCTCCGTGCGTTGCCAGCCGACCCTCTCGGTCGAGTATGGCATTGTTGGGTGTACCCTGCCCGCTTTTCTGCCGTTCGGCGCCGATGACCTGGGTCCCAAGGCGATCATCTCGACGGTCTGCGAAGGTGATGTCAAAGGGCTGATGACCTCCGTGCTTCTGCAACAGATCAAGCCGGAGGTCGGTCCCATTTTTGGCGATCTGAAGTATGTTGGCGAGGACTTCTTTGCCATTTCCAACTGCGGGGCAGCGTCGGTCTGGTGGGCCGGCAAGAGCAATGATCCCAGGAAATCGCTGTCCAATGTCACCATCCAGGCCAATGTGGACGGGTTCACCGGCGCTGCGGTCGGCTTCATGGGCCAGGCCGGCCCGGTGACCACGGCTCGGCTCGGCCGTGTCAAGGGCAAGTATGTCATGCATCTGGGCGTCGGCGAGTCGGTGGCGGTGGACGGCGCGGTGCGCGACAAGGTGATGGGCTTCTTTGGCAACATGTGGCCCAACGTCATGGTGCGGCTGGGCACCGACCCGGACCTGCTCTTCCGCATCGCCGCGTCGAACCATCCGGTGGCCACCGACGGCGACGTGTCGGCGGAGGTCACCTACGCCTGCCGGCAGATGGGCATTCCCATCGTGCGCCTCGACTCCAACGAGTCGATGCGCGAACATCTGGATGCGCTGGCGTCGATGAACTGACTGTCGCCTCTGGCTGCGGCCGGTCTCCCGATGAACGCTCTGGGTTCCTACGTGGCTATCACCTCAGACACCGAAGTGGCACGGTCGGAGACCGCCACAGCGAACACCTCGACGCTGGCTCGATGAACTGACTGTCACCCCTGGCTGCGGCCGGTCTCCTGACCGAGAGGGCTGACTGGGTTCGAGAGATACGTGGCTATCACCTCAAACACGAACGAAGTGGCACGGTCGGAGACCGGCCACAGCAACGGGAGACCGGCCACAGCACTCAGCGAGCAGACAAGTACCAGGAGACGATGATGCCTCCGACCTACCGAAACCATCACTGCCGGCTTGCGGCCTATACGTTCCAGGGACAGCGCGTGCTATTCCTCGAGAACGAGTTGCTGCGCGTCGGTGTGTTGCTGGACAAAGGCGCGGACATCTTCCAGTTTCTCCACAAGCCCAGCGACACCGAGTTCATGCTGCACACGCCGCGCGGTATCCGCCCGCCTGCAATACAGAGCATCGGCTCCGGCTGGGGCACGTTTCTCGATTACTACGAGGGCGGCTGGCAGGAGATCCTGCCCAACGGCGGCCCGACATGCACCTACAAGGGCGTCGAATTCGGCCAGCATGGCGAGGTCTCGACCATCCCGTGGACCTGCACCATCGACGTCGATACGCCGGAGTTGGTGCGCGTGACCCTGTCGGTGCGGCCGTTCCGTACCCCCTATTTCCTCCAACGCAGCATGACCCTGCGCCGCGGCGATCCATCGTTGCTGATCGAAGAGACGTTGACCAACGAAGGCGGCGAGCCGATGCAGTTCATGTGGGGCCACCACCCGGCCTTCGGCGCGCCGTTCCTGGACAGCAGTTGCCGCGTCGATCTTCCCGCCGGCGACCTGACCGTCGCGACCTTCGAAGGCGGCGCCGGCACGCGGCTGCGCGGTGGAAGCCGGCATCGCTGGCCGCGGGTAGTCGAGTCCGGCGGTGTTTCGCTGGACTTCAGCCGGCCCGACGCGCCGGGCACCGGCCACGAAGACCTGGGCTACGTCATCGACCTGCCCGAGGGCTGGTACGCGCTGACCAACCAGGCAACGCGGGTCGGTTTCGCGCTGGCCTGGTCGCTGGACGCATTCCCTTACCTGTGGGTGTGGCGGCAGTTCAACCAGAGCAGCGGCTATCCGTGGTACGGCCAGGTGTACACGGTGGCGCTGGAACCGTGGTCCAGCTACCCATCAGCCGGCCTGCTGGCGGCCATCGACAACGGTTCAGCCGTGACCATCGAACCCGGCGAGACTCGGACGGCCTGGCTGCGGGCCGTTGCGTACACAGGGCTGACCGAGGTGACGTACGTTTCGCCCGAAGGCCGGGTGACTGGCGTTCGCGGAGAGGATGTTCGTGGTTAGCCGCTGGCAGCGCTACTGGCAGGTCGTGCATCCCCTGCCGGACCACACGCTGTGGTGGCCCTTCCGCGGCGACGGGCTGGACAGCGTCGGTGTGGACGGCGAACCGGTGACGGGACCTGTGCCGCGTTGCGGCGATGACGAGATCCTGGTGCGGGTTGATGCGCTGGGCCTGTGCGCCTCCGATGCCAAGATGGTGCGGATGGGCCACGACTATCCGCTCTTCTTCGACCGCGATTTCGTGGCCGATCCGGCGCGACTGGGCCACGAGGCAGCGCTGACCGTGATGGCGGTGGGCGAGCGGCGGCAGGCCCAGTTCTACCCCGGACTGCGGCTGGGCATCCAGCCCGACGTCTTCGTGGACGGCCGGCGCACCATCTTCGGCGTCAACCTGGCCGGCGCGATGACCCAGTATCTGACGCTGGGCAGCGATGTGCTGGACAGCGATACCGGCAGTTGTGTCTTCCCGGTGCTGGCCGATGTGAGCTATGCCGAGATCGCCGTGCTGGAGCCGTGGGCGTGCGTCGATGTGGCCTACAGCGACACGGCGCGGCGGCTGGCGCCCAAGGCCGGCGGCCTGATGTGGATCCGCGGCGAGCCGGGCGACAACGCCTCGTACTTCGTGAGCCGGCCGCTGGACAGCCGCACCGTGCTGCTGACCGATGTGCCGTCGGACCTGGCGGCGTGGGTGCGTAGCCAGCCCGTCGAAGTCGTTGAGTGCGACTCGGCGGGTGCGCAGGCTGTGTTGGTAGAACGTTCTAGTGGCGCCGGCGTGGACGACATCGTGCTGCTGGACCCGCGTGACGCGGCTGTGGCAGCGGCGGCGGTCGATCTGCTGGCCGCGCGCGGCACCCTGAACCTGGTCGGAGGCGACTGGCTGAGCGCAGCGGTTCCGGTGGACATCAGCAAGCTGCACTACCACCACCTGGCCTTGCTGGGCTGTCCCGGTCCCGACATCGCCGAGGCCTACGGCGGGCAACGCAATCGCAGTGACCTGCGTCCGGGCGGCGTGGTCTGGATCGTGGGTGCAGGCGGCGCGATGGGACGGATGCACGTCCAGCGGGCGCTGCAACTGCCCGATGGACCGCGTGCCGTGGTCGCAACCAATCGCGGCCAGGCGCGGCTGCACCGGCTGGTGGACGATTTCGCCGGTCTGGCACGGCAAGCCGGACGCGATCTGGTCGCCTTCAGCCCGCGCGATGAGCCGGACCGGCTGGCTGCCGAGATGGAACGACTGACCGGCGGCGCCGGTTTCGACGACGTGGTGGTAGTAGCGCCGGGCGCGCCGGCCGTAGCTGAGGCGCTGCCTTGGCTGGCCCGCGATGGCCTGCTGATGGTGTTCGCCGGGACGCCGGCCGGGACGCGGGTTGACCTGCATTTGCAGCGGGCGGCGCAACACGGCGCCCAGTTCACCGGCACCAGCGGCTCCACCGTGGCCGACCAGTTGCGGGTGCTGGACAAGATCCGCACCGGCGAGCTGGAGGCGGCCCGGACCGTCGCCGCGATCGGTGGTATGCGGGCGATGAAAGACGGCCTGCGGGCGGTTCTGGAGCACGTCTACCCTGGCAAGGTCATGATCTACCCGCAGTTGCCCGATCTGTCGTTGCTGAGCCTGTCCGAACTGGAACGAGCCATTCCGGCGGTTTACAGCCAGCTTGGTCCCGGCCTCGTGTGGACCGCGTCGGCCGAGCAGGCGTTGATCGAGGCGTGCTGGTCGGAGCAGTGGCGCAGGTGACAGTCACGTTTCGAAGACTCCTGTAGCGAAGCGGAAGGAGCGGACAGTGACTGTCACCTGGAGTACCCCAACCGGCTCGGTCGGAGACCGGCCGGAGCGGTGGCACGGCCGGAGCGATATGTGGTTATTCTGTAGCAGGAAACAGGAAAAATGTCCCAGACATTTCTGATCGGTGTCGATCTTGGAACCAGCGTGGTCAAGACCTCCCTGTTTAACACAGAAGGACGGCTGAAGGCCGACGCGACCCGCGCCACGCGGTTGAACCAGCCCGCGCCGGGCAAGGCCGACCAATCGGGCGAGGATTTCGTCGTCGCCACGCTGGAGACGGTGCGGGAAGTAGTCGAACGAGCGGGGATTGCGCCGTCATCGGTGGCTGCCATTGCCTTCGACGGCCAGATGGCCGGCGCGATGGGCATCGACCGCGACTGGAACGCGCTGACCCCCTGGTACCCCTCGGCGCTGGACAACCGCTACCTGCCGTACATCGACGAGATGGTTGCGCGGGCAGGCGGCCAGGTGGTGGCGCTCAACGGCTCGCTGCCGTTCATGGCGCCGCGCATGTTGTGGTGGCAGGACAAGCACCCTGACCTGTACCGGCGTATCCACAAGGTGCTGATGCTGGCCAACTACGTCGCCGGGCGTCTGGCCGACCTGAGGGCCGACGATGCGTTCATCGACCCGTCCTACCTGACCTGGATCGGCGTCAGCGACACGGAGGGCCGGCGGTGGTCGGAGGAACTGGCCGATGTGTGCGGCATACCGCTGGCCAAGCTGCCGCGCATCGTGCCGTCCACGGAAGTGATTGGGCGGCTGTCCGCGGAGTCGGCATCAGTGTGCGGCCTGCCCGCCGGTATTCCGCTGGTGGCTGGCGCGGGCGATCAGGTGGCAGGATGTCTCGGCGCCGGACTGGTGCGGTCGGGCCAGTTGGTGGAAGTGGCCGGCACCTTCCCCGTGTTAGCAACCTGTCTGGATTCCTACTTCTCGGACACGCGCTACGGCATGTTGCAGTCGCTGGCCGGCCCGCTGGGCACCGACCACTGGTACCCGATGATGTACATCAGCGGCGGCGGACTGACCCACCGCTGGTACCGGGACCAGTTTGCTCAGGCAGAGCTGGCGCGGGCGATGGCTGAGAGTGTCACTGCCTACCAGTTGCTGGACGAGCAAGCCGCTCAGGTCCCGCCGGGTGCTGAGGGCTTGCTGTTCATTCCGCACCTGGTTGGCCGGACCTGTCCCAACGATCCGGAGGTGCGCGGCGCGTGGATCGGGTTTACCTGGATCCACGAACGGCCGCATTTCTATCGGGCGCTGCTGGAGTCTATGGCCTACGATTTTGCCCAGGCGCTGGACGTGGTACGCGAGTACATCCCCGACGTTCAGTTCGACGAGGTGCGAGTCATCGGCGGTGGCGCCAAGAGCGACCTTTGGAACCAGATCAAGGCCGATGTGCTCGGCGTGCCCTATGTGCGTCTGCAGCGCGAGGATATCTCGCCCCTGGGTTGTGCGATCATGGCTGGCTATGCCGTCGGAATCTTCACCGACATGGCTGCGACAGCCAGCCAGTTTGCCAGGACAACCAGCCGAACGGAGCCGCGGTCGGCCTATCACCATCATTACCGCGATTACGTTGCCGCTTACCGCCAGGCATTTGGCCAGCTTCACGGCCTGTACCAGAACCTCACGCCGTTGAGCGAGAGGCCGTTTGCAGGTTGATGCCTGCAAGAAAGGAGGCGCAAGAAATTCTACCGTCCAACCAACGCATCCATCGGACTGCCGACCTCAAAGCCTTCGGCAGATTTCACAACCGTTCAACAAGAGAGGAGAGAACCGTGAATCTCAAACGCTACCTGCCAGTCGTTGCACTGGTGCTTATCCTGGTGCTGGTGGTTACCGGCTGTGCTGCGCCGGCTGCTGCGCCGGCCGACACTGGCTCGCAAGCGGCCGCTCCAACGGCCGAACAAGCGGCGCCTGCCGACACTGAGGCCGCCAGCGAGGGCGACAAGCCGGTCATCGCCGGCGTTGTCTTCCAGAGCGACACCTTCATGCAGACCGTCCAGAATGGCCTGCAGGCCGCGGCCGACGAGGCCGGTGTCGAGCTGATCCTTGGAAACACCGAGAACGACCTGGCCAAGGAAACCAGCATGATCGACGACTACATCACCCGTGGCGTCGATGCCATCGTGATCACCCCGATTTCCGCCGACGGCTCGGTGGCGGCGCTGAAGAAGGCCAAGGAAGCCGGCATTACCATCGTCTGCTTCAACACCTGCGTCAGCGAGGACGGGATCGCCAGCGCGTTCCTGGTGACCAAGAACGAGGACCTGGGCAGCACCACCGGCGCCGCCGCGGTCAAGTTCATCAACGAAAAGCTGGACGGCAAGGCAGTGATCGGCCTGCTGAACTGTGACCAGTTCGAGGGCTGCCCGCCGCGCAAGGAAGGCTTCCTGGCGGAAGTGAGTGCGCTGCCGGGCGTCGAAGTGGTCGCGGACCAGGCCGGCTGGATCGCCGACGATGCGCTGCCGGTGTCCGAGGCGATGCTGGAAGCGAACCCGACCATCAACGTGTTGTGGGCTGCCAACGAGGGCGGCACCGTGGCGCACGCGCTGGCGGTGCAGTCGTCAGGTCTGGCGGACCAGGTGTTCGTGTTCGGGACCGACATGAACAACCAGATGGCGCAGATGCTGCAAGCCGACGACGACATCCTGCAGGGTGTCACCGGCCAGGCGCCCTTCCAGATGGGCTATGACGCGCTGAACACGACCCTGTCCGCGCTGGCCGGCGAGGATGTTTCGGCGGTGCAGAACACGCCGACCATCTACTTCGGCCGCGGCGACGACGAGATGATCAACCGCTTCGTCGAAACCGAGGGCAACGCCGTGTTCGAAACGTCGGCTGCCGGTGAAGGCGCGATGGATGAGATGCCGGCCATGAGCGGCGAGGGACTGACCGTCGCCGGCGTCGTCTTCCAGAGTGACACCTTCATGCAGACCGTCCAGAACGGCATGCAGGCCGCGGCCGACGAGACCGGCGCGGATCTGATCCTTGGCAACACCGAGAACGACCTGGCCAAGGAAACGAGCATGATCGACGACTACATCACCCGTGGCGTTGACGCGATCCTGATCACGCCGATCTCGGCCGATGGCTCAGTGGCGGCGCTGAAGAAGGCCAAGGAAGCCGGCATTACGATCATCTGCTTCAACACCTGCGTCAGCGAGGACGGCATCGCCGATGCCTTCCTGGTGACCAAGAACGAGGACCTGGGCAGCACCACCGGCGCTGCCGCGGTCAAGTTCATCAACGAAAATCTGGACGGCAAGGCAGTGATCGGCCTGCTGAACTGTGACCAGTTCGAGGGCTGCCCGCCGCGCAAGGAAGGCTTCCTGGCCGAAGTGACGGCGCTGCCGGGTGTCGAAGTCGTGGCGGACCAGGCTGGCTGGATCGCCGACGATGCGTTGCCGGTGTCCGAGGCGATGCTGGAAGCGAACCCGACTATCAACCTGCTGTGGGCAGCCAACGAAGGCGGCACCGTGGCGCACGCGCTGGCGGTGCAGTCATCGGGTCTGGCGGACCAGGTGTTCGTGTTCGGCACGGACATGAACAACCAGATGGCGCAGATGCTGCAGGCCGACGACGACATCCTGCAGGGTGTCACCGGCCAGGCGCCGTACCAGATGGGCTATGACACGTTCATGACCATGCTCAAGGTGATGGGCGGCGAGACGGTCGATGCTGTGATCAACACGCCGACGATCTACTTCGGCCGCGGCGACGACGAGATGATCAATCGCTTCGTCGAGACCGAGGGCAACGCCGTGTTCGAGATCAAATAACACCCACTTCTCCCTGTGACTCCCGGATGGCCGGCATCGCCAGGCCGTCCGGGAGTCCGGGCCACATCGGACAATGTTTCTATGACAGCAGTACTGGAAGCCAGCCATCTGCACAAGTACTATCCCGGGGTCACGGCGCTGGACGACGTTGATTTCACCTTGCAGGCGGGCGATGTCCGGGCGCTCCTGGGCAAGAATGGGGCCGGCAAGTCGACGCTGGTCAAGATCCTCAGCGGGGCGGTGCTCCCCGACCAGGGTGAGATCCGTATCGACGGCCAAGAGGTGACCATCAAATCGCCGCACGACTCGTTCCTGCAGGGCATCAGCACCGTGTATCAGGAGATGAGCCTGGTGCCCGGCCTGACCGTTGCCGAAAACATCCTGCTGGGGCGCTGGCCGACGAGCAAGCGGCTGGGGGTGTCCTTCATTGATCGCAAGGAGATCCTGCGCATCGCGCGGGAGGCGCTGGGCCAGCTTGAGGTGGACATCGATCTGAACCAACTGGCGTCGCGGCTGAACGTGGCCCAGCAGCAGTTGGTGGAGATCGCCAAGGCCATCTCCTTCGACCCGCGTGTCATGATTTTGGATGAACCTTCCAGCGCGCTGCCGTCGGAAGAGGTGGACACGCTGCACAGGGTCGTGCGCCGTCTGGCGGAGCAGGGGCGGGCCATCGTCTACGTGACCCACCGGCTGCAGGAGATTCCCAAGGTCGCCGACAGCGTGACGGTGTTGCGCGACGGCAAGGTCATTGGCACGATTCCCGTGGCCGAGGCGACGCCCGAACGCATCACGCAGATGATGATCGGCAGCGATTGGCAGCGCACCCAGTGGCAGCGCGACGCGGAGCTTGGCCCGGTCAAACTGGAGGTGCGCAACCTGAACCGCGCCGGACTGTTGCACGATATCTCGCTGGAGCTGCGGGGCGGCGAAGTGTTGGGGCTGGCCGGGCTGCTGGGCTCCGGCCGCACCGAGCTGTTGCGCTCGATCTTCGGGGTGGATCCCATCGACAGCGGCGAGATCATCGTCGGCGGCGTTGCACTGAACAACCCCAGCCCGAGCGCGATGAAGGCCCGCGGCCTGGGGTTGACGCCTGAGGACCGGAAACAGCAGGGCCTCGTGCTGGTGTTTCCGGTGGAAGACAACCTGACGCTGGCCAGCCTGCGCCGCGTCAGCGCCCGCGGCGTCCTCAATCCGGGCAAGGAACGCGAGCTGGCCGAGGCGATGGTGGAGGATCTGCAGATCAAGACAGCCAGTCTGGCGGTAAAGACCCGGACGCTCAGCGGCGGCAACCAGCAGAAGGTGGTCATCGGCAACTGGCTGAATACCCTGCCTGAGGTGCTGATGATGGACGAGCCGACGCGCGGCATCGACATCCAGGCCAAGGAGCAGATCTTTGCCCTGGTGCGCGATCTGGCGCGGCAGGGATTGGCAGTGCTCTTCGTGTCCTCTGAGATCGAAGAGGTGCTGGACGTGTCGGACCGGATCCTGGTGATCAACCAGGGCCGGATCACCCACAGTCGCCAACACGACGAGGTGAACCTCGAACAGTTGATGGCGCTGGTGATGGAGGAAATCAACCTATGACAGGCGCAGTTCAAACCAAATCCACAACGATCAGGAGCCGGACCAGCGATCTGCTCTCGCGCTCCGGGCTGCTGATTGCCCTGGTGCTCCTGTTTGTGGCGCTGGCGCTGTTCGCCCCCAACTTTTTAACGTCGCGCAATCTACTCAACGTGCTGCGGGCGGTGGCGTTCAACGGAATCATCGCCTGCGGCATGACCTTCATGATCATCGCCGGCGACATCGACGTCAGTGTGGGGTCGGCGGTGGCCTGGGCGTCCTCGCTGCTGGGCGTGCTGGCGATTCAGCATCACTGGCCGCTGGTGCTGGCGGTAGCCTTCGTGCTGCTGCAAGGCGCGCTGATCCACGCCGGGGCCGGCTACATCCGCGTGCGCTGGTCCGTGCCGGCTTTCGTGGTTACGCTGGCGCTGTTCATGGCGCTGCGCGGCGCGGCCCGCCTGATCACCAACGCGTTTCCCATCACCCCGTTCCCCGACTCGTTCAACTTCTGGGGCGGCGGCTACATCCTGGAGGTGATCCCGGTCCCGGTGGTCATCATGGCCGTGGTCTTCCTTCTGTTCCACTTCATCAGCGTGCGCACGGTCTATGGCCGTTCGGTGTATGCGGTGGGCGGCAACGAGGAATCAGCCCGTTTGTCCGGCATCAGCGTGTGGCGGACCCGTATCGTCACTTTTGCGCTGCTGGGCTTTCTGTCGGCGTTCAGCGGCATCATCCTGTCGTCCAGAATCATGTCCGGCTCGTCCAACATCGCGGTCGGCCTGGAGTTCGACGTTATCGCGGCGGTGATCATCGGCGGTACCAGCCTGATGGGCGGCGAGGGTACGATCTTCGGGACGTTTCTGGGCGTGCTGTTCATCGGCCTGCTCAGCAACGGCATGGTGTTGATGGGCATCAACCCCTTCGCCCAGGAAGTGATCCGCGGCCTGATCATCCTGGTGGCGGTGCTGATCAGCGTGACGAGAACCAGGAACTAGGCTCAGCGCACAAAGACGGTGTATTCACATTTTGTTGGTGTGGGGTTCTGTTTCGATGTGCCGCGGGTGGCTGTGTGTTGGTGGGAAGACCTAGCGAATCGACACCAACGGCAGGAACGCGGCCGGCTGGCAGGCGATGCTTCCCTGGAACGTCACCGATGACGGCGCGCTCCAGTCGCCGGGGTAGCGGTGGTTCGGCCAGGCGCCGCCCGACCCCGGCGGCTGTTCGGAGCGGGCGCGCACGCGAAACTCCATCGTTTGCTGGCCGAGACAGGGATCGACCACGAATGTGGCTTGTCCCGCAGGCCGATCTGTTTGCCAGTCGATCCAGGTTTGTTGGCCGGCCTTGCGCACCTGCACGTCGAACTGCAACTGGTACGTCCCACCAGGAATGGCGGCGATATCGGGGCTTTGGCTGCCATCCCAATGCACCGTGACCGCGCTCCCCGGCACGCTGGCCGGCAGGTCCACAAACCAGGCGAGCGGTGCGCGCACCAGGCTGATCGCATCGGCGAAGGCGTGCGCGCCGTGCCATTGGAAGGGACTGTTGACGCGCACGAAAAGCGTCAGGTGGTCGCTCTGCGCGGTGGCAGCCAGCCGCAGGTTGGCCCAGCGGCTCTCGGTAAAGTTGCGGCGGTCCTCTACCCAGGTGACGTTGGTGGAGGTTGGATCTGTGTCGCCGGTGGGATCGACGCCCAGTAGTTTGGCGATGTAATAGCCGGACGGGCAGTCGTTGGGGATGGCGCTGCCGCCGCACAGACTGACCAGCCAGCCGCTCAGACTGTACGCAGTCCCGGGTGTTACCGCGACGCGCTGGTAGACCGCGGCGTCGAAGGGCTTGCCAGGCAGCGGCGGCGTTTCGATGTCCTCGGAGAGGAAGACCAGGCTATCCAGCCCTTCCAGCCGCTCGACAAAACCGTCGTCCCCGCACTCGCCGGTGAACTTGAGGCGCGTGCTGTTCAGTTCAGGCCGCCCGTACAGGAGCGTAGCTGTCCATCCGTTGGGAACCTGTCCGACGATTCCTGGCTGCGTTCCATACCCCTGCGCGCACTCGAAGCTGGCGTTGGCGACGGATGGCGGGGGGAGGTCCGGGGAGGCCAAGATGCCGTTGACGGCAAGCAAAAAAGCGAGCGCCGCAAGTGGAGCAACGCGCACGAGTCGGGTGTTCATGAATACCTCTTCAAACTGATGGAGCTCACAAGTGCTTTCTGGTCAGTACCAAAAGGGTAATATCGTCGAATTGAGGGGCATCGCCAACGAACTGGCCGATCTGGGAGAGCAGGTCCTCCTGGACCTTCTGCGCAGGGTTGCCCCAGCTATTCTCAACCAGTACCTGTAAACGTTGTTCCTCGAAGAAATCCCCATCGTCGTTCTGGGCATCGATAACGCCATCCGAGAATGCAACCAGCATGTCGCCTGGACATAACATGATGGTTTCTGTGCCCCATTCAGCCTCTTCAAGCACACCTGCGATCATGCCGGTCGGGTTGAGGTGGCGCACAGGTTGATCGCCCTGGCTGCTGAGGTGAATCGGGGGATTATGGCCTGCGTTCGCGTAGATCAACCTTCCTGTAATTGGATCCAGCACGCCGTAGAAGACGCTGACGAACAGGTCTGCCTGAGTGTCTGCAAGGAGACGCCTGTTGGTTTCCTGCAACACGATATCCGGCTGACCCTGGTTCTCGGATGAATAGATACGTAACAGGGTTCGAGAGACAGCCATGTAGAGTGCAGCTCCCATGCCCTTGTCTGCCACGTCGGCTACAATGAGCCCGATCCGGCTATCCGGCAACTCGAATACATCGTAGAAGTCACCGGCGGTTTCCCGGGCGGGCTGTAAGGTTGCTGCCAGTCCCCAGCCTGTTAGTGGTGGGAGTTCGGGCGGCAGGAAGCTGGCCTGAATTCGTCCGGCTACAGCGAGTTCCTGGGCTATTCTCTCCTGGATCAGATCTCTCCGATAGACCTCAGCACCATGCAAAGCGAGAGCGATTTGATCGGCCAATGACTGGAGGGGAGCGTGTACATCGGCCGGCGGTTGGGCAAATACACGCTGCCCCTGCAGAAGGCAAATGCCGCCGATGGGCTCAGACGTTTCGCTGGAGAGGATCGGGATGATGGAAATCACATTGCTCCCCGTTTGTCCTGTCCAGGGTATTGGATGCCCTGCTGGCACGCGCACCGCCTTGGGGTTATCCCGAAGCCATGACCACACGTTCTTGTTAAGGGGAGCCAGGTTTTCCGGCAACTGCAACAACGTTTGCCCTGAAAAGAGATGGATCTCTGCCTGGACATAGTCAAACATACGAGGAACATAGGCGGCTAGAATATCGGGTAAAGTGGAGGCGTCTGATGGCGCAGCAAGCAAGGCTCGGCTCAGATGTTCCAGTTGTGTTACCTCTCGCGTGCGCTGGTCACTTACCATGACAGCCTGGCTCAGGCGGCGCGCCAGGAAGCTCACCAGAAACACACCCGCTATGAAAAACAGAAAAGCGCTCACGCCTATGTCAACATACAAGATTGCGCCAAAAATGCCGAAAAACGATGGAGACTGGGTAACCAGCAGGAAGCGGGCAGCCTCCAGACCCCGCCGCTTGTCCTCGTTCCTCACGCCGCCTTCCGGGTACCAAATCAAGCGAATCCAGATAAACACCAGGAATTGGAAGAATATCACGTTGAGAATCAGTATTACCGCTACGGCGACAAAGGCAGGCCAACTGCTCTGCAAAGCCAGGTCTGACAGTGGAAAACGGCCTCCCAAGCCTTCATAAACGAGCAACCCCATTAGCACTGCGATGGGATTGGCCCAAAGATTGAACAGCATATTGCGCAGCCAATTGCGGTACTCTGCCGGCGTCAGAAGGTTGCGTTTAATACCGAGATGGTAGGCCAGGCTCTGGAGAATTACCAGCCACACGGCGGTCGGGCCGAAGATGAAAATGGCAGAGGTAGTGACGACATCTGCCAGGTTGCTGGTGTTGTAGTCAAAATCGCCGGCAATGTCACCCAAAATCTGGAAGAAGGAAAGCCGTCCTAACAGTATTGCAATGATAAGGAAAAAGAGAAAGGCAGGCCACTCGTCCCGTAACAGGCTCCAGTCAGACAGGCTGATGAGCCAGATCAGTCCAACGAAGACGAGTGGAAGAGATACGATTATCCCGGTAAGTTCGACGAGGAGTTGGTTTTGGGTGGTCTCGGGAAGACTATCGTAGTTGGACTGCAGGTAGCGTGCTAAACTGTCCAATCGGTTGCGTATCATTGCGATTGAAACCTACATCATGGTCCGCCGGAGAGGATCGGGACGTTTCGATACATGGAGTATACTGGCTCTGAATTATCTGTCAATACACCCCAATCTGAATGGCTAGCATGTTGTGGTAATAATTCTGTAATGATCGTGTAACATCGTTTCTGTAAAATATATAGGCGTCGAGTCTGCAAGGCAAGCAAAGGCAGTAGTATCAAGTAACAGCCGCAGTGGTTGGTGCGTCCGTCCTTGCACCGCTGGATTTCCCCATATTGTTCTCAAAAGCTTCTGCTGCGGCGTGAAGTCACTTACCTGAGCGAGTTGATGGATTTAAAGCAGGCTTCGAGATCGATCTCCCTTTAAACTTGGCTTGCCTCTTGCCCTGGGTAACTACTCAGCCTTCACCATTGCGTCACTCCCGCGAAGGCGGGAGTCTAGCGCCGATGAAGAGTGGATTCCCGCCTTCGCGGGAATGACAGATGAGCAGTTACTGCCCTGGTCGCAGTTGCACTTCTGCCAGTGCAAGCTTGGTTCTTCTGTCCGTGTGCTTTAGAGTTGGCACATAACACAATCGCATAGGCAGAGCAGTTCTTCAAGGAGGAGCATACGATGTTCGGGCGGAAACTTTCCCCTAAGTTCTTGTGGTTGGTATTGGCCATTGGTGGCGTCTTTTTCCTCCTCAACATCAATAGCGCCAACGCAAATGATGCGACAAGCCTTCTCCAGCAACCGGTATCAACTGGGGCAGAAATCGAGGATGAACTGCTTGAGGTATTAGCCACCGAAGGCGCCTCGGATTTTTTGGTGATCATGGCGGAACAGCCTGATTTGAGCCAGGCCGACAAGATCCAGGATTGGAATCAGCGCGGGTGGGACGTTTACAACACCTTGCTGGAGGTTGCCACTCGCACCCAGGCGCCGATAATCGCCTATGCGCAGGACCATGGCATCAAATACCGCTCGTTTTTTTCCAACAACTCGGTGTATCTAGAGGATGGGAATCTGGCCGCTCTTGAGGGGATCGCGCAGCTGCCGGGTGTTTTCCAGATTCGCCAACCAAAGACGGCCGAGATTCAACCGTCGGGCCAGCAATCCCTGATCACCGCAATCCCTGCCGAGCAAGTATCGAGTCAAGCCGGACCGGACACCTTTGGCTGGAATCTGGACACACTCGATCCGAACACCGGTTTGTTTGGGATGCAGGCTTCCCAGGTCTGGCAACAATATGACGTCACCGGCGAGGGCATCGTGGTGGCTAACATCGATACGGGCGCCTTCTATCAACACGTCGCCCTCGACCGCCAGTATCGGGGCAACGTGACGGGCAACATCGGCGGCCCTTATAACCACGATTACAGTTGGTACCAGCCTAATTTCATACCCTGCGGCAACGGCACGTTTCCCTGTGACGCCGACTATTACGGCCATGGAACCGGCACCATCGGCCTCATGACCGGTGAGACGCCTGACTTGAACAAACAAACCGGTGTGGCTCCGGGCGCCAAATGGATCTCCTGCATGGGCTGTGACGATCCCCCCTACTGCACCGAAGAAGCCCTGCTCAGCTGTGCTGATTGGATGCTGGCTCCCTGCGCCATCGGTGACGATCCGGGCGATCCCTCGTGCAACCCTGAAAAACGACCTCAGATCGTCAACAACTCCTGGGGCGGTGATGGCTGCGATCCCTGGTTCCAGCCCTCTGTCCAGTCCTGGGTGGCTTCTGGCATCTTCCCAGCCTTTGCTGCCGGCAATGCAGGCGGCTGTGGCACCGTCGCCTCCCCTGGTGACTTGCCAGAAGCTTTCGGCACCGCCGCCCACTTCACCGATGGGGTGAACGCTTATTCTGGCGGGCCAAGCTGCTTCTTCCCTACTCCCACCTGTGATCCTGCCGCCCATGACATCGATCCTCACGTCAATGCGCCTACCGGCGGCGAAACCCCTGGTCCCGCACAGGCCACTTATTCTGCTCTGGGCGGCACCTCGGGGGCGAGTCCGCACCTGGCAGGTACAGTGGCCTTGCTCTGGAGCGCAAGCCCAGGGCTGATCGGCCAGATTGACGCTACCTATACCATCCTGGAGCAGTCGGCGAACCGTGACCTGCCTGCGACGTCTTGCGGTATGCCAGCCTGTGCCGGACCTGACGGTTATCCCAACTATGATTTGGGGTGGGGGTATCTCGATGCCCTGTCCGCAGTCGAGATGGCGGGCGTTGGGGCACTCGGTACACTGCAAGGAACTGTGGTAGAGGCGTCTGCTCCAGATGCCCCCGCCGACCCTTTAGCCGACGTGACCATCACCGCCAAACGGCCGGATACCATCTATTCCCTCTCCGGCCAAACCGATCTCTCCGGCATCTACACACTTACCCTGCCTGCTGGAACCTACACCGTGACCGCCGATGGCCCGCAGCATGGGCCGGCGACCATCAGCAACATAGAAGTCCCCTCGCACACGCTGACCACCCTTGACTTTCAACTTTTGCCCAAAGGTCTGCTCATCGGGTACGTCACTGACGCCGAGACTGGTGATCCCCTGGCGGCCTCGGTTGGCACTGCCGAGGCAGGCCCGGTTGAAACCGATCCACAAACCGGCTATTACGAAATCTACCTGGGAGAGGGAAGCCAGGATGTAGTGGTCCAGGCCAACAACTATGCAAGCCAGACCATCAACCTGAACATCGTCTCCGGTCAGCAGCTTCAGCAGGATTTCGCACTGATCCCCTCCCTGGCCTTGGCCCCGACCCCGATTGAGGCGACGGTTGAGTTGTTCGGGAACGTCGGCCTGACGACAGTCATTACCAACCGTACCTCGCTGGACTACAACTACCGGCTAACGCACGACGCCTCCCGGCCGGGCGATGAGGGGACGATCTTGTTGGTCCATGATGAGACGCTCGACGAGAATCCCGATGCCTTTGCCATCGCCTTTGACAACCTGGGGTACGACTATGCCCTGATCGGCGGGGCCGACTTTTATGACACCACCATCCCCGAACTGCTGGCCTATGCGGCTGTGGTCTATACGGGCGTTCCCGAAGCCGGCGCTGAACAGGACCATATCATCGCCTACCTCGATGCAGGAGGCCGCTTCCTGCTGGCCGATGGCAGCTTTACCCTCTACTTCGGTGACAGCCGCCTTCATGAAGTTTATCTCCAGGCTTTGGACGATGGGCACGAGGAATGGGCTGGCCCACAGATCGGCCTGGATATCATGGCCGGCCTATCCCCCGATATAAGCTCAGCCGTTGTCGTTTACGATTCGTACGCTGGACCCGAGGGCGCTGGCATCTTTCAAGCGCCGGGTTCGAACTTCAGCGGTATCCGTGCCGAACGCGCTGGCTACCGGGCCATTTATTTCAGCTTTGACCTCAACCGGATCGGCGCCCGCGACCCCGGCGATTCCGTTGAGACAGACGTTGTCTACCGGGCCATGCTCTGGCTGTTGGGCTACCCTGTCAACGATCCCTGGTATAGCACCGATACCCTATACGGCACCATACCGGCGGACAGCAGCGGAAGTTTTGCCAGCCAGTTTTCCGCCGCGCCCGCGGACGGCATCGACCAACCGGGGGAGTTCTATGCTCAGTTGCACGTTGAACCCGCAGCGATGGGTGAGATCTATCCCCGCCTCGACGTGCCGGTGCATTTGACGGTCGTACCAGGCCCAACGATGGGCAGGGTTTCCGGCGTGGTATCGAGCGACCGACCTGGCGGGCCGTTGGCCACCGAATTGTTGATCGAAGGCAACGGAAATAGCTGGACCACCTCGTCCGACTGGTGGACCGGCAGCTACAGCTACTGGTTGGAAGCAGGTACCTATACCCTGACGATTTCCGAGCCTGGCTATTATCCCCAAAGTGTCCAGGTAACGATCGCTGCCGGCGCGACTGCGACTCAAAACTTTGATCTGATTCTGGCTGCACCTGAGATTTCACTTGCACCCGCGGCGCTGGACGAGTCGCTGATCTTCGGCGACACAACCACCCGAACGCTGGTTGTGACCAACAGCGGCCCTGAACCGTTGAACTTTGAGGTGCGGGAGCGCGACCGGGGCATGGCGCCGTTGGTGGAACATCCTGACTTAGGGGCAAACACCGAAAATCTGGACGGAGCGCAGATCTTGTTTGATGAGTACCACGGCGGGAACCCGACCTATTACGATGAGCTCCTTGCAGACCTGCAAGCCCTGGGCGCCACTATAGACGTCTGGTCCAGCGGTCCGATTACCTCTGCTGCACTGGAGGGCTATGACATTCTCTTCATCGGTGACTTTGTCGATGTGGTGTATGGCTATGACGAGCTGGACGCCATTGATGCCTTCGTACGGCAGGGAGGCGGTCTCTTTGTCACTTATGAGTGCTGCGACGACACCACAGCACCGGTAGTGACCGCGATGTTTGATATCGTTTACATTGGGCGCGGCGGCACTGGCGGCGTGACCCACGACATCTATCCCCACCCGACAACACGGGATGTAGGATCGGTCTACCTGCCAAGTCCCCAGTTTTTGATGACGGCCACGGTAACAGGTACTGCCGAAATTGTACTGTACGATCTGGGCGGCGACCCCGCAGCAGCCGTCAATGAGGTAGACAACGGCAAGGTGTTTGTCATGCCCGACCAGGAGTTTTGGGATACTGTCTATAGCGAGGCTGACAACACGCAGTTTGCCCTCAACGTCTTTGGTTGGCTCTATGGCGACGTCCCGTGGTTGTCAACGGATGTCGCGGCAGCCACTGTGGATCCTGGAAAGGCCATGACGGTAACCGTGACCCTTGACGGCAGCGCAGTCGATGAACCAGCCATCTATTACGGCGACCTGATTCTGCCTAACAACGACCCCCTTGTCCCGTCGCCTGGTCTGCCGGTCACCTTGACGGTGCAGCCCACCGCCGATCTGGGGCGCCTGCAAGGAGTTGTTACCAGCGACCGGCCTGGCGGCCCGTTGCCCGCCAGCTTAGTGATCGAGAACAGTGCAGGAGTGACGCTGACCGTCCAAACCCTGCCATCCACCGGCGAATACCATCACTGGCTGCCTGCCGGCGGCTACACCGTCACAGCCTCATCGGCCGGGTACGTCACCCAGGTGGCATCGATCCAGGTTCCATCCGCCAGCACTGTCCAACTCGACTTTGAGCTGTTGCTCAACGCGCCAGGTGTTGCCACACTGCCCTCAGCCGTAGAACAGACTGTGGACTGGGGCGCGACCGCTACTCAGCAGATCATTGTGAGCAACGTAGGGCTGCAGGACTTCAACTTTACGATCCTGGAAGAAAATCTTGGCATGGAAGCTGCTACCCAGAGTCCGCAGGCATTCGCTTTTGATTTTGAAAACGACACCTTCGCCAGCTTTTTCCTCGACACGCCTGCTGATTGGACAGCCATTGCGAGCTGGCCGTTCCAGTATTTCGACGGTGGCGACTTCCGATTGAACGACTTCAGCCAACTTTACGTCATCCACGGCGCTTACCTGTACACCTTGGACACAGCAACGGGTGAGGATGACCTCGTTGCGTACATCGGAGTTCCGTATCCTCACACTCTGGTGGGAATGACCATTGCAGCCGACGGAACCATCTACGCCGTCAGCGATTACTGGTACGGCTTCGGGCCCCATGAATCCTATCTGTGGACCATCGATCCTGACCACGGCACACCCACCGAGATCGGCCAGATCACCAATGCCGAGTACGTCGGTGATATCGCCATCAACCTCGACGACGAGATGTACGGTGTGGATCTGGAGCAGGATGTCCTGATTCAGATCGATCCGGCTACTGGTGGCGGCACCGTCGTTGGTCCTTTGGGCCTCGACCTCTGGACCGGCACGCTGGACTTTGACGATGACAGCGGGGTGCTTTACATGGGGACCTGGGATTACCTGTCAGGCCAGGGTTCGCTTTGGACGATGAACACAGAGACTGGAGCACCTACTGTCGTCGGCGACTTCCCCTCGGGTTATGGGATTGCCTTTCTGGCTATCGCCGCTGACGGCCTGGTGGACATCCCCTGGTTGGCAGAAACGCCGACCAACGGCACCATCTCTGCTGGCAGCACGGCAACTGTCGATCTGGCGTTCGATGCCCGAAGCGTCAGTGGGCCGGGTAACTACCGGGGCAACCTCCATATTGTCACCAACGATCCAATCCTGCCAGACCTGCTGGTTCCTGTCACGATGACAGTGGCGGTCGGCGCCGAGATCGGCCAGATTGAAGGAGTCGTGTCTGGTACCGGGTACTGCGATGAGGACCTGTATCCGGCAGAAGCCCAGGTGCTCATCGAATCCAGCACAGGAATGACCTGGACAGTGAGTACCGACCCGGCGACTGGACATTACTCTCAATGGGTGTTCGGCGGCGCCTACACCGTTACTGCCCAATCAGCCGGGCACGTCGCCACGACAACCACAGTGCAGGTATTGCCCGGACAGACTACGACACAAGACTTTGATCTGCGCCTCAATGAACCTTGTCTGTCGTTTACACCGACGAGCTATAACGTGACCCTGCCCGTGGATAGCCAGCTGACTCAAACCCTGTCAATTGAGAACAACGGCGCCCGCGACCTGATATGGTCACTCCGCGAGACAACCGATACGCTTTTCGTCCCTCCGATTCCACCCTTTACGGGCGAGTTGCCCAATGACCCGGCTCCGCTCTCTATCGAGCCGCTTTCCCCTGCTTCTAATCCTGACCCGGCCAGCGGCGAAAATTCCTTAGCAGCTCCGTTGTTTGGAGAGCCTGCCTACGGCCTGGACACAGGGCCGTTCAACCTGGTTCACATCCCGGACATCTCCGACCCGGGTACCTGGGACGTGCTGCCCAATGTTGGCACCTTCTACTCAGGCGGCGATCTCTGGCACGGCGATTTCAGTAAACTGTACGCCCTCGACTATTACACCAACGAGTTTGTCACCCTTGACCTGGCCACCGGCGATCGTACTGTGATTGGCACTGCTCATGCTCTGCCCGGTCATCACTGGACAGGGCTGACGGCGGCTACCGACGGCACTATCTACGGTGTATCCACCGAATGCAACGTTGCCTCGGCGCTGTACACCATCAACCGGTTGACGGGCGAGGCAACGCTGGTAGGTACCAATACGTCCGCCCCTTGCCTGATCGATGTAGCCATCAACGCCCAGGGCCAGATGTATGCCGTGGACATCTCATCGGATGCGCTCTTCCAGATCGACACGACCACGGGCGCGGCTACCGCCATTGGCCTGTTGGGTTTCAACGCCAACCACGCCCAATCCCTCGACTTTGAGGAGGAGAGCGGCATCCTGTACTGGGCCGCGGCGGATGATTACAACGGCAGCCTGCGGCGGATTGACACCAGCACCGGCGCCAGTCTGCACCTCGGCTACTTCCCCAACTATACCGGCGTAGACTGTCTGTCTTTTGCCACCGGCGGCGGCGATCCGTTCTGGAGCGACGTGCCCTGGGTGAGCGAGGCGCCAACTTCAGGTGTGACGCCGGCGGACGAAAGTGTCGACGTGGACATCGTCTTTGATACCACTGGTCTCACAACAGGACAGTGCTATACGGCTGACCTCGGACTTCTGCACGATGATCCCCAAGTTGTGCAACCGGCTCGCATACCGCTGACCCTTTGTGCGAACGAACCCTCGCCTCTTGGTGGTTCCACGATGGATGCCAGTCGGGATTGGGTCCCGCCAGGCCTTCCGGTAACGGTCACAGTGACCCTCAGCAACACCATGACCGCGCCGTTTGAACACACTCAACTGACGATTACCTTGCCTGAGGAACTGGGCGAACCGACGTGGCTTGGCGCCTCTTCCGGGAATCCCGTCTATGATCCGATCCTGCACCAGATCACATGGAACGGTGACGTAGCCTTGGACTTGCCGGAGACCGTCAGCTTCAGCAGTGTCATGTCTGCGACCATAAACGTGTGTATGGCGCCAGTTGTGGAGGCTTTCGTTGAGGATTCGCTTGGGACAACGACTCCGTTGTCCACAGCTATCAACGTGACCGTGCCCGACTGTAACTGCACCGGCAGTGTCAACATCGTCGATGTGCAGGAGATAGCCGGGCGTTGGAACACAACACCGCTTGATCCCGGTTATCATCCGCGGTTTGATCTGAACGGAGACGGCCAGATCACGGTGTTGGATCTGATCATCTCCGCTCAAGCCTGGAACTGATCGTTTGGTTTTACCTGGTGCTCTCGTAGGCTACGGTCAGAATAGATTGGTTTGACACCTGAGCGGTGAGGGTTCGTGCATCGTTGAGCGTAGTTTCGCGCACTGCATCCAGCTTCTTCGGCATTTGTCACGAACTAGACATAACGGTTGGGGTGACTCTCATACTCAGCCAGCTTGAGGGATTTTCTCCTTTCCCTTGGATTCTGCGTAGCCATCGCGTACCTCCTTTGACAGCCAGGTCGTGAATCGAGTCAGTATGTCACGGAGGGAAAAAGTCAGTAAGTCGGAAATAAGAAAAGCGACTAACTGATACCGTAGTCAGCTAGTCGCAATCGTGGGTTTTGGCTGGGGAGCAGGGACTCGAACCCCAACTTACTGATCCAGAGTCAGCTGTCCTGCCAATTAGACGACTCCCCAGTGCCACGCTATTTTACACGGCTTGTGCCTGCGTGCCAAATTCTGGCCTTCCTTGCCTGTTAGCTTAGGCTGCTTGCTGCAAATATTTGCCCGCAAACACGACATTGGAATTGACGAAGTAGGCAGTCCGTGTTATAACATGTCCTGTTACGAATGCGCGGTCTGTCGATCGTTCTTCACTGGTCGAGGGGCCGCATTCGCGATAATGATATGGATGTTAACAAAGCGGAAGCAATTTCAAACCACACAAGGAGGCAATCACGAATGTTCCGCACTAAATTGTTTCGGATGGCACTGATAGTGACCATCCTTGCAGCGCTGGTGGCCGTGCCTATGGCAGTTGGCGCTCAGATGGAAAACGGGCTGACCGTCGAGGAAGGAGCGACGCTCAGCGGTACGGTGGACATCACAGGCTATGCAGCCGGCGACAACTTCTTGCGCTGGGACCTGCACCTCTTCCCCGGCGGCGATGACAGCGCCAAGACCTGGGTAGCAAGCGGCGATGACCAGGGCGATATCAGTGTATCGTTGGATACGACTCAGTATCTCGATGGCGATTATGTACTCAGCCTGCGTGTTGTTGATGCCACCACCGGCAACTACACCGAGTACCTGGTGCCGGTCACCATCGCCAATGCTGGGCCGGGACGGCAGCTGAAACTCCTGCCGCCGGGCGTCGAGCCTAATGGCATACCGTTGCTGGCCACGGTTGCCATGACCGATATGGTTGCCATGACCGACACCGTTGAAGGCACCTGCTGGCCTGCTGAACCCTGCAACACCGGTCACAGCTTCGATCTTGGGGACAGCGTGGATGTCAGCGGCAGTCACAGTGTTCAGCTACGCCGTACCACGTCAACTTCGTCAAGTGGCGGGTGGATCTCCTGCCCTACAGCGTGCCGATGATACCCTCGCCCCTTACGGCGGGATTACGGTAACCTGAAGTGGTGGACACTACCAGCTATCCTGACGGCGACCATCAGCTTCGGTTGCGTGGTCAACGACACGGGCAACTATCGGGTGCTTCTCCGACGTGACCGTCGCCAATGGCGCCGGTGAGAAACCGTTGCCGAGG
The DNA here is from genome assembly GCA_020634555.1 of Caldilineae bacterium. GTDB lineage: Bacteria > Chloroflexota > Anaerolineae > JAAEKA01 > JAAEKA01 > JACKBK01. Next base: position 39,902 of record JACKBK010000008.1, read on the forward strand.
TCGTTGCCACTCCGGCTGACCGAAACCGCGACTGCCACGGCTACCCCGACCACGACCACCACAGTTGCTGCTCCTGGGGCGACAACTGCACCAGCCGAGACAGCAGCTATGAGCCAATGGTCTGGACGTCGAAGAGGAAGCGACGCCTCAGTGGCACGGTGGATATCACCGGCTATACGGCGGGCGACAACTTCAAGCGCTGGGACGTGCATGTGTTTCCCCGGCGGCGATGACAGCGGAAAAGATCTGGGTCGCCAGCGGTGAGGATCCGGAGAGGTAAACCGTTTCCCCTTGACACCCTCAATTACATCGACGGCGAGTATGTCTTGAGCCTGCGGGTTGTGAACGATCACGAACAGCTACACCCGGTATCTCGTTCAGTCATGTTCGCCAACACTGCCACATAGCAGCAAAATTTCAGAAGTAGATCGACACCCCAGGCTGATTTTTCCTGGGGAATTGTTTTGGATCCTGAATTACCACCGCAGCCGGTTGGCCCTTGACAAAACGTTTGGATTATAATTGTATTGCCCAAACGTTTTTGGAAAGTGACTTCCACACGAACAAGTATTCGGAAGAAGCAACGATGCCCTTACGCTTGAAGGATCTGGCTGCTGAGTTGAATCTATCGGTACACCGTCTCCCGTGCGCTGGCCGATTTACGACGATGTCTGCGGACGCAGGCGTGAAAAACGCCAGGCTGCTGAGGCTATGGGCTATGTGCCGGATATCACCGCTCAGCGCCTTCGGGGACAGCGAAAGAACGCCTGGGATTCATCATACCATCGGTCCCTTCTCCGATCCTTTCTTTAGCGAAATCCTGGCTGGCATTGGCAATGAGACAGGCCGTCAGGGATATGATCTCTTGATCTCGACGGTGGCGCGGTCCCCAGGAACTGGAAGTTTATCACCGCTATGTGTTTGGCCGGCGCGTGGACGGCTTCTGGCGGTGCGGACTCGCGTCAGGATCAACGACTGGCATTCTGATCGAGAACAACTTCCCCGTGGTTGCCTTTGGGCGTACCGAGAGCTGCCATTAACTTTCCCTGGATGAACGTGGATGGCGCTCATGGGTTGCACCTGGTCGTGGATCATTTGGTGCAATTGGGCCATCGCCGCATTCTTGCACCGCTCGCCCGAAGAAGCGCTCATGTTTAACGGGCGCTGGCGAGGTTTGAAGACGCTCTGGCCCGTTAGGGTGTACCGTCGTTGCCGATCTGATCAGACATGGTGATCTGCTACACAAGCCAGTGGTTTTCGATTGGGCGGCGACCTTTTTGGACTTGGCGGAGCCTCACTGCCGTTGTCAGCGGGAATGACCTCATGGCTCTGGGCGTGATGGCTGCTGCTCAAGGCGCAACAGCATGGAAGTTGAGCGAGACCTCTCCGTGATCGGTTTCGATGCACGTCACGTCCTCGGAGCCTCACACCCTCTTCGACCACTGTCCGCCAGCCGATCTATCACATTGCTACCACCATCACCGATATGTTGATCAAGATTTTGAAGGACGAGCCCTTGCAAGAACGGCAACGCTTGGTTGCGCCCGAACTTGTCCTACGCGAGTCCACCGGTCCTTTGTTATAGCGACTACGAAAGGAGGAGATTTTCCCTGCAAACGAATGAAGGTTGGGATTCCGTTCAACCCCTCATGCCAGTTCCCATCTGGTAACCCTGTTTTTCAGACCTCTTTAAGGAGGAGGACAATGACCCGTAAACCACTCTATTTGCTCATAGCATTGCTCTTGCTGGCTAGCTTTGTAGTCAGCGCTTGTGGCTCGGCGGCCACACCGGCGCCCGCGGCGCAGCCCGCGGATCAGGCAACCGAGGCGCCCGCAGAAGAACCGGCCGCGGCGGCTCCTGTGGCTGGCAAGTCGATCCTTTTCTGGAGCACTGAAACCCAGCCCGAGCGCGTCGCCAAGACTCGTGAGATCCTCGACGCCTTCACCGCCAAGTCAGGCATCAACGTGGAGATTGTGCCCGTGGACGAGGGACAGTTGCCTCAGCTTCTGACAGCGTCAGCAGCGGCCAATACCCTGCCTGACGTGATGTTCTTCCCCCTGGACTATGCCATCGGCTGGGCCGAGCAGGGCATCCTGGACACCGAGATTGCCAAGGAAGTTATCGATAGCCTTGATCCGGCCACCTTTGGCGCGGGCGGTCTGGCCATGGTGGCTTATGAGGATGGCTACGCGGCAGTGCCGTCGGACGGCTGGGGTCAGTTGCTGATCTATCGCACCGACATGTTCGAGAAGGCCGGTCTGGAGGTTCCTGACAGCTACGACAAGATCAAGGCGGCAGCGGAAGCGCTGAACGATCCCGCCAACAACATCTTCGGCATTACCGCCGCCAACGATGTGGCCGTCTTCACCCAGCAGACCTTTGAGCATATCGCACTGGCCAACAACTGCCAGATGGTGGACGACTCCGGCGCTGTCGTCATCGACTCGCCTGAGTGTATCGCCGCCATCAACTTCTACAACGACCTGGAGACCAACTATTCTCCGGCTGGCCAGCAGGACGTGGCCAGCACCCGCGCCACCTTCTTTGCTGGGCAGGCTGGGATGATCATCTGGTCGCCCTTCATCCTCGACGAGATGTGCGGGCTGCGCGACAATGCCTTCCCCACCTGCCCTGAGTGCGCGGATGATCCGGCCTTCCTGGCCAAGAACACCGGCTTCGTTCCCACGTTCATCGGCCCGGACAGCGCCGAACCGGCCCAGTACGGCCAGTTCAGCAACATGGGCATTTCTGCCACTGCTGACAAGGAAGCAGCCAAGCAATTCCTTGACTTCTGGTTCAACGAGGGATACCTGGACTGGCTGTCGGTCTCGCCCGAAGGCAAGCTGCCGATGCGGTCAGGCACTCCTGAAGAGCCGACCAAGTTTATCGATGGCTGGAAGACTCTGGAGACCGGCGTGGATCGCAAGGCCCAGCTGGGATCCTGCTACGGCGACGACGTGATCAACACCATCATCGAGGGTGTTGCCGGCATGGATCGCTGGGGCTTCAAGCAGGGCCAGGGCGCGCTGGTACAGGCTGTCTACCAGGCGCTGCCGGTGCCGCGGCTGCTGAACGATGTGCTCAACGGCGCCAGCACGCCTGAAGAGGCTGCTGCGGATATGAAGGCCGAGATCGAAGAGCTGCAAAGCTCGATGCAGTAACACCTGCCATCCTGACCTGTACTGAGCAGATACACATCTGGGACCGGGCGCGGTGGGCCGCATGCCTGCCGGCTCCCCGCCGGTTGTCCGGCCCGGTCCCAGCTAACCCAATCGGTTTCTCTGTACTCGGTTGCACAGGGCCGCAGCGCGCTCGCTTTATACTGCCGCGACCCTTGTTGCTCCGACACCGTGATTGACCGCTTTTCCGGTTCAAGGAGCATGTCATGACTGCATCAACCGAAAGCATTCCGGCGGCCAAGAGCAAGGGGACGATTGCCCAACAGGAACAGCGCCTGGCATACAAGTTGCTGGCGATTCCTATCATCATCCTGATTGCTCTGATCCTCTTTCCATTCCTCTGGAACATCGTGCTGAGTTTTCAGTCGTTAAGGTTGATCGACCTGACGAATCTCTCTATCAGTGATTTGGGCTTTACACTGGACAACTATGCACGGGTTCTCGGCGCGCGCGGCTTTGGCGAGTTGCTTCGCACCACGGTGGTCTACGCCGTGTTCGGCACCATCCTGCCCATCGTTATGGGGCTGGTGGCAGCGTTGCTGGCCCGCGATGCCTTCCCCGGCCGACAACTGTTCCGAGGGGTGATGCTATTCCCCTATATCGCACCTATCGTCGCTGTGACGCTGGTCTGGAAGACCATGCTCAACGCCCAGTACGGCATCGTCAACGTCTGGCTGCAGAACATCTTTGGTATGCAGCCAATCTCGTTTTTGAGCACGCGATCGATGCCAGTCTCCATCCTGGGGTTGGAGATTCAGCTACCGGTGGCGCTGACGATGGTCATCCTTTTCCAGGGGTGGCGCTACTTCCCGTTCGCGTTCCTGTTCTATCTGGCCCGCCTGCAGGCGCTGCCGGAGGACCTGTACGAGGCCGGCAAGATCGATGGCGCGACGCTGACCCAGCGTTTCTTCAAGATCACCCTGCCGCAGCTTGGCGCGGTGACGGCAGCGCTGTTCCTCCTGCGTTTTATCTGGACCTTCAACAAGTTCGATGACATCTTCCTGCTGACTGGAGGTGCAGCGGGGACTAACATCATCACCGTCCAGATCTATAACTACCTCTTCGGCCTTTCGAACGTGGGCGCCGCATCAGCTCTTTCCATGGTGCTGGCGGCTATTCTGGCCGTTCTCCTGTTTATCTACTTCCGTTGGTTCTACATCGAGGAGGAATGAGCCATGTCACGTGAATCCTGGGAAGAGCTTATCTTTGGCCGAATCCTTCGCTGGATCGGGATCGTGTTTTTCTTCGTGATCTGCGCGTTCCCGCTGTACTACATGATCATGTTGTCGTTCACCGACATCCAGGTCCTGTTGACCAATCCATCCCGCCTGTTGCCTGATCTTGGCAGCATCTGGCCGCCGAAATCCTACATCGATGTGCTGGCGCCCATCGACAAGGGCGGACAGGGCTTCATGGTCTTCATCAGAAACAGCTTCATGGTCGCAGTGGTCACGACGGCGATCACCATGGTGGTCTGCATCATGGCAGCCTACGCAGCGACCCGCCTCAAGTTCCGGGGCAAGGGCGCTGTCAACTGGGGCCTGATCCTGGTTTACATGGTTCCGGCGATTGTGCTGGCCATTCCGCTGTTCGTCATCTACAGCCAGACGGGCTTGCGTTCGACGGTCCCCAAGCGGTTGGTGGCGCTGACCATCGTCTACCTGACGGCAACCTTGCCGGTAGCCATCTACATGCTGCGCGGCTACTTCGCCACCATCCCGGTTGACATGGAGGAGGCAGCCATGATCGACGGCTGTTCGCGTCTTCAGACTGTCTGGAAGATCGTGATCCCGCTCTCGGTCCCGGCCATCGCCGCGGCTGCGCTGTACGTCTTCATGATCGCCTGGAACGAGTACCTCTACGCGCTGCTCTTCCTGCTGGACAATCCCAACTCGTGGACGCTTTCTCTGGGCGTCAACCAGTTGGACAGCCAGGAAGTGCCCAGGACGATGTTGATGGCCGGATCGGTGATCATCACCTTGCCGGTAGTCGTTCTGTTCATCGCCTTCGAGCGCTATCTGGTCGGCGGCTTGACCGCTGGCGGCGTGAAGGGATAGCACGGCGTGAGAATAGGCTTCCTGTCTACGCGGTTGGCCGGCACCGACGGCGTCTCGTTGGAAACGGCCAAGCTGGCGGTAATCTGCCGCCGGCTTGGCCACGAAGTCTTCTACTGTGCGGGCGAACTGGACGGCGACGGGCCGCCCGGCCTGCTGCTTCCAGAGATGCACTTCGCACATCCAGAGGCGCTCTGGATCCACGATCATAGCTTCGGCGTGGTCGACGCTCCGCCCGAACTGGCGACGCGAATCGCGGCCATGGCCGGCTCGCTGCATCAGGCTATCGGCCAGTTCGTCGAACAGTTCGAGATCGATGTGCTGGTGCCTGAGAACGCGCTCACTATACCGATGCACGTGCCGTTGGGTGTGGCGCTGGCCGACTTCATTGCCGAGACCGGCATCCCCGTCCTCAACCACAACCACGACTTCTACTGGGAGCGCGAGCGGTTCAAGGTCAACTGCATCGGCGACATCCTGCGCCAGGCGTTTCCACCCAACTTGCCGTCGGTGCAGCACCTGGTGATCAACTCGCTGGCCCAGGATGCGCTGCGCGCGCGGTTGGGCATCGAGGCCACGCTGCTGCCCAACATCTTCGACTTTGCCAGTGCTGCGCCTGCCATGACGCCGTTCAACCGCGACCTGCGCGCTGCGCTTGGGTTGACCGACCAGCACCTGCTCATCCTCCAGCCAACGCGCGTTGTCCCCCGCAAGGGGATTGAGCTTGCTATCGAGCTGGTGCGGCGCTTGCGGGAGCCGGTGATCCGGGCTCGCTTGCAGGACAAGGAGGCGGTGCTGGTGCTCACCCACCGCGCCGGCGACGAAGGCCTCGGTTATCTGCACGAACTTCAGGAGCAGGCGCATGGCGCAGGTGTGCCATTTCTCTACGACGCGGATCTGTTTGCACCCACCGCAGGGATGATCGACGGACAAAAGGTGTACTCGCTGTGGGACGCCTACGTGCATGCCGACTTCGTGACCTATCCCAGCCTGGTGGAGGGGTTTGGCAACGCCTTGATCGAGACTTTGTACTTCCGCCTGCCAGCCTTGGTCAACCGCTATGATGTCTACAAAGCCGACATCAGCCCGAAGGGCTTCGACCTGGTGGAGATCGATGCGAGCGGCGATGCCGAGAACCTCTCGGCCATCGACGACGCGACCGTGGACGCCACCGTGCAGGTCATCATGGATCCGGTCCGGCGCAGGCAGGCGGTGGAGCATAACTACGCGGTCGCACGCCAGCACTACTCGTACGAAGCTGTGACCCCGACCATGGAAGCGCTGCTCGAGCGGGCGGCGCAAACGAGTTGACCCAATCAACACCAGTGTTCCGGCATCCTTTAATTGAGGAGTAGGCATCTAGCTTCGAAAATAGAGCTTCGCTCGGGCCGGTCTCCGACCGAGTCCCGCTCATTTTCATTGATCGGAGTGCCGGGTCCGCCCGGCCGGGCGGCTGAAAGGAGTACATCTGTTATGTCGCCGGAGGGACGCATTCAAGACCTGTTGACCTTCATCTACGGAGCCGAGCTGGGGGAACAGACCTGGCAACAGCTAGAGCCGCGCCTTGCCGAGTTCTCGGCGCAAAACCCTGAGTTGACCGCAGAGGTTCGGACCCGCGGCCAGCTTCTGGATCAGCGGGACGCCATTCTGATCACGTATGGTGACCAGTTCAGCGAACCGGTACAGCCTCCGCTCCAGACCCTCAAGACTTTCATGTCTCGTGACCTGGAGAACACCCTGAACGGGGTTCACATCCTTCCCTGCTTTCCCTACTCCTCCGACGACGGGTTTTCGGTGATCGATTACCTTACGGTGGACCCGGCGCTGGGAACGTGGGAGGACGTGCGCGCGCTCGGCGATGATTTCAGGTTGATGCTGGATGCGGTGGTCAACCACATCTCCCGACACAGCGCCTGGTTTCAAGGCTTTCTGGATGGCGATCCAAAATACGCTGATTACTTCATCGTTGTCGATCCTGCGGAGGATCTCTCAGAGGTCGTTCGTCCGCGCGCCCTGCCGCTGCTGACGCCGGTGGCTACCGTCCAGGGCGTGAAACACGTCTGGACCACCTTCAGCGATGACCAGATCGACCTCAACTACGACAATCCCGCCGTGTTGCTCGCTATGACCGACGTGTTGCTGGCCTACGTCGCGGCTGGCGCGCAGTTGATCCGGTTGGATGCCATCGCGTTCATGTGGAAGGTTGTTGGCTCCTCTTGCCTGCACCTGCCGCGTACCCACGCGGTGGTCAAGCTTTGGCGGGCGGTGTTGGACCAGGTTGCGCCGAACGTGCTGCTGATCACCGAAACCAACGTGCCTCATGCCGACAACATCAGCTACTTCGGCGATCCGCTCCCGGACGGCGAGGGCACCGACGAGGCGCAGTTGGTCTACAACTTCTCGCTGGCGCCGCTGGTGCTGCACACGTTCAGAACGCAGAACGCGACCGATCTCACCAACTGGGTGGACGGTTTAGCATCGCCGCCTGGCGGCGCGACATTCTTCAACTTCATCGCCTCCCACGATGGCATCGGTATGCGCCCGGCCGAGAACCTGCTGGAGCCGGCGGACGTGCAGGCGCTGATCGATCAGGCTGTCGCCCACGGCGGCCAGGTCAGCTACAAAGCCAATCAGGACGGTTCGAAGAGCGTTTATGAACTGAACGTCACGCTCTACGACTTTCTCAACGATCCGGCGCGCGTCGATCAGCCGCTGGACGTGGCGCGCTTTTCGGCTTCCCAGGCAATCCTGCTATCCCTGGCCGGCGTTCCGGGCATCTACGTTCACAGCCTCTTCGGTAGCCGCAACTGCCACGCCTGTCTGGATGATACCGGCCGGGCGCGCTCGATCAACCGCGAGAAGTTCGAGTACGATGACCTGACGCGCGCGCTGAGTGACACTGACGACCACCGGCGTCAGGTGTTCGACAGCATCAAGCAGTTGCTCAGGCTGCGCAGGAACCAGCCGGCGTTCCATCCCACCGCGCCGCAGCGGGTATTGCGCCTTCACCCCTCGGTGTTTGCATTGCTGCGCACGCCGCACGACGGTGATGCCCCGGTGTTGTGTCTGGTGAGCGCGTCCGATCATCCGCTGCAAGTCAGCATCGACACCGCCGACTTCAGCATCAGCACGAATGACAACTGGACCGACCTGATTTCTGGGGAAACCGTGGCAAGGAGTGGCGGGAAATTGAACGTTTCGTTCAACCCCTACCAAGTTTGTTGGTTAGTGAGCAAAAACTGACCGGTTAAAGTCTCAGCAATCGCACGAAACCAGCCTGTCCGAAGTGGTGGTCAGTCGTGAGCGCTTCGGTAACGCCTCGGTGCTGCATCACAACGAAGCTGGCACAATCAACCAGGCTCCAGTTCTTGTCTGTGCGCTTCTTGAGGAGTAGCCAAGCGTCCTCGTCCAATGATGCATCAACGTGAAGAACATCAACATAAGGGGAAGTTCTTATCCCGTCTACAATCGAGATGATTCTCGCCCGAGGCAGTCGCAATGGACTGTGAAGCAGGGCAACAAGTTCGGTGATCACGTAGTTGGTCGTAATCGCTTTCTTGCCCTGATCACGGATGCTACGATAATGTCGAGCAGCAGCCTCATGTTGAGGTTGGTTCATGTCGACCAGGCTTGCCCATCCAGAGGTATCAACGAAGACCTCAAGACTCGCCATGATAGGTCTCTTCCGATTCGCGCAACTGCGTCACCAAACCTTGGCCGATATACTCATCGTGCTGATCAGCCCAGTCAGCCACATTGCTGCTGAAAGCGCCGATGAATTGCTCGAATGGATCATCGATCTGGCTCTCGCTGGCGGTCGCCAGCCACTGCACAGCTACGGCTTCAGGACGTTGCCCCTGCCGATTGGCGGTTCTGAGCAGAGTTTCATACACTTGTTCAGGTAGTTCGATGGTCAATACATGCGTCATGGTTTTCACCTCCAGCCAGGTTGCCACATGGCAACAGCAGTATAATCGGACCACCCTTTTCAGTCAACAACTTATGCAGGAATCCAGCAACTTCAAATATGACATGGTGCTTAAGACCGGGTTTTGCAGGACCAAACCACTTCTGGCGACCCGTCGAATGTTTGACTCTGCGCTGGCGCGCGTTGACAAGCAGGCACGTTACAGCTAGAATGAGCCTGGTGTGTCGCGATCTATCCCTGTTAGGTGGTCGCGACCCTCAAGAGACTAGAAAAAGATCAAAGCCTGCGATTGGTGGGCTGGAAATGAGATTGAATTGACAAACACACTTGACGCGGCCGGCGAGCAGCCGGTCGCTTCCTTTGCTGATGTAACACTGGAGCAATTGGCCCAGCCGTTACAGGACGCCGCTGCACGCGCCGGCTGGCCGGCGCTGATGCCTGTCCAGGCGCGCGCCATCCCCTACCTGCTGGATGGCAAGGACGTGATGGTGCAAGCCCGCACCGGCAGCGGCAAGACCGGCGCGTTCCTGTTGCCCATGCTGGAAAAGCTCGATGCCAGGAAAGCTGCCTGTCAGGCGCTGATCCTGGTGCCGACCCGCGAGCTGGCGCGCCAGGTGGGGCGGGAGGCTGAGATTCTCTGCGAGCCGGCTGGGCTGCGCTCTGTGGTGGTCTATGGCGGCGTAGGCTACGGACCACAGATCGATGCCCTGAAGCAGGGCAGCCATATCGTCGTTGGCACGCCGGGCCGCGTGCTGGATCATCTGATCAGGCGCACATTCACCCTTGACGCGCTGCGGATACTTGTCTTCGACGAGGCCGACCGGATGCTGTCCATGGGGTTTTATCCCGATATGGTGCAGGTGCAGCGCTTTCTGCCGTCACGTCACGTGCATACCAGCATGTTCTCGGCCACGTTCCCATCCTATGTCATGGCGACCGCCAACCGATTCATGACGGAGCCGGCGTTCCTGTCGTTGAGCAGCGACCACGTCCACGTCACCGACACCGAGCACGTCTTCTACGTCGTGCCGGGTATGGACAAGGACCGCTCGCTGGTGCGCTTGATCGAGGTCGAGAACCCCGCATCGGCTATTATCTTTTGCAACACCAAGGTCAGGGTGAGCTATGTCACTGCGGTTTTGCAGCGTTTCGGTTACGACGCTGACGAGCTGAGCTCCGATCTGTCGCAAAAGGATCGCGAGCGCGTGTTGGGGCGGGTGCGCAAAGGAACACTGCGCTTTCTTGTAGCGACCGACGTGGCCGCGCGCGGGCTGGATATCCCCGAACTATCGCACGTCATCCAATACGAGCCGCCCGACGATGTGGAGGCCTACATCCATCGCGCCGGTCGCACCGGCAGGGCTGGCGCGACCGGTGTCGCGATCTCGCTGGTCAATCCGGGCGAACGGTTTGCTCTCAACCGCATCGCCAAACGCTACAGCATTGACATGGAGGAGCGAGAGATTCCGTCGGACGAGGATGTGGCCGAGGTGGTGGCGGAGCGGCTGACCGCACTGCTGGAAGCGCGCTTGCGCGAGCGTGACAAGTTGCAGAGCGAACGCAGCTTGCGATTCGTGCCTCTGGCACGGGAGTTGGCCGAGAACAGGGAGGAGCTGCCGCTGATTGCCATGTTGCTCGACGACTACTATCAGCAGATGCTGCATGCGCCGGTGCCACAGCCGGGCTTTGAGGAGGCGGACGATAAGCCGCCAAGGGCGAAGTCCCGCCATCGTAAGCGCAAACGCAGCAGCCGTGGCCGGTTGTAACAGGTTTTGGCTTCGTAGCCGTTAGCGTCGCGCGACCATCAGGCCGGGCTGGCAGGTCCGGCAGAAGTTGGTGGCGCGGCGCTCTTTCTTTACCTCGCTGATGGGGGAACCGCAGCGCGGGCAGGGCTGGCCTGGCTTGCCGTGGACGGCCAGGAAATCGCGGACCTCCGCGTCCAGTGTGTCCGGGATGCGCTCACGCAAGACCTCGATGGCATCAGTCAACACCGTCCGCATCGACGTGTACAACTGAAGCAGCTCGTCCGGGTCCAGTGTGGGGCGGCGGCGAAACGGGTAGAGCTGCGCGTGCCAACAGATCTCGTCGCCGTAAGCGTTGCCGATGCCGGCGACGAACTGCTGGTTGGCCAGCATCCCCTTAATTTCCCCCGTATGTCGTCGCGTTCGCTGGGCGAAGACGTCGAAGTCCAGCGCCGGGTCCAGCGCGTCCGGGCCTGAGTCGGCAAACGTCGGCACTTCGTTCAGATCGCGCGCCAGGTAAATCTTGCCCATGCTGGCCGTGTCGTTGTAGCGCAGCTCCGTGCCGTCGCTCAACGTCAGCGTCAACGCATCGCGTTTGCGGTCGCGCGCCAGCGGCTGTCCGTGGCGGATACGCCCCGCCAGCATCGGATTGATGGCGACCGTCACGCCGCTGTCCAGCGCGAGCAGCAGAAACTTGCCATGCCTGTCCACGGCCCTGATCCGGCGCCCGGCCAGATCGCTGGTTGCTTCGCCGCCGGTCAGATCGCGCACGATGAACGGGTGCAGCACCGCGGCCGTGGTAATTTCCAGGCCGGTGACGCGGTCCGCCAGTCGCTCGCGGATGACTTCAAGGTCGGGGAGTTCAGGCATGGTCGTTCTCACCGGAAGCAGTTGCCAACTTTTCCGACTGGGAACCGTCCCGGAGGGAAAAGTTGGCAACTCTGGCCACGCTCGTGGCGCGGTCGATCTTCCCGGTGGCAGTTTCGGCGAACGCAGTCAGGTAGACAACGCGCCGCGGCATTTCGTAGCGCTGCACGCGTTCTGCCATCGCTGCCAGCAAGTCTTGCTCCGCCGCGCCCGGCAGCGGGTCGCCTTCGATCACCAGCGTCACGGTCTGGCCCAGCCGCTCGTCCGGCGTCCCAGTAACGAAGCACCGCCGCTCCGGCAACCCCAACACCAGCCACGCTTCGTTGACAACCGTCTCGACTGATTCCACCGCCACCTTGACCCCGCCGCTGTTGATCACGTTGTCCCAGCGGCCCAGCCAACGGAAGGTGTGGAAACTGGGTGTGAGTTCGACGAGGTCGTTGGTTTGAACCCACCGACCCAGCGTCATGGGACCCTTGATGCGCAAGCAGCTGCGGTCGTCAACCGCGATCTGTACGCCCGGCAGCGGCTGGAAGTACGGCGATGCCTCTGGTCCGTTCAGCCGGCGCAATGCAACGTGGGTCACGGTCTCGGTCATGCCGTAGGTGTGGTAGACCGGCGCTTCCAGCGTGCGGATCCGCGCCTCCAATGCCGGGCTGACCGGTGCACCGCCGACCAGGATCGCATGCATGGCGTTCAGGCGTTGGACAGTCTCGGCTGGACCATCCAGCACCGTCTGTAGCTGCAGCGGGACCAGTGCCGTGAAATCGAAGCGAGCATCCGCGGGTAAGCCGGCGAACGGATCGCTGGCCGGCTCGACCACGGTGAGAGGCATTCCCAGAACAAACCCGCGCACCAGCATCATCTGCCCGGCGATGTAGCGCACTGGGAGGCAAACCAGCGCGGCCATACCGTTCCGCAAGCCAAGCGCCGCGCCGGTAGCTTGCGCACTGGCCATCATCTGTTCGCGGGTCAAGGTAATGTCCTTTGGCGCGCCGGTGGAGCCAGAGGTCGTGATAAGAAACTCGTCACGCCCGCGCAGCCAGTCGCGGCAGAAGAGCAACGTCGCGCGCGCGTTCTCGCTCAGGTTGGTTGGGAGGTTCGCCGGATCCAGGTGGACGAGGTCGGCAGGCTGATAGGTGGTTTCATCGACGGTGAGGAAGTTGGCCGGTAGAGCAGACTCTCCCTCACCCCAGCCCTCTCCTAAAGGGAGAGGGAGAAGAGAGTGTCCGGTTCCCTCTCTCTTTGGGAGAGGGTTAGGGTGAGGGAAAGTCCTCGCTGACCACCCACCTTCTTCGCTCCACAGCGTCTTAAAAATCCACGCACTGTCTGGATCCAGCCGAAGTCCACAGCCATCGAGGCGAAGCGGCGATGGGATGTTGTTCGTGAACAGCCGGCCGGTTCCCAGGCCGTGTACCCGTCCAGTATCCCGCGCACTGGTCCACTGCGCGATGGCGTTCAACCCAACGTTCGATTCCAGCAGCGAGTTGATCCACCACTGGATGCCGCGCTTGGCCGCCTCAACGATCCACGTCTCACAAGCTGCCAGGCCGCCCAGCAACGACGGCTTGAGGACGAGGTGCTGCGGGCGAATAGCGTCCAGCAACTGCGCCGGATCGACTGCGCCGATCAGATCTTCGTCCAGCGCGATGGGCACCGGGGAGCGGGCGCACACCGCGGCCGTGTCCGTCCAACGGCCGGCCGGCAGCGGTTGCTCCACGAAGCTGGGACCGAATGCTGCCAACTGCTCTAGAGCCGCCATTGCCTGATCTACCGACCGCCACGCGCCGTTGGCATCCAATCGGAGCTCGACATAATCTCGCTGCCAGCGTCGGCGAAACTCGGCAAGCAGCGCAAGCTCCTGCTCCAGCGGCAGCGCGCCTACCTTCATCTTGATTATCCGGCAACCCGCTGCGATCTTGGCCTTGAACTGCGCCAGCATCGCGTCGGGCGTGTCCATCCAGACCAGCCCGTGGGTGGGCAGGGATGCTTCGCCGCGCGCAAAGGGAGTATCGAACAGCCGCTGCCTGCCTCCGGTCTCCAGGTCGCGCAGGGCCGTCTCCAGCCCGAAGGCCAGACTGGGAAGCCCGGACAAGTCAATGGTTTCCGTCGGCGCGCCGGCGTTGATCCGGTCACAGACCGACTGCACAACGTCCGGGAAGTCCGGCCGGTCGTCGGGGCTGAGGCAGGGGACAGGACCGCACTCGCCCCAGCCGATCACGCCATCGCTCCCGGCGCGCAGGAAGACTACCGGACGCGCGTGCAAAGCGCCCCGCGAGGTCATCGCAGGGCGTTTGAACTGGAGCGTGTAGGGAATGGCGGTGATGCGCATCATTGCCTTGGCTTGTGAGGCAGGATCGTTCGACAAATCATTCCGCGGTCCGATGATGGCACGGGACGATTTGGAAAATCGTCCTACGCTATGCGGGAACTACGGGAACTTGGGGAAGCTGTCCCAGTCTGGCGCACGCTTCTCCAGGAAGGCGTTCTTGCCCTCCTGTGCTTCCTCGCTGAGGTAGTAGAGCAGCGTCGCGTTGCCGGCCAGCTCCTGGATGCCAGCCTGTCCGTCCAACTCGGCGTTGAAGGACGCCTTGAGCATTCGGATCGCCAGTGGGCTTTTGGCCATGATCTTGCGGCACCAGGCGACCGTCGTGGCTTCGAGCTGGTCCAGCGGCACCACGGTGTTGACCAGCCCCATCTGCAAGGCTTCTTGGGCGTCGTATTGGTCGCACAGGAACCAGATCTCCCTCGCCTTCTTCTGGCCGACGATGCGCGCCAGGTAGGATGCACCGAAGCCGCCGTCGAAGCTGCCCACCTTGGGCCCGGTCTGTCCGAAGATGGCGTTGTCGGCGGCGATGGTCAGGTCACAGACCACGTGCAGCACGTGTCCGCCGCCGATGGCGTAGCCGGCTACCATCGCGATGACTGCCTTGGGGATCGAACGAATCATCTTTTGCAGGTCAAGCACGTTGAGGCGCGGTACCTTGTCCGTGCCCACATAGCCGCCCACGCCGCGCACGCTCTGGTCGCCGCCGCTGCAGAAGGCGAGGTCGCCGGCGCCGGTGAAAACGATCGCTTTGATGCTCGGATCCTCGCGGCAGATCACCATCGCGTCGATCATCTCCTGCACGGTCAGCGGTGTGAACGCGTTGCGCTTTTCGGGCCGGTTGATGGTGATCTTGGCGATGCCATCGTAGAACTGAAACAGGATCTCTTCGTATTCTTTGATCGTTGTCCAGGCAATGTTTTCGGACATGCAACACTCCTTGTGTTTGTTTGGTCTGTTGGCTGATCGTGGAGGGATGGCTCGCGGATCAACACGGATTTCACGGATCTCAATCGGCGGTGCTGATCAGCGTCTCGATCATCCGTTTGAACTCGGAAAAGACCTGGCTGTTGACAGCCATCTTTGTTTCAATCTCAAGAATGCCGGGGCGGTCGCTGGGTTGGAAGAAGCGAGGCAGCGCTGCCAGCAGTCCGTCTTCGTCGTTTGCGTACCAGTAATTCAGCCCGTGGTCGGCGGCGGTGCGTTCCGCTGTCAGCGACTGGGGCGTGAGGAAGTAGGTTTCCTGCAACGCCCGCGGCAGGCGGCCCGGCCCGTCGATGATGTCGAAGATGCCGCCGCCGTGGTTGTTGAGCAAGACGATGCGCAGGTTTGCTGGCAGGTGGCTGTGCCACAGGCCGTTGCGGTCGTAGAAGAACGCCAGGTCGCCGGTGATCAGCGTGGTCAGTTGGCCGCTGGCCAGCGCGGCGCCGACCGCGGTGCTCACTGTGCCGTCGATGCCGCTGGTGCCGCGGTTGCTGTACACGCCTGCTAACGCAGATGCACGCGGCAATCCAATCAGGTTCGCATAGCGAATTGGCATGCTGTTGCCCAGTTGCAGCACGCTGCCGGCCGGCAAAACCTGCAAAACTTGCCAGCTTGCCTTGAATTCCCCAAAGGGCGCGGCGTCAAGGAAACGGTCGATCGCTGTCGATGCTTCTTGTTCCAGGCGGCGCCAATCCTCCACGTAGCTCGATGCGGAGCGATCCGTCTCCAACCGGCTCGTGAGCTCCATGAAGAAGCTCTCAGGCTCCACCGGCAACACATGGGTCAGGTTCTGATAGGTGTCGGGAACCGTGCCGGCCGGCTGAAGACGCCAATGTGCCTGCGGCGATACGTTGCGCAGGAACTGCTTGAACGACTTCGATGTGACCGGCCCGCCGTAGCTGACGATCAGGTCCGGCTGCAGTGAGGCAAGGACGGCCGGGGCATTTGCGCTCAGGATCGCGTCGGCGTGAACCAGCGGGGTCGCATCGGGGAACAGATTGGCGGTGATGTCGGCGATGACGGCGGTGTCGGCACCTTGGCTCAAGGTGTGCAATGCCGTGCGCAGGCGCGGGTTCGGCCGGTGCATACCTGCTACAACCAGCTTACGCCTGGCTTTCTGCCACTGCGCTGTCAGTGTCGTCCGGCCTGCGTCGGTCAACTGGGGATGGACCGACAACCATACCGCGGCGTTCCCTGGGGCTGCGCCTTCGCTGTCCTGCTTTCCCTCATTTCCCTCTTTCCCTTCCGGCGGGGGATACAGCGGCTCGCGCAGCGGTACGTTGATATGCACCGGGCCTGCCACAGGCAGTGTACAGCGCGCGATCGCCTCACTCAAGAGGCGGCGAACGTGCCATCGGGCATCGGAATGGGAGAGATCACTCGGGAAGGTATAACTGGCTTGCAGGTGGGGTTCGTATAGTCGCTCCTGGTGAATCGCCTGGTTGTCCTGCTGGTCGATCCACTCCGGCGGCCGGTCTGCGGTGAGGATGAGGAGCGGAACCTGCTGGTAATATGCTTCGGCCACAGCGGGCGTATAGTTCAGAGCAGCGGTGCCGGAGGTGCAGATCAGGATCGTTGGCAGGTTTGTTTGTTGGGCGATGCCGAGAGCAATGTAGCCGGCGGAGCGCTCATCGTAGACCACCCGGCACTGGAACGCGGAGTGGCTGGCAAATGTAGCAGTGAGCGGCGCGGAGCGCGATCCAGGGGAAATGATGACGTTGCTTAGCCCGCTTTCAGCGCAAAGTTGCGCCAGCAGAGCCAGATGGCTTTGGCGGAGGTTGAAGTCGCTGGCCGTCATGCGGAGCACTTGGCAGGGGTGACGGTCGCGTTCAAGGGGTGGCAGTCATTGTCTGATAACGACTGTCACCTGGCTGCGCGTCGTCCGCGTGCAGCACCCGCAGCAACGTATTGGCTTTCAACTGCGTCTCGCGCCATTCATCGTCCGCGTCCGAAATCGCAGTGATCCCGCCGCCGACGAATAAGCTGGCGGAGGCGTCGTGCAGCTGCATACAGCGCAGGTTGACGTGCAGGCGGGTCTGTCCCGAGATGTTGACCGGGCCGAGAAAACCGCTGTAGAAGCTGCGGTCGTAGCCCTCGTTGGCGAGGATGAAGGCCAGCGCGCGATCCTTGGGCATGCCGCACACCGCCGAGGTTGGGTGCAGGCTGGTGAGCATGGTGGTCGCCAGAAGCTGCAACTGTGGCTCTGGTAAGTGCACGTCGAAACGGGTCTGTAGATGCACGACGTTGCCTGCCTGGACGGTCTCTGGGCCGCGTTCCCGGACTCCCGCCACGCCGGCGTCGCGAAAGAACGAGCGGATATAACTGCTGACGAGCGCCTGCTCTTCGATCTCTTTCCTGCTCCACCTCACTGCCTCAAGGTCGCCGTTGTGCGGCAATGCCTGCGTGGCGGCCAGCGCAACGGTGCTCAGTCCGTACGTGTCGATGGACAGGAGAAGCTCAGGACTGGCGCCAAGCCACGTGCCGACGCCGGGGATAGCAATCAGCGAGACGAACGCCCGCGGATAGGCCGCACACAGGTGCGCAAAGGTGGCCATGGGTGCGAAGCCAGCAGGAAGCGGCGTCTCTGTCATCCGTGACACGACGACCTTTTCGATGCGATTGGCGGTGATGAAGCGGATCGCGGAGCGGATCAGTTGGCTGTATTCATCGCGCGTGCTGGCTCGACCCGGCGGCGAGCCAGCGGCAGGAAGATACCAGTTGTGCGAGGAAGCGCGGTCCGGCGCGTGACAGGCAGCCAGAAATCGCTCCAGGGTTTGTCGTTGTCCGTTCCAGCTCTGGCGGTACTGGTGGATGCCGCTGGCCGTCAGGTGTACGTCCGCTTCGATGCGCAGAGCTGACTTGTTGTCGTGGTTGACGAACGGCGCGACCACAAAAGCTGGCTGGGACGACCCAAAATCGATGGGCGTGCTATGAGCGTTGCCGGACAGGTCGACGACAGCCTGGGCTGTTGTTTCACCGGGCGCGCGCCAAACTGCCACCGCCAGGTTATTGGCGATGGCGGCGTTGTAAAACGTGTCAAGGGAAACAGGATCGAAGGGTGTAGTAGGCATCAACGTCATGAATAGCCTGAAACAAGAATTCTTGTGAAATCCGTTGTTATAGTAAGGCTACTTGAGGTTTCAGGCAAATACTGTCATGCCGCTACCGATGGACGCGTCGAAGGGCCGGTTCCCACCAATCAGGCTATTGGCCGCGGTAAAACAGCAGATCGATGTCGCCGGGCGATTGGCCTTCAGCGGTCAGCAACTGAGCCAGCTCGGTATGGTGCTGCATGCCGTGCAGGATCAGGTGTTGCAGCACGCGCCAGAGCGGCATTGTCCACGGATCGCCGCGCCAGTTGATCAATGTGATGTCGGCGGTGATCTGTTCGTCGTCGAGCGTCTCCAGATAAAGGTCCCAGGCTGCTTGCTCGCTGTCGACTCCTGCTTTGATGGATTGCAGGGTCGTATAGTCATTTGGTTGGATGCCGGCTTGCTGCCGGCCGGTTTCCAGGGCCACGCGCCAACCGCGGTTCGCGCGCAGCAGATGAAAGAGCAGATCATGGATCGACCCGTGGCCGTAGCCTGGATTGGCGTGGTATGCGTCATCGTTCAGCTTGCTCGCGCAGTCCATCAGGTGCCGGGTCGTGTGCCAGTTGTAGGCATACAAGGTTTTGAACTGTTCCTGCTGGGTCATGAAGGTCTCTTCTTTCGTGCCAATTGGATCCTGCGGGAACTGTCTCTGTTCGCGCTCCCGCTTGACGATTCGGTTTGATTTGTAACTACTCCGCCTTCATCGTTTCGTCACTCCCGCGGAGGCGGGAGTCTAGTACCTGTGAAGAGTGGATTCCCGCGGAGGCGAGAATGACGGGTGAGCAGTTACGCTTTTTGCTTGTCGCCATTATAGCCATCGCTGTATAATCCTCAAATGGAAACCGGATGCCAGTCTCCGAAACCATCTCACAACCCACAGCGTAATCGTGTTGTCACAACATGCCACTCTGCGGTGTTAACTAAGTGAGAACCGATCCGGAGCGACACTCTCAACATGATGACAGATCACTTGCCACGGCGGTCGGGCGGACGGACCGCCCGCGACACGACCCGGCGGGCCGATGCTGAGTTCGATGCGCTCTTTCTGGCGCACTACACCGGCGTCTTCCGCCAGGCCTACCGGGTGACCGGCAACGCACAGGAAGCGGAGGACCTGGCGCAGGAGACGTTTGTCCGCCTCTACCGCCAGCCATTCGATCCCGACCGCGACCACAACGTGCGTGCCTGGCTGCTCAAGGTTGTTACCAACCTGGCCTTCAACGCTATTCGTGGCAACCGCCGGCGCGACAAGCGTGAAGATGCGGTTTTCGATGACCGGGCCGCCGTGCCCGATCCGGCCGACGTGGCGGTGCGGCGCGACGAGCAGACGATGGTGCGAGAGGTGCTCTATAGCTTGCCTGAGCGCCAGGCGAGACTGCTGTTTCTGCGTCATGCCGGCTTGAGCTACAACGAGCTGGCCAATGCACTGGATGTTGCGCCGGGGTCGGTAGGAACGTTGCTGGCCCGCGCGCACACGGCCTTTGCCGATGCCTTTCAGGAGGCAGCCGCTGGACCGGCAGGAGGTAACAACGATGATACGTGATAGCGGAACGCTGCAAGCCTATCTCGATGGTGCGCTGGCGCCGGATGAGCAGGCCAACGTGGCGACGCACCTGGCAGGCTGCGAATCTTGCCGCCAGCAGGTGAAGGCGTTGCGGATGGCTGAGCAGCAGGCGAGAACACTGTTGGCCGGGTTGGAACCCGCGCCGGCTGCTATACCCGCGGCGTCGGCGACACTGACCCGGCTTCGGGCTGGCATTCCCGCGGCGAAAGATTCGCCGTCGATGGCTGTGTGGAGGAGGTTGAACGATATGCGTGAAACAATAAGCGAAAATGGCTTGATCAAACAGACACCGCTGGCGCTACGATTGGCCGCGATCGGCGCGTTGGTGGTTGTGTTGCTGGCAGGCATGATGAGCTTCGCCCCGGCGCGTGAGGCCATGGCGCAGTTTCTTGGCCTGTTCAGGGTGCAGCAGTTCACGGTGGTCAACATTGACGACTTGGCCCGGATGCGCAGCTTCGAGGACGTCCTCGAGTCCGGGATCCTGGGCGAGCCGGAGATGATCCGCGATTTAGGTGAAGAGCAGCCGGTTGCCGATCAGAACGCGGCTGCGGCCCTGGCGGGCTATGCTGTCAGGCTGCCGGCCAACACGCCGGAGGGGACCACTCTCGAAAAGCTTACCGTGACCCAGGGACCCTACATCCGTTTGGAGGTTGACCGGCCCACCGTGCAGATGGCGCTGGACATGGCCGAGGTTACTGATGTAAACCTGCCGGACTTCGACACCGCGGCCGTCGAGGTCGATGCCGCAGCCGTGGTCGCGGCCGAGTATGTAGTGGATAACCCATACGGCGAGCGCAACGCGGGTATGGTGCTGATGCAGGCGCCATCTCCTGAGATCGACCTGCCGCCGGGCATCGATCCGACCACCATGGGCGAGATCTATCTGCGGGCAGTGGGCCTGCCGGCAGCCGACGCGGCCCATCTGGCGCAGACAATCGACTGGACGTCGACGGTGGTGATCCCGATGGCCGGTGACATGGGCAGCTACAGCGAGGTCACAGCCGACGGTGTGCCGGCGCTGCTGTTCGAGGCTGCTTCGCCCAGCAGGCGCGGCCGCGAGCGTGCCCTCCTCTGGCAACGCGATGGCATCGTATACGGTCTTATGGCCTGGAATGTCACCGATTCGGGAATGCTCCAGGTGGCCGACTCCCTGCGCTGATGCCTGTCATCGAAACCGAGAACCTGCGCAAGGTCTACCGAGACGTGATCGCGGTGGACAGCCTCACCCTCTCCGTGGAGCAGGGTGAGGTTTTCGGCTTTCTGGGTCCCAACGGGGCGGGCAAGACGACGACGGTCAAGATGTTGCTGGGACTGGTGCATGCGACCAGCGGGTCGGCCAGCTTGCTGGGTTGTAAGCCGGGCGAGCCCCAGGCCATGGCTAAGGTTGGGTTTCTGCCGGAACACTTTCATTACCACCCCTGGTTGACCGCCAACGACTTCCTGGACTTTCATGGACGGCTGTACGGCATACCCCACGAGGAACGGCGGCAGCGCATCCCGGCTCTGCTGGAGCGGGTTGGCTTGGGGGGACGAGAAAACTCGCGGCTGTCCGAGTTCTCCAAGGGGATGACGCAGCGCATCGGGCTGGCTCAGGCGCTGATCAGCCGGCCGGCCGTTGTCTTTCTGGACGAGCCGACCTCCGGGCTGGATCCGTTGGGCCGCCGCCAGGTGCGCGACCTGATCCGCGAGCTGCGGCGCGAGGGGGTGACTGTGTTCCTGAACTCGCACCTGCTGAGCGAGGTGGAATCAACCTGCGACCGGGTGGCCATCATGCGCCGTGGCCGCGTCGCCGGACTGGGAACCATCGATGAGTTGACGGGGATGCAGTTGGAGGTCGATGTGCGCGCCAGCGGTGTCACCGATGACCTGCGCGCCGAACTGGCTGCGTTCGGCCGGATCGTTGCCGGCGACGGTGATCGCATGACGTTGCAGATTGCCGATGACACGGTCCTGCCTGCTATCGCCAGCGCACTCGTCAACGGCGGCGCGCAGCTGTACGCTCTGACACCGCGGCGGCTGTCGCTGGAAGATCTGTTCGTGCGGCTGGTGGAGGGGGATACCGGGTGAGTGTCTTTGCTGTTGCTCGTCTGACCTTTTTGGAGGCGCGTCGCCGGCGGCTGCTGCAACTGGTCCTGGTTATGGGGATTGCCTTTGTGGCGCTGTTTGCGGTCGGCTACTTTCTGATTCACAAGGAGAGTCGCATGTCCGTTGTCGGCGAGCGGTTGGAGATGTCCAACATCTTGCTGCTGATGGGGCTGTACGCCGCTAACTTTCTGGGGGTGGTGCTGGCAGTTGTGATGTCGGTGGATGTGATTGCCGGCGACATCGCTTCAGGCGCCATCCAGACGCTGGTGACCAAGCCGTTGCGCCGCTGGCATGTGGTGGTGGGCAAGTGGCTGGGACTGGCAGCGCTGCTGAGCATCATCATGACGCTGGTATCGGCCAGTCTGGTACTGGTGGCGTGGATCATCTCGCGCTACCTGCCGGACAACCTGCCAGAAGGGATTGCGCTGATGGTTCTGGCGCAGCTTCTGGTGCTGACGGTATCGATCCTGGGCGGAACCTTCCTCAACACCCTGGCCAACGGCATCTTCGTCTTCATGCTCTACGGGCTGGTGTTCATCGGCGGCTGGATCGAGCAGATCGCAGCGTTTGCCGGCAACCAGGCGGCAACCAACATTGGCATCCTCATCAGTTTCGTGCTTCCCAGCGAAGCGATCTGGCGGCGGGCGTCCTACCTCATCCAGCCATTGTATCTGCGGCAACTGAACGTCGGTCCCTTTGTGACGTTGAGCACTCCCAGCCCGGCCACGGTGGTGTATTCCCTGTTCTATATCGCGGTTGTGTTGGCAATGGCAGTGGTCGTTTTCCAGCGACGCGATCTGTAAGTTCCCAAGGTAGCTACTCAGCGCAAGACTTCGAAAGGCTTCGGCTCCAGAGACGAATCGACCCCGTATCGGACGCTGCGCCTTAACATCGTTCCGTTCGGTCTCCTGACTGCTTTTCCCGGAGCGGTCAGGAGACCGAACGGAACGCCGATCAACCGTGTTCAAACACATCCAAATCAAAACGCGCAGGCCATGTTGGCCTGCGCGTGATTCGTCGAAACTCGAGTGTTGAGAAGCAACCTACCGGCTGCCGAAGTCAGCTACGTAGTAGTAGCCCCAACCCCCTTTGACGATGCCGATGCCGATCTCGCTGTATGCGGGACCGAGGATGTTCAGCCGGTGGGGACCCCAGTCTGGCTCGAACCACCACATGTCAAAGGCGTGTTGCGCGTCGTGCGCGTTGGCCCAGTTTTCGCTGGCGTAGGTGGCCCAGTAGCCAACGCGTTCGTAGCGCGTCCGCAGGTGGGCGCCGTCAGAACCGACGTGGCCGCCCCAGCCGCGCCACGACAGGTCCTCCGCGTGCGCTTGAGCCGCGCTGGCCAGTTGATCCGACCAACTCAACGGCGCCAGACCAAAAGCGGCGCGCTTCTCGTTCATGCTGTTGAATATCAGCGCGGCATCAGGGGAAAGCCCGGCGCTATCGGCGCTGTTCGAAGATAGCTCGTTTGCAGTAGCGGAGTCAGATGCTTGCTCTGGCGAGGCCGCCTGGGTTTCTTCTGCCGCTGCCGGGGCTGCCTGCTCTTTCTGGCCGACCGCCTGGTTCACTTCCGGTTGGGCCGGCTGGCCGGGAATCTGTAATCTATCACCTGGGTGTATCAAGTAAGGTGGCTGTAGATTGTTAGCCGCTGCCAGGTCTTGCTCTTGAAAGCCATAGGCCACGGCGATCTGCCAGAGGTTGTCGCCGTTCTGCACCACGTATATGGCGGCTGACTCAGACGGCTGAAGTTCGGCTGGCGGTGCAGGGGAATGCACCGGGGCAGGCTCGGCCGGAACCCAGAGCTTGTCGCCCGGTTGGAGCCAGTAGGGCGCTTCGAGATTGTTCTCGGCTGCCAGGCTCTCCATGTCCAGGCCATGGGCTGTGGCGATTTGCCAGATGTCGTCGCCAGCGACTACTGTGTAGACATAGCCAAACGCGGGGGTCGCGTCGGCACGCGGAATGTCGGCGGGTTGTTCAGATGGGAAAGGCTGCTCAGGGCCAGCAGTCTGCGCAGAGTCGGCAGCGCTGACCAGGCGAGGCGTGAGAAGAGTTAGAGTGAGCAGCACAAGGGGCAACAGCCGACGCAGGTCGATTGGTGTTTTGTGCATGAAGGCGACTCTAGCACGGCTTCAGCGATTGAGCAAATTTCGGATTGGTTCTTCGAATTAGGGACTGCCTGGCTCTTCGTTCTGAAAGAACGGTACGACAAATACGCCCAGGAACCCAAGCGACTCGTCGTTGGGATTGGCTCCCAGCGTGACGGTGATCTCTTCCTGGTTCATCTCTCCCCGGCTCGTGCGTATTACGGTCAGTGCGACTCCGTCGCCTGGGGCATAACTGCCGATCAGTTCCGGCAAGGTCGTGTCGGAGGTGATCTCGTCGCCGTCGACGGCCACGATCACGTCACCAGGTTCGATGCCTGCTTGCTCAGCCGGCCCGCCGGCGACTACTTCAGTCACCAAAGCGCCGCTCATCATCTGCATCATCTGATCCAGATCGGGCATCTGCGGGATGTCAGGTGTATCCGGGGTAAAGGGCAGCGCGGGAAAGGCGGGTGTGGCAGATGGGCCAGACTCCGGCGCCCTTTCCACGATCTCCTCAATCTGGGCGCGGGCACGCGCCTGGCCAATGCCGAGGCCGACGGCCAGGCCAAACATGCCGGCGCACGTCGCCACCAACAAGACTACAAGAACGGCGACGATTCCGATTGCCAGGGTGTTGTTACGCGTGTTGTTCATGGCACTACCTCATGATGTAATAGGTGCCGCGCTTCATGCCGACCTTCATGACGACGCCGCGGTCGGTCAGGTCCACCATGTCCAGCCGCAGTGTCTCGGGCGAAACGTTGGGACAGAGGTCCTGGTAGTCGCGGCTGGTGATGCGTCCATTGTCGCGCATGAACTGGATGGCGCGCAGCTGGCGCTCGTTCATGCTGCTCTCCCAGGCTGATCCGCTTGCTTGAGCCTTGCGCTCCTTGGCGTTGAACAGCGTGACGGTGAAGCTGTGGGGTGTCGCCTTGAACACCGGCTGCGGATGGCCGGCCTGCACCATGGCTTCGATCATCTTGTCGACGCCCAGTCCCAGCTCCTCGATGTAGTTCCAGTGGTAGAGACCGTTGACCAACCGCGGGTTGCGGCTGAAATGCTCTTCGACGATGTTGTCGATGGTGATGTAGCCCGGCAGCCCGCCGGGGCTGTGGATCTCCATGCGGTCGTCGAACATGCGGATCTCGATTCGGCGGCCTGTCAGCCGGTAGTCACGGTGGCAAACGGCGTTGACCAGCGCCTCGCGCACGGCAATGGTCGGGTACTCGGTGCGTTCCTCGCGCCGCAATCCGGTGACGACAGCCTCCAGCCGCATCTCCTGCATCAGGATCGTCCAACTGCGCTCGATGATCTGCGCCAGCGGGCCGCTGATCTCGTCGCGGCGGCTGTAGCCGGGCAAGCCACCCGGTCCGCGCAGTTCCGTGCCGCTGAAGCGCACAAAGGTCAGCCCCGACTGCGGCAGGTTGAACTGCGGCTCCAGCCCAAACAGCAGCAGCCCGGCGACGGTCGGGTTACCCTCAGCCGTCAGCGCGCCGATTTGCTGCAAAAGCCGGTCCTGGGGCAACTTGATCTGGCGGCCCTGCTTCTGCTCACGATGGGCGATGTAGTCCTGGATGATCTCGTTGTCCAGGTCGGCCAACTGGGCGCCGGCCACATCCTGCATCTCGAAGTCGCCGGACGACTTGCCCGAAGCCAGTTGGCGCACCTGTTCGCCGCCCAGGGGGTGGTTCTCGTGCCCGCTGCGAATCAAGACTCGGCCGTCGGCCAGCGAGTGGAGTTCTGTCGAGCGCGGCACGCGAATCGCTGCTACTGTGCCGTGGGCGGTCTCCATCTGTTCCCACTCAGTGCGGATCGGCGGGCGGCACTGGAGCACAGCGGCCTGCAGCGCCTCCTCCATCTCGTCACTCATCAGACCATCGACCGGCGCGCCATCCTCCCCGACACCCAGCAGCACTGTGCCGCCGTCGCCGTTGGCAAACGCGACCAGTGTCTCCGCCAGCCGGTCGGCGTCCGGCTCGGCCATGTATTCAGTGTGCGGGCCGGGGCCTTTTTTGAGGGTGGATTTCAAAGACATAGGTAATGGTCACTCTCGACTCTGCAAACAAGGAAACTCAGCGCTAATTCCACCAACATTTTACCACAAAGTGATCCAGCCCGCACAGCAAAGCTGGTATTTGTGCGGCAAAGTTGTTGTCATCAACCCTCGCCATTCCTGAATTTGCCTTGCCGCGCCATGGTTTGCGGGACACTTTTTGGGAGAGAAAAGGAGAACATGAACAGCGGCTCTGGTGTTGCCAATCCCGTGACGCCTGTGGTAGAATGCGGGCGAGGCAGGCAGGCCGCTTTTCGCTGCCTGGCCTGAAATTACCCAGGTCAAAGGTGCCCTGGCTTGACCTTGCGTAGGCTTCGTTACGCAGTCTGGGCGCCGCCCCAGGCTGTTTTTCATTTCAAGTTCGAAGGAGAACGTGGTATGACTACCAACAAGTTTGTCCAGCTCGAAGACCAGTACGTGGCCAACATCTACCATCCATTGGACGTGGTCATCGAGCGGGCGGAGGGCGTTTGGATGGTTGATGTGGACGGCAAGCGCTATCTGGACTGCCTGAGCGCCTACTCTGCTGTCAGCCAGGGGCACTGCCACCCGCGCATCATCAACGCGCTGGTCGAGCAGGCCCAGAAGGCCACGCTGACCTCGCGCGCCTTTCGCAACGACCAACTGGGCAGCTTTGCCCGTGAGCTGTGCGAGTTGACCGGCTACGAGATGACGTTGCCGATGAACTCGGGCGCTGAAGCGGTGGAGGTGGCGGTGAAGGCCGCGCGCAAGTGGGGCTACGAGGTAAAGGGTGTTCCCGACGGACAGGCCGAGATTATCGTTTGCCTGGGTAATTTCCACGGACGCACCACGACCGTAATCAGCTTCTCCTCAGAGGCGGCCTACAAGCGCCATTTTGGGCCGTTTACGCCCGGCTTCAAGTTCGTGCCCTTCGGCGACATGGACGCGCTGGTGGACGCGGTGACGCCTAACACGGTTGCCTTTTTGGTGGAGCCGATCCAGGGTGAGAACGGCATCAACGTGCCGCCAGCGGGCTATCTCAAGTTTGCCGAGACGCTCTGTCGCCGCGAAAACATGCTTCTGATCGCTGATGAGATCCAGGTCGGATTGGGCAGGACCGGCAAGCTGCTTGCCAGCGAACACGAGGACATCCGTC
This sequence comes from Caldilineae bacterium, assembly GCA_020634555.1. Taxonomy (GTDB): domain Bacteria; phylum Chloroflexota; class Anaerolineae; order JAAEKA01; family JAAEKA01; genus JACKBK01. Next base: position 66,978 of record JACKBK010000008.1, read on the forward strand.
CCGACATCGTAGTGCTGGGGAAGGCGTTGTCGGGCGGCGTTTATCCGGTGTCGGCGGTTGTGGCTGATCGTAACATTCTGGGCCTGTTCAATCCGGGCGATCACGGCAGCACGTTTGGCGGCAATCCGCTGGCAGCCGCCGTCAGCCGGGCGGCGCTCCGCGTACTGGTGGAAGAAAATCTGGCCGAAAACGCTGCCGAACAGGGCGAGTATCTGATGCAGCGGCTGCGCCGCATCGAAAGCCCATACATTAAAAACGTTCGTGGCCGCGGTCTGATGATCGGTCTTGAGGTGACGCCGGAAGCGCGCGGCGCGCGGCGTTTCTGTGAGGAACTGGCGGTGGAGGGCGTTCTGTGCAAGGAGACGCACAAGACCGTCGTTCGCTTTGCCCCGCCGCTGATCATTACCCGGGAGCAGACAGCATGGCTGGCGGACAAGGTAGAAGAGGTCTTCGCCCGGATCGAGGCGCGGGACGCGGCCGGGAAAGGCGAACCGATCGCAGGGTAGCGGGGTGCTGGATCGCGAACTCGCGAAGACTCTGTGATAGTGCACGATTCTGGTCGTGCGTATGTTGGTATCGGAACGCGAAAACCCTTCGGATCTCACGTCCGTGGCAACTGTCGGATGCCACGCTTCGAGCCCCGAAGGGTTTTTCATGCCTAGCACATCCCCCACGCGGGTTACGACGTCATCCGCCTTCGCGATCTTCGTGCTTCGCGATTTTCGCGACTCTTCGCGAGTTCGTGATCCAGCGACTTACCCATCGCGCAGCGCGGCGATGATCTTCTGGTCGGTGACGGCAAACGCGTAGCCGTTCAGGTCTTCCAGCGTCACCCAGCGCCAGTCCGCCACGCCGATGCTCTGCGGCTGGCCGGCCACGAGGCGGCAGTGGAACGCATGCAAGGTAATCTTGAAGTGCGTGTAGGCGTGGCGCACGCTGGTCACCGGTTTACCGACCTCGACGACAATCCCCAATTCCTCGTTCATCTCGCGCTGCAGGCATTCCGGCAGCGTCTCACCGGCGTGCATCTTGCCGCCGGGAAACTCCCATAGCCCGCCCAACATGCCCTCCGCCGGCCGCTGGGCGATGAGAAACTGATCCTCGTAGCCGGGCCTTTGCAGAACAGCCGCGGTCACGTCGAAGTGCGGCAGCGGCCGGCGCGGCGCTTTGACCGGCCGCTCCTCCTGCGTGCCGCGCTGGCGAGCCAGACAGGACGCGTGCAGCGGACAAGCAACGCAGCGCGGCGACTGTGGCGTGCACACCGTCGCGCCCAACTCCATCAGCGCCTCGTTTAGCGGGCCAGCCTGTTGTGGCTCCACAGCCTCTACCAGCGCCTCTGCCAGATGCCAAAGCTGCGTCTCCGTGGCCGACCTCCCCACGTCGGCGTCGATGTCGTACAGGCGCGTCAACACCCGCTTCACATTGCCATCCAACACCGCCGCGCGTTGGCCGAACGCGATGCTCAGAATCGCGCCAGCGGTGTAGCGACCGATGCCCGGCAACGCCAGCAGCGCCTTGCGGTCGGCCGGCAAGCGGCCGCCGTGTTCAGCTACGACCCGCCGCGCTGCTTTATGCAAATTACGCGCCCGGATGTAGTAGCCAAGTCCCTCCCACGCCTTCAACACATCGGATTGATCGGCCGCGGCCAGCGCCTCCACCGTGGGAAAGCGTGCCATCCAGCGCTGGAAGTAGGGGATGACCGTCGCCACCTGCGTCTGCTGGAGCATCACCTCGCTGACCCAGACCGCGTAGGGATCACGGGGTTCGACGCGCCAGGGCAGGTCGCGCAGATTGCCGGCGTCGCTCCATGCCAGCAATGCAGCGGAGATCGCTTCAGCCGAAATCATCTGTTAACACGAAGGACTGGCGGCAGGCGGACAAGACTTCGGAAGTCGCCGCATCTGGAGTCGTGATGCTCCCAGCAGGGAACATGTCTCCATGTCAACCGGCGACTTCCGAAATCTGATAGATTACTGCGCTGTTTCGCCGTCGCGCTGGAGAACCTTGGCAGCGACCACAGCCGCGGGGATGGCAACAGCCGCCGCCACGCCCGCGCCGATCAGCGCCTTGTCCAGGTTGCTGCGGCCGGAGAAGCCGGCGTTGTGAGCCGCGTCGGTGTGGCGGCGCTGAGCTGCCACCTCGGGCGCCTCGGTGAATGCAGTCTTGAAGACCTCAATCGACTGCGGGATAACCTCCATGCCCATGCGCTCCAGCCGCACGCCCTCTTGTCCCACATCCGGCCAGCCCTGCTCGTCAGGCTGCACCTGCTCCCAGTTAGCGAAGAGGCGACCCCACTCGCTCTGTAAGGCATCGGACATCATCTCCTCGCCCTTGAAGGGGTACCAGTACATGTCGTGATAGGCCACCGACGCCAGGTATGACCACGGCGCGAGCACCGTCTTCAGCGACCACTCGATGGGCGCCTTCAGCGGACCCCAGTAGATCTTGTGCTGCATGCGCGATGCGAAGGTCATCTCCTTAAACGGCCCCTGGAAATGCCAGTTTTCGGCCGCCGCATCCAGGTCGCCGACGATCTCGATCTCGTCGGGATCGCCGCAGCCCAGGCCGAGTTCGTGGGCCAGCCGGATATATTTGATGTCCAGCGGGTTGAAGCCCATCAGCTTGGCAGCCATCGCGTCGATCGCGACCTGGTCGCTGCTGGCCAGAAGTACGTTCTTGACGTGCGGATACATGCAGCGCGGCCCGGGGCCATCGCCGGCAAAAGTCCCGTCCATGACCGCAAAGACGCCGCGGTGGATCTTCTTCTGAATCATCAGCAGATCCACCAGCGTTTCGTGGATCACCGGATGGGTCCAGTGGCGCCGCTCGTTGAGCAGCCCGCCAAACGCGTTCTTCATCGCGCCGGTGGTGGTGGTGAAAATGTGCGCCTTGATGGTCGGCAGGTGAATGATGTTCTCGCCAATGAAGCGCTTCGGAATGTAGAAGCCGTCGGGATACACCTCGTTGAGCACCAGGAACTTGTCGGCCAAATCGCCCACCGCGTCGCGAATGTGGATCCACTCCTCGCCCTCGTAGAGGTGTACGTTACGCAGGCCGTGGGCTTCCACCACGTTGACCTGCTTGTTCTCGCGCTCGCCCAGGTGCGCGTCGATGACCACGGTGCGGTTGTGGCAGGCATGGACCAAGTCGTCACTGTAGCCGTCCTTCTCCATAGCCCGGATTACGCCCTCAAGCTGCCACGGAGTAGTCGAGGAACCGGGGAAGAAGTAGTGCCAGGAAATGTTGATCTTCAGCGCCGTGTCAGCGTCCTTGGCGACCACGTCCTGGTAGTCCGCCAGGTTCATCAGCTGGTGGTAGTCTTCCAACACCGTACGCGGTGAAGTTTTCAGAATCGCAACTTTACTCTTTGTCATGGGTATGTTTCCTTTGCTGTGCAAGAATAGAGCCATCAACCGCGCACAGGACACGCAATGTCTGCTGCGCGCTACCGGAATTCGGGTATTCGTACCCGAATTCGTAGATGACATCTATCTTGATGCGTTTCAGCCCCAAATTTTACCACAGATTGCGAAGAGGCAAGGAGTTTGAGGCGCGGGGAGTCTGGAGCACGAAGCCGCGAAGGGACGCGAAAATCGCGAAGGGATTCTCACGCTTAGCGCCTCCCTTCATGGCATCACGGTCAAGCCACCCCTGACTTTCCCGTCAGCAACGCACCCTGAACGCGACCTTCGTGCTTCGTGATCCAGCGCCTTCGTGGTCCAGCGTCCCCGCAATCCGCTACTTCACCCGTGACGGCGTCGTGAAAGTCTCCCGTTGCACTTCCACCGCGCTGCCGGTGATGTCGAAGCAGCCGGCCAGCGGCAGGTCGGCGGACGATGTGCCGACCATGACCTGCACCGGCCCCGGCTCGATCACCCAACGCATCGCGCGGTCGAGGTACGCCAACTGGTTGGCCGCCAGCTCGAAGGTCACGGTACACGACTCGCCCGGCGCCAGTTGGACGCGGTGGAAGCCCTTGAGTTCCTTCAGCGGTCGCGTCATGCTGGCGGCGGCGTTGCGGACGTAGAGCTGCACTACCTCGTCTCCGGCCCGATCACCGGTGTTGGTCACATCGACGCTGATCGCGACCGAGTTGCCCGCGGCGGCCTGCTGCCGGTCCAGCCGCATGTTCGACAGTTCAAAGGTCGTATAGCTCAGCCCGAAGCCGAAGGGAAAGAGCGGCGTGTTGCTGAGATCGACATAGGTCGTCTTCCAGTGCGAGCGGCCGCCGGAAGGCTTGTGGCCGTAGTAGATCGGCACCTGGCCGACGGAGCGCGGGAAAGTCATCGGCAGCTTGCCGCCGGGGTTGACCTCCCCGAACAACACATCGGCGATGGCCGGTGCACCTTCCTCGCCCGGCAGCCAGGCATCCAGAACGGCCCGGACATTCTCAGCGATCCAAGGAATCGATAGCGGCCGGCCGTTGACCAGCACGGCCACTGTTGGTGTACCAGTAGCCACCACTGCCTCCACCAGCTCCCGCTGCACGCCGGGCAGGCCGAGGTCGGCCCGGTCGCGCGCCTCGCCGCTGGTGCAGTCGTCGGTCAGCCCTGATTTGTCACCCACCACCAGGATGGCGACGTCGGCCTGCCGGGCCGCGTCAACAGCCTCGTCGAAGCCGTCGCGCCGGTCGCTGTTGACGTCGCAACCCTGCGCGTACAGCACGGTCGTGTCCGCGGCAACCGCTGCCCGGATCGCCTCCAGCACCGACGTGATCGGCACGAAGTCCTCGACGATCTCGATGTTCTGCGCAATGGCCGCGCCGAAAGCGTTGTTGACCTCGCGTGCCTCGATGAGTGTCTCGACGTGGCAAATGTAGGTGTAGTCGCCCACCAGGTTGCGGGCCGAGTCGGCGTTGGGTCCGATGACAGCGACGGAACCCAGCTCCCTGGACAAGGGCAGCAGGTTGTCGTCGTTTTTCAACAGCACCATCGACTGCTGCGCTATTTGACGGGCCAGCGCGCGATCTTTGGGGGTATCGAACGCAGCAGCCGCGGCGCCTTCATCCGCCCACGAGTTCTCAAACAGGCCCATCTGGAACTTGGTGCGCAGCACGCGCTCGACGCTGCGGTCGATGACCGCCATGTCGATCTCGCCAGCCTCGGCCAGCGCGCGCAGCGGCTCGCCATAACAGTCGGTGCTGGGCAGTTCTACATCGATGCCTGCCTCCAGCGCGAGCCGGGCCGATGTCGCCTTGTCCTGCGTCACCAGATGCGCCTGCTGAAGCTGATCGACCGCGAAGTAATCGGAGACCAGCAGGCCGTCGAATCCCCACTGCTCGCGCAGGATCTCGGTCAGCAGCTCGTGCGAGGCCGCGCAGGGCACGCCGTCGATCTCGTTGTAGCCGTTCATCACCGAGTAGAGCCCGGCCTCTTTGACCGCCGCCTCGAAGGGATGCAGGAACACCTCCCGCAGCTCGCGCGGCGGAATATGGGCCGGGTTCCAGTTCAAGCCGCCGTCGGTCAGGCCGTATCCGACGAAGTGTTTGGCGGTCGCGATGACGCCCTGGCGCCAGTCGTCGGTCTGCAGGCCGCGTACGTAGGCGACGCCCATGCTGGCCACCAGATGGGCATCCTCGCCGAAGGTCTCCTCGACTCGCCCCCAGCGCGGATCGCGCACCACGTCCAGTACCGGCGACAGGCCCTGATGCGCACCGACAGCGCGCATTTGCCGGCGCACTACCTCCGCCATCTTGCCGGCCAGCTCCGGCTGCCAGGTGCTGGCCAGACCGATGATCTGGGGAAAGACGGTTGCGTCGCGCGCCATATAGCCGGCGCAGCATTCCTCGTGAACCATGGCCGGGATGCCGAGCCGGGTCTCCTCGACAAGGAAGCGTTGGATCGCGTTGGCCCTGGCCGCGCTCTCTGCCGGTTTGAGATTGCTGGCGCCGCCGATGCGGGTGATCTGGCCGATGCCATGGCCCAGCAGGCGCCTGGCGTCCTTTGGGTCGTCCAGCTCGTAGATCCAGGCGCTGCCCAACTGAGCCAGCTTTTCCTCCAGCGTCATGCGGACCAGCAGGTCAGCTACCCGCGCCTCGACGGGTTGGGTAGAGTCGCGATAAATCAGTGCAGTGTCAGTTGTTTTTGTTTGCATGTTACTCTCGTGGAGATACTGAAAACCTCCCGCAGACTGTGATCAGGCGTCTCACGAACGATCAGCCGCCAAGCCTGCGGGAGGTAGGGATTCAACCAAACTTTCGCACCACCGAACTATCGAACTCCCAGCAACACCTCGACAGTCAGCTGGTCCAGCCGCTCGTACGACAGGCCGCGCGCGCCCAGCGCCCGGCGGTCGAAGGTGGCAGCCTTCAGCGCGGCTGCCTTGCTGCGGCTGTACGCGCCCTTGAAAGCGTCGGTGCTGCCGTCGTCGGCGTTGATCTCAGCGACCAGCGCCTGGATCTCGGCGTCCGCGTTCCACTGCGCGGCCTTCTCCTTCAGGATCAGGTAGGTGCGCATACAGCCGCGCGCGAAGTCCTTGACGCCTTCGTAGTCCTCCGTGCGATAGGCGTGGGCATCGAAATGCCGGCTGCCGGCGTAGCCCACATCCTCCAGGAACTTCACCAGGAAGAACGCTGTTTTCAGGTTGACCGCGCCGAAGCGGAAGTCCTGGTCGTAGCGGCCAAAGGCCTGGTCGTTGAGGTCGATATGGAACAGCTTTCCCGCGTCCCAGGCCTGCGCAACACCATGCAGGAAGTTCAACCCGGCCATGTGCTCGTGGGCCACCTCCGGGTTGACGCCCACCATCTCCGGGTGGTCCAGCGTCTCGATGAAGGCCAGCATGTGGCCGACGGTGGCGTTGTACATGTCGCCGCGCGGCTCGTTGGGCTTGGGCTCCAGTGCAAACTTCAGGTCGTAGCTCTGATCCAGCGCGTACTCGCAGAGGAAGTTCATCGCCTCGCGGTTGCGCTGAATAGCTGCCAGCGGATTCTTGGCCGCGTCGGTCTCCACGCCCTCACGGCCTCCCCAGAAGACGTAGATCTGTGCGCCCAGTTCGACGCCGAGGTCGATGGCTTGCAACGTCTTCTGCAGGGCATAGGCGCGCACGTTCGGGTCGTTGCTGGTAAACGCGCCATCTTTGAAGGCCGGATCGGTGAACAGATTGGTAGTCGCCATGGGCACCACCAACCCGGTGTCCGCCAGCGCCTGCTTGAAGTCCTTGACGATGCGGTCCCGCTCGGCCAGCGTTGCATCGATGGGCACCAGATCGTTGTCGTGGAAGTTGACGCCGTACGCGCCGGCATCGGCCAGCATGTGGACGATTTCCACGGAAGAGATCGGCTGGCGGGTCGGCTCGCCGAAGGGGTCCCGGCCGATGTTGCCGACGGTCCAAAGACCGAACGTAAACTTATGCTCTGGTTTGGGTTGGAATGCGGTGGTCATGTGTTTCCTTTCTTTGCCGAGCCAACTCTGTCATGAAACCTGTCGAACTTTTTTATTCTTTCACAGCGCCCATTGCGATTCCGTTGACAATGTACCTTGAGAAGATGAGGTAGATAACGAGAATCGGCACAATGGTCACGGCGAGTCCCAGATAGATCGCGCCGTACTCGGTGCGATAGACATCGCCGCGCATCAACTGCACCAGCATGGGCAACGTGTACTTCTCGATCGAAGAGATCAGGATGAATGCGTTGAAGAAGTTGTTCCAGGCGGCGACAAAGGCGAAGATGCCCAGCGTAACCGCGCCGGGAACCGCAATTGGCATCATGATGCGATGGAAGATGCCGAACTCACCGGCCCCATCAACCCGGCCAGCGTCGATGAGGTCGTGGACAACGACCGACTCGAAATATTGCTTGCCGAAAAACACGGCGCCGGCGGAAGCGATGACGGGCAAAATGAGCGACGCGAAGTTGTCCGTTAGCCCGATCCTCGACATGAACTGATAGAACCCGATGATCGAAAGCTGCAACGGGATCAGCACCAGCAGGATGATGAAGCTGGTGAAGAGCCGTTTTCCCCTGAAGTTGTAGACGACAATGCCATATGCCGTCATCAATGAGAAATAGACGGCCAAAATCGTCGAACAGGTAGCCACGAAGAGGCTGTTGGTAAAGCCGCGGAAGAGGTTCAGGCCCCTGCCTCTGAGAATGCCGTAGTTTTCCACCATGTGGGAGCTTGGCAACGCGCTGAGGCCCTGTTGAATCTCCAGGGTAGAGCGGGTGGCATTCACCAGTACCAGCCAGATCGGAATGATCGTAACAATCACAAGCAGGACGAGGAACACATAGATCAGTCCGCGAAAAAGGCTGAGATTAGACTTGGATCTCCGTTTCATCTTGTCGTCTCCTGGGTTTGAACAATACGCTGAATTAGGTTCTACGATTTCTCGCGCAGGAAGTAGAATATGCCCAATGCGATGACTGTTGTCATGATAAAGACCACCACGCCGACAGCCGATGCGGCCCCTATGTGGCCCTGGGCACTGCTGAACTTCAGGTACATCAACATGTTGTTGGTCAAAATCGACCCACTGGGCGAGCCTCTGCCGTCGGTCAGCAGATAGGGGATATCAAACATCTGCATCCCACCGACCAGCGAAGTCACAAACACGTAGATCAGAATCGGCTTCAACAACGGGATCGTAATCCAGCGGAACATCTTCCATTCATCGGCGCCGTCGATCATGGCTGATTCGTAGAGTGAAACGGAGATTGAAGTCATGCCGGCCATGATGATAATGATTGTTGCCCCAAACCACATCCACCACTGGATGAAGATCACCAGGCCGCGGGCAACAACCTGATTCTGCAGCCACTGCACCGGTTCCGCCAGTATCCCGGAGCGCACCAGTGCTTGATTGACAGGACCAAAAAAGGAGAACAAGCTGAAAAACAAGGCTGCTATCGCCGCCGGCATCAACAGATTCGGCAGGTAGAAGATAGTTCGCCAGATGCCCACAGCCCTGATCTTCAGCCGGACGCTGGTGAACCAAACGGAAAGCAGCAATGCAATACCAATTTGAGGAATGAAATTCAGAGTCCAAAGCAGCCAGGTATTGCCAACCGCCTTCTTGAACAGGGGAGTATCAAACAGGATCTTGTAGTTTTGCAGTCCAACAAAACTACCATGGCCGCTCATCAACGTTGTATCGGTAAAACTGAGGCGGAAGGTGTTGTAAACCGGATAGAGGCCAAACAACAAGAACGCAATGATGAACGGTGCAATGAAGAGATACCCGTAGTAGTCCTTCTTGAACCTGAATCCAGTCTTGTGGCTGTTCGCTGCGGTCATGTTAGGCTCCTTGAGAATGGGCCAGCCCAGTGCTTGCCAGGCTGGCCCATTGTTGTTTCAAAGGGTTAGTTTGTCATCAGGTCAGGGAAGTCTAGCGTCAGATTCTCTTTCCACGTCGACCACATCTCGTCCAGCGTAATCTCGCCGTTGAGATATTGGTTGAGCGGATCGTTCATCGCACGCTGGATAGCGTCGTCTGAGCCTTGCATCAACTTAGCGTTGACGGAAGGCGCTGCTTCGGCGAAGCCGGCGTAGCTGTTCTGGCCGGCCAGGAAGGCGCTCAGGTCTGAGTTGTCGAAGGACGGAATGATCTTGTCCACCACCACCTTACTTGAGACGAAGTCGCCGGGCGCCTGCATCTGGTCGTCAGGAACCTGCGGATCGATAGCCTTCAGGTATTCGTTGGTGTAGACACCGGTAGCCCAGTTGGTCAGGTTCTCCTGATCCAGCGTAGCAAAGCGCACGAAGTCCTTGGCAACATCCATGTGCGGTGCGTCCTTCAACACACCCAGCCACGTGCCGCCCCACTGATAGGGCAGCGGGCCGGTGATGACGCCCCAGTCGCCGCTGGTGTCGCTGCTGCCATCAGCCGATTTCGCGTTGGGCGCCAGCACGTAGGGCAGACCCCACGTCGGCAGGAAGTAGGAGAAGACCTTCTTGGGAGTGCCGTTCGCGTCCACCAGGCTGTCATTCATGCCGGCGAACCAACCTTCCTGCCACTGCTGTGCCTGGGCCTCGTAGCCCTCATCCCGGAACAGCTTGGCCGTCTCGACATACTTGTCCACCATGGGATCGACAGTCAGGGTATTGTCCACAACCCACGGCTGCTCGCGGTTGGCGAAGAAGGGATTCTGGAAATCGCCGCTGGAGGCTACCATGTAGGTGTCGCCGCCAGACTTCTCTTTGACAACAGCAGCCGCGGCCGTGAACTTGTCCATATCGGACAGCAGCGCCTGGATCTCGGTAGGATCATCGGTGCCAAAGTATTCCTTGGCCAGGCTGCGGCGATAGAACAGCGCACCAGGGGTTGCCTGATAAGCAAATGCCTTGGTGACGCCATCGTAGGTGCCAACATCGAGGACGAAGGGGTAGGTCTCGTCTTCCTGCGCATACGGCAGCAACTCGGCCAGATCGGCAAGAATGTCGGATTCGACGTATTGCTTGACAAAGGATGCTTCCAGAGCGATGACGTCGGGCGCATCGGAGGTGCCAAGCGCGGCCTTCAGCTTGGTCTGGTACTCGCCGTTGGTCATCGGGATCATGCTGTACGTCGCGTCTACTTCAGGATGCTTCCCTTCGTAGGCAACGGCCATGGTGTTGATCTCGTTGGTAAACGACCAGATGTTCAGCGGTGTAGTTCCTTCGGCGGCCGCAGGTGCTTCAGTTGCATCGGCGGGGGCAGCCGCATCATCGGCCGGCGCCGTGGTTGCTTCGGCAGCCGCAGGCGCTGCGGGCGCCTCGGTTGGTTGAGCCGGAGCAGGACAGGCGGCCAAGACCATGGCTACCAGGATCAACAGTGCCAAAAGGCGAAAACTTGTCTTCATCAGGTTACTCCTCCTAAGAGTATTGGGGTTGGGATTGTCGATAGATTGGCTGCAAGCGGGGTTCGTTCGTTTGTCCTAACAGAGACCTCCTTGTCTGGGTGGGCGGCGTACAAGGCGGAAAAGGCCTTGCCGATCGCCCGAAACGCACACCATTGTGATCGTTGGAAAACTCGCGATGAATAGCTGAATTATTTTGCCGCGTTCCTCAACGGTGCGCAGGAGTCGCGCACCACAAGGTCCGTCGCCAGCTCCCGGTACTCGAAAGGCCGTTCCGGGTCCTCGATGTAGGTCAACAGCATCTGCACTGCCTGGCGGCCCATTTCCTCCAGCGGCTGCCGAATGGTCGTCAACGCTGGCGAAACGCCTGCTGCCTGGGGGGTATCGTCAAAACCCATCACGGACATGTCGTCTGGAATACGAAGTCCGGCCTCGCGGATCGCTTCCATCGCGCCGAAAGCCATGGCGTCGTTCGCCGCGAAGATCGCGGTCGGCCTGTGCGGCAGCGACAACAGGGCCTGCGCGGCCGCGTGTCCGCTTGGCTGGTGATAGTCGCCCTCTGCAACCAGCGCCGGATCATCGTCCAGACCATGATTCGCCGCAGCCTGCCGATAGCCGGTCAGCCGGTCGACGCCGGACGTCAGATCCAGCGCGCCGGTGATGAAACCGATGCGGCGGTGTCCCAGACTGACGAGATAGTCGATGGCCATGATCGCGCCGCCGTAGTTGTCTGCCCCGACGGCCGGCCCCTTGTCTGACCCCTTATAGTCAACGAAGACATGGGGATAGCGTCGCTGGTTCAATAGACCGGTGTACGGATCGACGTTGTGAGGCAAAATCAACAGCAGGCCATCTGCCATGCCGCCGACAAAGGTGGCGACGTACTCCGGCTCGCGCGCCTGATGGTGGGTCGTGAAGAGCAGCATCTCGAAGTCGGTCTCGGCGATCTCAGCATCGACGCCGCTGATGATCTGGCCGATGTAGCCGGTGCCGAGATCGCGCACCAGCAGTCCGATCATCTGCGAGCGCCCGGTGCGCAGGCTGCGCGCCTGCCGGTTGGCTACGTATCCCATGCGTTGCAACGTCGCCGTTACCCGTTCCCGGGTCTCCGGCTTGACGTAGGGTTCATCGTTCAAAACCCGTGACACTGTGGCGTAGGAGACGCCTGCCTCGCGGGCAACATCGATGATGGTGACCTTGTTGGGAGCGTTGTGGTTCATGAGGAATTAACGATCAGGGGATAATCTGTGAACGTTTTCTGAAAACGTTCACAGAAATAATACCACAGGACTTCTCTGCTGTCAATACCTTGGCGAGCGAATTTTCAAAAATTCCCACCGTAACTGCGCATCCGTCACACTGCGCCCGGCTTCAGCAGCCAGGGTGCGCCGTGTAGGTGTTCCCGCCCCCTTTTTATAAGTGATTGCTACCTCGAACCATCCACCGCACCCAGGGCCAGCAGGCCAGCCCGCTGCGCTTCGCTGATTCCCCACGCTCCGCTGATGTCCATGCCTTGATATGGGCCGGGCATCCGTCGCGTGCTGATGCATTCTCCCGTGGCGGGATCCCACAGCTTGATGGTCTCATCGCCGCTGCCGCTGGCCAGCGTGCGCCCATCGGGGCTGAACGCCAGGGACCACACCATGTCTTCGTGCCCGGCCAGGGTACGGCGCGTCTTGCCCGAGGCCAGATCCCAGAGATGAACCATGAAGTCGTTGCCGCCGCTGGCCAGGATGCGCTCGTCCGGACTGAACGCGACTGCTCTCACCCAGGCGCTGTGTCCAGGCAACTCCTGGCGCAGGGACCCGCTGGAAACGTCCCAAAGGCGGATGGCGCCGTCCGCGCTGGCGCTGGCCAGTTGTTTGCCGGCCCGGTCAAACGCAACGCCATTCACCCAGTTCGTGTGTTTCCCCAACCTGTTACGCACCTGACCGGTGGCGACGTCCCATAGACAGACTGTGTGGTCCGCGCTGCCACTGGCCAGCAGTGTGCTGTCCGGACTAAATGCCAGTGAGTTGACTGCCTGATCGTGGGCGTGCAGGATACGCGGCTGGCCAGCCCGGTCAAGGCTGTGTAGCGACCACAGGTAGACAGCCCGGTCTTCGCCGCCGGCCGCGGCAAAGTGCCCGTCCGGACTGAAGACAACGCAGTTGATCCGGCCCGCGCGGTGAGAGAGCGTGAAGCGCAATTGTCCCGTTGCCACATCCCAGATGTTGATTGGGATCTGCCCTCCCGCAGCGGCCAGCAGGCGTCCGCTGGGATGAAACGCTACCGATCTGAGACGACCGGCAACCATGGAGTGGCCGCTGGCCGTCAGTTCGAGTTCAGTTTCTGTTTCGGCTGCGCCGATACGCCACAGCCGCGCCGCGCCGTCCTCGCTGCCGCTGGCAAGCCGGCTGCCGTCCGGGCTGAATGCCACCGACAGCACACGGTTCTTGAACCCCTGATACAGGCGCAGAAGCTGCCTTGTGCGAACGTCCCAGAGACGCACGGCCCTGTCGTCCCCACCGCTGGCCAGGATGCTGCCATCAGGGCTGAACGCGACCGAGCGAACCCAGTCGCTATGGTCATGCAGGACATGGGGAGGCCGATTGCCGGCCAACACCTGTTCGTCGAAGACATCCCATATACGTATCGTGCGGTCGATACTGCTGCTGGCGACGGCGTGTCCTGACGGATGGAAGGCGACGCAGGTTATCCAGTTGTGGTGTCCGTGCAGTACTCGTTGGCATCGCCCGCTGCCTGGATCCCACAGGCGTACGGTTGTGTCGTTGCTGGCGCTGGCCAGCAACTGCCCGCCAGGGCTGAACGCTACGCTGGTTACTCTGTCGTCATGTCCTTCCAGAACCAGTACAGTCTGTTCCGCCGAGAGGTCCATATCCTCCAAGGTCCACAGGCGGATGGTGTGATCGGCGCTGGCGCTGGCGAGCATCCCTCCGTCGGGGCTGAAATCCAGCGACAATACCAGCGCGTGGTGGCCACGCAGCACCGCAGAAGCGTCGGGACTCCCCGCCGCTAAGACTTTGCTTACGTCCCACAACCTGATCGATGTATCGCGGCTGGCGCTGGCTACCGTCCCTCCATCAGGGCTAAATGCGACAGCCTGGATACTACCTTCGTGGCCGCGCAACACGGCACGCTGATGGCCTTGACCAGATGGCGTGTTGGGTCCGGTGATATCCCACAGCCGCACCGTCGCGTCGATGCTGCCGCTGGCCAGTAGGCGCCCGTCCGGGCTGAACGCGATCGATGTGACCACGTACTCGTGCCCGCTCAGAACAGTTGCCAGCATGCCGTCGGCCGTGCGCCAGAGTCTGATCGTGTTGTCGGCGCTGCCGGCGGCAACGAACCGTCCATCCGGGCTGAAGGCAACCGATGTGATCACATTGGTGGTATCGGTGAAGGTGCAGCCGGAGAAGCCGCTCCCGGCAAAGCGCACCTGGGGTAAATGCATCCCTTGCAGGTGCGCCTGTCGCAGGGTAAGGTGCGAGAAGTCGGCGCCGTCCACATCTAAGCCCGCGTGCAGCATCAGGTTGAGGATGTTGCCGGCGGCGTAGCCGATGCGCGGTGGATTTTCTGTGTGCAGCTTGTCAAGCGTCGCGCGCAGCATGGCAGCAAAGCCAGCCGGTCCGCGGGTAGCCATCAGGCGACGCGTGACAGGATCGAGAAACAATCGTCGCTGGCTTTGGCGGATCGCCTCGCTGACCTGGGTGTGCAGGAGTGCAAAGCGATCGAGATAATCGATGTGCCCGTTGCTGATCTCGTTGCTGATTTGATCGACCAACCGGTCCGCCAGGTATTCGGTGACCACGTTCTGGAGGCCAAAGCCTGCGCCCGCCTTCTCCAACAACGAACGGCGCTGTAACCCGCGCATCGCGTCCAACAACTCACCGGCGTCTGGCGCGCCGAACAGAGCCAGTTTCAGCGCGGCGGGCGTCTGTGGCTCGCGCGCGATGGCCAACCAAAACATGATTTCCTGCTCCAGCGGCGCCAGCCGGCCGATCTGCTCTTCAAGAATGTCGCGGATGTCAGCGAAGATCGGGGTCTTGTCCGACAGAAACGCATCGACGTCGCCCAAAAAGAGATCCTGAATGGACTGGGCGGCCAGGTTCAGCGCCAGCGGGTTTCCTGAATAGCGCCGGGCCAACGTAGCCGCCGCCTGTGGCCTAACCATCAGCCCGTATTCCTGCAAGATACTCTGGGACGCTTCGACGCTCAGACCGCGCAACGGCAAAGACCGTACGCTGTCGTAGCTGCGTTCCAAGCGTGCGACGGCCAGCGGACGCTCACGGCTGGTCAGCAGCAGACAACTGCGATGTTCAAATGCACCCAGGTGATGCAGTAACTGCCCATAGTCCTCGTAGCCAGGGCGGTAATGGCCGGCAGGTTCGCCCTGCAGGATCGTCTCGAAATTGTCGAACACCAGCAGACAGCGCCGTTGTCGAAGTTGGTCGAGCAACAGGGATAGTGACTTGTCCAGGTTGTCGGGCAGCATGTCCAGAGGCTCGTTTGACAACCCCTGTATGATCGAGGGCAACAGGTCAGGCAGCAGCGGGCCGTTAAGCAACGAGCGCCAGATGACCACATCGAAATGGCCCGATACGGCACGGGCTGTATGTGCAGCCAGTGTTGACTTGCCGACGCCGCCCATGCCCAGCAGCGTGATCAGCTGCCTGCTGTCGTGCAGCAACCACTCTTGCAACTGGTTTGCTTCATCCTCCCGGCCAAAGAAGGAGCCAACCAGCGGTGCGTCAACCCAGTCTGACATCAATACAGGAGCCTGCGCCGTCGCCTCGCCAAAGGCTCCCACCGAAATCTGCCGAACCAGCTCACTGGTTTGTTTGTCTGGCTCGACATCCATTTCCTCGCGCAGCAGCTTGCGCAGCACCTCGAACTGCGCCAGCGCACGTTCCGGCATCCCCTGGTGTGCCAGAAGGCGCATGATCTGGCGATGTGTCTCCTCCCGAAATAGATCCAATGCCAACAGCCGTGCGCCAAAGGCATAAGCCTGTGCGTACTGCTTGCGCTTCTCCAGGATTGTTGTCAAATCTGTCAGCGCCCGAATTGCCTGCAGGTGCAGATACTCGCGGCGCAGCAGTAGCCACTCCTCGAAGGCTGGAGCATCCGAAACGCTCAACCCTTGCAGCAGGTCGCCGCGGTATACTTCAGCAGCCGTAGCCAGATCGGCCAGGCACTGGCCGCACGCAGCCAGCGACACGTGGGTGTGAGAGTCCATCGCATCCATGCTGGTCTGAAATACCCGGGCATCTATTGTGGCTTGTGCCTCGTTGAACTTCAGGGAATGGCTCGATATATTCATGAGCAGTGCGCTGGTCCCCGAGGCGGCGTCGTCCAGCGTTTTGCGCAGCCGGTACAAGGTGTTGCGCAGATTGGTAAGCGCTTGCCGGTCGGTTACCTCTGGCCAGAACAGGCCCGCGAGCATGATGCGGCTGTGCGGCCTTGACGATTCGATGGACAGATAGGCCAACAGCGCGCGCGCCTTCTCGGTGGGAAATCTTGTTACCTGTCGGCCATCAATCGAGACCGATAGTCCGCCGAGCAGATTGAGGTCAATGCTGGTCATGAAAATCGTGATCCGGGCACCCAGTAAAACGTGAACAAACGAAAGACGTGTCAATTGTACCACCAAATTGCAGGATTTGGGTATAGCATCGTCCTCAATTCCGGCATCCGACGCGAATTTACCTGGCTGTGATGCGATCTTGATGCGATCAACTGATACACTCGGCTTGGATAGCATCCCATCGTCTTACTCCCTTCCGTTCTCAAATCATAGAAGGTCGTTCAATGACACAACATGACAAAACCCGAATAGAGCACACCTACGTCGCCTTTATGGTACGTATGTGGCGCGATTCTGCGCGTGCACAATGGCGAGCCTCGGCGCAATCGGTGCATACGGGAGAAACCATACGCTTCGCCAACATACCCATGCTGCTGCGCTACCTGCATTCACATGTTGGCCACGATGCATCCCACGACGACAACGAGTCTCCTGCTCCAGATGCCTTGCCAGATCACCAGGTTTAACAAAAGGCAAACCATGGCTGACAACAAAGATGTCATTATAAGAAGATGCGGACGGTGGGCGTTGCCCTTTGTTGTGATTCTGGCGCTTGTCGTTCCGGCGAGTGCAGCGCTGCTTCCGTTGCATCCCGCGGCATCGTATGCATCCCAGCCTTCCCGGGAAATCGAGGTATTGGACTGGGAATTGGTGCAGAACAGCCCTGATGTCTTTTGGTACACGCTGGACTTTCCAACGGCCAACATTGGCTACGCGCTGGGCGGACCCGACTGGAATGTCAACAACGGTGAAGGATCTGTCTCGATCGGGAAAACCACCGACGGTGGACAAACCTGGACCGTCGATACGGTGCCCGGCACCAACCGATTCAAGCGCGGCCTGGCGTGCAGCGACGCCGATACCTGCTGGATCGCCGGCGCCAGCACACCGCGTATACTGATGACGGACGATGGCGGCGCCACCTGGTCTCCGGGTGTGGTGGACGCCGACTGGAGTGGCTGGCTATGGTCGGCGGGCTGGACTGGTATCGGAACGACGGTGATGGTCGGAACCAGCGGCTATGCAAATCAGCCAGGCCGCCGCGCCAACTTCCTGCGCAGCACCGATGGAATCACCTTCACCGCCGAGATCGCCAACGATCCGCTGGATATCGAGGTCTACGACTTCTCCTGCCCGACGCCTGGTGTGTGCTATGCGGCTGCCCAGGCAACGGCGTTTTTCTCAGCCGATAACGGCGATACCTGGGTACGGCAGCCCGCGCCTGATGCCAGGTTCTACGGTATCTGGTGTACCGACGACGACACGTGCTGGCTGGCCGGCGGCAGCGAGACAGACACCACCGACGGCGTGATCCACATCTATCGCAGCCTCGATGCCGGTGACACCTGGGAGCCAGCCAACGCGCCCCCGTTGACCGGAAATCGTCCGCGCCTTTTCAACGTTCAGATGGTCGATTCAACCCACGGCTTTGCCGGCGGCTGCATCAACGCGCCCGATGAACTGACGGAGGAATGCCAGGGCGGCGGGCTGTTGATGCGCACCACCGATGGGTTTTCCTGGCACCAGGTCACGTCACCGACAAACGCCGACATCATGGACCTCTGGGTACACGACATGAACGATGTCATCCTGGTGGACCACACCGGACGCATCTGGCGCGGCATAGGCATGGCGACCGAGACGCCAACCGCGACAGCAACCGGGACGGCCACGGCAACGCCGACGGCGACACCTACTCACACGCCGACACCGACGATGACGCCGCCCCATGGCGAGATCAGCGGGGTCGCCTTCTACGATCAGAACGGCAACCTGCTGCCGGACGCCGGCGAGCCAGGGCTGCCGGGCGCTGTCATTGCCCTCACCCGCGGCAACAACGTCGTCGCTACCCAAACATCCGGCAGCACCGGCCAGTTCACCTTTGCAGTGGTTGAACCGGGATTCTACACGGTGCTCGAACAGTCGCCGCCTGCGGGATATGCACCAAGCCCGAACCAAATGACCATCTATGTCGAGGCCAACACTACCTGGACGATAGCCTTTCCTCACAGCCTGCAAGCCACCGCCACGCCAACTTCGACAGTGTTCCCCACCCCGACGCCACGTCCAACTCCCACACCATACCCGACTGCGCCTGCGTGCTATTGCAGCTTCTTGCCGCTCCTGCAGCTTGACCAGAGCCAGCGCCAATCGCAGCCTCTTCCACCGGCGTTGATGCAACGTAACTCCTTACCTGTCATTCCCGCGGAGGCGGGAATCTAATCTTCATTGGCACAAGACTCCCGCATCCGCGGGAGTGACGCAACAGTGAAGGTTGAGTAGTTACAAGGCGACAATGATGCGGTTGGTTGTTGTTTTGAGCCGTTTTACCTGAACAGTCGAACCTGACACTTGAGAACTGAGAGCAATGAAACAGAAGAACCACAATAAGGCACTCATAGTCACCGTGATAGCAGCGGTCCTGATCGGCCTGGCATCGATTGGTGCTAGCTTGCCTGCCGAAGCTGACGAACCAACACCGGCTGCCGCGGTTCAGGACGCGCTGGACGCGGTCCGTGCCTCGAAGTCGCACCGCTTCTCGGCGGAGGTCCGTGAACAGGTGACGGCGGTCGACGCGCCTGCCGGCAGCGAGCCTGTCAATCTGACCATGCTGCTCGACGGCGAGGTCGCCGAGCCGGGACATGCCCGGCTGACCCTGACACACTCGCTCAACGGTCGCGACGAGCAAACAGAGATCGTGCAGGTCGGCAACCAGGCTTACGTTCACCGGCAGGGAAACTGGAGCCGCATTCCCGACGCGCTCGGCGCAGCCGGGCCGGCCGCCGACGCCGTTGCGCTGTTGGACGCCGTGACCGAGGTCCAGCGCCTGCCCGATGCGCCGAGTGCAGCAGGGGTGTCACGCCACTACACGTTCGCCATCGACCGCGACCGCTACGCGGCGTTGATGCAAGCGCGGCTGGAGAAGCTGCTCAGCCAGGAGTCCGGGATCGACGTTCGCATCGCCCAGCGTGCCGCCGCTGCTACGACCTACTGGAACGTGGCCGGTACGGGCGATCTGTGGATCGGCGAGGACGGCCTGCCGCAGCGGTTGCAGCTCGACCTGGCGCTGCCTGAGGTGACGGCCGGCTTCGATGCCCGTTTGCAGATGCAGGTCGATTACCGCGATTTTGGCGCGCCCATTGCGCCGGTCGAGGCGCCGGGATTGAACGGCGCAGCAACCGCAGCCGCAGCCACCCCTGATGGCGCGCTCGCCACGACGTTCCTGGAGCAGCTTGTGCTCCCGGCGGCCCTGGCCGCGCTGCTGCTGGCCGTTGGAGTCCTGGCCGTGGTCGTGATCCGCCGCCGGGCGGGCTATGTTGCGGTCGCCATCGGCATGACCGTGGTCTTCGTGTTCGGGCCGTTGCTGCAAACCGGCGCGGCAGCGAGTTCGCTGGATCGTCTGGCAGCGCTGCAGGAGCCGCCTCTGCCGGATGATCAGGCTGCCGACTTGCCAGCCTTAGACTCGGCGCAGCTTCAGGCGGCAGCAGCCAGGCTGGCCGGTCCCGACGCCGTGACCGACGAAGTCAGCGACTGCGCCATCATCCCCGGCGGGTTGCCGGCCACCGATGACCAGGACCAGGACGGCATGGACAACCTCACCGAGAGCTGTCTGGGCACCGACTACAACCACGCCGACAGTGATGGCGACACCATCACCGACACGTTGGAGCTGCAAGGCTTTGTCCTCAACGGCGTCACCTGGACCACCAACCCCAAGATGCGCGACTCCAACCTCGATGGAATGGACGACGTGGCGGAATGGAACCCCAACTGGACGACCCAGGATGCCAGCACGCTGGACCCCGACCACGACGGCGTTCCGAACCCGTGGGACGATGACAACGACGGCGACGGCGTCGTTGACTCGCTGGACAACTCGCCGTTTACCGTTCTGCCCTACAAATCGTCCTACGAGTTGAAGGTCACCAAGCCGACCTCGACGCTTCATCAGAACACTTACGTCTACGTGGATCTGCTGGTACAGCCGGCGGACGCGTCACATCTGCGCTACAACACGACGCCGCTGGACTGGCCTTCCGACGACAAGGGACAGATCCAGGACCTGGACAACTCGGCGGACGACGTCACACTGTTTCCCATGATCCAGTTCACCACCGCTGTTCCGCCCAGCCTGACTAAGCAGTACGGTTATCTCGTCAGCGGGCCGGACAGCAACGGGCTGTACCAGGTCATGGCGCCGCTCACGGCCGTCGGCGCCAACGGCGCCATCGACGCCTTCCGGGCGCACATGGGGTTTACCGCCAGCGAGACCACGTTCGGCCTGGACCTCACCAGCGTCAAGGTCGGCTGGCTCGCGCAGACCAAGACCGACGAAAAGACAACCCAGCGCGTCTTCCACCGGATATATGGCAACTTCGGATACTATACCAACAGCACGGTGATCAAGACCACCGACGAGGTGGCCGCCTCCTATTATGAGCCGTCGATCCGCGTGGTGGGGCTGAGCGTCACCGAGAGCGAGGATGTCGAGGTCGCGCTGTTCGGCGCACCCAACGCCCCCGAAACCAGCACCACGACCACCGACGAGGGCACGGTGATGTCCAACCTGATGGCGGGCCTGAATTCCAGCTACCTCTACAACGTGCAGCCCGACCTGCCTACCATCGTGGACCGATTTTCCAGCGCCAGCACGCCGGCAACTGAGACCTGGGGCGTCACGCCGCCGCTGGCCACCACCTACGACACCTACGACCATCGGGAACAGGCGCTGGCGACCACCACCATGACCACCACGGTGGACTTCCTCAACGCCAACTACAGCCACAGCCGCACGCCCATCGTGGCGCTGGGCTACCAGGAGACCACCGGCGCGCTGGGGCTGGAGAGCGGCGGCGTGTCCGTCTCCGGCAGCAAGATCACTGCAAACCTGTCGGACAACGTCCTCTCGACCATGCGCCAGATCGAGATCACCCAGTACCAATGGCAGTCAGGCTCGCAAAGCTGGACCGCGTTGACCATGGATGGAGCGCTGGCCGAGCTGGCTGATCGCTATCCAAACCAGGAGCAGCAATCTACCAAGACCACGGTCGATTACCTGGTGCTGCACTACTACGCCGGGCTGGTGAACTACATCGAGCGCAACGGTGTTGTACTGGTCGGCGCGCAGGCCGACGACCAGGCGATCTTCGACTGGCTGGACCAGCCGCAGCAGGTGTCGCTGCCGGGCTACGTGGACAGCACCTTCCAGCTTAGCCAACTCGAGTCGCTGAGCACCACCTACGGCGACGCGCGCGGCTGGCAGGTCTGGCAGGACGGCCTCGATACGCTGGGACTGCCGGGCATCGACAACTACCTGTCACAGGTGAGCGACACCCGCGACCGCCTCGCGCCCAAGGGCCGTTCGATTCCCGACGGCTATAGCTGGGGGCTGCGCGTGCCCCAGTCCTCGCTGCAACAGGTAGCTGGCTCATTGCAGACTATCACCGACGCGGCTGAGAACGGTGCGGCCGTCTGGCACGCCGCCAACCAGACCAACGCCAGCGCCAGCGTCGGCACCATCATCAAGCCGACCGGTAGTTGGCTGATGTTCACCAACTACGACGTCAATATCCAGGCCATGCAGGTCGCGATGAACAGCGGGTTCCAGGTTGCGGTGACCGTCACTACCGTGGTCGCTATCCTGCTGCTGGCGCCGGTGATCGCCGTCTCCACTTTGTTGACCGTTTTTGGCGTCAACACAGGCATCGACGGCATTCTGGACGACATCGCGCAGTGGGTGGCGGGCCTGATCTCCAACTTCTCTCTCTACTCGGAGCTGGATTCCAACAACCCGCTGACCAGCAGCTCAACCAGCATCGCGCTGGGTAACACGGACGAAGGCATCGTCATCGGCAACCCGCTGACCATGCAGACCGATTTCACCGGCGTGGTCGTCAAGGGGCCAGGCAAGCACGAGTGGAACTGGACCCACAGCCGCAGCGGCAACGTCGACGATGTGAAGCAAAGTTCGGCCTACGGAGAGTGGCGCTTCAGCGGCGCGAGCGCAACCGTCACGCCGGTGGTGCCGACGCCGGTACACTACAACTGCACCATCTCCAACGATAAGGGGTACTGCAAGAGCCACGCCACGGTGACAATCACGCCGGAGCAGGCGGTGCGCAATCTTACCCTCAAGATCACCACCGTGGTCCGCTACAGTTTGCGCTACCAGTCGTGTTATGGTGTCAACTTCATCTACGATTACTGCGAAGCGAAGACCACCTCTGGCGTTGCGCCCTCCTCAGGGAACACCACGGACTACAACAAGGCGACCAGCACGCTCTACGTCGATGTTCTCCCGAACTCGCTCGGCGGCCTGTGGGACTGGTCGGAGCTTGACAACTGGGATGCCGACGGCGACTTCCTCTGCAACGGCAACCACAACACGCCGCATCCCTCGGCCTGCATCGGCTGGGAGAGCACCTACTGCCCCAACGGTGTGCTGCCCAACAACGCCACCAGTACCTGCACCAACGTCTGGGACAGTGATGGCGACGGTCTCAGCGACGGCGACGAAGCAATGCTGGGCAGCAACGGCCTGCGCGCCGACAGCGACAACGACGGCCTGACCGACTACCAGGAGCTGCTGATCGGCACCTCGCCCACCAAGTCGGACTACGACGGTGATGGGCTGAAAGACGGCGAGGAGGTCTGCTACGTCAACGCCAGCGGACAGCAGGTCGGCGGCTGGGAGGTCACGACGTTGGGTTCGGGCGCCGGCTTCAGCTACTGGACATGCTCCAGCCCCACCGACGCCGACTACGACGGTGACAAGCTGAACGACAAGGCCGAGCGCGCTATCGGCACCAGTCCGATAGCGGCCAACACCGCGCCGCGGCTGACCCAGCAGGTGCTTTCGCCGGTCTACGAAGACCCCTACGTCCCCGGTGCAGCCGCGGTCACGATCCTCGGCCCAGGCGACGCGATGCAGGAGCAGTTCCATCTCTTCAACGACATCGGCGCCGCGCTGGACACGACGCTGAGTTGGTGCGCGCCCAGCGGAACATTCGACGCGCTGGCGGTCACCGACGTAACCGCGTCCAGCGGCTATTCGCTGCCTTCGCCGACCACCGCAACGGTCGGCGGCGACGACTGCACGCAATGGGACCTCAGCCAGAGTCTGCTCTATCCCGGCGAGGAGTTTACCGTTACGCTGCAAGCACCCACGCTGGCCAGCGCTGCCAGCGGCGCGGTGGACCAGACATTGACACTGCCCTTCACCGATCCCACAGACCCATCGATCCAGCGCCAGGCGCAGGCCACCGCGCCGGTCATCATCGACAACACGCCGCCGGTAGCCGTCCTCAATGACCCGCCGCCCGACGACACAACCATCACCAACGCCAGCAGCTACCTCATCACGGGATCGGCCAGCGACCTGCCCAGCGACTCGTGGGTCTCGCTGGTAGAAGTCTCGGCGGCAGGCAGCGGTTGGCAGTCGCTGAACCAGACCCAGGTCTTTACGTGGACGTGGACCCTGCCGGCCAGCGATGGTTCGTATACCGTGCAGGCGCGCGCCACCGACGTGGTCGGCAACGTGCAGACGACGCCGGCCAGCGCTACGGTGGTCGTCGATCGCACCGGCCCCGCCACCAGCATCACCAACCTGACCGACGATGAAGTGATCACCAACCTGACTCTGGATGGGCAGGGCGGCGCCACCATCCCGGTCGATATCCTGGCCAACGACCTGGCATCAGGCGCTGCTGCGGCAGCCGGCGTCGAGGTGATCCAGGTTAGCATCGACGGCGGGCCGTGGGAGCACATCTGGTCCGCGCGCAGCGACGCCCCGCCGACCCAGTCCACCGCCTACTCGTGGCAGGTATACGCCGGCGGCGGCGGCACGCACACCATCGCCGCGCGCGCCATCGACGCCCTTGGGCAGGCCGGCGACGCGACCACCGTCCGCGTCGTTCTCGACATCCTGCCGCCGACTGTGAACCTGGGCAACTACGTATCGAACGTGCCGACCGGCCAGTCCACTTCCCTACTCGGCCATGCCGACGACATCGGCAATGCGCCGCTGCCGGCCAGGCCGGCCGACCTGAGCGGTGCGCTGGACAGCCAGGACGACGCCACTGTTTGGCTGGAGGCGTCAGGCGTGGGTGACCTGTCGGGTGCGACCGTCACCTGGATCGGCGACATGAACGGCGACAACCGCGCCGACGCAGCGATCGGTATGCCGGCTTACAACGGCGGCGCGGGCAAGGTCGTTATCCTCTACGGGCGCGCCGGCGACTGGCCGGTGCCGCCGAATGTCGAGGCACTGGAAGCATCGACTTCCAGCCTTGTCGCCAGCGGAGCCAGCGGGCTGGGCAAATACGTCGCGCCGGCCGGCGACGTCAACGGCGACACGTTGAGCGACCTGCTGGTGGGCGATCCGGGCAACAACCGCGTCTACGTGGTGTTCGGCCGCTACGGCGGAACCGGTGCTTCGTGGGACTTGTCTGCGCTGGCCAGCAGCAGCAACAGTGGCCGCGGCGCGATCCTGACCGGCCAGAGCGGCACCGTGGGTCAGTGGATCGCGGCCGCCGGTGATGTCAACGACGACAAATACGGCGACCTGCTGATCGGCACGGCGAGCCACGCCTACCTGGTGGCGGGGCGCAGCCGGTTCTCGTCCCAGACATTCACCATCGACAACGGATCGGCTGCGATCATTCCGTTTGCCGCGGCCTCGGGTGCGGTCGCGACCGGCGTCGGCGACCTGAACGACGACGGTCTGGCCGATTTCGCGATCAGCGACCCGGCCAACAGCTACGGCGCCGGCGCGCGCGTCTACCTGTTCCTCGGTTCCGCCGACTACCGCGGCGCGGCCAGCATCGCGCTGACGCCCGCCAGCGATTCCGCGGCATCGTTCGCCGGCTCCAGCCAGCCCGGCAAACAGGTACTCGCGCTGGGCGACGTGGACGGCGACGGTTTGGACGACCTGCTGTACAGCGACGGCAACGCCCCGCGGCTGGTCTACGGCCGCGCAGCGGCTGACTGGGGACAGGGCTACGGCGGCGACGTAACGCTGAGCTACAGCCCGGCCGCTTCCGGTGTGCTGGCCGCGCCGGGCGACGTCAACGCCGACGGCCTGAACGATCTGGTGCTGGGGACGTCCGGCAACCAGGCATACATCGTCTACGGCAACGCCAGTCACCCTAGCGCATTTCCAATTGCCGCAACGATCAGCGACGCGGCAGCCGTGGCGTCGGCGCCCTACGCTGCCGGCTCCGACCTCAACTGCGACCTGTCGTCCGACCTGCTCATCGTGCCACCCGACGCCGGCGGCAGCCAGGAAGCCATGGGCGAAATCGGCCACGGGCCGGTTCCTCAGCCTGATGCGGCGGGACTGCCCGTGTCCGCGCCAGCCGGTCGGGCTGCCGTTTCAGCCGGTCCATCCCGGCGCGCGGCGGAGGCAGCCGACACGGTCTACGTCTCGGCGACCTATTGCGCGGGTTGTAACAACGACGGCCACACGTGGGGAACCGACGCCTTTGCGACGATCCAGTCGGCCATCGACGCCGGCGGGCAGAACATCTTCGTCCTGCCCGGTGTGTACGAAGAACAGATCGCGCTGGCTGACGGGGTAAATCTTGTCGGCTCCGGGCCAGAGGTAACGATCCTCGCGCCGCCGGCCGGCGCGGGCGCCTCAGCTGCCGGCCGCGCGCCGGCTTCCGAGCTAGCCGAAAGCTCGCTGGTTGGCTACTGGCCCTTTGACGGCTCGCTGGCCGACGACACCGGCAACGGCAACAACGGCACCTACGCCGGCCACAACGGCGGGGCAACCTACTCCACCGACGTGCCCGCCGCGCTGGCTGGCGGCTCATCCATCGACTTCCAGGGCGGCGAGGCCATCATGGTCAAACACTCCGACTCGTTGCTCTTCGACCAGGTCTTCACCGTCGCCTTCTGGGTCCAGGGCACGGCCGCCGAGATGGCCGGCAAGACCATGGGCAAGCCCGGCAACACGGGTGCCGGCGAGATCAAGTGGGAGGTTCAGGACGCCGACGGCAGCGGCAACCGCAGCCGCATGGCCACCTACAACAGCCCGGGCTGGGACTTCGGCCCAGAATACGACGCGTCGGACGTCGGCTGGCGACACGTGGCGTATGTGGTCCGCATCCAAAACGGCGTGCGCTACCAGGACCTGTATCTCAACGGCGCGTACGTCAGCACGGTGGGTGGCAACCGGGCGACAAGCAGCCTTGGCAACACGACGCCGCTCTGGTTCGGCAGCGGTGGGGATGGCGGCTTTTCGAACCCCAGCTTTACTACCAGCGGCTTGCTGGACGACGTGGCGCTGTGGAACGAGGCGCTGAGCGCCGATGACATCGCGGCGCTGGCATCGGGCGCCAAAAGCCCGGCCGACTGGATCAACCGCCCCATGGTCAGCGCCGGCATGGCAGGCAGCGCGCGCGTGGCGCACATGACCATCGAGGGTGACGACCGGTATGACGGCGTGCGCGTCAAGCAGGGCGACGTCACTTTGCAGCGCCTGGTGATCCGCAACACCAATGTCGCGGTATCGTCGGATGGCAACCGCGCGGCGGTGACGTTGATCAACAACTCCGTGGTCAACAACGTGGACGGCGTCCACACCCGCAACTGCGGCAGCCTCGACCAGCGCAACACCGTGCTGGCGTACAATCAGGGCGCCGCGGTCGATCTCGAAAGCTGCGGCGCGACCGCTCCCGTGGCCGTCTGGTCGTTCGATGAGGGCAGCGGCGCGACCGCCTTCGACGACAGCGGCAACGGCCACGATGGTGTGCTGACCAACGGCGCCGGCTATTCGACCAGTTCCGCGCCTATCGGCACAGAGAATCCCTACGCGCTGACGCTGGACGGTGAGGATGACTACGTGCGCATCGCCGACTCCGACGCGCTGGACTTCGACACGTCCGACGACTTCACGGTGTCGGTGTGGATCAAACCCGGCTCAACCCAGTTCCCGTCAGGTTCGAACCACGACAGCGACGTGGTCGAGAAGTGGAGCCAGCACCAGGCCCGCTACCCCTTCGTGATCCGCTACTACAACCAGAACGCGGGCAGCAACGAAGGCAAGGTATACATCGAGCGCTACGACGGCAGCCACGCGCCGAAGATCACATCCTCGTCGTTCATCAACGATGGCCAGTGGCATCAGGTCGTTTTCGTGCGCTCCGGCGGCGACACGGGCACGCTCAACCTGTACGTGGACGGCGTGCTGGAAGGCTCGACCGCCGACACCACCACCGGGTCCACTGTCAACAACTCGGACCTGTTCATCGGCCAGCGCGGCGACAACATCAACCGCTTCAACGGTCTGGTGGACGACCTGCAGATCTACGACCAGGCGCTGTCGGACGTGGCGGTGCGCAACCTGTTCAGCGGCGGGCGCAGCAGCGGCAGCGTGACGCGCGACTACGACCTGTTCTGGCGCAACGGCGCCGATCTGACCATCGATGGTACACCGGTGGATCAGCCTGCGCCCGGCGATGTCTTCGCCGATCCGCTTTTCGTCCAGTCCTCGATCAACAACTACCAACTGCTGACTGGCTCGCCGGCCATCAACGCCGGGGATCCCGATGATCCGACGCCGCCGGCTACCGGCGGACGGGTGGACATCGGCGCCTGGCAGCACGCCCAGGCTGCCTTCTACGCCGACGACAGCTACTGCGAAACGTGCATCAACGACGGGCTGGACTGGCAGGTGGACGCCTTTGACTTGGTCCAGGATGCCATCGACACCGCGGCGACGACCATGGCGCAGGCATTCGGCCAGGGAACGAAATCCACCTACACCATCGGCGTCGGGCCGGGCACGTACAACGAGGCACTGACGCTGCCCAGCTACACGCGGCTGGCCGGCAGCGGCGCCGACGACACCATTATTCAGGGATCGAGCGCGGGCAGCGCGGTCGTGTTGTCGGGAACGACGCAGTCCGAGGTCAGCGGTGTGACCATCACCGGCGCCGGCGATGCGGCCATCCTGGCCACCGGGTACTCCAACAACATCACAGTCACCCGCAGCCTGATTACCGGCAACGGCAACGGTATCGTGTTTGAGGACGGCTCGTCAGGCACCACCTTCAACAACACCATCGCCGGCAACAGCGGCTCGGCCGTGCTCGCCAGCGGCAGCGGCTCCTGGGCCGGTGTGCACAACAGCATTCTCGCCAACAATGCCACCGGGCTTGCAACTGCGGGTTCCGGCGCGATCTTCAACGACTACAACCTGCTCGATGGAAACACCCATGACTATCAGGACGGCGGCGGCACCGGGCTGGTTCAACGGAGCCACGAGATCACCGGCCAGGATCCGCTGTTCATCGATCCAGCCGCGGGCGACTATCGGTTACAGGCCAGCTCACCGGCCGTGGACAGCGGCGAACCGTTGGCGCCGGTTCCGGTCGGCGGCGGATCTGTGTCTGACATCGGATACCACGAGGTGTTGGCCGTGCCGCTGACGCTGCTGTTCGGTGTCGAAGGAACCACCTGCGTGGATGGCAGCTCGGGCATGGCGTCGGTGGAGGTTGGCATCAGCCATGTCATCGATGCCAGTGAACCGTTGACGGCCACCGAGCCTTCTACGTGGTCGGCGGCCACGTTGACCACGCCGGGTGAAACCGGGTCCTACTGGGACACCGGCGTGACCCCGGCGGAGGGCGACGGCCTGTACCGGCTCTACGCTCAGGGCGACGATGGCGCCGGCAATGATACCGGCCCGCTGTACATCAGCTCGTTCATTGCCGACGGCACAGCCCCGACGGTGAACTGGACCTGGCCGCCGCAGTCGTCGCTATCGACGAACTATCCGGCCTTCGAGCTGGAAGCCGAGGTCAGCGACTACGTGCCGACCGGCTCCGGCCAACGCTTCAACGTCGCATCGGTCTCCTTCGAGGTCAACAGTGCGTCGGTGGATGCCGACTGGGTGGACGACGGCTGGAGCGAGGCCAGCGGCCTGCCGCGCAGCTATCGGGCGATCATCGGCGGCGTCAGCGGCACGCTCAGCGTCGTCGCGGTCGCCCGCGACCAGGCCGGCAACGAAACTCGCAGCGAGACGCGCACGGTCACCGTGGTTGACAGCGGCGACTCGGCGGTGATTACGTCGCCGTCGCTGGCTGGCGACACCAACGACCCGGTGATTGCCCTGACCGGCTACGCCCGCTTTGCCAATCCCGGCACCAACGCGCAGGTTGTCCTGACCGTGCCCGGCCAAAGCATCAACGTCACCGCACAGCTCGCTGACCCAACGGCAGCCATCAGCGCCTGGACCGCTGATGTAACACTGCCGGGCGCAGGCGTCTACGAGATCGTCGCCACCGCGTCGTCGGGCGCCGGCCAGCACACACCGGAGGCCGACCTTGAAGATCACGTCTTCGTCAGCGTCACCTACACGCCGCCCACGCTGGTCGTCACCTCCCCCGACGACGGCGACCTTGTCTACGACGCGCTGGACATCGCTGGCAGCGTGACAACCGGCGCCACCGGCCTGCGCGCGATGGAGATCAGCCTGGACGGCGGCTTTACGTGGCAGTCGCTGGTGGTGGCCGGCGACGGAAGCTGGAGCAGTACCTGGCCGGCGCCGGCAGATCAGGACTTCGCTGGCTACGAGGTTCTCTTCCGCGCCACCGATCTGGCGGGCAATGTGGCATCGCAGAGCCGCCGCTTCTTCGTCGACAACCAGGGACCAACGGCCTTTACTCCGGTGACACTGGACCCTGCACCGGGCAGCCATGTGGAGGTCGGAACAACGTTGAACGTCACCTGGCAGCCGCCAACAGACGGCAGCGGCAGCTCGGAGATGCTCTATGCGACCAGCACTGCAACTGACACGGTCCCCTCGACGATTGCCAGCGGCACCTCGTGGTCGGGAACCCTGGACACCGCCGGCACATGGTACTTCCACCTGATGGCAGAGGACGCAGCCGGCAACCAGACGCATACCTACTACGGCCCGTACTACGTGGGAGGCAGCACAACCGCAGAAAGCAGCGCTGGCGGTTGGGTGCAGTCGATCATCGTCGATGGCTACCTCGACCTGGTGAACCGGGAGTGGATCCCCGAAACCGAGCAACTGGACGTCGATCCGCGTTGGGGCCAGGCGCAGGTGTTGTACACGACCTGGGACTCGTCCAACCTGTACCTGGGGCGGCAAGGCTCGCTCTGGAGCGCTGATGGCGTTGGCTGGTTCTATCTCGATACAGGTCCCGGCGGCACGACCAAGTCGGTTCGCTGGCCGGACCTCACCCTGCCGATGGAGGCAGACTACGCCATCGAGATTATCAACCGCGATGACCGCACACTGTGGCGATTCGACGGCGCGGCCTGGCAAGCACTGCCGGGCGACAGTTTCGATTTCGATCACGGCGCCAGCGGAGATACCGAATTGCGCGTGCCGTTGGCGGCCATTGGCCAGCCCAGCAGTCTCAGTATGCTGGCTTTCGCGGCCAACAGGCGCACCGAGGTGGTCTGGAGCGTCTTTCCCACCACCAATCCAGTGCTCACATGCTCGCCGGCCGGACCGTGTCCCGATTGGCACGACGTCTACCACTGGGACAGCCTGGGCCAGGACGTAGTTCCCAACCAGGGGCAGCCGCATAGCCATCACGCGTCGGTCACGCTGACCAGCCCGCAGGGCTTCCAGACCGGCTGGGGGCCAGGCGAGACCCTGCAGTTTGTGGCGCGCGTCCAGAACCTGGACAACGATCCGCTGACGCCGGCCGGCCTCATCCTGGATGGCAGCGCCGGGCTGGCGTTCGACTCGGTGAACCCGGGCCTGGAGATCGCACCGGAGAACGACCGCTGGTACGTCAACCTGGGCGACATGGCGCCCGGCGACTCACGCACAGTAACACTGACCACCCACCTGCTGCCCGATCTGACCGGCGTTGAGTTCGTTACTGTTACCGGCCAGGTGGTGCTGCCGCTGCCGGCCAGCGAGCCGGCGCTGGCCAACGCCAGCTACAGCCATCGCGTCGACAGCCAGCCGCCGGTAGTCAGCATCGATCTGCCGGCCGCGGCCCTGGCGCCCGGCGCACAGACCGTCCACGGCACCGCGCACGACGGCGATGGCGGCGGCGTGGCGCGCGTCGAGGTTCAGGTCAACGGCGGCGGCTGGATCACTGCGGAGGGGACAACGGCCTGGCAAGCGACCATCGATGTCCCAGGCAGTGGAACATTCGCGCTGTCGGCACGGGCCATCGACGTTCACGGCTACACCAGCGATCCGGTCACCATGCAGGTACAGGTGGACACCGAGCCGCCAGCCGCGATCCTCGACCTGGCAAACCCGTTGCTGGGCGGGCCAGTCGCGCACCTCACCGGGCGCGCCGCGGACGGCAGCGGGTCGGGCGTCGCGCTGGTACAGCTGCGGATCGACGGCGGTCTGTGGTTCCCGGTGACTCTGCCCTTCGAGCCGGCCGGCGATGGCACGGTGATCTGGCACTACAACTGGACACTACCACGCGAGGATGGCGTGGATCACACTATCTCGGTGCGCGCCCGTGACCGCGCCGGCAACGTGGGCGCAGCCACCGAACCGGCCACGGTAACGGTGGACAGCATCGCGCCGGTGTCGGTGATCGCATCGCCGGAGCCGGGCGCGGTCGTCAGCCCGCCTGATCTGCTGATCTGGGGCGTCGCCACCGACGGCCACGGCCTTGACAAGGTGGAGGTCAGCCTGGATGGCGCGCAAACGTGGCAGCCGGCTGAACTGATGTCTGCTGCCGCGGCGGGCGATGCGCTGCTGCCACAGGCCGTCGCGGATGATGGCGTCATCTGGCGATTGACCGTCCCGGTGACCGGCGGCGAAAGCTTCGTCATCTACAGCCGGGCCACCGACCAGGCCGGCAACGTGGAACGGCTGGGCGCGCCCGTCCGTGTGACCGTCATGGCCGGGGCCATGCGCCAGACCTGGCTGCCGTTGGTAAACCGACAGAACTGAACGAGACCGGAGGATGGAAATGACTGAAACATCATGGATCAAACCGAAGAGCCGCGTCCCCGCTACTAAGAAACCGGATTTTGTCACTCTGAATGGATCTGACGCACAACGTTCATTTCAGCAGACCGCTAATGAAGAGTCTCGCGTTGCATGCCGCGAGAGATGCTTCACTGGCGATGGCTGCTCGTGCGTACTGGCCGTTGGACCCATTCAGCATGACAGTGCGGTAGCTGTCGCAATCAGTCACAACAGTTCGACGACGGCGTTTTGGCGCTGCCGCAACTTGCTGGCAGTCCTGTTCTTCGCGCTGTTGACGGCTGTTCTTGTGCCTGCTACAACAGCACAGGCGGCGTGCAGCGTCGTCGGGCAGCCCTGCGTCCGCGACGACTTCGACTCGCGCGCCTACGACCTCAATACCGGTACCGACGACTGGACAACGGACTGGGCGGAGACAGGTGAAAGCGACGGCCCGGAGCTGGGTGTTATTTTGGTGCCGGTGTCATTGGGTGAACTGCGCTTTCAGGCTGTGTTTGGCTCGAATGAGGAAAATTATGCCATCACGCGCAATGTTGACATTCCGGCGGCTGCTAACAACGCGACCCTCCGCCTCAACGTCGGCTACGAGGGCACGCTTGGCAGTTCGAAGTTCCTGGAAGTTACTGCCAACTCTATTCCCTTCGGAATCATCTCTGGCAGCGCCGTGCCCAACCCTGCTACGTATTCGTACGACCTCGACTCTGTGCTCGGGCCGATCGGCGGCACAACCATCAGTGTACGCCTGACGAATCTCGATGATCTGGGCGACACCCCCGATTACTGGACCATCGACTTTGTTGAGGTAACCTACGACTCGCCACTGGCAATTTCGCTGGCCGATTTCAGTGCTCAGCAAAGCGACGATCACGTGCTGGTAGCCTGGGAGACGGCCAGCGAGCTGGACAACCAGGGGTTTAACCTCTACCGCAGCACATCGGACGCCGCGCCGCAGACGCAGCTCAACGACGCGTTGATTCCGTCGCAGGCACCCGGCAGCGCCATCGGGCACCTCTACACGTGGGAGGACTGGCGCGATCTGGCGTCCGGCGCAACCTATTTCTACTGGCTGGAGGACGTGAGCCTTAGCGGCGCGACCACGCTTCATGGTCCCGTCAGTGCGACTTACAACGGACCGACCGCGGTTACGTTGGCCGGTTTACAGGCAGAGTCTCCCACCACGCCCAATGCTCTGCCGGCTATAACGCTGGCGCTTGCTTTGCTGCTCCCATTGCTCGCATTGCGTGCGACCCGGTGTCTGGATCGCGAAGGCACGAAGAAACGCGAAGGTCACAATGCACGAAGCCGCGAAGAGACGCGCCGTGGCCCTTCGCACGCTTCGCGACCCTTCGCGCCTTCGTGATCCAGCGTCCCTTCGCGATCCAGCACCCTTGATGCGATCCTGATGCGGTCGCCTGCTAAACTCATCGCCAGCCGGAGTGAAAGCTCCGGTTCAGCCCGTACACAAGAAAACCAATCTTCAACGTTACTGTATAGCTTTCACCGTCACTCCCGCGAACCCATACGCTTCGCTCCTGGACGCAAGCAGGGCAGGAGTCCAGCGCGTCGTGAAGTGTGGATTCCCGCCTGCGCGGGAATGACGGTAAGCGGCACTCTTCAAAACTGAATTCTTGATCGACACGAACGAGGTATTGTCATGAAATCTGCGCGTGCATTGTTGTTTACGGTTCCCTTGCTGGTTGTCGCCCTGGTGGCCGGCAGCTTCACACTGGCATTGAGCAGCGCCGGCCCGTCCGCACCCGACAACGTTCTGGTCGACGCGCTAAAGCTGGCCGGCAGGCAGTCGGGTTACCACCTGGTGGCGAACGTCCAGCAGACCGTGATCCCGCGCGCCCTTCCGAGCAATGCCGGCAAAGGTGACCAGGCAACCTCCGTTCGTGTCGTCGGCGACCTCGCCAGCGGCCAGGGAGCAGGCGTAAACGAACGGCGCGCTCGCCTGCAATTTTATGCCGGCGCAGAACAGCAGGTCGAGCTGATTCTGACCGGCGACAAGGCATTCGTGGGCTACGGCCAGCGCTGGCAGCAGGTCGATGCGCCTCCCGGCGGCGTCGCGCCCGGCGGCGACTACCTCGGGTATCTGGTTGCCGCCACCGACATCGCCGAGGGTGACCCGGTTGTGACGCAGGCCGGCGCCTTCCGTCGCTATACCTTCAATTTCGACGGGGAGCGTTACGCCGAGTACCAGCGCGACGAGGCGTACCGGACGATGGCCGGCCAACTGCCGCAGGGCATGCAACTGGAGCTGCATCCCGTTCTGAAAGCGACCACGGGCAGCGGCGAACTGTGGGTTGACAGCGACGGCCTGCCGCGACGCGAGATCCTGAACCTTGCCATGCCCGGCGTCACCGCCGGTTACGATGCGCAAATGCAACTGACCGTGGATTTCTCCGACTACGGTGAGTCTCTCCTCGCCATCGCGTTGCCACAGGCGACCGGTCCGGACGGCGCGTTGGTGCTACCGGCCGCGGACCCGGCAGTTGCCGCGACTAATCAGTTCGGCTCGGCTCTCGATAGTTCGATTCGGCCAGCCGTCGCTGCTCAAATCGGTGGAGCTTTGGCAGACGTCGCCAAGCCGTTACGCCATCCCATCGCCCTGGTGCTGGCCATGCTGCCCGCGCTGGCGTTGCTGGCGCTGCTGTTCGGCGTGCGACGGCGCTCGTTCTATGTTGCCGTGGTGTCGGCGCTGATCCTAGTCGTGGTTTCGCAGCCGCTGCTGGAGGCCGGCAAGGTTGTGCGCTTCGCCAGCCGGTCAGCCGAAGCGGCGCCGCTGGCCGAGGCATTCGAGGCGGTCGGAGCGCTTCCGAAGAGCAATGCCAGTTTGCAGGCGCAACTGGCGCCGTTGGGAACCAGGGAACAGGATCCGGTGCTGCGCGACTGCCGTTCATTGTATACCGACAGCGGGTATGCCGCGTCCGGTGACGAGGACGGAGATGGTCTGGATAACGCAACCGAATGGTGCCTGGGAACCGACTTCCGCAACGCCGACAGCGACAATGACACCATCACCGACACGCTGGAAGTCGAGGGGTTCGTCTACGACAACAAAACCTGGACGACCGACCCGCTCCAGGTTGACAGCAATCGCGATGGCATGGCCGACGGCAACGAGTGGCGGACGGGGCTGTCTCCCGAGGAATTCGCAGCCTTCATAGATTACGACGGCGACGGTATCCCCAACCCGTGGGACGACGACAACGACGGCGATGGCGTCTCCGACAGCCTTGATATCTCCCCATATTCTGTCCAGGCATACCGCACCAGCTTCGACCTGGAAGTCACCAGCCACGCCACGGACACCAACGTCTACCTGGATGTGCAGGTACAGCCGCAGGACCTCTCCCACCTGCGCTACGCTTTGAGCACGCTGGACTGGCCGGCGGACGACAAAGGCCAGATCCAGGATCTGAACGACGCGCCTGGCGACCAGGATATCACCCTGCTGCCGTTCCTGGACGTCAACAGCACCATCTCGCCCGCGCTGTCTGCTCAATATGGCATCGTCGCCTACGATGTCGATCCGGCCAATCCAAACAGCGGCTACAGCCTGATGGTTCCGCTGCAACCGGTACTCAACTCCGGCAATGTGCTGGCGTTCAGTTCGCATGTCGCATTTACTTCTGATGAGGCCGCCGAAGGAATCTCGTTGACCGGCGCACGGGTCGTGTGGATAGCGCCGGCCGCGCTGGACCAGTACGTCACCTCCTGCCAGGAGGGCGATCCTGACTGCACCTGTTACGACACCGGCAGTCTGGCCGGCAGCTGCGTCCTGACACAAAACTCGGTGGTCGCGACCTTCCCCGAAAGCGCAATCCGTGTCACCGGGCTGCAGGTCTCCGCCAGCGCCGACGCGCAGGTCGGCCTGTTTGGCAGCAGCGCGCCTGCCATCAGCAGCGATCCCAACCAGGACGACGAGGACAAGGTTATGATGACCCTGATGTCGGCCGGGCTGGCCGGTTCCTACCTCGATTACGTCAACCCCGATCTGAGCCAGATCGCCGCGAACTTTGCGGATGCCTCGGCGCAGCCGCCCTACACCCCGACATGGAGCATCGACCCGTCCGTCATGCATGTGGTGACCGACACCTATCCCCACCGCGACGAAGCGATGGCGACCACGACCCAGACCACCACTGTGCAGTTCCTGGACGGCAACTACGTCGATTGCACGGTGAACAGCACTGCCCAGGTCACGCCGACACTGGCCATGGCATACCAGGAAACGTTTGGGTTTATGGATGTGACGGATCCCCGGATGACGGTCACCAACGGCGATCCGTCGGTTCAGTCATCGGCGCCGGTGCAGTTCTCGGTGCCGCTGGCAGATGCCTCGTTGGGCGTCCTGCGCCAGGTGCAGCTCAACAGCTACGCCTGCGCCATTGGCGATGACGGGGAGGCCGGCTGGCAGCCGCTGTCTGAGGCAGATGCCATCAACGAGTTGAACAGACGCTACTCCCATGACCTGGATCAGCCCTGGTATGGCGCCATGCAACAGGTCGTCGCCACCTACGATGCCGGCATGGACAACATCATCAGCATCGATGGCGGGCTGGTCAACAGTACCGGACTGACAGCGCCCGACGACGCGTACACCCAGTTTACAGGCTGCCAGGCCAACAACATGCCCGACTGCGTGCGCACAGAGTATCAACTGGACTCGCTGGTCATCAACGTGGAATCGTTGGGTACGGTCAACGGCTATTGGGACTGGGCCAGCAACGCCGGGGGCTTTCAAACAGGTGTCGTCTACTTCGACCGGCTGGTCTACAACTTGGGCAGGTTGGTGCTCTCCAAATGGAGGACCGTGGAGGAGCTGTCGATCCTTACCAGGTCCAGGGCCGAAATCAGAGACACTGTCTCGCCCTATCGCCTGAACGACCTGGACGACCCCTATGTGGAAATTGACCAGGGCGCTCGCGCGGACATTATGGGCGCCAATCCAAATTACCAGAGCTATGAAAACCGGCTGGCGCAGGCAGATGCCGATGCGGGCGCCGAAGCGAGGGCCACTGCGAATGCAGGCGTCGGTAAATGGTCAACGGGCGTTGCTATCGGTATGACACTTGTCGTCCTGTTTCTCATCTGGCTGCCATACTTTGGTTTCGCCAGCGGCGAGCCCAGCATCCAGCGGGATGTTTCGCTGGCGAACGCAATCGCCGCGACCATCCTGCTCGGAGTCCAGGTTCTTTTCGATCTGGTCATCGTTGGGATCGAATACTATTTTGGTACAGCAACCACGGTAACAGGCGGTATTGTGACGTTGGTGGTGTTCTTGCTGCTCTATATCATCGTGGCTGCCATCAGCGGCGACTGGAATCCACTGAAGACCACCGAAGAGCTGGCCAAGCTCATCCTCAACGTCAACGTCCTGGCCAAGATACCTGACAACGGTGTCAACACAGGCCCGCTCAACATGCGCGTTGAATCGGGCCAGGCCGGCGCCAGCGGCGCGGTGGCCGGTCAGTGGTACAACATCACGACAACCATCTCGACAACAGTGCAGCTCAACCCGACAACCCAGGAAGAGGGTGGATACAAGAACAAGGACGTCGGCAGCTCCGACGACGTCAAGAAGAGTTGGGCGTATGTGCGTTGGAGCGCGCTGGATCAAAGCTCGCCTCAATACCCCACATACCTCAGCCAATACCTCATCACCAACACACTGCCGGTCTTCGGACAGAACGGCGCCGGCGCCAACACCCACTGCTATGCCGACGGCCAGGTGGTGGGCGACAGCAGCGTCTTCACAGGCACCGAGAAGGACTGCATCAACGACGTCAGCATCGCCTTCAAGCCCGGCAGCGCCGGCCGCAACATCGCCGTTCCCTTCGAAACCACCGTCGAGCAGAACATGCGATACCAGAAATGCTGGTGGGACGTGGTGGGATACACCTGCTCGTACGACATGAACTATGAGACCGGCCCCGACGATCCGCCGGTCAACAACTTCTACATCGATGCGGTGCCAAGCACCCTTGCCAGCCTCATGGGTTGGGACGCATTCAACCCGGTCAGCAATACCGTTTTCACCGATTTCAACGCCGATCTGGACAACGACGGACTTCCGAACAGCCAGGAAACGGCCGACTGCACGGACGGATTGCCACCCGGCGCGACCAGCACCTGCCCGGACAATCCCGATTCCGACGGCGACGGCCTGAGCGACGGCTGGGAAGCTCAGTACAACGCCACGCTGGGCACAGATCCTACCCTATATGACACGGATCAGGACGGCCTGGACGATGGCTATGAAATCCGGCTTGGCACCTCGGTCCCCATCAGCGACACCGACCGCGACGGCCTGATGGACGGCGAGGAAGCATGCCGGTATGTCAACGGGCAATTGATCGGCGGTTGGTCCCTGCCGCGCCTCGGAAACCAGCGGGTCTGCTCCGATCCCTTGAAAGGTGACTACGACGGCGACCATCTGCTGGATGGCCACGAGAAGCTAGCCGGCCTCAGCCCATACGCCCCCAACGTCGCGCCCTGGCTGTGGCTCTCCACAGCGCCTGCTGTGTTCTACAGTGGCGGATTGGTGAGCGTGTTGGGGGCGGCGGAGCCGTTGACGGTGACGGTGTACGTCAACAACATCCTGACGACGACCATCGACCAGCCGTTGACGCTGGACTACGCCACCGATGCGCTCCTCACGCCCTCAGTGGTCTCGCAGGTTGGCAGCAGTGGATACACGCCGCCCGAGCCGGGCGAGACCGGCAGCGGCTTGAGTTGGAACCTCAGCGCCAACCCGCTGTACGCGGTCGAGGCCATGACATCGACGCTGCTCACCGGCGCCGATCCCGCGCTCACCACCTCCCAGGTGACAACCCTCACCGCCACGCTGGTGTACTCCGACGCGGTGGCCGGCGAGACCCGCACCCTGAGCCAGACCATCCCCGTGCTGGTGGACCTGGACGAACCGTCGTCCACCGTCACCAGCCCGGCTGACGGCGCGGCCGTCAACGGCACGGCATACGTCGTCGGCGGCACCGCCAGCGACCCCACCTCGTGGCCGCGGCTGGTCGAGGCAAGGGTCAGCGGCGGCGGATACGACAGCGGCTGGCAGGATGCCAGCGGCACCACCTCCTGGGCCTGGACCTGGACGCCGCTGCCCGCCGACGGCCTGTACACCATCCAGAGCCGGGCCACCGACTACGTGTACAACGTCCAGTCCAGCCCGACCACCTCCTCCGTCATCGTGGACAACACCGCGCCCGGCGCCGAGTTCAGCAACCTCAACGACGGCGACGCCCTTCAGATCAGCGGCAACACCGTCACCGTCCAAGGCACGGCCACCGACCTGCTCTCCGGCGCGGCGCAGGTGGCCGGCCTGCAGACGGTTCAGATCAGCATCGACGGCCGGCCGTGGCGCAACATCGACGAGTTCCTGTCCGCGCCGCATCCCGCCACCGCCGACTGGCAGTATAGCTGGACGGTGGACACTGCGGCGTACGGCAGCCACACGCTGGCCGTGCGCGCCGTGGACGCCCTGGGACAGATCGGCGACGCCACCGCCATCAGTGTCATCATCGACACCCTGCCGCCCACCGACATCTGGTCCAACTACGCGCCGTACCAGCCCGCCGGTCAATCCGTCGCCCTGCTGGGCCACGCCGACGACGAAGGCAACGTTCCGCTGCCGGCCCGCCCGCAGACGCTGGAAAACAGCCTGGACGCGGTGTTGTCCGCAACGGTCCGCCTCATGCCTGAGGCATACACCGACACCGTCGGCATGACCGTGACGTGGCTCGGTGACGTCAACGGCGACGCGCGCGCTGACCTCGCGGTCGGCATGCCGGCCGCGACGGTCAATGGCAAGGTGAACGCCGGCCGCGTGTCGGTCGTGTACGGCCAGCCCGGCGGCTGGCCCGTCCCGCCCGAGAGCGTGGCCCTGCCCGACACCGCCATGTCGTTCGTCGGTTCCGGCGACAACGCACAGCTCGGCCAGGTGGTTGGTCCGGCCGGCGACGTCAACAGCGACGGCCTCAGCGACATCCTGGTGGGCGACCCGACCGGCAACCGCGTCTACGTGGTCTACGGCTCCCCCGGCGGCATCGGCCAGGACTTCAGCCTGAAAACCATCGAGACCGGCCAGAACGGCACCTTGGGCAGGGCATACACCGCCAGCGCCGGCCAGATCGGGACGTGGGCCTCAGCTGCAGGCGACGTGAACGGCGACGGCTTCGACGACATTCTCCTGGGCGTCACCGGTCTCAGCGGCGGCGCGGCGGCGACATATCTGCTGCCCGGCGGTCCTGCCACCAGCACGGCCGGCGTCCTCGACGTCAGCTCGGCGGCGCTGGAAACCTTCCAACTGGACGGCAACGGCGCGGCCGCCACCGGCGTCGGCGACGTCAACGACGACCAGTACGATGACTTCGTGGTGGCTGACCCCAACGGCAGCTTCGGCGGCGGTTCAGCGATATACCTCTTCCTGGGCCCGCCCGCCTGGCGCGGCATCGGCGAGACCGGCCCGCTGAACCCGTCCACCCCGCCGACGCCAGCCTCGCAGGCACGGCGTCGGCTCCCAGGTGGTGCGCTGGGCGACGTCACGCGACAGCCCTGCCCGACTTCGCCTTTACAGCGACGGCACGACGCCCAAGGTCGTGTACGGCCGCACGTCAGGCTGGACGGCCGGCATGTCCGCCGACGTCACCTTCAGCGGCAGCACCGCCTTCGACAGCTTCATCGCCGCACCGGGCGACGTCAGTGCCGACGGCATCAACGATATCCTGCTCAGTTCGTCCAGCGCCGGCGGCAGCGCCTTCCTCTACCACGGCCGCCCTGACCTGGCCACCAGCCAGCCGGTGCAGGCCGAGATCGGCGGCGTGTCAGCGTCGGCGCCCTACGCGGCCGGCGCCGACCTGAACTGCGACCTCTCCTCCGACCTGCTGGTGGTGCCAGTAGGCGAGACGCTGACAGTGGACAGCGCCGACGGTTCGCTCAGGTGCGCGACCAGCGGCTGTCCGGCGACCAGCAGGGACAGTGGATCGGCCCGGCGCCGGCGCCGTTCGACCTGCGCGACCTGCCGGAGACCGGCAGCCTCTCGCCGGCGCGCGCCGCCTACGCCGCCACCCGTGCCGCCGATGTCAACGCCAGCCTGACCACGCTGGCGGCCTTCCGTGTCGTCGGCGACAACATCGACGACTGGACAACGGATGCCGCGATGGTCGGCGACTTCGACGGCGACGGCAAGACCGACATCGCCGGCTGGAGCGACACGGCCGTGGCCGACGAGCCAGAAACCCAGCCCGCGCCCGCGGAACAGGAAAGTGCTTCTGAGGCTGCCCTGTCTGAGGACGTTGCGGCGCGCCAACCGGCCACAGACACAGTTCCGTTGGAAAACACGCTTGACAATCAGCCAGCAGAAGCTCCGGCGGCCGGCTGGCGCATCTGGCACTCCGACGGATACAGCACACAACTCGCGTTCACCGAGTACAGCAACAACCTGCCAGCGGCGGTCACCGGCAGCACTGCCCGCCTCCTGGGCGACTTCGACGGCGACCAGAAGACCGACATCGGCTACTGGGACGGCTCTCAGTGGCAGTTCGTCCGCTCCGACGGCACGTCCGGTTCCGCCTTCAGCTTCACCCCCGCGTCAAGCAACCTTGGCAGCCTCGCTTCCGGCAACACCGGCCAGATGCTCACCGGCGACTTCGACGGCGACGGCAAGCGACCGACATCGCCGCCTGGGACGGCTCGGTCTGGGCGACGTACCTTTCTGCTGCTTCCGGGACGACCTTCGACTTCTCCCTGGTCAGCAACAACCTGGGTGCGCTGTCCGGCAGCGACGCCTCGCGGCTGATCGCCGGCGACTTCGACGGCGACGGCACGACCGACCGCGCCTCGGACAGCGCCAACTGGGTGGTCTGGCTGTCCACCGGACTGTCCGGCGGCTCGCTGGCCTTCCAGCAGGTCACCGCCACCAGCCTGGGCTACGCCATCACCTCGTCCGTCCGCAGGTCACCGCCGACTTCAGCGGCGACGGCAAGAGCGACGTCCTGGCGCTGTTCGACAACAGCGACTTCTCCGCCTGGCTGTCGCAGACCAGCCCGGACAGCGGCGCCGCACCGTTCCGCAAGGTGCTGGCCAACGCCCTGCAGTTCAGCGGCTCCTTCCCCGCCGACACCCTGGTGGGTGACTTCGACGGCGACACCCTGGCCGACTACGTCTCGCTGGACGCCGCCGGCGCGGGCTGGACCTTCCAGCTTTCCGACCTGGCTACCACCCGGGTCATCGACGACGACTTCTGCGAGACGTGCGCCAACGACGGCCTGGTCTGGGGCGAGACCGCCTTCGCCGACCTCCAGCCCGCCCTGGACGCATCCTGGGACTCGGACATTCTGCTGGTCCAGCCCGGCACCTACTCGTCAGCCGTGGCCGAGGCCGGCCGCGACCACATCATCATCCGCGGCACGGACCCCGACGCGGTCTTCATCGACGCCGCCGGCGGCACGGCCTCAGCCTGCTGCCCAACCCGACGGAAACCTACCCCAACATCACCGGCGTCACGGTCGAGAACCTGACCATCCGCAACGCCAGCACCGGCATCGCCGTCAACGTCGGCGGCGACGCATCGTCGCCCGCCGAGAACGA
Organism: Caldilineae bacterium; assembly: GCA_020634555.1. Taxonomy (GTDB): domain Bacteria; phylum Chloroflexota; class Anaerolineae; order JAAEKA01; family JAAEKA01; genus JACKBK01. The sequence continues at coordinate 109,893 of JACKBK010000008.1, forward strand.
CCCCGACAACGTCGTCCTGCGCAACGTCCTGGTCTACGCCGACCTGCCCGGCAGCACGGCGGTGGACCTGACCACCTCGGCGGTGCGCCTCAGCCACACCACCCTCATCGCCAACGCGCCGGGGGTGACGCTGATCCGCTCGACGCCGGGCGCGCTGCCTGCCAACGCGGTCTTCCTGCAGGACAATCTGTTCGTCGCCCTGCCCAACGGCGCGCCGCTGCCCGCCTGGTGGTCCGACGCCGCCGGCAACCCAGGGCCGACCCTCAACAGCCACTCCGGCTTCGCCAGCCAGAACGGCGCGGCCGGCGACTGGTTGGTCGCCCCCGCCGGCAACCCCGCCACCCTGATGACGGTGGCCGAGGCCGACTTCCTCGACGTGGTGGAGCAGGTCTTCCGCATCGGCGCAGGCTCGGCCGCCCGCGGGCAGGCTTCCAATGGAAGCGATCTGGGCTACTACACGTACCGCGGACCGGTGACGGTGGACGCCACCTACTGCCCTTCCTGCGACAACGACGGCCACACCTGGGGCGTCGACGCCTTTGACGCCATCCAGGACGCCGTCGACTCGGGCGCGCAGCGGGTGCTCATCGAGCCCGGCCTGTACCGCGAGCAGGTGGCGCTGGTCAACGGCGTCTCCCTCTTCGGCAGCGGCGCCGGCCTGACGGTCCTCGCGCCTCCCGACAGCGACGGCGGTTACTTGCTGGGCGCCGAGAACGCCCGCCTGGCCACCGTCGCCCTGTTGACGGTCGCCGGCGAGGGCACCGCCGACGGCATCCAGGTCGACGGCCGCGGCTCGCTGACGCTCAAGCGCGCCATCATCCGCAACACCGGCACGGCCATCAGCGTCAGCGGCGAGGATGCGCTGGCGACGCTGGTCAACGACACGCTGGTCAGCAACGACAACGGAGTTCTGGCTGCCTCCTGTGGCAGCGTGGACGTGCGCAACACCATCCTGGCCTACCACCAGGACACGGCGCTCGGTCTGGAGACGTGCGCTGCCACATCGTTGCACACCTTCAACGCCTTCTGGCAGAACGGCCACGACCTGCAAATCGACGGCTCACCCATCGACCAGCCCGGTCCCGGCGAGGTCTTCGCCGATCCGCGTTTCACCGACCCCAGCAGTCACGACTACCGGCCGCAGTCCAACTCGCCGGTGGTGGACGCCGGCGATCCCTCCGATCCCGCGCCGCCCGGCAGCGGCGACCGGGTCGACATGGGCTACGCCCAGTCGGCCGAGGCCGCCGTCTACGCCAGCCAGGGCTACTGCGCCCAGTGCCTCAACGACGGCCTGGAGTGGCAGGTCACCGCCTTCGACGCCGTCCAGGACGCGGTGGACCACGTGCCCGACATCGCCGGCGTCTGGACCGTGGGCGTCGACAGCGGCGTCTACCACGAGCAACTCTCCCTGCCCAGCGGCGTCCGCCTCATCGGCGCCGGGGCCGAGACCACCGTCATCGACGGCGACGCCACCGGCTCGACCGTGACCATCGACGGCGCCACCAACGTCCAGATCACCGGCTTCGCCGTCACCAACGGCGGCGAGGGGGCCACCGACGCCGGCATCGCCGTGGACGGCGCATCCAGCAACGTCCGCATCAGCCGCAACATCGTCGGCGGCATCTCGCCCGACAACCCCGGCCTGCCCGGCAACGGCAACGCCGGCGTGATCTTCCGCAACGGCTCCTCCGGCCAGTTGACCTCCAACACGCTGGCCCTCAACGCCGGGCCGGGTGTCCTGGTGCAGGGCGACGGCTCGTGGCTGCTGGCGCGCTTCAACATCGTCGCCCTCAACGACATCGGCCTCGACAACAGCGGCGGCCAGATCTTCAACGCCTACAATCTGGTCTACAACACAGACACAAGCTGGTGCACATCCTGCCAGAACTACGCGGGCAGCGCGGCGGCGGGCGTGGGCGAGATCGCTGCCGATCCGCTCTTCCGCGACGCCGGCGCCGGCGACCTGCGCCTCAACCTGGCCTCGCCGGCCATCGACGCGGTGCCGGCCAGCCAGTACCAGCCGATCCCCAACGGCGGCGGCACGATGGCCGACATGGGCTACGATGAGCTGCTGGCCATGCCGGCCACCCTGCTGCTTGGCACCGAGGGCAACTCCTGTGGGCTGGGCGCCTCCGGCGTGGCCTCCGTCGAGGTCGGCCTGGTCTACGTCCCCGACGCGACGGTCGCGGCCGACGAGACGCCGCCGGCAAGCTGGCAGAACGCAACGCTGGCCACGGCCGGGGAGGCGGGGTCGTACTGGACGACCGACGTCACACCAGCATCCGGCGACGGCCTCTACCGCCTCTACAGCCGGCCGGCTGACGCGGTCGGCAACCAGGCGGCGCAGGTCAGCGACTGGTACCGCGCCGCCTTCATCGCCGACGGCACCCCGCCGGTGACGCTGGTCGCGCCAACCGGCGGCTCTGCCTCAACCGCCCCGGCGGTCACCCTGGCCGCCGACGTCAGCGACTGGACGCCCACCGGCCTGCCCGGCGCGACCAGCTTCACCGTTGACGACGTCACCTTCCTGGTGGACAGCGTGGTGGTGACCGCCACCCGTGCGCTGACGACAGCATCGCCGGGCGAGCGCAACTGTACACCGCGGAGGTCGCGCTGGACAACGGGACGCACACCGTCTCGGCCCTCGCTACCGACCTGGCCGGCAACGTCGGGATGAGCAGCGCCGTTTCGCTCACCGTCGTCACCACACAGAACGAAGCTGCCCTGGCAGATCCGGCGCCCGGCAGCGCCGTCAACGCGGCCGGCATCACCCTGAGCGGCTACGTCCACTTCCAGGACACCGCCGGCAGCGGGGAGGTTGAGGTGCTGGTCGACGGCGTGTCGCAGGGCAACGCGGTCCTGGCCGACGCAAGCGTGCAGGCCACCAGCTGGAGCAAGGCGGTCACCCTGGACGGCGACGGCAGCCACACCGTCACCTGCGCGCGGGCCGCACGGCCGGCACCTCCGCCGCCGCCGACAGCACCACAACGCTGCTGCTGGACACGACGGTCCCGACGTCACCTTCCAGGCTCCGACCGGCACAGTGACGCGGACGGTGACGCTGGAAGGCACCGCCGACGATGCCGACAGCGGCCTCGCTTCAGTGTCCGTCAGCCTCGACGGCGGCCACAGCTACACCGATGCGACCGTTGACAGCAACGGCGACTGGACCTTCGACTGGTCGCCCAACCTCGGCAACGACTACACCGGCTTCCCCGTCCGCGTCCGCGCGGCCGACAGCGCCGGCAATGTCACGGCGGCAAGTTCGACGGTCATCGTGGACAACCTGGGACCGACCCCCATCAGCCTCGCCAGCGCCTCGCCCCAGGAGGGCAGCCACATCGACGCGCCGTCGTCGGTCAATCTCCAGTGGCTCCCGTCCACCGACGGCAGCGGCGTGGTTGATGTCTACGCCGTGGTCGACCAGATCACCGGCACCGTGCCAGGCCAGACCTCGCCGGTCCCCGGCACATCCTACGATGCGGCCATCGACAGCGAAGGGACGTGGTATGTTCACCTGCTGGCCGTGGACAGCACCGGCAACCGCACCGTCCGCCACTACGGCCCCTGGTTCGCCGAGACCGGCAACGTGCCCGGGCCGCTGGGCACCTGGCAGAGCTCCGTGCGGGTCGACGGCTACCTGGACTTCGCCAACGGCGAGTGGGACCCCAGCACCGAGCTGCTGGGCAGCGACCCGCGGCCCGGCCGTGCGGTCAGCCTCTACGCCACCTGGGACAGCGACGACCTCTTCCTGGCCTGGCAGGGTCCCCACTGGGGTCCCGACGGCGCCGGCGTCATCCACCTGGACACCCAGACCGGCGGCACGGCCACGCCCTACGGCGGCGCCGGCCAGACCCTGCCCTTCGAAGCCGACTTCGCCGTGGTCTCCGGCCCGGGTACCGAGCAGTTGTTCGCCTGGAACGGCAGCGCCTGGCAACAGGTGAACGACCCCGGCTTCGCGGCCGTCTACGGTGCGACCACCGCCACCGAGATCCGCATCCCCCGTGCGTCCATCAACGCCACCGGCGTCGTGCGCCTGCTGGCGGTCAACCTGGACGACAGTGGTGCGGCCCGCAGCGTCCTGCCCGACGTCAACCCGCTGGGTGGCCCGTGGACCGCGGCCTACTCGTGGCCTGGCCTGCTGCAGGACATCGATCCCAACGCCGGCCAGCCCGACGCCCACCACGCCCGCGTGACGATCTCCAGCCCCGACAACCTGGGCCAGATCCCCGGCCCCGGCTCGACCCTGCGCTATGTCTTCGATGTGACCAACATCGACGACAGTCCGTTGGACGCGGCCACGCTGGTGGCCTCCGGCAGCGACGGCTTGCGCTTCGAGAGCCTGGCCGGCTGGCCGCCGCCCGGCGATGCACCGACCGACGACCGCTGGTTCATCGACCTGGGCACGCTCCAGCCCAACGCCCGTCTGACGCTGACCATCACGGCGCGCGTCAAGCAGGACATCGTCAACACCGACGCCGTCACCGTCACCGCCGAGGTGCGCGCCGGTGTCGCCCCCGGCGAACCCGACCTGGCCAGCGACACCCTCAGCCATGCCGTGGACGGCCATCCGCCCACGGTGCGCATCGACCTGCCCGCTGCCGGCGCAGCCCTGCCCTCCGGCCTGCAGACGGTGTCCGGCTCGGCCAGCGACCTGCGCGGCGGCGGTGTCGCCTCCGTCGAGGTGCGGATCGACGACGGACCGTGGATCCCCGCCACGGGGACGCGCTCCTGGACGGCGCAGATCGACGTGCCCGCCAGCGGTTCGTTCACCCTGCGGGCGCGGGCGTTCGACATCTACGGCTATGCCGGTGAGGCGGACCCCCGGGTGGTCGCCGTCGACAACGAGGCTCCCGTTGCTTCCATCGATGCCACGCCTCCTGTCCTCGGCGGTTCCCGGGTCCGTCTCACCGGCACGGCCGCCGATCCCGGCGGGTCGGTGGCGCGTTGAGGTACAAGTGGACGACGGCCCCTGGCAAGTGGTGTTGCCGCCCTATACCGACACCGGCAACGGCGTTGGCGTGGACCTATCACTGGTCGTTGCCGCCCGGCGAGGGTGTCCTGCACACGGTGCGCCGCGGTCGACCAGGCCGGCAATGTCGGACCGGGGTCCGACGCGACGACTGTCACCGTGGACACGGTGGCGCCGGCCTCGTCCATCGTCTACCCCGAGCAGGGCGCGCTGCTGGACGACCGCTTCGTGCTGGTCTGGGGACTGGCCCAAGATGGCTGGGGCGTCGACCGCGTCGATGTCAGCCTCGACGGCGGGATGACGTGGGACGCGGCGTTGCTGGGCGACGCGGCCCGCGACCTGCTGGACAGCCTGGGCGTCCCCGGCGTGCCGCCCGACGACGTGGTCTGGGCGATCCAGCTCGAAGCCGCCAGCTTCCATCTGGCCATCCGCAGCCGCGCGACTGATCTCGCCGGCAACAGCGAACCGCTGCGCGCCCGTCCGCGCCACCGTCGAGCACGTCAGCTACTGGCTGCCGCTGATGCTTGAACAACGATGAACGCGACGTCTGGATCGCGAAGGCGCGAAGAAACGCGAAGGTCACAAAGCACGAAGCTGCGAAGAGACGCGCCGTGGCCTTCGCGTCCTTCACGACCCTTCGCTCCTTCGTGATCCAGCACCCATGATGCGATCCTGATGCGATCTCCTGATATGCTTGACACCAGCCGCGGAGACATCGCGCTGCTTCCGATATGACTATTCTGACTGCATTGCCTACGAAGTGAGAGGTTTTCCATGAGTTCGTCACACCGCCGTAAACTGTTGTTGTTTGTTCCGCTGCTGGTCATGCTGGCCATAACAGGTACGTTGGGAATTGCGTTGACCAGCGCCGCACCGCCCACGCCGCAGGAAAAGCTGGCGGACATCTTCGCCAACGCGCGTGCCCAGTCCAGCTTCCACATGGTGGCCGATGTGGAGCAGACGCTGATCCCCAAGTCGCTGCACAGCAACGCCGGCAAACGCGATGAGACATCGGCCATGCGCGTGCTGGGTGATGTGACGAAGAGCAGCGCGGCGGATGGCAGCGACGCGTCGCGCGCCAGGATGATGCTGTATGCGGGCACCGAGAAACCGGTCGAACTGATTCTGGCAGACATGAAGGCCTACGTAGGCTACGACGGCCGCTGGCAGGTGGTGGAGGATCCGCTGGGCGGTGCTGCCCCCGGTGGGGATACTTTAGGCTATCTGTCCGCAGCTACCGATGTCGTCGAGGTCGATCCAACAGAAACGGCCGAAGGCACGCTGCGCCGCTACACGTTCAACGTGGATGGCCCGACCTTTGCCGAGTACCAGCGCCAGCGAATGCAGGCTGCGCTGGCCGGCCAGCTTCCTCAGGGTGCGGAGATCCAGGCCAGCCCGGCCCTGCAGTCCATGAGCGGCACGGGCGAGCTGTGGGTGGACAATGACGGCCTGCCGCGCCGCCAGATCCTCGATCTGAACTTACCTGATGCCACCGACAGCGCTGACGCGCGCATGCACATGGTGGTCGATTTTTCGCGCTACAACGACCCGGTCGCGCCGATCAGGGTACCTACGTTAGCCGGCGATGGCGGCGGGCTGGTTCTGCCGGACAGTGCCGCACCTTCGACGGGCACCGCTGCCGCGGGCGGCAATGGGTTGGCCGCGCTGCGAGTCCAGATTTCTACCGCGCTGGCAGCCGCGGGCCAGGCGCTGGCTCCGGTTCAGCAGCCGTTGCGGCAGGTCAGCCTGCTGGCTTTGGTGCTGGCGCTGGGCGCGCTGGCGCTGATCGTTCTGGGCACGCAGCGGCGGCGACGATCGTTGTATGTTGCGGTGGCCACTGCGCTGACGTTGACCATGGTCGCCCAGCCGCTGCTGGAGGTTGGCCGGCTGATCCGCTTCGACCGGGCTGCCGAGGCGTCACCGCTAACGGAAGCGCTGCAGGACGTTGGCGCTATGCGGGGAGGAACCGTCGGCCTCAACGATTACATCGCCCGCTGGCAACAGGATCTTTCGCCGCGCGCGGTCGATACCACCGACCTGCAGGACTGCCGAAGCCTGTACAGCGACATATCGCCCACCGAGGACTCGGACGGCGATGGGCTGACCAACGAGACCGAGTGGTGCCTGGGTACGGACTACAGCAAGGTTGACACCGACGGCGACACCATCACCGACACGGTAGAGGTGGAGGGCTTCGCTTACAACAACCAGACCTGGACCAGCGACCCGCTGAACTCAGACAGCAACGGCGACGGCATGAACGACGGCGACGAGTGGAGGCCCACTCTCACCGGCGACGACTTCGTTAACTTCAACGACTACGACCACGACGGCGTACCCAACCTCTGGGATGACGACAACGACGGCGACGGCGTGCCCGACGGCAACGACATCTCGCCCTTTGCGGTCGAGCCGTACCGTGGCCAATTCCAACTGAGCATCAGCGGGCCGCAGACCGGCAACGCGCTGTACATCGACATCCAGATGCGACCCATCACCGACCACCTGCGCTACAGCCTGACGACGCTGGACTGGCCGTCGGACAGTCTTGGGCAGATCAAGGACCTGGACAACTCCACCGACGACATGCAGTTGATCCCGATTCTCGAGGTGCAGAGTCAGATCTCGCCGACGCTGAGCCAGGAATACGGCATCAACGTGACCAACTCTTGCACATCAGGCTCCAACACGGTGAACTGCTACAGCATGTGGGTGCCCTTGCAAACCAACGAGTCAGCCGGCAAGATCTACGGCTTCGGCGCGCGTATTGCACTGACGGCGGATGAAGCGCAGAACGTCATCTCCAGCTCGCCATTGCTGGCCAACGGCAGGATTCGCTGGCTAACCCAGGCTGCACTGGACGGGACCGTGAAGAAAGCTTGCCAGGCCGGCGATGAGGGCTGCACGTGTGACGCCCAAGGGGAAAACTGCTATACGACCGAGATTACGACACAAAACTCCATCGTAGCGTCCTATCTGGAGGACAAGGTCCAGATTACCGGCCTCAGCATCACGCAGATCCAGGACGTCGAAGTCGGGCTCTTCGGCACCGGCACCAACGTGCCGCAGGTCAGCACCGATCCCAACGTGCCCGACGAGGACAAGGTGATGATGCAACTGATGTCGGCCGGGCTGGCAGGCACCTACCTGTACACCACTACCGCCATCACAGAACTGGCGACGAACTTTACCAACCCCGCGCCTGATCAGCCGCTGACGACGACCTGGGGGATCACGCCCTCCATCATGCATGTGCTGACGGGCACCTACCCGCACCGCGACGTGGCGCTGGCGACCACCAACCAGACCACCACCTTGCAGATGCTCGACGACTACTACGTTGACTGCTCAACCACGCCGACCCAGCAGTACACGCCAACGCTGGCGCTGGCATACCAGGAGATCAGCGGCAACAAGGACCTGCTGAACATGACAAAGCAGGATACCGGCGCGATTCTCGCTCTGTCGGCGGACCTCTCCCTCTCCACCACACCCATGGCGACGATGCACCAGACGCAGTTGACCTCCTATTCCTGCGCCACGGGCGGCGACGGGCAGAGCCAATGGACCGCGCTGCCGCTGGCGTCGCCTGCCGACCAGCCATACCAGTCGGCGCTGGGCGAATTGAGCCGGCGCTACCCCAGCCAGTCCACGGAACGCTTCTTCAGCATGGTGCAGCAGCTTTTCATGCAATATTATTTCGGCCGCTCTAACATCGTTCACATCAGCGGCCAGGAAGGAATCGTCGTACCGGCGTCGGAGGCCGCCTTTGGCTGGCTGGTGGACTACGACACCAACAACATGCCAGACTACGTGCGCAAGGTGTACGATCTGGACGCGCTGTTCCTGGCGGTGGATACCCACGGCACGCTGGACGGGATACGCGACTGGTCCGGCTCATTGTCAACGTCGGCGCTTTCCTACGTCGGGTATGTCGCGATGGTGCGCTATATGATCCCGGGCTTGCTGAAGATGGTGTACAAGTTCGGGCGCTGGATCGTTACAAAAGTCAACGCCTGGCGAGCCCCTGTTCAGCCGTCCAACGACGCCAATCCGCCAGCGGACGAGCCCGAATACTCAGATGGCCTTGTGCGTGACGAGGACTTCGATATTGAACCTTTACAAGACCTGACGGAGGATATCGGCGACGATGCTGCCAGGGTCAGGCTGAGTGCTGTTGCCGAGGAATCGGAGGTCAGCCAGGACTTCGTGGAGGACGCAGCCACCAGCGCAACCGAGGGCATGTGGTCCAAGATAGCATCCGGCACGGTCGCAGTGGCCATCACCGTCGTCATCATCGTCATTACCTGGGTCCAGTATGCCAACAACGGTCTATCGGGCATCGCCAAGAGCGAATCCAAGGGCGAGGCCGAGGCTTCCACGCTTGTCGCCATCGCGCAGCTGTTGCTTACTCTGTTCCTGATGTATATCGGGTCGCTCATCGGCAGCACCGGCTACGGCTTGATCATCGAGATCGTGATCTTCGTCATCATCTGGCTGATCTGGGGCATCGCCACCGGCGACTGGAACCCGGTGAAGCAATATGAACAGGCCATGGAATGGCTGACCAAGGAGGTGTTCCGGTTCGCGCTGCTGGCGGAGATTCCCAGCGACGGCACCGGTGTGCAGAGCAGCCAGCTTCAGGTGACCCTGGGCAGCTCCGGCGGCAACAGCGGCGATGCCTCCGCGCCGACCACCGGGCCTGTGTACCAAACCTGGGCTTTCATCACCACCTCGATTACCACCACTATCGTCGCCAGCACAAAGGCAGCCAAGACGTATGGCCTCACCAACGCCCGCGCCGGCAACTCCGGCGACGTGGCGGCCAGTTGGGGGTTTGGGCGCTGGGACACCATCGACAACACCCCCAACTATCTGCTGAAATACTACGCGGCCAATACACCTAACATCATCGGCGAAAACGGCGACGCATCGGCGCACTGCGAAGTCGATCCCAAAGACAGTACGACCAAACACTGCTACACTCCCGTGACAACGCTGAATTTCAAGTTCGGCGGGGAGACAATCAGCGACACCAACGCCTCGGGACGCAACACCGCGATCCCGGTGACCACCACCCTCGAGGCGAACCTGCGCTACCAGGCCTGCTACTGGGACGTGATCGGCTACACCTGCGACACGAAGTCCAACTACAGCAAGGGGCCGAACGCGGACTCGGACAAGTACTCGTACTTCTACTTCGACGTGCTGCCCAACACGCTGGACGGCCTGGTGAAGTGGGATGCCTACAACCCGGTCAGCCAGACGGTAGCAGCCGACTTCAACGCCGACGTGGACAACGACGGTCTGCTGAACTCGCAGGAGACCGCCGACTGCACCAACGGCCTGCCTGCCAACGCGACCAGCACCTGCGCCACCGTCTGGGACTCGGACGGCGACGGCCTCAGCGACGGCTGGGAGGTGACGGCCAGTGACGCCAGAGGCACCGACGCGACTCTCTACGACACCGACGGTGACGGCCTCAACGACCTCGACGAGCTGAACGCCGGTACGTCGGTGGTCATCAGCGACACCGACAGCGACGGCCTGCTGGACGGCCAGGAGGTCTGCCGCTTCGAGAACGGCCAGACCGTCGGCGGCTGGCTGGTGCGGCAGGCGGGCAACTATCGCACCTGCTCCAACCCGCTCGCGGGCGACTACGACGGCGACCACCTGCTGGACAGCCAGGAGATGCGGGCCGGCCTCAGCCCTAACTCCCCCAACACCGCGCCCTGGATGGAGCTTTCCAACCAGCCCAGCGTGATCCACAACGGCGCGCGCGTCAGCGTGCTCAAGGCCGGCGATCCGCTGACCGCGACGCTGTACCTGAACAACACCACCGCGGCCAGCATCGTCCAGCCGCTCACCATGGACTATGCGACCAGCGTCCTGGTGGTGACGCCGGCGGATGCCCAGCAATCCGGCAGCGACGGCTATACGCCGCCCGAGCCAAACGCTACATCCGGCGGCCTGAGCTGGAACCTGTCCATCAACCCGCTGTACTCGTTGGAGGCCATGACATCGACGCTGCCCATGCATGTCAGCCCCGATGTCACCACCTCCCAGGTCACCTCGCTGAAGGCCACAGCCGTCTACTCCGACGTGATCGCCGGCGAGATGAAGACCATCACCGAGACCATCGCCGTTCTGGTGGACATGGACGAGCCGACCGCTTTGATCTCCTCGCCGGCCAGCGGCGCGCCCATCAACGGCACCGCCTACACCATCGGCGGCACGGCCAGCGATCCCACCTCCTGGCCTACCAAGGTCGAGGTACGGGTCACCGACGGCAGCAGCTACAACACCGGCTGGCAGGAAGCCAACGGCGCCGGCGCGTGGGGCTGGACCTGGACGCCGCTGCCCAACGACGGCGTCTACACCATCGAGACCCGCGCCACCGACTACGCCGGCAACGTCCAGTCCACGCCGACCAGCCAGACCGTCATCGTGGACAACACTGCGCCGGCAGCCGGGCTGGTGAACTTCAACGGCGGCGTCCTCAAGCTGACCGGCAACCAGGTGACGCTCTACGTCTCCGGCGACGACACCATCTCAGGCGCAGCCCAGGTGGCCGGCCTGCAGGTCATCCAGATCAGCATCGACGGCCGTCCGTGGACCAACGTCAGCAGCTCGGAGGTCTTCTCGCCGCCCCATCCACCGGTGCTGCCGGCCGGCCGCTCGCGGCCCTACTACAAGTGGACGGTCAACAACAGCGCCTACGGCAGCCACACCATCGACGTGCGCGCCGTGGACGCGCTGGGTCAGGTGGGCGATGCCACCTCCTTCGATGTGATCATCGACACCCTGGCACCGACGGATATCTGGTCCAACTACGAGCCGTATCAGTCCGGCGGCCAGGCCATCGCGCTGCTGGGCCACGCCGACGACGAGGGCAATGTGCCGTTGCCGGCCCGCCCGCAGGCGCTGGAAAACACGCTGGACGCGGTCATCTCGTCCACGGTGCGGCTGATGCCTGAGGCGTACACCGACACCGTCGGCATGAACGTGGCCTGGCTGGGCGACATCAACGGCGACGCCCGCGCCGACCTGGCCGTGGGTATGCCATCGGCCACAGCCAACGGCTACGCGGCATCCGGCCGCATCTCGGTCATCTATGGCCAGCCCGGCGGCTGGCCGGTGCCGCCCGACACCGTCGCACTGGCCAACGCCACCAACTCGTTCGCCGGCAGCTACGCCGGCCAACAGTTGGGACAGTACGTGGCGTCGGCCGGCGACGTCAACGGCGACGGCCTGAGCGACATCCTGATCGGCGACCCTGCCAAGAAGTCAACCTACCTTGTGTTCGGCAGCACCAACACGCTGGGCATGAACAAGAACCCGGCCAGCCTTCCCTCCGTCCAGGGCAAGACGCTGACGGTCGGAACCGGCCTGGCCGGCACGTGGCAGTCGGCGGCCGGCGACGTCAATGGCGACGGCTACGGGGACCTGCTGATCGGCGTGACCGGCGTCGGTGGGTCGGGCCGGCTCTACCTGGTCAGCGGTAAGCTGGTCAGCAACAGCGCCGGCACCGTCCTCAAGCTGGATGTTCCTACCGGCGCGCCGCTGCTGGAGACCTTCATGCTGGACGCCAACGGCGCGGTAGCCACCGGTGTCGGCGACCTCAACAACGACCAATACAACGACTTCGTAGTCGCCGACCCCAACAACAGCTTCGGTGGCGGCTCCAAAGTGTACGTTTTCCTTGGCCCGTCCACCTGGCGGCAAACCGGTGAGACCGGCCCGCTGAACCCATCGACTCACGCCAATGCAAGCTTCGCAGGCCAGGCCGGCGTCGGCTCGCAGGTGGTCGCGCTGGGCGACATCAACGATGACGCGCTGGGGCTGCCCGACTTTGTCTACAGCGACGGCACCACGCCCAAGGTGGTCTACGGGCGCACCTCCGGCTGGACGGCCGGCATGTCGCCCGACGTCACCTTCAGTGGCAGCACCGCCTTCGACAGCTTCATCAGCGCGCCCGGCGACGTCAACGCCGACGGCATCAACGACATCCTGCTGGGCAGCAGCAGCGCCGGCGGCACGGCCTTCCTCTACCACGGACGCAGCGACCTGGCCAGCAACCAGCCGGTGCAGGCCGAGATCAGCGGCGCATCCAGCGCGGCCTCGGCGCCCTACGCGGCCGGAGCCGACCTGAACTGCGACCTGTCCTCCGACCTATTGGTGGTGCCGGTAGGCCAGTTCCTCTCGGTGGAGAGCGCCGACGGATCATTGCAGGTGCGCGACCAGCGCTTGATCAGCGACCGGCAAGGCCAGTGGATCGGTCCGGCAGCCGCGCCTTACGACCTGCGCGACTTGCCTGAGGCCGGCAGCCTCTCACCGGCGCGTGCCTCATATGCAGCCCGGCGAGCGGTCAACGACCTGAACGCCAGCCTGACCACGCCGGCGTTGGCCTTCCGCGTCGTGGGCGACAACATCGACGACTGGAGCACCGCCGACGCCATGGTCGGCGACTTCGACGGCGACGGCAAGACCGATGTCGCCGGCTGGGGCGGCGCTTCGGCAGCTTCGTCGCCGGAGCCGGCCTTGGACACCGGCGAGCAAAGCGCGCCTGACTTGCAAGGATCGGAAGCGCCGCTTGCCGAACAACCAATTACAGAGACTGCCACGCTTGACAGCGATGAGATTCGGGCAGCACAGCCCGTCACCGACAGCGCTTCGCTGGGGACCGCCGCAGACAGTGCGCCTGACGAAACGCAGCCCGAAACGCCGGCCGCCGGCTGGCGACTCTGGCACTCGGATGGATACACCGGAACGCTGGAGTTCACCGAGTACACCAACAACCTGCCCGCTGCTGTCACCGGCAGCACGGCCCGCCTGCTGGGCGACTTCGACGGCGACCAGAAGACCGACATCGGTTACTGGGACGGCTCAAACTGGCAGTTCGTCCGCTCGGACGGCGCCAGCGGTTCGGCCTTCAGCTTCACCGCCGCGACCAGCAACCTGGGCAGCGTCGCATCCGGCGACACCGGCCAGACCTTCCTGGGCGACTTCGACGGCGACGGCAAGACCGACATCGCCGCCTGGGACGGCTCGGCCTGGGCGACCTTCGTGTCGCAAGCCAGCGGAACGACCTTTGACTTCACGCAGGTTAGCAACAACCTGGGCGCGCTGTCGGGCAGCGACGCCTCGCTGCTGGTGGTCGGCGACTTCGACGGCGACGACAAAACCGACATCGCATCGCGCGCCTCCGACACCGCCAACTGGGTGATCTGGCTGGCGCAGGGCGGGGCCGGATCGCTGGCCTTCCAGCAGGTTACTGCCACCAGCCTGGGCTACGCCATCACCTCGTCCGTGCCGCGTGTCACTGCCGACTTCAGCGGCGACGGCAAGGCCGATGTTCTGGCGCTGTTCGACAACAGCAACTTCTACGCCTGGCTCTCGCAGGCCAGCCCGGACAGCGGCGCGGCGCCGTTCCGCAAGGTGCTGGCCAACGCCCTACAGTTCAGCGGTTCCTTCCCGGCCAACACGTTGACCGGCGACTTCGACGGCGATACGCTGGCCGACTACGTATCGCTGGACGCGGCCGGCACCGGCTGGGACTTCCAGCTCTCCGACCTGGCTGCCACCCGGGTCATCGACGACGACTTCTGCGAAACGTGTGCCAACGACGGCCTGGTCTGGGGCGAGACGGCTTTCGCCACGCTGCAAACGGCGCTGGATGCTTCGTGGCATTCCGACATCCTGCTGGTGCAGCCGGGCACCTATGCGCCGGCGGTGGTCAACGCCGGCCGCGACTACATCACCATCCGCGGCAGCGACCCCGATTCGGTCTTCCTGGACGCCGCCGGCGGCACGGGCCTCAGCCTGCTACCCAACACAACTGCGACATACCCGAACATCCAGGGCGTGACCATCGAGAACCTGACCATCCGCAACGCCAGCACCGGCATCAAGATCAACTACGGCGGCGACGCGTTCAACTCGCCCGGCGTCAACGACGGCGACAACGTGGTGATCCGCAACGTGCTGTTCTATCTGGACTCTGCCAGCAGCACCGCCATCCAGGCCAGCGAATCGGCGGTCTGGGTGCGCCACAACACGC
>JACKBK010000080.1 GCA_020634555.1 Caldilineae bacterium
GCAGTCAGTTCAATTGACATGATACGGGGGGCGTCTCTCTGTAGCGTATTCGGGGGCAGGCTCTTTGACGGCCTGCAGCCAGCCGCGGGCCGACGACTCGTCGGGCCAGTCGATCTTGTCGTAGACATCAGCCAACCGCAGTTCGCAGTCGATGGATGGAAGCGGCACCACGGTTTCAAGGCCCATGTAGTAGCCGGTCAGCCACTTGATGTCAGATTGGCGAGCGCGGTGCTCGATCCACGCTTTCTCCTGCGAGACAAGCAGGTAGTCGGTCAGCGACTCCAACGTGCGGTAGTGTTCGAACTTTCCCGTGCGGTCGTAGGCCTCGGTCGACTCGGACAGGACCTCAACAATGAGAGTGGGGTTCAACAGGGTATCTTTGCGCGCGTCGTCGAAGCGTAGCATATCACATACGACGACCACATCCGAGTAGGTGTACAAGCCGGTCGGGCTGACTTTAACGCGCAGATCGCCTGTGTGAACGGTGCATGAACGTCCCTTGAACTGGACGCCAAAACTCACGATGATATTCGCTGCGATTACAGTGTGGCGCGGGCTGGCGCTGGCCAGCGCGTAGATCTCGCCATTGTAGTATTCGCTCTTGGTCTCAGCCTGGCGTTCGTAGTCGAGATATTCCTGCGGCGTAACGTACGACGGTTTTTGCTGTAGCATGATGTACCTCCGTGGCTACTCATCATCCCAGGGCGCACGGTCTTCGCCGGCCGGCGCGGCGCCCTCCAGTTCCTCGTCGCCCAGATAGACCTCGCGGCCCAAGCTGCCGCCCTGGTCCGGACCAACGACACCTCGTTCCTCCATCAGATCGATGAGCCGCGCCGCGCGGCTGTAGCCGATGCGCAACCGCCGTTGCAACAGCGACACCGATGCCCGGCCCGCGGTCTGCACCACCTCGACCGCGTCGCCGTACAGGTCGTCCTGCTGCTGCGCCTGCCGTTGTTGTTGGATCATGTCCTCCCACAACGGCGCCTGCACTATGTCCTCCGGCCGCGTTGGCAGGGGAGGCATCATACCGTCAGGGACAGCCAGTCCGCCAGCCTCTTCGCCTTCGATGATGCGCACTCCCTTCCAGTAACGCACCAATCGCTCCAGCTCCGTGTCGGAGACGAATCCGCCTTGTAACCGCTCCAGCTTGCTGCTGTCCGGCCGCATAAACAACATATCGCCGCGGCCCAGCAGCGACTCGGCACCGGGTGTGTCGAGGATAACACGGCTGTCGATCTGGCTGGTGACGGCGAAAGCGATGCGCGACGGGAAGTTGGCCTTGATCAGCCCCGTGACCACATCCACGCTGGGTCGCTGCGTCGCAATGATCAAGTGAATACCGGTGGCGCGCGACATCTGCGCCAGCCGGCAAATGTAGCGCTCCACGTCGTCGGGTGCTGACATCATCAGGTCGGCCAACTCGTCGATCACCAGGATGATGTAGGGCAGGATCTGCTCGCCAGCCTTGACAGCCTTGGCGTTGAAGGCTTCTAGGTTGCGCGCGCCTTCCTTGGCAAAGAGCTTGTAGCGGCGATCCATCTCGCCGGTAGCCCAGCGCAGCAGCGGCACGGTGCGCTCCAATTCCACTACCACTGGCGAAAGGAGATGAGGGATGCCGTTGTAGGTGGTCAGTTCGACCATCTTCGGGTCGATCATCAGAAAACGCAGCGTGTCAGGCGTGTGAGTCAGCAGCAAGGTAGCGATGATGGCGTTGACGCAGACCGACTTGCCAGAGCCGGTCGCCCCCGCGATCAGCAGATGCGGCATTTTCGCCAGGTCGGCCACGGCTGCCTGGCCGGCTGTGTCCTGCCCCAGAGCGATTCGCAGCGCGCTGTTCATCTGGCGGAAGGTGTCAGACTCCAGCACGCCCCGCAGGGAGACCAGTGCCTTTAACGTGTTGGGCACTTCCAGTCCCACCAACGGCCGGCCCGGCACCGGCGCCTCAATGCGAATCGGTGAGGCTGACAACGCCAGAGCCAGGTCGTTGCTCAACGCCTGGATCTTGCTGACCCTGATCTTAACCCGTTCGTACTTGCTGACCTCGTCATCCATCACCTCCTTGACCAGTTCATCGGTGATGGGACGGCGTGATGAGCCATAGCCGCGCTGGCGGAGAAGCTCCTCGGCCTCGCGGCGCATCTCGTCGCGCGAGCGGCGGCGCTCACGGTAGCCAGGCTGCAGGCCGAACTGCGTAACCGCCGGCCCTGGGTTGGCCTCGACAACGCGCACAGGGACGCCGAAATCGGCCAGCGTCTGCTCGATGATCCGCGCCCGGTCCTTGATGTCGGCGTACTGGATCTCCACCTCTTCAGCTTCATCCAATATCTCGGTGATGTTGGGCAGCCGCCACGTCTGGCCGCCGCCAATGATGCGCGGAATCAGCGTGTCGGCCGAGCCAGGGGCAGGGCCGCGCGAGATGCCAGCCACCGTCTGTTCTGAGGTCGCCACCGGCTTGTCGGCGACGATGCGAGCGGCCGTCCGATCGGCCGCGACGCCGTTGCCGCCGATCACCAGGGTAGGTTCCTCGAACGTCTGCGACGGGACGGAACGCAGGCCCAGCCGCACCAGTAACGCCTGCCAGGGCGAAGGCTCACCGGTGGGTAGGGGTGGGCCTTGTTGTGCCATGTCCAGCCCACCGTCGAGGTCAGGTTGGTTCAAATCACGGTCGTCGCGACGCTGCAAAAGCATCACCATGGCCAACGTTCCGCCGGCTACGATCAACGGCCCCAGCCAGAGCATCAGCGCGGCCAGCGCCAGCAGAACCAGCGCGACCCATGCCAGCGTGTAGCCCAGCCCGCTGATCAGCGTTTCGCTGAGCGCATAGCCCACGATGCCACCGCCGTCGCCGTTTTTGGCCATTACCAGCGCCTGGCTATTGCTGATGGAGCCGTCCATGTGCAGGATTGTGACAAGCACCAGGAAGAAAAGCAGCGCGCCGGCGGGACGATACCACGGAACCTCTTGCATGCGGTCGATGCTGCGCAGTACGCCCCACACCCCGAAGCCGATCAGCAGCAGGCTGAGCACCAGGACGCCACCGCCAACCAGGACCCGCAACTGCGTGGTCCACCACTGGGTGATACGTCCCTGGCCCGCCGAGAACAGGCTCAACAGCGTAACGACCCCGATCAGGATCAACACGATGCTCCAAATCTCTCCCTGACGCAATATGCTGAGGTCGATCTGGGGGCCTTTGCTCTTGGATGTGGTGCGTCGCTTTGCCATGCTCAATAATCTGTCAATAGAACGGATGTGCCGCAATTATAACACACAATCAGGCTCGCGTAAAGGTTATGTCAGCGAAAAACGTCAGACTTCCAACACCACAGGCAATACCATGGGTCGGCGACCGGTTTCTTTGTAGATCAGCTCGGTCAGTGCATCCTTGACCTTGGTGCTGAGGGCTGAGGGCGGACCCGCGTGGACGAGTGCGCCGCGGACACTGGTTCTTGCCCGCTCCAGCAGCTCCTCGGAATCGCGTACGTACACGACGCCGCGCGTCAGTATCTCCGGCTCACCGACCAACTGGCCGGAAGCCTGATCTACCATGGCGACGGCTACCACAAAGCCATCCCGGGAAAGATGGCGGCGGTCGCGCAGGACCACGTGGCCGATGTCGCCCACACCCAGCCCGTCTACCAAGACGTGGCCCTCGGTAACAAGTTCGCCAGGGAACACGCCGTCAGGCCCGAACTCCATCACCTGGCCGCTCTCGATGACCCAGATGTTCTCTTCAGGAATGCCCATGGCGGCTGCCAGCCGGCTGTGGAGAACCAGATGGCGATACTCGCCGTGGATGGGGATGAAGTACTTGGGGTGCACCAGGTTGATCATCATCTTATGGTCTTCCCGGCTGCCGTGTCCGCTGACATGGACGTGCGCCAGCTCGCTGTAGATCACGTCGGCGCCCAGCCGGAAGAGGTTGTCAATGGTGCGGTTGATCAGTTCCTCGTTGCCGGGAATCGGCGCTGAGGACATGACGATGGTGTCGCCGGCGCGGATGTTGACCCGGTGTTCGTCCATACTCATGCGCACCATGGCCGAGGTCGGTTCGCCTTGGGTGCCCGTGCAGACAACGACCACTTCATTGGCCGGCAACTGCTCCATCTGTTCGTACGTCAGCAGCTCACCCGGCTCAACATCCAGGTAGTCCAGCCGGGCCGCCATGCGCGCGTTGTCGCGCATCGACCGGCCCACCAGCCCCAACCGCCGGCCGTGGCGGCGTGCCAGCGCCAGTATCTGGCCGACACGCGTGATGTTGGAGGCGAAGGTGGCGATGAATATGCGGCCCTCAGCGGTGCGAAAGATACCGTCGAGCGAATCCTCCAGCTCTCGCTCCGAGGGGGTAAAGCCATCAACCTCGGCATTGGTGGAGTCCGAGAGCAGCAACAACACACCGCGCTCGCCCAACTCCTGTAGCTTGGCAAAGTCGGTCAGCCGGCCATCGGCAGGATGCTGGTCGAACTTGTAGTCGGAGGAATGGACGACCAGACCAACCGGCGTTGTGACCGCCACGCCTACCGAGTCGGGGATGGAATGGCAGACGTGAAAGAATTCAACTGTGAAGGGGCCAAGCTCCAGGACATCGTCGGAGGTGATGGTATAAAGCTGGGCTTCGTTAAGCAGGCCGTGCTGCCGCAGCTTGACCTCAGCCAGTCCCAGCGTCAGGCGCGTGCCGTAGACCGGGACATCAATCTGTTGCAACACGTAGGGCAGCGCGCCGATGTGGTCCTCATGGCCGTGGGTCAGGATGATGCCCTCGAC
>JACKBK010000081.1 GCA_020634555.1 Caldilineae bacterium
GCTCCAGGTGACCGACGTCGTACTGCGGGTTCGATCGGTGCCAGCGAAAGATGCGGTGAAACAGCGGATCAGCATCGAGCCCCAGCAACTGCGACAGCTCGCCGCGCACGGTGGCCAACAACTGCTCGTCGTCCAGCTCCATGGACTGGGGACTGCGCGAGCCGCCAAAAAACGCCCGCAACAGCACCGCGCCGTCGGGCGCGCGCCGGTCGAACTTGGTCGAACTAACCGTGATCGCGTTGATGGGACGGCGCTCGCTGGTGGGGATGACCAGCCCGAAGCCGCGCAGCGGGATGTCCACGGCGTCCGCGGCGTAGGCAAACGAGATAGTGCCCGTGCTGACGTAGCGAATGCCGGCCAGCAGATCGGCCGCCTCGCCCGCCAGTGGCCGCACCAGATCAGCCGTCACAAACGCCGGCGCAGCCAGGATCACAGCACCCGCATCGATCCGGTCGCCGCCGGCTAAGGTGATCGTGTAGCCACCGTCCGCGGCCGCAGCCAGGCCGGTCACAGCCGTGTTCAGCCGCAGGTCGCCGGTCAACTGCGCAGCCAGCGCATCCACCAACTCGCTGACGCCGCCTTGCAGCGTGATGAACGCCGATTTGGGACGCCCGTTGGACGCGGTTGGCGCGCTGGACGTACCGTTTCGGCGGGCGTTGCGCGACGCGATCATGCCCTTGGTCAGGCTGCCGTAGCGTTGCTCCAGGTCGCGGAAGCGCGGAAATGTCGCCAGCAGGCTCTGCCGGTCGGCCTCGGCGTTGTAGATGCCCGACATCAGCGGCTCGGCGATCTTGTCCAGCGCCTCGTTGCCCAGGCGGCGGCGGATGAAGTCAGCCAGCGTTTCGTCGCCGTCGTCGCGACGCGGCGGGATGAACAGGTCCATACCCATGCGCAGCTTGCCCAGCGGCGAGATCAACGGTGACAGGACGAAGGGCTTGAACTTGGTGGGCACGATCATCAGCACGCCGTCGGGCAACGGCGTCGGCTTGCCGCGGTTGAGCACGTAGACCTGCCGCTGGCCGTCGTTGGTGCCCATCAGCCGGTCAGCCAGCCCCAGTTCCTCGGCCAGCTCCGTGGCCCACGGCTTCTGGGCGATGAACGAATCGGGGCCGCCCTCGACCACGAACGGCGAGTCGCCGTAGCCATCGACCTGTTCGGTCAGGAGCTTGCCGCCCCAGCGGTCCGACTGCTCCAGCAGCGTGTAGGGCACGCCCTGTTGTTGCAACATCCAGGCCGCGCTAAGTCCGCTGATGCCGCCGCCAATGACGACGACGCGTGATGTAGATTCGGTCATGATGCAAAGTAGCCAGGAAGTGTCATGGGTGGACTTCGGAAGTCGCCGGTTACTCGCCACGACCAACTTCCAACCGGTGGAATGCCCTCTGCCGTCAGTCCGGCGACTTCCGAAGTCCGATTCGGCCACTCCTGGTTCTATAGATTCTCGAATACCGCGCGCGCTGCGGCCAGCGTCTGGTCGATCGCTGCGTTGCCGTGCGCGCTGCTGACAAAACCCGCCTCGAACTGGCTGGGCGCCAGATAGACGCCCTCGGCCAGCATCCCGTGGAAGTAGCGGGCGTAGCGGCCGGCATCGGCGTGTTCTTTGGCGCTGGCATAGTCGCTGATCGCCGCGTCCGGCGTCTTGAGGAAGTACATCCCGAACATCGTGCCGGCATACCCGGCCTGCACCGGGATGTCGTATTCTGCCGCGGCGGCCTCCAGCCCCAGCACCAGCTCGGCGGTGGTGCGCACAATGCGGTCGAACACACCCGGCTCAGCCAGCGTCCGCAGCGTCGCCAGTCCCGCCGTCATGGCCAGCGGATTGCCCGACAGCGTGCCGGCCTGGTACATCGGCCCGGCCGGCGCGACGGTTTGCATGATGTCGCGCTTGCCGGCGTACGCGCCCACCGGCAGCCCGCCGCCGATCACCTTGCCCAGGCACGTCAGGTCCGGGTCGAGGTCCAGCAGCGACTGCACGCCGCCCAGCGCGGCGCGGAAGCCGGTCATCACCTCGTCCAGGATGAACAGCGCGCCGCGGTCACGGCACAGCGACTGCAAGCCCTCCAGGAACCCCTCGGCCGGCGGCACGAAGCCGATGTTGGCCGCGATGGGTTCGACGATCACCCCGGCGATCTGGTCAGGCCAGGCACCAAACAGCGCCTGCACCGCGGACAGATCGTTGTACGGAGCGATCAGTGTATCCGCCGCGGCAGAGGCAGGCACGCCCGGCGAATCAGGCAATCCCAGCGTCGCGACGCCGCTGCCCGCCTGCACCAGCAGCATGTCGGCGTGGCCGTGGTAACAGCCGCTGAACTTGACGATCTTGTCGCGTCCGGTGAACGCGCGCGCCAGCCGCAGCGCGCTCATGGTCGCCTCGGTGCCGCTGTTGACGAAACGCACCATCTCCACCGACGGCACCAAATCGATGATCAGCCCGGCCAGCTCGGTTTCCAGGGCCGTCGGCGCGCCATAGCTGGTGCCGTTCTCCAGCGCCTCGCGCAGCGCCGACACCACCGCCGGATGCGCGTGGCCGAGGATCAACGGCCCCCACGACAGCACGTAGTCGATGTAGCTGTTGTCGTCAACGTCCCAGATCAGGGCGCCGCGACCGCGCTGGATGAAGCGCGGCGTGCCGCCCACGCTGCGAAACGCCCGCACCGGGCTGTTGACCCCGCCGGGAATGACCTGCTGCGCGGCGGAAAAATGCTTCTCAGAGTTGTGTTGGTTGTTCATGTTTCGTTAGTCCACCGGATGAATCCGGTGTCTGGCACCAAAAGTCTGCTCAAAGCAGACTGCGGACTTCTGCTTCCAGGAGCTTGCTTCAGCATGCTTTGGTTGCCAGACCGTGAATTCATTCACGGTACACGGTACTCGTGTACAAAATCCACCAGCCGACGCACGGTGTCTACCGGCGTGCCGGGCAGGATGCCGTGGCCCAGGTTGAAGATGTGCCCCGGCCGGCCGGCCGAAGCGGCGCTGTCCAGCACCCGCCGGGCGCGCTCGCGCAGCTCCGGCCACGGCGCAAAGAGCGCCACCGGGTCCAGGTTGCCCTGGATCGACACGCCGTTGCCCAACCGCTGCCACGCTTCGGCCAGATTGATGCGCCAGTCCACACCGATTACGTCGCCGCCGGCATCGCGGATCAGCTCCAGCATGCCGTTGGTGTCGGTGCCAAAATGGATCACCGGCACACCGGCCTGGCGGGCAATCCCGATCGCGCGTTGGCTGTAAGGCAGCACGTGGCGCCGATAGTCGTCCGGGCTAAG
Source organism: Caldilineae bacterium (assembly GCA_020634555.1). Classification (GTDB taxonomy): domain Bacteria; phylum Chloroflexota; class Anaerolineae; order JAAEKA01; family JAAEKA01; genus JACKBK01. Next base: position 3,264 of record JACKBK010000081.1, read on the forward strand.
CTGGCCAACCCAACTGTCGAACACTTGCAGGGCGTTGGCGCCGGCCCGCGCCTGCGCCAGCAGGTACTGGCCCACGACCTCGGTGAGCTTCTCCATCAACCGCGCCCACAGCGCCGGCTCGCCCATCATCAAGCTCTTGGCGTGGACGTGGTTGCGGCTGCTGCCGCCCTCGATGGCGTAGCTGGCCAGCGTGAACGGCGCGCCGCTGAAGCCGATCAACGGCAGGCCACGGCCGTCCAGTTCCCGCCGCGCCAGCCGCACCGCCTCCAGCGTGAACCACAGGCTCTCCTCCGGCAGCGTGACCCGCAGCCCGTCGATGTCGGCTGCCGTACGCACCGGGTTGTCGATGTGCGGCCCCTCGCCCTTGATGAACTCCAGGTGCAGCCCCATGCCTTCCAGCGGCGGCAGGATGTCGGCGAAGATAATCCCTGCGTCAAGGTCGAAGGCATTGATTGGCTGCATGGTCACCTCGCAGGCCAGTTCCGGCGCCTTAATCAGCTCAAGAATCGTGTAGCGCTCGCGCAGTGCCCGGTATTCAGCCATGTAGCGACCGGCCTGACGCATCAGCCAGATCGGTGTTGTATCGACCGACTCGCGCCGGCAAGCGCGCAGGAAACGGCTGTTCGCCAGGCTGACGTTTTGGGGTTCCTGCTCTGGTGTCATCGTGGTTGTTGGCACGTCGGGTGTCTCCAGTTGGTGCGGGGTTAAGCGACAATTTTGGAAAATCGTCGTACGCTACTCCTGCAGCCAGCGGGCAGCGTCCTGGGCGAAATAGGTCAGGACCATGTCGGCGCCGGCGCGTTTGATGGCGGTCAGGCTTTCCAACGCGCAGCGTTGCAGGTCCAGCCAGCCGTTGGCCGCGGCCGCGTGCAGCATCGCATACTCGCCGCTGACCTGATAGGCTGCGGTGGGCAGGTTGAAGGATGCCCGCAGCGCGCTCAGGATGTCCAGATACGGCAGCGCCGGCTTGACCATCAGCACGTCAGCGCCTTCGGCCACGTCGATAGCCGCTTCTTTCAGCGCCTCGCGGCTGTTGGCCGGATCCATCTGGTACTGGCTGCGGTCGCCGAACTGGGGCGGGCTCTCGGCGGCGTCGCGGAACGGGCCATAGAAGCCGCTGGCATACTTGACAGCGTAACTCATCACCGCGACGTGGTCAAAGCCCTCGCCGTCCAACCCAGCCCGGATCGCCGCCACCATGCCGTCCATCATGCCCGACGGCGCGATGACGTCCGC
>JACKBK010000082.1 GCA_020634555.1 Caldilineae bacterium
AGCCGGCCGCTCTAACCGCTGAGCTAGGGGCCCATAAACACAAAGAGCGGGCGAAGGGGATCGAACCCTCACGACCAGCTTGGAAGGCTGGGGCTCTACCATTGAGCTACGCCCGCATCACAGTCGGGGCGAGAGGATTTGAACCTCCGACCTCATGGACCCAAACCATGCGCGCTGCCGAACTGCGCTACGCCCCGTGATCCAGCGCATTGTACCGCAATCCCACCGTACCGTCAAAACAGCTCCGGTTCGATGCTGTTCCGTTTCGCAGGTTGCCAATGACTTAAGATGAAACGTGAAGACGTGATGCGTGAAACGTAAAACGTAGAAATTGACGCATCACGTTTCACGTCTTCACGTTTCACACATCGCCGCGCGATCTCATTCCCGCTCATTCCCTCGCATCGCTACCGGCCCCAGCTCAACCGCGCCTCGTACCAGTTCGGCAGCGTGTCCGGCAACACTGCGGCTAGCCGCGACTGGCCACTGCTCACATCGGTCACATAGACCGCCCACACGCCGTCGCGGTTGGAGAGGAACGCCACCTGCTTGCCGTCGGGGGACCAGGTGGGATGCGCATCCACGCCGGGGCTGCTGACCAGGGTTGACACGTTGCCCGTGCGTACGTCCAACAGGTAGACATCCCAGCCACCACCCCGCTCGGCCGAGGCGAAGGCGATCCGGCTGCCGTCCGGCGACCATGCTGGCATGGCATCGCCGGGAACCGAGGTGATTGGCCGCGGATTGGAGCCATCGGCGTTGACGAGAAACAAACCGCAGCGGCCGCCCGTGCTGTCGCACGTCTGATAGGCGATGGTACTGCCGTCGGGCGACCACGCCGGCCAGCGCCCGTAGTCCATGAAAACCTCACCTGTGCCGCCGGAGCTGACGCGATAGATGCGCCAGCGCCGGTCCCCCTCCCGGTTTGACTCGAAGGTGATCTGGCCACCATCAGGCGACCAATTGGGATGAGAGTCCTCGAAAAACGTGGTCAGCCGGCGGCGATTAGCGCCGCTGGAGGAAAATGCGGTTAACCCGGTCTGGTCGTTGCGCTCCGAGCGCGCGGCCACTTGCTTGCCATCTGCCGACCAGACCGGTTGGCTGGCGTCCTGCATGATTACGACCGGCTGCTGGCTGCCGCGCATCGCCAGGCTGTATACCGACCAACGATCGAACTGGGGCGAGTAGGTAGCAAAGGTGAGTTGGCCCGCGCCCTCAGCGACCGCGGCCGAGGGTGGCTCCTCTCCATCAGGCTCGGCGGAGACTGTCGGAGTCGGTGGGTTGGCGCAGAACGCCACCGCCTCAGCCTGCTTGGAGGCGACATCGGTGGCCGCACCGAAGTTCACAGCAGCCTTGTACTGGTCGACAGCCTCGCACCAGTGGCCCTCGCGCCCCAGCGAATCGGCCCACGACTCGTTCGCCACCGCCAGCCGCTCGCGCACATCGAGGAAATCGGGCCGTGTTTCGTAGATCTGGCCGAGATACTGCACAGTTTCTTCCCAGTCCAGCCGCCAGCGGCTCAGCGCGTCGATGTAGAGCGACACCAGATCGCGCTCAGCCGAGAGCGCGGCATCGGAGCGCAGCTCTAGCGCGCGGTCGTAGATGCGCAGCGCCTCCTCGTAGCGGTCATCGGCCAGCAAGTCTTTGGCCTCTCCGGCCAGCGTCTCGAAGCGCAGTTGAGACACATCGTCGGGTTGAAAGGCGGGATCGAGCGCCTCTAGCTGGTCCAGAAGCGCCAGTGCTTCACTCCACTCCGCCGCCGCCTTGGCAGCCTGTGCCTGGCTGAAGAGCTGCTCGGTTGGCAGGACGATCTGGTCAGCAGCCGGTGTCACCGGGGCGCTGTCGGGGGGGACCAGCAGCAGTGGCGGCACCGATGGGATGGGCGAAGGGGTTGCTGTGGAGGTGAACGCCAGCCCATCCAACGCCTGCTGCGCTTGTTGGTTGCCCGGATCCAGCGCCAGCGCCTGTTGCAGTTCAGCCACCGCCAGGTCGGGTTGGTCCTGATCGATGTAGTCCATGCCCTGGGCAATGTACGCAGTCACCTTGGCGTCGATTGCGGCCTGCCGCTCATCCCGCCCCCGGTTCATTCCAAGAACGGCGGCAACTGCCAGGGCGCTGGCGGCCAGCAGAACTGCAAGCACTACAAGTACCAGCCAGCGCAGACAGGAGCCACGCCGGGCGGTGTTGGAGGAGGTGGGTGAGTTGGGCGAGTCTGGCATGAGTGTTCTGCCTAGGGTAAGGTCAGCTCGTAGTGTAGCACCGCAGTTCCGCCCTGGTCAAACAGCGTGACGGCCGCGTGCTGTCCCGATGCGAGACTGGGAGTCGGGACAACCTGGCGAAGCGGCTCCGCAGGGCTGAGAGTCACGTCCTGTGCCAGCACCTCAGCGTCGTCAACCGTGAGCACAACCCGCCCTGTGACGGCCTGGCGCGGGAAGATCCCCACGGTCAGCCCGTCGGCAGCCGGAGCCAGATAGACCGCGCCGTTGCCGTCGGCTGTGCTGACGCCGCCGATGCCGGCCACCGGGAACCAGGTCTCCTGCCAGGTGTAGGTCTCGCCGGCTGCCAGCCGCGCCTGATCCCAGAAGGTAGGCGCCACGCCGGCGTGCAGTTCCACATAGGCCGAGCGGCCGTCGGTGTAAAGAGTAGGATCCAGCGGGTCGGACCAGCCCAGGCCGAACCCCTTGCTGCCAGGCGCCGCTGCCGGCGAGAAGACGCGCACCATCCCCTCGTCCACGTCGCCGTCGTACACGCCGGTAAAGGGGCCGTGGGCCGCAGGACGCTCGAAGACCCCCAACCATTCGCTCCAATTCCCCAGCAAGCTGTAATCTGTGCCGTCGTAAACCGGCCACGACAGCGCATTCTGCGGTTCTGGCAGACTCTCGTCGCCGCGGCTGTGGACGGTCATCTGGTCGGTGGGAAAGAGGAAACGCAGTCCCGGACCGGCTGTGTTGGCGGGTCCGGGCGCCAGCAACGCGTTGATCCAGAACTGGTAATCGACGGCCTGGTCAGTCGGGTTGACAATGCGCGGCTGGATGGTGAACGCGGCCTCGCCGCTGTGCAGGGTGACATCCACCTCGGCTCGCAGATGCTCCTCGAACGGCATGAAGACCGTGACGCTGGCTGTGGACGGATCGATGCGGTTGGTAATGTAGCCCCACGAATCGCTCCAGGCATAGCCGTGTTCCGCCACCGGCAGATCCCACTCGATGCCGCCGGCCGCCAGCCAGCCGCCCTGTTCCACCGGCCCCCAGGGCGACGGCTTGATCACCGGGTTTTGATAAAGCTCGTTGCTGCCGGTGGGCTTGAAAACCACGCTGTAGATGCGCCCGCCCAGATCGGGTAGCAGCGTGATGCGCAGGTACTCGTTCTCCAACACAACGGCGCGATAGGACCAGGGGTAGGGCCGCGGGCTGCTGGCCTGGTAGGCGTCGCTGTCGAAACGCTGGTAGGTCCAGCTGTAGTCCTCGTCCACTGCATCCTCGGTGAAGGCCGCGTAGGGATAGGTGGGAATGTCGATCGTCGTCTCGTAGACCTGCACCGGCGGCAGCGCGGTGGGCTCGACCGGCGCTTCGACGACGGCCAGCGCCTCGGCGTCGCCCTCGATGTCGACAAGATCGCCGAACACCCAGCCCGCCAGCCCATCGACCTCGATCTGCCACCAGTTGCCGGATGCGTTGCGGGCCAGCACAGGGTAACGTTGCCCACTGATCACCTGTCCGACCACATCGAACCGCTGGCCCGGCCCGCCGCGCAGGTTGACCGGGTTGCGCACGATGACGGCGAACGCGGCCGGCGGCGTGGCAGAGGCTGTCGCCGTAGGTGTGGCTGTTGGCGTGAAGGTGTCGGTTGGTATGGCTGTTGCAGTCGCCGGCACGGGGCTGGGCGTGGCAGTGGCCGTCGGCGTTGGTGTCGCGGTCGGCGTGTTGGACGCGACTGGCTCGACTGCCGCAGCGACTTCGGTGGCGATTGCCGGGCTGGGAGTCGCCGTCGGATCGGGCGTCGGTGCGGTGCGACCGCAACCGGCCAGTGCGATCAACAACATCAGGGGGATCAAAAGCAGCAGCGGGCGGGCGGTGGATGTGGACATGGCAATGGTTGGGAGTCGAAACAAACGTTGCCTGGATTATAGCTTGCTCCCTTAACTGCTGTCCAAACCGCGCTCACGAGACGCAGGCCGGCTCGGTCGGAGACCGGCCGGAGCACGGGGGAGACGCAGACGTGAGGGCTGAGCAGTTACGCCAAATTTCTAAATTGTCCTGCGAGTCCGCCGTAAGACAATTTTCCAAATTGTCGTGCTTGGTTGAATCAAGAACCAGGCGCAACTGGCGATTCTGCCTCAATCACGAAGCGCATGATCCAGTGATCCTCGCCAGGATGTTCGTGAATCACTGCCCCGC
>JACKBK010000083.1 GCA_020634555.1 Caldilineae bacterium
GTGATCTTTGGCGCGTTCGGCGTCTACGAGTCGATCCAGATCTATGCGGGCGTGATCTTCCTGCTGGAGGACCACTTGCTGCGTCTGGCAGACTCGGCTGCTGCCATCGACCTGACGCTGCCCGGCGATCAGACCACCATCGCCCGCTGGACACGCGAGGTGGTTGCCGCCAACCACTGCCGCGACGGGTTGATCCGCATCTTTGCGCTGGGCGCAACCGCTGACAACGGCCCTGAGATATTCATCTGGCCAGAGGGACCGCGCGCGCTGCCGGCCGAGTTGTACGAGCAGGGCGCGGGCGCAGTGTCCTACATCGGCGAGCGGGCGCTGCCTCACGCCAAGTCGCTCAACACCCTGGTCAACCACATGGCCAAGGCGCGCGCGCTGCTCGCCGGTGAACATGAGGGCGTGTTGGTGGATGGCCACGGCAACGTCACCGAGGGATCATCGAGCAACCTGTTTGTGGTGATTGATGGCGTGCTGCTGACCGCCCCCGAGCCGGATGTGCTGGCGGGGGTAACGCAAATCGAGGTGCTGGACCTGGCAGAGCAACTGGGTATTCCGCTGCTGCGTGAGACCCTGCCGCTGGCTGACAGGAATCGCTGGCATGAGGCGTTTCTGACCAGCACCAGCCGCCACGTCCTGCCCCTGGTGCGGCTGGATGGCCAACCCATTGGCGCCGGCGTCCCCGGCCCCATCACCTTACAATTACGCCAGGCGTTCGAGGAACGGTTCATCAGCGTTGTTCAGGCCGGGTCGATGTAGCTGGCAATGGAACCGAAACGCTCGCCCACGACTCTTAATGGTTGGACGTGCTTGTACGCACTCTCGAAGACTGATCGGCAAACAGGCTATGCCGGAGGCATCACGTGACTCGCTGGAACCGCGCAAAAACAGATCCAACAAGGTCAGGTGTTTTGCTGCTTGGTGTTATGGTGGCCACAATCAGCCTGTTGCTGCTCGGTCAATCCCGCGTGGCCGGCAGCAGCCCTGAGTTGACACCAACGCCAGCGCCTGGCCTGTTTCACGCCTACCGCACGGCCAACCCACCGCAAATCGACGGCAACCTTCGTGAGTGGCCGGGCAGCGGCGCCCTCAACCTGAACATGAACACCGCTTTCAGCATCTCAGGCGCCGTCAGCAGCGTGGCCGACGCGGGCGCGACCTGTTGGAGCCAATGGGACGATGCCGCGCTATATGTCGCCTGCGCGGTACAGGACGACACGTTGATCGCCGACAGCGTCCACATCTGGGAGGACGACACGGTGGAGCTTGCCTTCGACGGCCGCAACGACGACATCCGCTTCTGCGGCAGCAGCTTTTGCCCGGACGATCACAAGTACGAGGTGCGCGTCGATGGTGCAGTGCGCGACAACGACGAGCCGGTGGCTGCCGGCGTCATTGGGGCTGTTGGCGCGCAGCCGGCAGGCTATGGCCTGGAGTTGCGCATTCCCGCGGCGCAGTTCGACGCCGGACCGCTGGTGGCGGGCATGACTCTGGGCTTCAACCTCGGGCTGATCGATGACGACGACGGGGGCGGCACTGATGCGCACCTCTTCTGGCGCGGCTACTCGACCTATTCCCAGCCGGAGAATTTCGGCGATCTGGTGCTGTTCGACCCTGCGGTTACGCCTACAGCGACGCCAACCGCCACAGCGACGCCCACACCGACCAGAACCCCAACGCCGACTGCATCGCCGACCCCGGTGCAGACCATCGACACCGGCGCGGCCATGCCCATCGACTGCGACGAAGCGGCGGTTGGCAACACAGCCGGAGCCGTGGACAACGTGGATTGGTATGCCTGCGCACCGGGCTGGCCCGAAACCGGGCCGGAGAACGTCTATCTGTTGAGCGCGCCTGGTGGCGTGACTGTCGATGCACTGCTGGGTGGGCTGACGGAGGACCTCGACCTGTTCGTGCTGACCGATGCCAGCCCTTCCAGTTGTATCGCCTACGGCGATAATTCTGTTTCGTTGCCCAACTTGCCGGCCGGCGAGTACTATCTGGTAATCGACGGTTTTGACGGCGCGGCCGGGCCGTATCGACTGAACGTCTGGTGCCCGCTGGACCCGTCGCCGCAGGCCAGCCCAACACCGACCACCACTGCCACGCCGCTGCCCGCGCTGCTGCGTCTCTACCTGCCGCTGGTCAGCTCGCGGCCATAGCATCCGGTGCTGGAGATCTTGGTAATCGCCCAATGAGTCAAAGCAACCGGTCTGTTACGGCTTAGCCAGCTCCGCTTACAACACCGGTGACTTCGGGAATTTCCCGGTGTGTTTGGCGATTCGCCGGATGCTTTGCGGTCGCTTTGCCCAGATGGTATAATGCGTCCGGCACGGCATTGGCCGTGCATTACTATCCTGAAGAACTGCGCTATGCGATACACACTACGCATTGCGCGATACGAGTCTCATGCGTGTATTGGTAGTTGACGACGATGCGCCCAGCCTGAAGATGACAGCCTTTCTCCTGGCGGAGGATGGCTATGAGGTCTTCACCGCCGACAACGGCATTGACGGGCTGCGGCTGATTGAGGAGAAGTTGCCCGATCTGGTGATCCTGGACGTGATGATGCCTGGAATGGATGGACTCCAGGTCACGCAGCGCGTTCGGGCAACCATGAACCTGCCGATCATCATCCTGTCGGCCAAAGGCGAGACGGCCGACAGGGTCACCGGCCTCGATGTCGGCGCGGACGACTACCTGGCCAAGCCCTTCGAGCCATCTGAACTGTTGGCGCGTGTCCGGTCGGTGCTGCGGCGTGCCGATGCCTTCGCTTTTGGCGACTCGCAGGCAGCGCTGACGGCCAACGGGCTGCACATCGATCCGGTGACAAACCAGGTGTACCTGCCCAGCGGCGCCAAAGTTGAGTTAACACCAATAGAGTTCCGGCTGCTGCACTGTCTGATGGCCAACCAGGGACGCATCCTGACCCACGACAAGATAATCAGCAGCGTCTGGGGCTACGACTACGAGGGCTATAGCAACCAAATCGCCGTCTACGTGCGCCGGCTACGCCTCAAAATCGAAGTTGACCCCGACAACCCTCAATACGTACAAACCGTGCGCGGCCTGGGATATAGATTTTTGTAGGACTGGAATAAATATGAGAACTGGAAATGGATCGTCGGCGACTGGGGGACGCGGCGCAGCAGTGGCAACGCGCGCCGCGATAGTGCTTCTGGTTGCCTTAAGCCTGTTGATTGGGTTGGCGGCAGCCACGGAGGTCGCGCTGGCCGGACTGCCTGAGGAAGGGCAGGTGGGGGACACCATCGCCGCACGGCAGGCAGAGCTCACCACAACCTGGACCGACTTCTGGCCGGCAGGCTGGACCAACATGACTCCGCAACAGGCGGGCGTCACCGCGTTCAACGAGTTGACCCTCGACCCCGAGACCGCCGAGTACCGCTATTCAACCGATGGATCGGTTTCCTGGACCGAGTGGAGCAACGCCGGACTGATCGTTGCCGCGCCGGTGGCCACCACGGTGTACTTCACAGCCACCGGCATGGCCATGCCCGACAGCGCGGCCGCTAATCTGGTCGAGTTTCGCGTCCGCATCACTGGCGGCAGCTATCAAACCAGCGGCACGTACACCGTCAAGGTCGACGCGACCGCCCCTGCGCCGCCCACCAACATGCAGCACTGGCCATCAGGCTGGACCAACGTCAACAATTTCCGCGAGACATGGACTGCCCCGGCTGATCTGTCAGGCGTCGTCGGCGCCTACTATCGCCTCGACTCGACGCCCAGTTTTCCCACGGACGGCATCTACGTCGACTCCCCCGACACCATCACAGACATCCAGACTCCGGCCGAGGGCGCACACAGCATCCTGGTCTGGCTGGTAGACCTGGCCGGCAACGTGGACCAGCAAAACTACCGCGTCGACCTGAGCGCGTTTCGCTACGACGCCACCGCGCCTTCGGTCGGCGTGGCCGCGACCGGCGACCAGGGGATGAACGGCTGGTTCCTCGGCGACGTGACCCTGGCCTTCTCGCCAGTCGATGAGACCAGCGGCATCCAAAGCTGGAGCTGGCAACTTGACCAGGAGCCACCCAACTCGTCGCCAGTTGGCGTCGTGACCGGGGAGGCCGAGCATACTGTGCTGGTTAACGCCGTCGATCTGGCCAACAACGCCATGACGCCGTTTACCTATACTGTGGGCATCGACGGCGGCGC
>JACKBK010000084.1 GCA_020634555.1 Caldilineae bacterium
CATCTGAGACGACCATGCGCTGTTCGCACAACCATGGATGAAAATGGGGCGGCTCGGTCGGCCCCTCCGGGAGGCTTTGCACAGACCGGCCACAGCAACGTCTATTTTCCAGTCAGGCGCCCGGCCGGGCGGATCCGGCACTGCGATCAATGAAAATCAGCGGGACCCGGTCAGAGACCGGCCCGAGCGAAACTCTATTTTCAAAGCAGAATGCGAACTCCGCGGGGATTTAAAGGGCGACGGCTTCCAGCGCCTGCAAATTGTCGGGGTAGGCTTTGAGCGCGGCCAGCAAGTCGTCCAGCGCCGCGTCGTCGGGCATACGCACCAACTGGCGGCGGGCAGCGACTACCAGATCCATGGTCGCCTCGTCCAGCAGCAGGCCCTCGCGGCGGGTGCTGGAGCGGCGGATGTTGACCGCGGGGAAGAGACCGAGCTGGGCCAGTTGCCGGTCCAGATGCACCTCCATGTTGCCGGTGCCCTTGAACTCCTCGTAGACCAGGTCATCCAGCCGGCTGTTGGTGTCCACCAGACAGGTGGCGAGCAGTGTCAGGCTGCCCCCTTCCTCCACGGCGCGCGCCGCGCCGAAGATGCGCCGTACTGGCACCAAGGCAGACGCTTCCATGCCCCCTGACAGCGTGCGGCCGCGGCCGCTGGTTGCCATGTTGTGAACGCGGGCCAGGCGGGTCAAGCTGTCCAGCAATACCACAACGTGGCGTCCGGCTTCTACCAGCCGGCGGGCGTTTTCCATTACCAGATCGACCACGGCTGCCTGCTCGTCCTGCGGCGCGTCAAGATCGGCCACTACCACCTCGGCCCGGATCGAGCGGCGCAACATGGTAGCCTCCTCAGGTCGCTCGCCTACCAGACATACCAGCAATTCCAGATCGGGGTCTACGACGACGGCCTGGGCGATGTGCTCCAGTACGGTGGTCTTGCCGGCCTGGGGTGGAGCGACGATCAGGCCGCGCTGCCCGCGGCCGATGGGCGCGATCAAATCCAGCACGCGGCCCGTGATCGCGTCGGGACGGTAGCCTAACGTGATCTGATGCTCTGGGTGGATGGCAGTCAGGTCCTCGAAGTTTGGCCGGAGGCGCAGATCATAGACGCCGTGGCCGTTGACGCGCCACACGATGGTAACGACCGGGCCGCGGTCGCTCCGGGTCGCCAGCGCATCGACATAATCGCCTTCACGCAGCCCCATGTCTCGCACGAGGCCGGCGGGCAGATACGGGTCTTGACGGCCGGCGGCGGCTTGATGGCGCAGATGGCCGAAACCTTTGGCGTTCAGCGACAGGTAGCCAAATACCGGCTCTTCTCCCGGCTGTGGTTCGGGGGGCGGAAGGGCCGGTTCGGGATGCCATGCTTGTACTTGTCTTGCTTGGGTGCGCCAGCCTGAGATCGCGTCAATGCTCTGGGCCGCGCGATATGCGCTGCTGTTTCCGTTGCTCAATGGAACCCTCTTCTTACTCAAAACAGTGGTGAACGAACAATGGGGCTATTCTATCACAAGGAGCCAGACACGCCAACACTGTGTATGCAAATTCAGCAAGGAGTCCCGTACCCCGTGCCGGGCCGGAGTGAGAAACGCTGATCTAGGTTGCTTCTCCTGACCTATGCTATAATCGCTTCGGATTTCCCCGACATGGCTCACAACCATTACTGCTCAGGCCGTGGTAAGGAAACTCGACTTCCTTGCGCCTGGTCTGAGCGTAACCAACAACCTATCATCTCGACGAGGAGGTTTCTACCTGATGGCTATTATTCCCAGCATGGTGCTGAAGCAACTTTATACCTTTGGCAGCCTGCGCAACAGCCCCGACGGCGTGCGCTTTTCACTTAAGAACCGCTTGAGCGACGCAACGCTGACCGCGCTCAACGGTGTGTCGTTCGATGGGCAGCCTGTGCCCCTTGGCAAGCTTTCGGTGTTGCTGGACAACGGGGAAGTGCTGTCTCCCGAGATGCTGAAGCAGCATCCGGTTGATTTTCCACTACGCCGCTCGCTGGAGATCGTGGCCGACATCCCGCCGCTGGCCGAGGGCAAGTACCGCATTGAGGTCAAGTTCGAGGCCAAACCTTTCGGCAGCCTCACCCTCAAGGTCGATGGTTCCATTGTCAAGGAGGTGGAGAAGCGGATCAAGATTCCCCGAGACAGCGCGGACAACTACTCTCCTGAGATCATCAAAGCGCGCCAGCAGTTTATTGAGGAGTTCACCGGCAAGAAGCTGGAGCACATTCCCAACTACTCCTTCGATCCCCACATCACCGCCGGCAACGTCGAGAACTTCACCGGTGTCGCCCAGGTGCCGATTGGCTTCGCCGGTCCGTTGACCATCCACGGCGAGTATGCCCAGGGTGACTTCATTGTACCACTGGCCACTGCGGAGGGGACGTTGGTCGCCTCCTATAATCGCGGCATGAAGATCATGAATCTGTCGGGCGGCGTCAAGGTGTCGGTCATCGGCGATGCCATGCAGCGCGCGCCGGTGTTCGTTTTCGACGATGCCCGCTGCGCGCGCGATTTCGTCGCCTGGGTGCGCGCCAACCTCGATAAGATCCGCGAGGAAGCTGAGGCAACCTCCAGCGTCGCCAAGCTGGAGTATATCGATCCCTATCTGGCCAGCAAATTCGCCTTCCTGCGCTTCAACTACAGCACAGGTGACGCAGCCGGCCAAAACATGGTCGGTCGCGCCACCTTTGCGGCCTGCAGTTGGGTCATCGACAACTACGATCAGGACGAGATCCGTCATTTCTACCTGGAGTCGAACCTGGCCACCGACAAAAAGGCCTCGCAGGTCAACATCATGCATACGCGCGGCAAGCGCGTCGTGGCCGAGGCGACCGTCAAAAAGGATGTGCTGATCCAACACATGCGCGTCGAACCGGAGGGTCTCTTCTACCACTACAACGTCGCCAACGTCGGCGCGATCCTGTCGGGCGCCAACAACAATGGGCTGCACTCGGCCAACGGCATCACCGCCATGTTCATCGCTACCGGCCAGGACGTGGCCAACGTGTCGGAGTCTTCGGCCGGCATTCTCTACACTGAGCTGACGCCCGATGGCGATCTGTACATGGCGCTGACCATCCCGTCGTTGATCGTGGCGACCTACGGTGGCGGCACCAGTCTGGCCACGCAGCGCGAGTGCCTGGAACTGCTGGGCTGCTACGGCCGCGGCACCGTCAACCGCTTCGCCGAGATCGTGGCCGCGGTCGCGCTGGCCGGCGAAATCAGCCTGGCGTCGGCCATCTCGTCGTCGGACTGGGTGTCGAGCCACGAGAAGTATGGACGGAATCGGTAGGAGCGGAGAAGGAAAGCAGGGAAAGACGGACTACGCGCTCCTTTCTTCCTCGTACTCCTACTCCTACTCCTCTGAGTCTCACATGCCGGTCTTGGCCACAAAGAGGGTTGTTTCGAGTAGGAGGAGGAGTAGGAGGAAGAGTACGAGTAGGAGGACACGATGAGAACCGACATCGACTACGCGCGCGAGTTGGACGCCGG
>JACKBK010000085.1 GCA_020634555.1 Caldilineae bacterium
CCACCTGGCGTGTTGCTAGAATCTAGCGAAGCATCTCTCCGAGTGCTGGGGAGACTCTTCACTGGCGTTAAATGCTCGTGCGGGATAGTTGTATGACCCGTTCAGAGTGACAAGTCGCGTTATGCCGCGACTTTTGAGAAGCCCTGTCCTCAGCGCAGCACCTTGCGGCCCAGCAGCGCGCCGGCAGCCAGCAGACCGGCCGCGGCGGCCGCGGCAACCGCCCAGGTTGGCACGTTCGGGCCGCCTGACGCGCCGACACCCTTGGCCATCACCGGGATCTTCTTCAACTGCTCGGCTGCGTCGGCGCGCACCTGCTCGAACAGATACGAGTCGGCGCGGTAGATGTCGGCCAGCGCGCGCTTCTCTGCGATGTCGTCGTCGGTGATGTATTCCTCGAACGACCGCAGACCCGCCAGCTTGAAGTCATGCTTCAGCGACAGCTTGTAGATCTCCTTGACCCGCTCCATGGTGATGTTGCGGCCCAGGGTATAGTCCTCGAAACGGCCCTCCATGGCCAGCAGCGCCGTCTCGGCCAGGCAGGCATAGGAGGTCTTGGGCGGCAGTCCGATGTCGTAGCCGAAGTCGATGTCGCCGGGGATCAGCACCTCGCCGCTTTCGATGACCAACACATCGGGCCGCAGCGCCGCCTCGGCCGGGTTGATGTCGGGCGGGCGCGCCACGTCGCAGATCACCGCGCCCGGCTTGCACTTGGTCAGGTCGATGACGCGCTGGCCGAAGGCCGATGTCGCGGTGATGATCAGGTCGCAGTCGCTGATCAGGTCGCCGGTCTTGGTGGCAATGGTGACCTCACAGCCGGGCGTCTCCTTCTGGATGGCGCGCTTCAGCTCGATCAGCTTCTCCGGCTCGATGCTGACCAGCACCACGTTGCCGATGGCCTGGGCGATGAGCCGCGAGCAGACCGAGGCGATGGAGCCGGTCGCGCCGACGATCATCACCTTGCCCTTGGTCAGGTCGGTGGCGCCCATCAGGATGACGGCTCGCTTGGCGGCTTCCAGTGTCATCGCGACGGTCAGGCTGTTGCCGCTGGTGATGGCGATGTCCGACTCGTGGGCCACGGTGATGCCCGCGTCGCCCACCACCGACGTAAACGCGCCCAGTCCCATGATGCGAGCGCCCCTGCGCTCGGCCATCTTGGCGGCCTTGTTGAGCCGGTCGTAGGTGAAGCGCTCGCCGTGGTCCATCATCTGGCGCGGCGTCGCGCCCAGCGTGTACAGGTAGCCCTCGATACGCTGGCCGGTGGTGGGCGACTGCCCGCCGGTGATGCGCGACAGATACATGGGCGGCATGTAGGCCGACGTGGCCTCCACCAGATTGTCCGGCAGGTAGCGCGTCCAGCGGAACTGGGGACTCTTGTGAATGAACTTGACGTTCAACGGGTGAATGACAAAGGCGAAGCGGTTGATGCCCGCCTCGTCTGCTTGCAGGTAGCGCACGTGGGGCGTCCAGTGGATGTCGGCCAGCAGGTCGAGGTAGGTGTCCTCGGTCAACGGCGCACCCGGATCGGCGCGCAGGGCCACCAGCACCGCCTCGACGGTGGCCGCCGACCACTGGCCCAGGTTGCCACGACCGTCCAGCGCGGGCATCATCGTGACTGCGATGGCCGTACCGCGCCGCCCCAGATCGTCCAGATCGGCTTCACTGGCATGTTCCACAACCACCGTCTTGTGCTTCAACTGGGCCGGGGCATAGCGGCGGATGGCTCCGATGTCGCCGGCGATAACATCGGCCCACTGGAAGCGCGATGCCGAGCGCGGTTGGCCCGGCTCGCCGGCCCGCGGCAGGATGCGGCGAAACGGTGCGTTCTTCAGCTCGCCCAGCGTCGGACCGACGGCCTGGTCCAGCGTTCGTTTGCTGCCGACACCGGGGAAATCGGGGAGCGCAAAGTAGACTTCCGGGTCGGCGTAGTGGATCTGGGCTGCGTGGCGGCTCAATCCCTGCACCAGCCCGCCGTGGTTCAGCCCGGGAACCATCAGGACGCGCTTTTCGGCGAAGATGCCCGGCTCGGCGCGGTCGGCCAGGATCACGCCCCAGCGCTCGATGCCGGGGCGGATGCCGCTGCCATCGACCACCGGCGTCTGCTTTGCCAGGTCCGGCAACGTCGCGCCGATGGAGTGCGGCTCAGTGTTTCCGCCCAGCTCCAGCTCAGCCGGGTAGCCCTCCAGTGCGATGGCATCCGCCTGGCCGTCGTAAAACTCGACCAGCTTGCCCACGGTATCGTCGTTGCCGTGGCAGCCAATGCGGCGAATGCTGATGTCTTCGCCCAAGAAATGGACGGCGGACGTCTCGTCGCCGTCGTCAAGATGCAATACCACGATGTTCTTCATGGTGATATCCTTTCCGGTCCGCAACTGTTCTGCATAAGACTTCGGAAGTAGCCGCATTCTACTGAAACTCGCCATGGCTGAAGGGTGCTGCCTCTCCAGGTCCCGGCTGCTTCCGAAGTTTTCGCGGAGCTACCCTTGCCCGCGGGGACAAATGACGCGCGAGCGGTCACGCTACCACAATACCCCGAAGTGCTGGTTTTGTGTATGACGCAGGTCAGGAATCGACGCGGAAATTCGGATGTGAACCGTTGGCAGGCTGAGAGTCCCCTCTCCCAGCGGGAGAGGGTTAGAGTGAGGGAGAGTCCTCGTCTGCAATCAGTCTCTGATCTTCCTCACCGCCGCTCGACCGGCGCGCCCTGGACAGCTTCGACCGCGTCGAGAAACTCCTGCGGCACCTCGGCTTTGCTGCCGGTGGCCGGATCGATCATCACCTGTGCGCTGCGGCCGGTGGCAACCAGGCGCCCGCTCTCCCGTTCGCGCACCTCGTACTCGAACGCAAAGCTGGTGCGGCCGGCCGACGGCATACGCACGGCGACGTCCAGCGTCTCGCCCAGGTAGGCCGGCGACTTGAAACCAATCGTCAATTCTACGACGACAAAGGGCACGTTGACACCAAATTCGTAGCCTGAGGTCGGCCAGCCCAGGCGGGCCGACACGTCACGCAGGAATCCCACGCGCCCCATTTCCAGGTACGACGCGTAGACGGCGTTGTTGACGTGGCCCAGCGTGTCCAGGTCGCGGTAGCGGACGGTGATGACGGCGCCTGGCGCCGGTACTGTTGCTTGTTCAGCCATCAGGCACTTCCTTCGAGAATCAGCCGGACGCGCGCCATCAGGTCGTCCTTGAAGACTGCACCCTGCAGCCACTGGGCGCCGGGCGAGACGATGCCCGGCTCGACTTCGCTGCGGCCCACGACGCGCTCCGCCGGCAGGTTTAGCTCATACAGCAGCCAGGCGATGACCTCGGCGGCCTCTTGCAATTGGGCATCCGACGGCACGGTCCTGGAGAAGTTGCCGGCCA
>JACKBK010000086.1 GCA_020634555.1 Caldilineae bacterium
GAACGGATAGATCGGCTCGTCGCCGGCCTGCCAGAAGAGGCTCCAACTTCCAGCGTTGCCCAGGAAAGCCGAAGCGATGCGGCCGGCGCGCGGATCCTGCGAATCGACCAGCGTCAGCGTGTCGTTCATCTGCAACGGGTTGAGGATGCGCTCCTGTAGGAACTGGTCCAACGGCTTGCCTGCCACAACTTCAACCAGGGCGCCCAGCACTTCCATGCCGGTGTCGCTGTACTGGAAGTCGCTGCCCGGCGGGAAATCCGGTCCTTGCTCGCCCGCCGCGTCTGCTATGGAACGCAGGGTCGGAAAGTCGTCGAAGTTGGTGAGGATCGACAGCGGCAGGCCACTGCGGTGAGTCAGCAGATGCTCGACGGTGATGTCACGCGATGCGTCGTTGTCGAAAGCCGGCAGGTAGTCGGCTACCCGGTCGTCCAACGCCAGCTGGCCCTCGTCCACCAGCATCAGGGCAGCCGTGCCGATAATGGGCTTGGTCATGGAGCGGATGTTGAAGAGCGCATCGGTCTCCAGGGGGATAGCGTGGTCCTGATCGTTCCATCCGTAAACCTCGTGCAGGAGAACCTGTTGGTCCTGGATGACCGCCAACTCCGCGCCAACGATTTTGCCATCAGCGACGAATCCCTCCACGATCTGCGATAGCTCCGCCAGCGCTTCGGGGGTGATGCTCTCAGCTTCGACAGACACTTCCTCAGCAACCGGCTCAGGCACATCCATTGGCGTTGGCTCGGCTGCAATAGTTGCTGTCGGCAAAGACTCGGCCGTCGACATCGCCGTGGCCACCGGCGGCGCGAGTGTCGGCGCGGCTTCCTGCTCTGTGACGCTACATGCTCCGGCCAGCAGCACCATGCTCAACAGAACAAATGCAATCAGAATAATCCTCACTTCAATTTCTCCTTAATGCCTGAAGTTGCAATGCAAGCGATCTCCTGGGCGGCAGACTGCGTCACAGGCGACAGGTCATAGCTCACTGGATGGCAGCAGGCTCTTTTGCATTGGCTGGGTTGGAAAGCCTACACCGTCGAAGCAACGACCGCAACGAACACCAGTCGATTTCTTGTAGCCCAAACGCTGGTAGAACGGCACTGCGTACAGCGAGGATGCCAGGGTGATCTTCTTGACATCCTGCTGCCGACACGCCAGCTCGAAACGTTCCACCAGATCACGCCCGATGCCGTGTCCGTGGTAGTCGCTGTCGACAAAAAGACTGTGCAGCCGGCCAGGGCTTCCTCTGAGCACACCAACGATCCGTTTATCGAACTCGGCTACCAGCACCACGGGCGCGTGAATGACGTCTTTGATCGCCTGGCTATGCGCGTCTTCGAGTGAACGCGCATGGCGAAACGGCCCCAGCAGCAGTTCCTGCTCATCCGGCGGCACATAGTCAAGATTGAATGCTCGGAAGGTATCGGCAATCAGAATGCCGATGTCGCGAGCGTCTTCCTCAGCATATGAACGAATAACAAACACTGCGCGCCTCCCTCAAAGCGTCACCAGCAGAGCAATCGCTATGGGAATGTCGGTTCCGGCGTGGAAGAGCACCGCGCCCCACAGCGAGTCCGTCTTGACGGTGAGTACCGCCCATGCCAGACCAAGACAGAACACAATGGCCAGGAAGATCGGCAGGCTCGCGGCATAGTTTGCTCCGAGATGCCACAGTGTAAAGACGGTAGTCACGACCAGGATGTCCGGTCCTATGCCGACCGATGGCTGCAAGCGCGGCAGCAACAGGCCGCGAAAGAGCAACTCTTCAGCAAAACCATTCGCCAGCACGAAGATCAGAACCCACGGCCAGACACGTAGGATCGCGCTCAGCGCAATCGGGCCGCCGCCGAACAGGGCTTGCGCGGTCGTCAGCGGGATCAGTCCGAAGATCAGGAACGCAGCCATGCCAATCGGCAGCCACCCGCGCACCTTGCCCCGTTTCAGATACACCGATCCCATGCTGTCGCCCGCTAGCAAAACGAGCAGCAGAATCACCCCCACCAGGAGCAGTGAACTCTCCAGCTTGTCCAGCGCCAACCCGGCCGGCGACTCCAACGGAACTTTCAGCAGTCTCGGCAGCCAGTGGCTGAGCTGCCAGTCGATCAACTGTGAGGCTGAAGCGACGAAGAAAGCAAACAGCGGCGGCCAGGCGCTCTTGAAACGATCTCTGGATCGCACTGCCAGAGCGGCTATACCGAATCCCGCAGCGATGGCTATCCAGAGCGGAAGTCGCACGGTGGTCGGTGTCACCTTGGCCAGGCCATAGGGAAGGTAGGCGATGCAAGCGCCTGCAAGCAAAACCAGCGCGACCAGCCATCTGGTCATCCGGGCGCGAGAAACTTCGCGGGAAGATTCCTCCGGTTGACGTGAAAGCCATTGTGCGGTTGACATTGCGCCTCCTGGATCGTTTAGGTACGCGAATAGAGTCAGTCTGCTAACCAGTATAGCTTTCGATGCGCGCGGCGACATCGCCCAACTGGGCAATCCGAGGCTAGGCCAGGTGGACGAAACAACGCGTGCAGGTTTCTTTCGGCCGCTCTCCCCTTTGGAGGGAAATGCCCTTTG
>JACKBK010000087.1 GCA_020634555.1 Caldilineae bacterium
TCATCGCCACCGCCAGCATCAGCTGCGGCCGGCACGCCAAGCCAATCGGCAAGGATCTGGTCGTACTCGCCCGAGGCCCGAATGGCTGCCAGACCCTCGTTGATGGCCTTCAGCACATCCTGGCGATCCTTGTTGACGGCGATGCCGTAGAACTCATCGGTGAAAGGCTCACCGACGATGACGCCGCCGATCTCCGGGTTTGCCTTGAGAATGTCGGCCGAAGTGGGGGCATCGTTAATGATGGCATCCACGTCGCCGTTGCCCAGCGCCTGGAAGGCCAGGGTGACCTCGTCGTAGCGCACGACCTCGGCCTCGGTGTTCTCGCTGGACCAGATGTCGCCGGTGGTGCCTAGCTGGACGCCAACCCGCTTGCCTGCCAGATCCTCAACGGTTGCAATGTCGCTGCCGGCCTTCACCACCAACACCTGGCCAGCGTTGAAGTAGGGATCGCTGAAGTCAACCGCCTGCTTGCGTTCGTCGGTGATAGTCGCGGCTGACGCCACGGCATCGAACTCGCCGCTGCTCAGGGCGACAAAGATGCCGTCCCAGCGGGTGTTGACGAACTCAACTTCGAAGCCGGCTGCCTTGGCGATGGCGTTCATCAGGTCGATGTCGAACCCGATGACGTTGCCGTTCTCATCGACCGACTCGAAGGGGGGATACTCGGCGTTGGTGCCAACCTTGACGACACCTAGCTCTGTCATTGGCTCTGCGGCAGGCTCCGCAGTTGGCTCAGCAGCAGCCGGCTCAGTGGCTGCCGGGGCCTCGGTGGCCGCCGGGGCTTGATCGGTGGTCTGGCTGCTCGGGCAAGCGGCCAGAACCATAGACGCGACGATAAGTATCGCCGCCAGGGTAAAGAAACGGAAACGCTTCATTGACTTACTCCTCCTGAAGTGTGTAATGCGGATAGGATCAAGTTACCGGTTGTCGGCAAATATCTTGTCGGCAAGCATCGGCGACAATCGATCCAACGACTTTCGAATGGATGGGGGCGCTGACGAAGAGCGGTGGCGCCTGCTGGAAGTGAGCCGAATTATATGGCCCGGAGGGGTGATTGTCAAGTGAATCGGTGGATTCGGAACCGGTCGGGCAAGGTTATCGGGAATCAACAGGGGCACGGTGCAATCGACCGTGCCCCTGTTGGATACTGGAAACTGTCAGTCCAGATAGGTTTGCAGGGCTATTCCTGGACGTTCATCAAGCCCCAGAGGTACGAGAAGTACTCGAAGGCGCCGGTGTTGCCGACATGAGTGGGGCTGGAAGCATCCAACCCTGCCTGCCACGACGCCAACACGTCCTGTGCATCGAACGCCGACCCGTCATGGAACGTCACGCCCTCGCGCAGGGTGCACGTCCACATGGTCAGGTCCTCGTTGGGCTCGCACGATGTTGCCAGCGCCGGCTGCGCCGCCGTCCCGCCGATCTCGTAGGCGTACAGCGACTCCGTCACCTGCTCACAGGCACGCAGCGACTCGCCGTCGGTCTCGTCACCACAGTACAGGCTGATGGGCTCGGCGTTCTGCATCCACACAAACGTGTCCCGATCGCCTGGCTTCATCGCCGCCATGTACTCGTTGCCCAGCGGGCTGGCCTGCGCACCTTCCACGTCCGCCAGATACGCCACACCTGACCCGCCGTGGGCCATCGGCACCATGGGCACCAACTCGCGGATGGCGTTGTTGGCGTCGGTGTAGATCGCTTCCGCTGCCGCCGGGTCCGCTATCTGGGCACCCTGTTCCAGCAACTCGTAGATCTCCGGATGGGGATCGCCAAACTGCGGGTTCGCCCGCCCAAAGTGGTAGTCCAGGAAGTTGGTGATGTGGGGATAGTCTGCGCCCCACCCCAGCAGGTACAGCCCGTCCAGGTTGCCCGCCGACGACTCGGCGATGAACGCACCCGACTCCATCACCTCGATGCTGGCGTCGATGTTGAGGTTCTCCTTCAACTGCGCCTGGATGTCCTGGGCCACCAACCCCGGCTCGGGCAGGTAGGAGCGGAACACGTCGCGGTAGTAGATGGTGGTCTCGAACCCGTCGGCATAGCCGGCATCCGCCAGCAATGCCTGGGCTTCCTCGACGTTGAAGTCGTACCAGTCATCGCCCACGCAGCCGTTGGGGATGGAGCAGGGGGTGAAGTGGCTGGCAACTTCCGATCCACCGGGATAGAAGTTGTCCACGATGCGCTGGCGGTCGATGCCCTTGGCGATGGCCTGGCGCACACGCACGTCGCCCCACGGCTCGAAGGTGTCGGTCATAGCCAGATAGAAGACGTTCAGCGCCGGCCGCTCCAGCAACTGCAACGCATCATCGCTGGCAATGGTCTCGAAGTCGTCGGGGCTGGGGTTGTCGATGCCGTCCACGGTGCCGGACTGGAGTTCCAGCAGCCGGCCGGCGCCTTCAGTCAGCCAGCGGAAGACCAGCGTGTCGGTCATGGCCGGGTCGCCCCAGTAGTCGGCGTTCTTCTTGAACACGATGCTGTCGCCGCGGTTCCAGGTGTCGATGGCGTAGGGACCGGTGCC
>JACKBK010000088.1 GCA_020634555.1 Caldilineae bacterium
TGGCACGGGCTATGCCGCAGCCGTGGAGCAGGCCAAGGCCTGGCTGGCTGAGGCTGGCTATCCTGACGGCGAGGGCTTCCCGGCCATCACCATCATGCACAACACTTCTGAGGCCCATGCCCAGATCGCCCAGGCGATCCAGGCTATGTGGAAGGAAGCGCTGGGCATTGACGTCAACGTCGAGAACCAGGAGTGGCGCGTCTACCTGTCCACGATCGACAAGGACACCCCCATCGAGGAAGCGCCGCACGTCTATCGCCTGGGCTGGTGCGCTGACTACGCTGACGAGAACAACTGGGTGCACGAGGTGTTCAACACCGACGCCGGCAACGACGATCCGCGCTGGGAAGAGTTCGCGAACGCACCGCTGGGTCCCGATGGCCAGAGCTTCAACGAGTTGACTCTTGCCGCCCAGCAATCGTCTGATCCAGAGGAACGCGCGGCTCTCTACAAGGCTGCCGAGAAGATCCTGACGGACGACGCCGCAGCCATCGCTCCCATCTACTACTACACAGCGGTCAACGTGGCCAAGCCGTACCTGACCCGGACCTTCAACCTGGGTATGGCCGGTGAGGAGTGGTACGACTGGAGCATCGACCAGGCTGCCAAGATGGAAGCCACTGGCATGTAGTCTCACGATAGGCTGAGACGGGTTTGAATTCCGTTTCACCTGTTGCCTGAGCAAAGACAATCGCCCCCTGTCGCAAGACAGGGGGCGATTTCAATTGGGTGTATTTGAATCTGGTTGGTCAGCGTCGGTCGAGTAGCGGAGTGAGGTAAGGTTTGCTTCATGAAGTGATCCAGCGTCAGCGTATCGAGACCAGCAGGTCTGACGCTCGACCCGCTGGTCTCGATACGCTGACGACCTTGGTTGGTGACGATGTATGCTTGACCCGCTACTCGACCGACGCTACGTTCTCACTGTTGCATCAACCAGTTTCAAACACACCCATTTCAATTCTAGCTTCCTGAGCTGCCAGAGCTCAGGTCTGGCTGCCCATCGCTGCTCAGTCCTCCGACGAGATGTCCATCCCATGAGGCGGCGTCTTCCAGTGGTTCGACATGAACCGTGATGAAGGTGTTGGCAAGTTGCTCCTGAATCGATGCCTCGATCTCCAGAACCATGTCATGCGACTCCCGTACGGTAGTGCTGCCTGGCACGAGCAAATGCATCTCGACGAAGCGCCGCGAGCCTGACTTGCGTGTGCGCAGCGCATGATAAGGTGTATCCGCACCAGCCGTCTTGACCAGCGCCTCGCGCACTATGTTGATCTCAGCGGGCGGCAGTGCCTGGTCCATCAAGCCCTGAGTGGAGCGGCGGATGAGCTTGATGCCCATCCAAATGATGTTGATCCCAACCGCGATGCCCAGCAGCGGGTCCAGAATCTCCCAGCCTGTGAGTCCCACCAGGATGACGCCGCCGATTACGCCCACCGAGGTCCAGACGTCGGTCATCAGGTGATGGGCATCCGCCTCCAGGGCAATGCTATCATGTTGCTTTGACACCCGCAGCATGATGCGCGACACACCGAAGTTGATGGTCGATGCAATCGCGGCCACGAGTACACCGATTCCAACGTTTTCTACAGGGGCAGGGTTGAGGATGCGCTTTCCGGCGGCATACAGGATGCTCACAGCAGCTATCAGAATCAGCGAGCCTTCCGCGCCGCTAGAGAAGTACTCAGCTTTGTCGTGGCCGTAGGAGTGGTCGTCGTCGGGCGGCCGGTCGGCGATGCTGATGGCTGCAAACGCGATCAACGCTGCTGTCAGGTTGACTCCTGACTCGGCCGCGTCGGAGAGCAAGCCAACAGAGTTAGTGAGGTAATAGGCGCCGAACTTCAGCAACAAGGTAACGATGCTGGCGCCAACTGAGAGCAAGGCAATTCGCCGGGTAATTGACACAGGAAGCCTCGAAGTCATCGAGCCGACCAGCCGAAACCGGCCGGCTAACGAGCAGATCAACGGCCTGTGCATTATACCACAACGACTCTGAACGGGAATGTCACAATCACGCCTCCCAGGGTTCAACGCCAGCTTGATTGCTCGGTAGACAGGCTTATAAGAGAAGTGTCCTTGAAATCAGTGCCAATGATCGTTCAGGATAATGCAAGGCCTTTGAACCCGGCGGCTGCGGCGATTGTGTACTAGTCAACTCAGCCGACAGCGCTTCGGTCGTCGAAGTCGGGAAGCGCGACAAGAAGCGCCGGCTGTAATCGGCTGCTGGATCGGAAAACCTACACTCAGGCGGGCCAACACTAAGGGAGGCAGGCAATGGTCAAATACA
>JACKBK010000089.1 GCA_020634555.1 Caldilineae bacterium
GCAGCAGGGCTTCCCCTTCATCCTGGAGGGCACAGGCGGTGGCACCGCTGAGCCGTGTGAGTTGCCGTCGGACATCCCGTGGCTGTCACTGGACACGACTGCCGGCTCCAATGCTGGCGGCACGAGCACCAACGTGACCGTGACCTTCGACTCGACGGGACTGGCCAACGGTGTGTACACGGGCAACCTGTGTGTGACCAGCGACGATCCTGACACCGGCCCCGGCAACGGGACCGATCTGGTGATCGTGCCGGTGACGCTGACGGTGCGCCCGCCGACGGCGGTGGCGCTGACCGATCTGGCTGCTGGCGTTGAGCAGATGCCTGCACCGGCCGGCGTTCCCATGGGGGCGGTGGCTGCGGCCGGCATCAGTATGGCAATGGCTGCTGGCTACGCTCTGCGTCGCAAACGCAGTTAGAACATTTCGCTAGTGATAGTCACGCTCGACTTACTCCGTTTCGCTACGGGGTGCTGTGCAAAAGTGACTGTCACCTTCTGAAACAGAACGCTCCCGGCGAGCCACTGGCCTGCCGGGAGCGTTTGTTTTTTCAGTAAAACGGCGCGCGGCAGTGGCAGGTCATCCTGCCAGATCATGGCGTCGCAGTAAGCAGTGATAAGGTCGAGGGCCGGCGGGGTGTCGCCCGTGTTAATTGAGGGACCAGGTTGTATCCCCTGTAGGATAGCCCCTTGTGGGCGTTCCGGGATCTCCGAACGGGCACAAGGCCCTATCCTACATTAAGATCAGATTGGGTTCTGTTTGCGTAGGGTAGCCCCTCGCGGGTGTTCCGGGATCTCCGAACGGGCACAAGGCCCTATCCTACACCAAGACCAGGCTGGGTTCTGTTTGCGTAGGATAGCCCCTTGTGGGTGTTCCGGGATCTCCGAACGGGCACAAGGCCCTATCCTACAGGTGTCGAGCGGAGCGGGGTTCTTTGCGCGCGGGCTGCCGGATTGGTACAATGGATTCAGCCTGTCGCACATGCACCTACCGTAACCAGAATTTCGACTTTGCCGAAAAAGTCGAAATTCTCCAGGCAACATGCCATGACCACCGACGCACTACCGCCCTTCCCGCAAACCCGGCCGCCCTGGAGTCCCGCCGTCCGCCTGGAGGACACGGCACGGCTGTTGGCGCGCCTGGGGTTCGACGGGCCGGACGCACTGCGCGGCCGCATCGACCGCCTGGCCGAGCCGCAAGCGCAGGGTGCGCTGATGACCGCGCTGCCCTACCTGCTGCTGTTGTTAAGCGACGCGGCCAGCCCTGACCGGGCGCTGGTGGCATTCGAGCGTTTCGCCGAGCGCGTGCCGGACCAGATCGCGTTCTACGCCAGCCTGGCCGACGATCCGCGCCAGATCGAGACCCTGATCACCCTGTTTGCCGGCAGCCAGTATCTGACCGAGATCCTGCTGCGCAACCCGTCCTATTTCGGCCGCCTGGCAACACGCAACGGTGTTGGTCACATCAAGAGCCACGATGATTTTCGGGCGGAGGCTGAGGCCGCTATCGGCCCGCCCGCGGCTGAGCCGATAGAACAGACACTGGACGCGCTGCGCCATTTCCAGCAGTGGGAGTTGCTGCGCATCGGTCTCGGCGACCTGACCGGCCAGCTCGACATGGCGACGGTGACGATGCAGCTTTCCTATCTGGCCGACGCGGTGGTGCAAACCTGCCTCAGCCTGCTGGCGCAACACCTGGACATCGATCCATCCGGGTTCGTAGTGATAGCTATGGGCAAGCTGGGCGGCGAGGAGTTGAACTACAGCTCCGATATCGACCTGCTGATGCTGGCCGACGCGGATGCGACCCGTTTCGCGCGGCTGGGCGAGCGTCTCATCAAGGCGCTGAGCCAGGCTACCGCGGCCGGCTTCCTCTACCGGGTCGACATGCGGTTGCGGCCCTGGGGAACGGTTGGCCCGCTGGTCAACACGGTGGACGGCTATCTTGCCTACCTGGAGCAACACGCCCGGCTATGGGAGAAGCAGGCGCTGCTCAAGGCGCGCCCCATCGCCGGCAGCCAGCAGACCGGCGGCGAGTTTCTGCGCCGGTCCGAGCCGTTGCTCTACGAGACCGGCGACGCCGCGTCCGTCCGGGCCGATGTCCATGGCATGAAGCAGCGCACCGAGGAGCAGTTGCGCCAACGCGGGCGGGATTGGGGCGAGGTTAAGCTGGGGGAGGGATCGATCCGCGATGTCGAGTTCGTCGTACAGTATTTGCAGCTTGTCCACGGCGGCGCGCACGTCGAACTGCGCAC
>JACKBK010000009.1 GCA_020634555.1 Caldilineae bacterium
CCAAGAGCCGTGAAACCAGCGATCAAAGGAGATAATCTGATGGCAAGGTGATAGTGGCGAATTCGTGGCGAGGTGGTGGGGATCCGCGATGGCGAGATCGTGGAGCTGGGCACTCACCAGCAGCTCCCCGACCAGTGCGGATTCTACCATCACCTGTACATGAGTCAATTCAAAGGGGAGGCCGATTTGAACGCGGATTGGCACGGATTATTGGATTTCACGGAACCAGAGAGCGTTCACGGCGCGCTCCAAGCCATCTGTGTCATCCCGTAATCCGCTTAATCCGTGATCCTGACAGATGCGTCGTTCATCGCACGAACCTTTTGTACGTCAGGCTCTTGCTGCCGAAATTGAGCAGCAGGCCAACCTCAAGGCGATAGGCTTGCAGGTAGTTCAACACCTGTGCCCAGTGCGCGGCTTCGATCTCTTTAACCGCCTTCAACTCGACTAGCACCACGCCTTCGACAACAAAGTCTGCCCGGCGCCTTCCGATGGGCTTGTGCAAGTCCTTGTAATAAATGTCCTGCCAGATCTCGCGTGCAAACGCCAGCCCAGCCCTGTCCAACTCATACGCCAGCGCGCGCTGATAAATGACCTCCTGAAAGCCGTTCCCAAGGAACTTGTGTACCTCAAAGGCCGCGCCGAGAATTTTCTTGGTGATGTCGCCATGTTTCAGTTCAGCCATAGATGTGTATCCTCCCATCAGCAATCACAATGTTGCAATCCCTCCGAAAGTCAATGCTGTTGTCCTAGCTCTGCAATGCCTCTTCGGCCAACTCATCGAACAGCGGCACAAGATCAGCGGCGTGCTGTTCAAGATAGCCGCGCACCTGCGTGACATTGATCCCGGCGTTGATGAGTTCCACCACGTCCAGCAGATCCTGGCGGCGTCTGGCTCTCAGCTTCATGTAGATCAGGGCTTCCGCCGGAACCACAGCCAGGCCGTGGCTCACCAATGGGTTGTCCAGAACCTCTTCCAGTTGTGCGCCCAGCGCAAACGGCGACAGGTAATCGATGCGCACGCCGTCTACCTCAATCGGCACACCGGGGCGGAAGGTGACCAGTGCGCCGTGATGCTCGAACGCCTCCTCCCCGACCAGGAAATCCACATCTGCCGTGGCGCGAATATACCCGTGAGCGCCTACGGCCAGGCCGCCGGCCAGCGCGTGGCGAATCCCCAGGCTTTCCAGTTGGGCTGCGCCCTGGATGGCCGCATCACGCACCTTTGGCGCGACAAACTCCAGCACATCGTTGATGTCCACCAAGCCAACCCGCCTCTCTCGTAGTTGAGCGTATGAATAGTGCATCGGATATTTCTTATGAGCCAGATGACAACGAGAGTATAGCTCAAACTCCAACGCGCCGCAAACGACTGGTTCGTTGACCCGCGTACGCCGCGGTGTTATAATCGCCGGGCACGACTGCCGGTTCCCTGACACATCGAAGGAGCACATCCATGGCTTTGGTTGGTTTGTATAGCGCGACAACCCGCATCGCGGACCTGGATTCGCAGCGCCACGTGAGCAACCGGGTCTACGAGCAGTTTTGCGCCGAAGGGCGCTACCGGTTGCTGGAGCAACACGGCTGGTCCCTGGAGACTCTGCTGGCGCGCGGCGTGACCTTGCGGCCCGCGGCTACGTACGTAAAGTTCCATCGCCAGCAGCGGGCCGGCGCCGCGCTGACTGTCGAAACGACGGCTTATCCCGCCGAGAACGGCGTGGTCGTCTGGGATCACAGCATCCGGCAGGACGACGGTGAACAGGTCTGCCAGGTGCAGGCGCTGACGAGCGTCATCGGCCGCGATGGCAGTGTGGTCGAGATCCTGCCCATCACTGCTGATCGGCCCGATCCGTACCTTATCGAAGGGGTTCCCGACTTCTCCGGCACCTGCCAGCGAGCCGAAAACGCCTTCAGTCCGCCCTATTCCGACATGGACTACTTCGGCGACCTGCCGGTGGCCGCCTGGTGGCGCATCTTCGAGGAGGGCCGCCACATGGCCGGCGACCAGCTTGGCCTCACCCGGGCGCGTTTCCTGCAGTTCGACACGATGCTCTTCTGGATCGCCGGCACCTACCGTTTCTACCGGACTATCAGGCCGGGGCAGAAGCTGGTCATCTACACCTGGCTGGAGCGCATCGTCCGCATCCGCGCCACCATTCGCCAGGAGATCCGGTCAGCCGATGACCAGACCCTCGTCGGGGCGTCGCGGGAGGAACACCTGATCGTCTCCCTGCTGCACTCGCGGCCCAAGGCCATGCCCGCCGAGCTGGGCGAAACCCTGACCGACTACATGGAGTTTCCGTAGCCATGACAGACACCTCGAATCCCAACACGCCGGCCCTGTCCACCCGCGAGGAGCTTCGTCGCGAGATCGAGGCTACGCGCACAGCCTTCCACCAGTTGCTCGACAGCATCCCGGTGGACGCCTACAGCCTGCCCACCGACAACCCGGCCTGGAACGTCGGCCAGGTGCTTTACCACATGAGCCTGGCGCCGCGGCTGCTGGGCGAGGACGCGAAGATGATCAGGGGGCAAAGCCGGCTGCTGCGGGTGGTTCCGGCCATCGTGCCGCGTCGCCTGTTCGACTGGGTGAACAAGGAATGGACGCGCTACCGCGGCCGCAACCCGTCGCGCGCGTTTCTGGCAGGCGAGTACGACAAGGCTCACGCGGCCGCGCTGCGCGCGCTGGCTGACGTAGACGACGCCGACTTCCAGCTTCGCGTGCATTACCCCGACTGGGATCCGCTGCTGGCTGGCGAGGTGACGCTGGAAAGGCTGTTCCACTACGTCAAGGCGCACTTCGACTCGCACGCCGGGCAGCTTCGGCAGATCGTTGCCGAACAGCAGGACAGCTAAAGACCTTCGGCAGGAAATATACTACCAAGCGAGGGACGGACGGGAGGAGTCAGGGGATCAGATCGTCGATGGAAAGGCCCAGCGCTCGGGCAAGCGCACTCAGTACATCGATTGAGCCGCTGCGCCGACCCGATTCGAGTTGCGACAGGTATGGCTTGCTGATACCCGCAAGGTCGGCCACCTGTTGCTGGGTAAGTCCGCGGTGTTCCCGCCAGACTCGTATCGGGTTCTCGCCATCCAGA
Source organism: Caldilineae bacterium (assembly GCA_020634555.1). GTDB lineage: Bacteria > Chloroflexota > Anaerolineae > JAAEKA01 > JAAEKA01 > JACKBK01. The sequence continues at coordinate 3,099 of JACKBK010000009.1, forward strand.
ATAGCGTATGTGACAGAACTTGGGATCAGTTCTTCCCCGCCAGCAATAGCCCGCTGAGCCTCATCGTAGGCTTGGATGTCGGCCAACATGTTACCGGTGCTGGTCATGGATTCCAAGCCCTTCGGCCAACATTGTGGTGACAAGGGCGTTCATGCTCACACCTTCCTGTCTGGCGCGCGCCGCCAACCGGGCATGAAGGCTCTTGGGGACACGCTGAACAAATCTGCCACTGTAGCTGCCGCCGCTTCTCGGTTCCGGAGCCGGCAATCCCAAGTCTTCCAGCGCAGCGATGGTCTCTTCCAGCGCATCCATGCCGTTGCTGATAGCCTCGTCCGGTGTCTCACCGTCGGAGATGCACTCTGAAAAGTCGGGGAACATGATGAGATAGCCGCCACCATCCTCTGGTGCGAGCGGGTGAATCTCAAACGGATATTGGCTCAAGTCACGCATATCTCAGTCCGTCACGAAGTCAACAAATTTTCTGACATAGATCGGTTTGATAGGGCGGCGGGCAGGGACTGGAAGGGTTCTGCCATCCGGTCGTATGAACACAACATGGCTGGTGCCGTGTTGTCGCCATTCTACGCCAAATGCAAGTGCAACCACTTTCAGGTCGTCGATGCGCCAATCTTGCGGATTGTTACGCATTTTCTCCAGGATTTTATCAGCCCTACCCATGTCGCGATGATACTATATTCGATGTCATTTTGGCAAATGAGCGAATCTCTGACGACGCACTATTCATACGGCTACGCACCGTGCCGCAAGACAATCCCCGTAAGACTCTCGTAACCCTTGCGCAACCTTCACTTCAGGATTGCCGGCTATGGTTAGGGGGACGGTTGGGTGACGTGAGGACAGGACCACGACTGCCTCAGCCCGGCCAGCGGGACGATCCCCGAACCTCCTCTTCAGTCCAAACAGTAAGGAGAACACCTGAAATGTCCAGGAAACACACGGAAAGACGCAACAGCATTCTCGTGCTTGCCGTCGCGCTGGCGCTGCTCATTACGCCCGCGCTGGCTCAAGCCGCGCCAGCCGCTCAGTCTGCGCCGGCCGGCGGAACCGAATATGCCCTGACCTATGGCTGGTACCAGGGTCAGAGCACCTTCTATTACAGCTTCGACAACGCAGTTCCCAGCTCCGACGGCGGCGTGACAGTCACACCGGCGCCGATCTATGTCTTCTTTTACGGCGATGACACGGCGGTCCCCGGCCAGCACAACGTGGTTGATGTGGTGCCCGGCGATTCCGGCTACTCCGACCTCTGGCAGGTCCACAAGGTCACCGTCCCCGACGATTACACGCCCGACAGTGTCCGCTCCTACGCCGACATCGTCACGAACGGCTACACCGTGACACCCGTGGACGTGTTTGTCAACTGCCCCATCGTGCCCGAAAACAGCACCTTGCAGTACAGCCAGCAGGGCCTGACCCAGGGATGGAACGACGACAGCGCGGTCTACTACTTCGACTTCGGGCTGAACCCGGTGGAAACGGCGCCGATCTACGTGCTGTTCTACGGCGACGACACGCCGGTGCCTGACCAGCGCAACATCATCGATGACATTCCGGGCGATGCGGACTACTCGGCGTTCTGGCGGGTCCACAAGGTCACCGTGCCGGACGACTACGTGGCGAACACCGCCACCTCGCTGGACGACATCACGACGGCGGGCTACACGGTCACCCCGACAAGCATCCTGGTCAACTGCCCCGTGGTGCGGACGGAGGGCGCGCCGGAGATGTTCGACCTGACCAGCGGCTGGTATCAGAACGGCGGTGTCGAGTACTACAGCTTCAACAACCCCGTGCCCAGCACCGAGGGCAGCCCGGTGGTGACTCCGGCGCCGATCTACGTGCTGTTCTATGGCGACGGAACACCTGTACCCTTCCAGCACAACATCATCGATGTGGTGCCCGGTGACCCCGGCTACTCCGACCTCTGGCAGGTGCATAAGGTGACGGTGCCCGACGCTTACGTTGCCGATACAGTTAGATCCTACGCCCAGATTGCCGACGCCGGCTATCCCATCGACGTGCTCGATGTGTTCGTCAACTGCCCGGTGGTGCCAGAAGGCAGCAGCCTGGCCGACCCCAGCGACGCCGCTTACACTCAGGGCTGGTATCAGGGACAGACGGTGTTCTACTTCGACTTCGGGCTGAACCCAACCGAGACGGCGCCGATCTACGTGCTGTTTTACGGCGACGACACACCGGTGCCTGGCCAGGACAACATCGTGGACACGGTGCCCGGTGAAGCGGACTACTCGGCTTTCTGGCAGGTGCACAAGGTGACGGTGCCTGATGACTATGTTGCCAACAGCGCCACCTCGCTGAGCGACCTGCAGGCCGCCAGCTATCCGATCACACCGACAAACATTCTTGTCAACTGCCCCATCGTGCGCACTGAAGGCGCGCCGCAGGAGTACCCGCTGACCACCGGCTGGTATCAGGACCGCAGCACCTTCTACTACAACTTCGACAACGAGGTTCCCAGCTCCGACGGCGGCGTGACAGTCACGCCTGCGCCGATCTACGTCTTCTTCTACGGCGACGATACGGCGGTGCCCGGCCAGCACAACGTGGTCGATGTGGTGCCCGGCGATCCGGGTTACTCCGACCTGTGGCAGGTTCACAAGGTCACCGTGCCCGACGACTATGTGGCAGATAGCGTTCGTTCCTACGCCGACATCGTCACAAACGGCTACACCGTGACACCTGTCGATGTGTTCGTCAACTGTCCCATCGTGCCCGCCGGCAGCACGTTGCAGTACAGCCAGCAGGGCCTGACCCAGGGCTGGGACGACAGCAGCGCGGTGTACTACTTCGACTTCGGGCTGAACCCGGTGGAAACGGCGCCGATCTACGTGCTGTTCTACGGCGATGATACGCCGGTGCCGGGCCAGCGCAACATCATCGATGACATTCCGGGCGACGCAGACTACTCAGCCTTCTGGCGGGTCCACAAGGTGACGGTGCCTGACGACTACGTGGCCAACACCGCCCGCTCGCTGGACGATATCACGACGGCCGGCTACACGATTACACCGACAAGCATCCTGGTCAACTGCCCGGTGGTGCGGACGGAGGATGCGCCGGAGATGTTTGACCTGACCAGCGGCTGGTACCAGCACGGCAACGTTGAGTACTACAGCTTCAGCAACCCCATCCCGACCACTGAAGGCGGGCCGACAGTGGTACCAGCGCCGATCTACGTGTTGTTCTACGGCGACGGGACGGCGGTGCCCGGCCAGCACAACATCATCGACGTGGTGCCGGGCGATCCGGGCTACTCCGACCTGTGGCAGGTCCACAAGGTGACGGTGCCTGACGACTACATGGCTGACACTGTGCGCTCCTACGCCCAGATCGTGGACGCCGGCTACCCCATCGACGTGCTGGATGTGTTCGTCAACTGCCCGGTGGTGCCGGAGGGCAGCAGCCTGTCTGATCCCAGCGACGCACCGTACGTGCAGGGCTGGTATCAGGGACAGACGGTTTTCTACTTCGACTTCGGCATGAACCCGACGACCACTGCGCCGATCTACGTTTTGTTCTACGGCGACGGGACGCCGGTGCCTGGCCAGGACAACATCGTGGATACGGTGCCAGGCCAGCCGGACTACTCGGCCTTCTGGCAGGTGCATCAGGTAACGGTGCCGGACGACTATGTGGCTAACAGCGCGACTTCGTTGAGCGACCTGCAAGCCGCCAGCTATCCGATCACGCCGACAAGCATCCTGGTTAACTGCCCCATCGTCATGCAGCCGACCGCCGTTGACCTTGTGGAGCTTACCGCCGGTCAGGCAAGCGGCGTAAGCGCGGCTGTCGCGGCGGGCGTGGCCGGCATCTTGTTGCTCCTGTTGGCAGGTGTGGCTTTGGGGCTGCGGCGTAGCAGCTTGTAGCATCCAGGGTTGAAACCGAGATGCGCCTGATTGTGCGCTGACCATATGCAAAAGAGAGTTGCCAACCGTTCCAACAGTTGGCAACTCTCTTTGATTGACAAGTACCCTGACATGTGGTAAATTCTCCGCCACAATCGACGCACTAATCGCGATGATGGAGACGAGTAGATGGGCAGGTAGCCTCGCAGCGAGCCTGGGGCGGTGCAAGCCAGGCAGGACTACCCCGTCGAAAATCCCTCCGGAGCAGCGCGCTGAACGGTAATCAGTAATCAGATGCCAGTTATCAGTCAGGGCAGTTTTACCATCTAGTGGTCACTGAACACTGACTACTGATCACTGATAACTAAGTAAGCGGCGCCGGGTTCGTGGTCCGTTACCAGCCACGGGGATGTGATGGCATCCCAACCGAGTGGGTGGTGGTCGCCTTCGTGTAGACCGCCGCCAACCGAGGTGGTACCGCGGCAGCGCAAGCTCTCGTCCTCGATCTGAGGAACGAGGGCGTTTTTGTTTTGCAGAAGGTTTTTTTGGAAGGAAAATTGAGAAAGGCAGGAAAGAAGGGAAAGAAAGGAAAACAGGGAAAGGCCGGAAGGACGGCGTTGACCGATCGCCCTGTCACCCCTCCCCTTGTCATCCCAGCGAGGTAATCATGTTCAAGCCAGTATCAACCAAGCCAGACTTTGTCGCCCAGGAGCACGCGATGCTCGACCTGTGGCGGGAGACCGACGCGTTTCGCAAGCTGTGGGCGCAAAACCGCGGCAACAAACGCTGGTCCTTCATCGACGGCCCCATCACCGCTAACGGCTACATGGGTGTCCATCATGCCTGGGGACGCACCTACAAGGACGTCTTCCAGCGCTTCAAGGCCATGCAGGGCTATGACCAGCGCTACCAGAACGGCTTCGATTGCCAGGGGTTGTGGGTCGAGGTGTTGGTGGAAAAAGAGAAGGGTTTCACCTCGAAGCGCGACATCGAGCGTATGGGGTTGGCCGAGTTCGTCAACACCTGCAAGCAGCGGGTGCTGAACTTCTCGGCCATCATGACCGAGCAGTCGATCCGGCTCGGGTACTGGATGGACTGGAACGACCCGGTCCAACTGCGCTGGCTGCGCGATAAACTGGAGGAAGACCCTGACCAGATCATCACTGTGGAAGGGACGGATGGTCCGGTCACTGGCACCGCCGAGCAGATCGTGGGCCGGCTGGGAATGCCGGAGCTGGGTGGGTCGTACTTTACATTTTCCAACGAGAACAACTACCAGATCTGGGGCTTCCTCAAGAAGTGCTGGGAGAAGGGTTGGCTCTACGAGGGCACCGACGTCATGCCATGGTGCTATCGTTGCGGCACCGGCATCAGCCAGCACGAGATCGTCACCGACGGCTACGAGGAACTGACACATACCAGCATCTATGCACGCTTTCCGCTGGTGGATGCGCAGGGCGCGCCGCGGTTGGACGCAGAGACCGGCCTGCCTGAGGCGTTGCTGGTCTGGACGACCACGCCGTGGACGCTGACCAGCAACGTGGCCGCGGCTGTCGGTCCGGCGTTGACCTACGTCAAGGTACGCCAGGATGGTCATGTTTATTACTTGTCGCGCGGCGCGCTCAAGCGGGCCATGCCCGGCAAGGTCGAGGTGCTGGGTGAGCTGAAAGGATCGGCCATGCTCGGCTGGCACTACACCGGCCCATTCGACGAGCTGCCGGCGGCTCAGGAAGCGTTTGCCGAAAAGGACTACACGCACCGTGTGATCGGCTGGAATGATGTCGGCGACGAGGAAGGTACCGGTATCGTCCACATCGCCCCCGGCTGCGGTGCGGAGGACTTCCTGTTGAGCAAGGAATATGACCTGCCCGTTATCGGCCCGCTGGACGGCGACGGCGTCTACAAGGCCGGCTTTGGCTGGCTTAGCGGCAATCCTGTACACGAAGTCACCCAACGTATCTTTGATGACCTGGACGGCAAAGGAGTTCTCTACCGGCTGGAGGACTACACCCACCGCTACCCGGTCTGCTGGCGCTGCGGCACCGAGTTGATCTTCCGGCTGGTGGATGAGTGGTTCATCAACATGGGGCCGCTTTACGACAAACCCAGGAACGAGGTGACGCCGGCAGAGGTCGAGCAGAGCCTGCGCTACCAGATCATGGACGTGGTGGACGACATCCGCTGGATCCCCGGTTTTGGCTACGAGCGCGAGCTGGACTGGCTGCGCAACATGCACGACTGGATGATCAGCAAGAAGCGCTACTACGGCCTTGCGCTGCCCATCTGGGTCTGCGAGGACGAGGAGTGTGGCCATTTCCATGTCGTCGGTTCGGAGCACGAATTAAAGGAACTGGCCACGGAGGGCTGGGAGCAGTTCGAGGGCCACACACCGCACCGTCCGTACATCGACGCGGTCAAGATTGCCTGTCCTGCGTGTGGTGGGCGGGCCAGCCGCATCGCCGATGTCGGCAATCCATGGCTGGACGCGGGCATCGTGCCCTTCAGCACCACCGGTTACCGTACCGACCCCGACTATTGGGCCAAGTGGTACCCGGCCGACCTGATCACCGAGAGCTTCCCCGGCCAGTTCCGCAACTGGTTCTACAGCGTGCTGGCTATGGGAACGGTGCTGACACGCCAGGCGCCCTTCCTCAACAACTTCAGCTACGCCACGTTGATGGGCGAGGACGGTCGCGCGATGCACAAGAGCTGGGGCAACGCGATTGACCTTGACGAGGGCGCTGACAAAATCGGCGTCGATGTGATGCGCTGGATGTTTCTCAACCACAAGCCTGAGCAAAACCTGCTCTTCGGCTATCACCGAGCTGACGAAACCCGCCGCCGCTTCCACATCCCGCTGTGGAACGTTTATAGCTTTTTCGTCACGTATGCGAACCTTGCGCCGGAGTGGTCGCCCAGCACCCCGGAGGGCGAAGCCCAGAGTGGGCGGCCGACAGATGGCAACGGGCACCAAGTCCCAAAGCGAGGCGGCGATGGCGTCGCCCAATCGCCCAATTTCCCAATCTACCAATCTACCGACTCCCTGATGGACCGCTGGATCGACGCCCGGCTGCACGAGTTGATGGGTGTGGTGACCGACCGGCTGGATAACTTCGACTCGGAGGCAGCGACGCTGGCGTGCGAGGCGTTCCTGGACGACCTGAGCAACTGGTACGTGCGCCGCAGCCGCCGGCGCTTCTGGGACGGCGACCCGGCTGCGCTGAATACGCTCTACCGCGTGCTGGTCACCTTTGCCCGCGTGCTTGCCCCCATGCAGCCTTTCCTGGCCGAGGCGATCTACCAGAACCTTGTCCGCGAAGCACTGGCAGTCCTTCCGGGGACTGCCAGTGCTGAAACGCCCGAAAGCGTTCACCACACAGGCTGGCCGCAGGCCGACGCTGCCTTGGTGGATGCCCGCTTGCTGGCCGACATGGACCTGGCGCGCGCGGTGGTCAGCCTGGGCCACGCGGACCGGGTGGCGGCCAATGTCAAGGTACGCCAGCCGCTGGCTGGCATCAAGGTCGTCGCGGCCGGCAAGGCCGAGAGCCTGGCCCGTTTCGCCGATCTGATCGCCGACGAGCTGAACGTCAAGGATGTTGGTCTGGCCGAGGGCGAGGCGGAGCTGGTCACCTATCGCATCCTGCCGGTTAACAAGACGCTGGGGCCGCGTTTCGGCAAGGAGTTCCCGGCGGTTCGCCAGGCTTTGAGCGTGGCTGACCCTTACGCCGTAGCAGCGGCCGTGGCAGCAGGCCAGCCAATTTCCGTGACAATCAACGGGCGCGAGGTCATACTGGCCGCCGAGGATGTGCTGGTGCAGGCTGAACCGAGGCCGGGGTTCCAGGTCACCAACGACCCGCAGCGGGGCATCGTCGTTGCGCTGGATACTACGATCACACCCGCGCTGCGCCAGGAGGGACTGGCGCGCGAGGTGGTTCGCCGCCTGCAGCAGATGCGCAAGGATGCCGGTTTCGAGTTGAGCGACCGCATCCACACGACCTGGCTGACCGGCGACGAGGATCTGGCCGCGGCCATCGAGGCGCAGGCTGCCTACATCATGCAAGAGACTCTCAGCCTGTCGTTGGAGCGCAGCCTGCCGCGCTCCGATGCTCACAGCGAAACCGCCGAGATCGACGAAGCTACGGTTGCTCTGGGACTCACGAAGGCGGGCTAGGTGGAAAGGGAAAGATGGGAAAATACGGGAAAGGAGGGAAACAAGGGGAGAGAGGGAAAGAAGGGAGGCCGAGAGGCAGCACATGCTGTGGCTGACCGCTTTCCCTCCTTTCCCTCCTTTCCCTCTTTTCCTTCCTTTCCTTTCTTTCCTCCATCTTCTGCCCAACGATTGACCAATGGTTGGCCCATGAAACTCGTCCGGCGCTTGCACTTCTGAGTTTTTCTGCTACAATGGCTTGAAACAGGCGTTCATCGGCATCCACCACATGTTGCGCACTTGCTATCATCTATTCTGCTTGTCAGCACTGCCGGACCCCGGGCGAACCAATCTCCCGCGGTGAGGTAACTCCGTGCGCCATTCGAGGTGAAACTATGACAAGGAACGATGAACGATTTCGCCAGCAGCTTGAAGCGGAACGATCTGAACTGCTGGACACAATCAGTCACTTCAAAGTTGCAGCGCGCAATAAGAAGCCAGGGCTTGGTAATCACATGGCCGACGATGGCACCGAAGCCTTTGATCAGGCAGCTGGGCTGGCGCTGCACCGCAACGATGAAGCGCTGCTGTCTGAGGTTGACGCAGCGTTGGTCCGGCTGGACAAAGGCGCTTTTGGCGTCTGCGAACGTTGCGGGAGCGAGATCGACTACGCCCGGCTTAAGGCGTTGCCCTATGCGCGTCTCTGTATCGGTTGTCAGCAACATGTCGAGGAGAATATGAAAGGTAACGGCCACAGACGCTGATATGCGGAGATTTTCCCTGCCGGGCTGGCTCGTCATCGCGGGCACGGCCATCGGCGTTGTGTTGCTCGACCAGTTGAGCAAGGCCTGGGTCGAGAAGACCCTGGCGATTTACGAGTCGCTGGCACCCATCCCTGCGCTCAGCAAGATCTTTACCTTCACTCACTTCACCAACACCGGGGCGGCATTTGGCCTGCTGCGCGATCAGAGCATCCTGTTCGTGGTGATCGGGGTCGTCGTTCTGGTGTCCATCATAGTCTACGCTCGCTATCTGCCTCACGACCAGCTTCTGGTGCAGTTTGCGCTTGGTCTGCAGCTTGGCGGCGCGCTGGGCAACATGATCGACCGGGTGCGGCAAGGCCACGTCACCGACTTCATCTATTTCCACTTCTGGCCGGCGTTCAACATTGCCGATAGTGCTGTGGTAATTGGGGTGATCCTGCTTGGCATATCGATATTGCGTCAACCGCAGGAAGTCCATACCGAAGCAGCGATCGATGTGGACTCTGGCGAGCAACGGGCCTGACAGTCGGTTCGCTGCGAACAACCCGAACAACCTTGGATTGTCTCTAAGCCAGGCATCGGCCTGGCTTTGTTTATGGAGAACTAACAGTACAACGAGCATGATGGCAGACCAAAACCAGCTATTGGAATTCACCGTGGATGAGAGTGGGGAGCGGCTCGATCGCTTCCTTGTGGAGCAACTGTCCGATGTGTCGCGCGCCGAAGTGCAGCGCTGGCTCAAGGAAGGGCGGGCGACAGTCGGCGGCAAGTTGGCCAAAGCGAGCCAGAAGCTGGCTGCCGACGACATAGTGACGCTCCTTCGCCCCCCGACGGTCGCAGCGGTGATTGCCGCCGAGGACATCCCGCTAGAGGTCTTGTATGAGGACGGTGACCTGCTGGTGGTCAACAAGCCGGCTGGCATGGTAACACATCCCGCGCCTGGACAGACCAGCGGCACACTCGTCAACGCTCTGCTGGCGCGCGATCCGCAGCAGGCAGCGGTGGGTGGACCAGAGCGGGCCGGCATTGTTCACCGGTTGGACCGCGACACATCGGGCGCCCTGGTCGTTGCCAAGACTCCAGACGCGTTTCGCCACCTCAAGGGACAGTTCAAGCGCCGCCAGGTCGACAAGACCTACCTGACCCTGGTGGAGGGACTGGTCGAGGTGTTGGAGGGCCGCATCGAGGCGCCCATTGCACGTGATCCCCGCCATCGCAAACGCATGACGGTCATATCGGAGCAGCGCGGCGGGCGGCGCTCGGTGACCGCCTTTCGCGTCGTTAACATCTATCGCTCGGCTGTCAGCCAGCGCGGCGACCATTTCACATTGCTGGAGGTAGATCTGTTGACCGGCCGCACGCATCAGATCCGCGTGCATCTGGCGTTCATCAAGCACCCGGTGGTGGGGGACCGGGTCTACGGCCGCGGCAAGCAGCAAATCGCCTGTCCGCGCCAGTTCCTGCACGCCCAGCGGCTGGCGTTCACCCAGCCGACGACTGGAGAGCGGATAACAGTCGAAGCGCAGCTGCCCGATGATCTGAGCGAGGTGCTGCGGAAACTGATCGTGATGGCCCCGAACGCGATGTGACAGTCACTTTCCGAAAGTGACTGTCACATCGCGCGGCCTGGCAGCTACTCGCTTCGCTATAGAAATTACCGCGGCACGCGATGGCAGTCGCGACATCGGGCTTCGTATTGCTCGGCCGCGCCGATCACAATGATCGGCTCCTCATAGCGCGCCGGCTGGCCGTCGATGAGACGCTGGGTGCGGCTGGCCGGTGCGCCACAGACCACACAGATCGCGTGTAGCTTGTCTACCAACTCGGCCTGTGCGATAAGGGCCGGCATAGGGCCGAAAGGCTCACCGCGGAAGTCCTGGTCCAGCCCGGCCGCGATGACGCGCAGGCCACGGTTTGCCAGCGTGGTGCAGACGTCCACAACACCGCCATCGAAGAACTGTACCTCGTCAATGGCGACCACGGTGGTTTCGGGGCGCAGACGTTCCAAAATCTCCTCTGAATTGCTGATAGCCTCGCTTTCCCAGCCCAGGCCGTTATGCGACGCGACCCGGGTTACACCGTAGCGATAGTCGATAGCCGGTTTGAAAACCTGGATTTGCTGGCGAGCGATGGCTGCCCGGCGAATCCGGCGCAGCAACTCCTCTGTCTTGCCGCAAAACATGCTGCCACAGACAACTTCAATCCATCCGCCGCGAGGCTGAAAGTAGGGCATCGGTCCCTCCTCCGGGCATGAAAAAGGGGCAGAAACAAGTTCTGCCCCTTCAGCATTTTAGTGATTGGCTGCGAGCTAAGGACGTGTCCTAAGCGCTTTCTACGGAACGGGTTGACTAGGCGTCTTCGTCGATCTCTTCGCTGACGATTTCGTCTACAGTCAATGTGGTCTCACCGTCCGTTACGGTAGTGATTGTCTCGTCGACGATTTCGGTGACCTCGCCGTCAGAAACCGCTGTGACTGTTTCGTCGACGACTTCGGTCACGTCGCCGTCAGAGATCGCGACCACAGTTTCGTCGATGAGTTCAGCAACATCGCCGTCACTGATGGCGGTCACGGTCTCATCAACCACCTCGAACGACTCGCCGTCGGATACCGCGACCGCGGTTTCTTCGATAGTCTCAGTCACGTCGCCGGCAGTAATGACCGTCTCGGTCTCGTCGATGATCTCGGTGACATCGCCATCGTCGATAGTGGTCACGATCTCGTCAGTGATCTCGGTCACGCCGTCTTTGGTAATTGTGGTCACGGTCTCATCAACGGTTGTTGTTATGCCGCCTTCTGAGATGGTGGTCACCGTCTCGTCGATGATCTCGGTCATGTCGTCGGTGGCGACTTCGACAACCGTTTCCTCAATGGTTTCGGTTGAGTCCTCGCCGATGATCTCGGTAACGGTCACGTCAATCTCTTCGACAACCAGATCGCCGTTGACTTCAGCCACGATCTCGTCTTCTTGCTCGGCTGTGATCAGCAGGTCGCCGCTGTCGGTGGTCCCGGTCTCGACCGATTCCACCACGGATTCGGCCAGGACTTGGTCGGCGGCCTTCTCGGCGACAGCCTTGACCTTGTCAGGGCGTTCGCCGCGGGCACGAGCCTGCGCGGCTGCCTTGCGGGCAGCCTCTTCGGCTTTCTGTTGGACGCGGGCCTTGGCAGCGCGTTCCTCAGCCTGCTGGAGTCGGCGCATGAAGCGGTCAACCTGCCCGGCGGTGTCCACGATGCGCTGCTCGCCCGTGAAGAACGGGTGGCAGTTGGAACACACGTCGGTGCGGATGACTTCCTGCGTGGAACCGGTGGTCCAGGTGTTACCGCACGCGCAGATTACCTGTGCGTTCGGATAATAAGTAGGGTGAATTCCTTCTTTCATGTTCTGCCTCGTTATCGCTCAGCTGCTGGGCTGCTCAGCATAGACACTGACCTGTTTCTTATCGCGCCGGACGAACTCGTATTTGACGAAGCCGTCAATGGTGGCGAAGACTGTGTGGTCGCGACCCAGGCCGGTATTGGTGCCGGGAAGGATCTTGGTGCCGCGCTGGCGAATGAGAATCGATCCGGCCGTGACGTACTGGCCGTCATAGCGTTTCACACCCAGACGTTTGCTTTTGCTATCGCGCCCGTTCTTGCTGCTGCCGCCGCCTTTTTTATGAGCCATTTTCTTTTTCTCCTGTGTCTGATAACTCGATGGCGTCGATGTGCAGCCGGGTAAGCTGCTGCCGATGACCGCGCTTGCGGCGATAACGCTGCTTTGGGCGGTACTTGAAGACGATGACCTTGCGGCCCTTGTGTTGCGACCTGACGGTAGCCAGGACCTTGGCGCCTTCTACGATGGGCTGGCCCACGACTGCTTGCTCGCCGTTGTGAACCAACAACACATCGTCCAGCGCGATTTGGTCGCCGACCTCACCGGCCAGCTTCTCAACATCCAGCCATTCACCGGGCGCCACGCGGTACTGCTTGCCGCCGGTGCGAACTACTGCGTACATCTGTACTCTCCTTCCTGCCGCCACCGCGTTCGGCTCTCCGACGCTTGCTTGCGATGCCGACAGGCTTCTCTGCGTATTTCTGTTCAAGCAGGACTGGCAGTCCTGATCTCGAAACAGAGGCTAATATGGCGTTTCAGCGACTCAGCATGCAGACCGAGTCGGGCTTTACAGGGCATAAAAGACCAGGCCGTACGGCAGGCCTGGCAGCTAACTCAAAAATTATACCTGGGATCGCGTTTCTGTCAAAAACCAGGCCGTTGTCAGGTCGTTTCGCTCTTCAGATCAACCCGCTCGTAGATGCTGGCCAACGACAGATCAATGTCGAGCGAGGTCAGCGGAACGACCTGATCCGCCTCGTCGAACGACGTCAGTTCCCAGCGACCGAGGCCGACCCATTGATAACGCTCGACGTACCGTCGCTGTTGATCGATCAGCACGTACTCGCGGAGGGTTTCGATGGTCCGGTAGTACTCGAACTTCTTGCCCCGGTCGTAGTTTTCGGTGGACGGCGACAGGACTTCAACGATCAACACCGGATTGGTCACCGTGTCGTTGCGCCTGTGGGCAAACTCAGTCTTGCCGCAGACCGCCATGACATCCGGGTAGGTGTAAAGCTGGCGCCGCTTGACATGCAGCCGCATGTCGGCAATGAAGACCTCGCAGGGCTTGCCGCGTAACGCAGAAGACAAACCCGCTGCGATGTTCAAAGAAATGCGATTGTGATTGGCAGACCCGCCGGACATGGCGAAGATCTCGCCCTTGTAGAACTCGCTGCGATACTCGGCGCGTTCCTCCAGCGCAAAGTACTCGTCAACTGTGTAGTATTGTGTTTGCTGGCGCTGTGCAACTGCCATAGGGGCCTCCTGAAAGCGCTCGGTTGCCGCGCGGGGTGGCGATCCCGGCTGCAGCTATTGTATGATGTTGTCTGCCTGGGGTCAAGGGAGCACCAAGCTGCGCTATACGGCAAAGATCAACCGCTGGCGGTCGATGCGTGCCACAGCGTCGCCTAATCCCAGAGCAGCCAGCACTGCGTCGACACGGCCGGTGGCGCTGGGTTCGCTGCGCAGGGTAATCAGCAGGCGCTGCCAGCCCGGCTCCGCTTCGCCCGCAACCTCCATCTCCAGCACCAGGTTGCGCAGATCGTACTTGACGTTCCTGCCCTTGCGTTTCCGCGTCGCTTCGTAGGACGCGCTGTCCATGAACGACCTTACCCTGGCTTCCAGTTCATCGCTGCCGAGATCAGTTTGTAGGTCAGCGTGCCACTTCGACGCGCGCAGCAGGCCCTGCAACGCTTTCGTCTTGACCGGCGCTTCTGCGACGGCGACGATGGCCAGCCCGGCCGGCAGTTGCGGTGTGACCTGATCCGCAAACGCGGCCGGATCGATCACCTCGGTCAGCACAACATCCATGATCTCGGCGCGCCCGGTGGTTCCCAACGGCAGGCCAGATGCAAACTGCAGCTTGGCCTGCGGGTTGAAGCCCTTGGAGTAGGCCAACGGTATTGCTGCCCGCCGCAGCGCACGCTCCCAGGTCCGCACCACATCCAGGTGGCCGACGTAGCGCAGCGGACCCTGGTGGCTGTAGGTTACCCGCAAACGCTGGATCTGGGCAGTTGCTTCCATGGTGTTACTGTTCATGGTCAGATGAGCGCCGGGAGGAAGAAGAAGGCCAGTGCCAGGATTGTATAAACCGCCAGCAGCATGGCGCCTTCCAGCCAGTTGGAGCGTCCATCCACCGAGATGAAGGCTGCAATCACTGCCGACGCTGTCAGGGCGATCAGTTCGAAGTTGTTGAACTCCAGCGTCAGCGGATTGCCCATCAGCAGGGAGATGAACACCAGCACCGGGGCGACGAAGAGCGCAATCTGCAGGCTGGACCCGTTGGCGATGCTGAGACTGAGATCCATCTGGTCCTTGCGCGCCACTTGAACGGCCACCAGGTGCTCGGCTACGTTGCCGATGATCGGGATGATGATGATGCCGACAAAAAACTCGCTCATGCCGAGCTGCTTCGTGACCGGCTCCACGGAACCGACGAGAAATTCACTCATAATGGCGATTCCAACTACCGACGCCGCCAGGACAACCAGTGCGACACGGCTGTTCCAGCGGTGTTCGCTGTGGCTGGTCGCCGCTGGTTCGCTGTTAGATGTTTTGAGCTTGAACTGGTAAAGGATGGAGATGCCGTAGATGACCAGCATCACCGCCGCAGTCGTCAGGCTCAGCTCCTCCACAGCCAGCTTGTTGGGCTCGATGGCGACGCTGAAGATCGACGGCACACTGATCGCGATGACGGCCAGGATCAGCATCGTCGCGTCAATGCCGGCGTTCTCGCGGCTGAAGCGTTGTACGCCGTTCTTGAGGCCGCCCAGCAGGATGCTCGCGCCCAACACCAGCAGGATGTTGCCGATCACGGAACCGATGATCGACGCCCGGACCAGCGTCAACTGGCCGGCGCTGATAGCGATGATGGTGATGATCAACTCGGCTGCATTGCCCAGCGTCGCGTTGAGCAGTCCGCCGAAACGGGGGCCGATCTTGTCCGCCAGCACCTCTGTCGCTTCACCCAACAGACCGGCCAGCGGCACCACAGCCAGCGCCGACGCGGCAAAGACCACCAGCGGCGGCCAGTGCAGCAGTTCCGCCAGCACGGCGATGGGCAGGAAGGCGAGCAAGAAGTAAATGGGACGCATCTTTCCTCCGTTCTGGTGAGCAGTGATCAGTCACTCTTCATCGGTCAATCCGAGATCGCTGTGTGGCCGATGATCTTCTCAGGCCGCAGGCGGACCAGCAGTTCGCCAGGCACGCCGTTGCGTTTGCCGAAAGCCTCGGCTTGCGCATCACCCATGTAGCGGCGCGCGATGCGGGTTGCCCAGTGGCGCAACTCATCTACGTTCGGCGTTTCGATCAGCTCGGCAACCCCTTCCAGAATCACGTACGAAAAAGGTGGCCGGTCGTCGTCCACGATCAGGCTGATCCGCGGGTCGCGGCGGATGTTCTGCGCCTTGACGCTGGTGTGCCAGGTGTTGAACACAACGGTGTCGCCGTCCAGATCGATCCAGACCGACGACACATGTGGCCGGCCGTCAGCGCGCACGGTAGCCACCTGGGCCGTACGCGGCTCAGCGATCAGAAAGTCCAGGGCTTCGTCGCGTGTCATGTGTCGCATGGTGAAAGTCGCTCCCTGCTCCGTCTCGTATCAACTGCTTGGACAGGCTACTGACTGAACCGGCCTGGGTAGCGCGTGCCGGGTTTCAGACTACCCGTGCAGCCCGGCTCGCTGCGGCACTCGGGGACCGTAGTGCGGCGCCAGCTCCGGTGTCATTTCTGGATTGACATAAAGCGGCACCGGTGTAATGTCTACGGGCTGGCGCTGTTTGCCGCGGCCCAGCGCCGGGCAGCCCCAGGCGTTGTCCGGGACATTGCGCCGGTCGTGTTTGAACAGGCCCAGGATGCCGCAGGAGAAGCAGTGCTCGCGGCAATCGTCCACCACCGCGCCCTTCAGCGAGTTCATGTAGTCCAGTGTCAGGAATTCCTTGCTGACCCCGGCGTTGATGTGCTCCCAGGGCAATACTTCGTCGATGGTGCGCTCGCGACGGGCGTACCACTCCGGATCGAGGCCGTGTTCAGCGAAGGCCGTCATCCAGGCGTCGTAGCTGCGGATGTCCTGCCAGGCGTCAAACTTGGCACCCAGTTGCCAGGCGCGCTCGACAACATCGCTCAACCGCCGGTCGCCGCGGCTCAGGAACGCTTCAATCAATGTGTCCTGTGGGTCGTTCCAACTGAACTCCAGACCGCGGCTGCGCAGCCGTCCCTGCAGATGTCTGATCTGCGCGTTGAGTGTTGTCTCGTCCTCGACGGGCACCCACTGAAACGGCGTATGCGGTTTGGGCACCAGCGTGCTGACACCGACACGCACCTTGGCCTTGCCGCCAATGTGCCGTCTGCCAATGGCCAGCACCTGCTGGGCCAGATCGGCAATGGCGTCCACGTCTTCCATGGTCTGCGTCGGATGTCCGATCATGAAATAGACCTTGATAGTAGTCCAGCCGCGGCTGTAGACCTCTTCGGCCGTCTGGAGCAGGTCCTCAGTGGAAATCGGCTTGTTGATCACATCGCGCAACCGGTCGGTGGCTGCTTCCGGCGCAAAAGTGAAGCCGCTGCGCCGCCGGCCGCGTGCCAGTTGCTCCATCAGGTCCACAGAGAAGCTCTCGATGCGCAGGCTGGGCAGGCCGACGCTGAGCTTCTTGTCGCCGTGCCTGGTCATGATCGCCTCGACCAGTTCGGCCACGCCGCTGTAATCGCTGCTGCTGAGGCTGAGCAGGCCGATCTCCTCGAAGCCCGTGCTGGCGATGATCTTGTCCACCGCGTCGAGCACCTCCTGCACTGGCCGCTCGCGCACGGGACGGAAGATCATGCCGGCCTGGCAGAAGCGGCAGCCGCGTGTGCAGCCGCGCTGGATCTCGATGGCGGCGCGGTTGTGTACCGTATCCACGAACGGCACGATGAAGTTGGTGGTTGGCTCCGGCATGGTGGGCAGGATGCGCTTGACCACCGACGGCGGCGCGGCATCGTCGATTGGCTCGACCTGTGCCACCGTGCCGTCGTCGTGGTAGCTCACCGCGTACAGGTGCGGCACGTAGACACCGCGGATCTGGGCAAGGCGCTGCCAGAGGGCGAGACGCGGGTGAACAGTGAACGGTGAACGGTCATTAGTGGTGAGTGATCGGTGATCAGTAATCGGTGATCGGTTGTCAGTGACCGGCAATCGCTGGCCTGCCTCCTGACCCTCTGACCCTCTGCCCTTCCGCCCTTCTGCTTTCCCATCCCCGCTTTCCCTCTTTTCCCTTCTTTCCTCCCTTTCCCTCTTCCACTCCCGGTACGCCTCCACCACCTCAAACACCACTTCCTCTCCCTCGCCGATAACCATCGCGTCGAAGAAGGCGGACATCGGCTCCGGGTTGTAGCAGCCGCTGCCGCCGGCGATGATCAGCGGATGTTCGCCGGTTCGGTCGGCAGCGCGCAAGGGCAGGCCGGCAAGGTCCAGCATGTTGAGCACGTTGGTGTAGAGCTGTTCATAGGGCAGGCTGAAGCCGATCACGTCGAAGTCGGCCAGCGGGTGGCGGCTCTCCAGGCTGTGGAGCGGAATATCCGCCGCGCGCAGCTCCGCTTCCATGTCGGTCCAGGGCGCGTAGACCCGTTCGGCCAGCATGTCGGGCCGTTTGTTGATCAGGTCGTAGAGAATGGCCAGCCCCAGGTTGCTCATCCCCAGGTCGTAGATATCGGGAAAGGCCAGTGCGACGCGGTGCGGGGTTGCGTCCCAGTTCTTGGTAACGGCGTTCCACTCGCCGCCGGTGTAGCGGGCCGGTTTTTGCACCCGCAACAAGGTACGTTCGAGAAACCCGCTGATCTCGGCAGGTGTCATGCGGTTGTTCATCTGTCGCTCCTACTCGTTCTACCTGGCCGGTAGTACAGTTGCCAACGTTTCCCTCCGGGACGGTTCCCAGTCCGAAAAGTTGGCAACTGTCGATGTCCTGCCAGGGCGGGGTTTGTACCCGCTGATGAAAAAGCCGCCCGGACTGCGCCGGGCGGCTGATATTATACATCAAAGAGACAAAGGGGCAACTGACGCGCGAAGCTACTTCCGCTTGTAGATGTGCGTACTCTGGCCGTGGACACCCTCGGCGGATTCCATGACGGTCTCGGACAGGGTGGGATGCGGATGGATGGTCAGTTCGAGATCGGCCGCGGTCGCGCCCATCTCCACCGCCAGCACACCCTCAGAGATCAGCTCGCCGGCGTTGGTGCCGACGATACCGACACCCAACACCCGGTCATCCACGGAGTCGATGACGAGTTTGGTCATGCCGTCGCTGCGGCCCAGCGTGGTTGCCCGGCCTGAAGCGCCCCACGGGAAGTGGGCAACGCGCACCGGACGCTTGCGTGCCTCAGCTTCCATCTCAGTCATGCCGCACCAGGCCACTTCAGGATCTGTGAACACCACGGCAGGGATGGCCAGAACATCGAACTCGGTAGGTTTGCCAGAGATCGCTTCTGCAGCCACGTGGCCTTCGCGGGTTGCCTTGTGCGCCAGCATCGGCTCGCCGGCTACGTCGCCGACGGCAAAGATGTGTGCTATGTTGGTACGTCGTTGCTTGTCAACGGTGATGAAGCCCTTGCCGTCCACCGCCACGCCGATCTTGTCCAGTCCCAGCCCGGCTGAGTTGGGCTTGCGGCCTACAGAGACCAGCACGCGGCTGAAGGTTTCCTCGAACGGGTCACCCTGTGGATCGCGGAAGCGCACGCGGATACCTTCTGGTATTTCTTCCATGCCCAGCACCTGCGTGCTGACCATGATCTTCTCGAAGCGGGTGTTCAGCTGGCGTGCCAGCACTATTACTAGGTCTTCGTCGCCCGTGGAAAGAATCCTCGGCAGCATCTCTACCACTGTCACCTTGCTGCCCAGCGCCGCGTACACCGTGCCTAATTCCAGCCCGATATAGCCGCCGCCGACCACCAGCAGGGTTTCTGGGATCTCTGGCAGCGTCAGCGCCGACGTGGAGTCCATGATGCGCTCGGAGCCGATGTCGAAGGCCGGAATCACCGTGGGGCGCGATCCCGTAGCGATGATAGCATACTCGAAGTTGATCGTTGTCGTGCCACCGTCCACAAGCGCGACCGACAATGTGTGTGCATCGCTGAACTCGCCGCGGCCCTGGATGAAGCGGACCTTGCGCTGCTTTGAGAGCAGACCAACTCCGCCGGTCAACTGCGTTACCACCTTATCCTTGAAGTTGCGCAACTGGTCCAGGTTGATCGTCGGCTCGCCGAAGTTGATACCCAGTTCTTTGGCATCGCGTGCCTCGTTGAGCACCTTGGCGGCGTGCAACAGCGCCTTGCTGGGGATGCAGCCGCGGTAAAGGCAAACACCGCCCGGATTCTTCTCCATGTCCACCAGCGTCACATCCAGGCCGAGATCGGCCGCCTTGAACGCTGCCGGATACCCACCCGGTCCACCGCCCAGAACCAATACTTGCGTCGAAATGTTATCACTCATCTGTTATCTTTTCCGTTGATGATCGTTGATTTCGGGAAAAAGACGTGAAGAATGAAACGTGAAACGGGGTTCAAAATCCAGTCACGTTTCACGTTTCACGTTTCACGTCTTTACGTTTCACGCCTCACCCTTCCAGCATCAGCACGAACGGCTTCTCCAGCGCCTCGCACACCCAGCGTAGGAAACGAGCGCCGTCCGCCCCGTCGATCAGGCGGTGGTCATAGGTCAGCGACAGCGGCATCATCAGCCGCGGCACGAACTGGCCGTCCATCCAGACAGGCTCCGTGCTGCCGCGCGCCACGCCCAGGATCGCCACCTCATCGCCGCTGACCAGCGGGGTGAAGTTGGTGCCGCCGATGCCGCCCAGGTTGGAGATGGTGAAGCCTGCGCCCTGCATGTCGTCCAAGCCCAGCTTGCGGTCGCGCGCCTTCTGGGCGATGGCGTTCAGCTCGGCCGACAGAGTGATGACGTTCTTCTGGTCCACGTCGCGGATCGCCGGCACCAGCAGGCCGCGGTCGGTGTCCACCGCCACGCCGACGTGCACGTAGTGCTTGTAGATGATCTCTTCGTTTTCCAGATCGATGCTGGCGTTGAACTTGGGGAAACGGGTCAGCGCCGCGCCGATGACTTTGAGGATGATCGCTGTGGGCGTCAGCTTGCCGCCGGCTGCCTCGGCGCGCGGGCCGTACTGCTTGCGCATCTGCTCCAGTTCAGTGATGTCGGCGCGGTCGAACTGCGTTACCATGGGGATCGACGACCAGGCCTGGCCCATGGCGCGGGCGGTGGCGCGGCGCACGTTGCTCATCTTCTCGCGCTCGACTGGGCCCCACTTGGTCATCTCGGTGCCGGAAGGCGTGGACGCTTGCGCCGCCGCCGGGGCAGCCTGGCCGCCGCCGTGCGTCCGCACAAAGGCCTTGACATCGTCCATGGTGACACGTCCGTACGGCCCGGTGCCGGTGACGCTGTTGATCTCGACGCCCAGCTCGCGCGCAAAGCGGCGCACAGCCGGCGCGGCTGCTACCAACTCGGCCTGCGACGGCGGCGTTGCTTCGGGCGTAGCCGGCGGCGCGGCCGGTTCGGGGGTTTTCTCCGCGGTTGCAGGCTGAGGCGGCGGTGCTGACGCAACAGTCACTTGTGCGGCCGGCGCGGCGGCCGGAGCAGGTTGCTGCGCGGGTGGCGCAGGTTCATCGGCCGGCTTGGCTTCCGGCGCAGCTTCCGCCGTGCTTTCGTCCACCGTCAGCAGAAGCTGGCCAATCTTGATGTCCTCACCCTCGCGTATGTGGACAGCGGTCACTGTGCCGGTAACCGACGACGGCACTTCGATTACTGCCTTGTCGGTCTCCACCTCCAGCACACCTTGCCCGTCCTTCACTGCGTCCCCGACGCTCACCAAAACGCCGACCACAGTTGCCTTGACGATGTTCTCGCCCAGTTCGGGCAGCTTGAACTCTGTTGTCACTTCTTGTTCCTCCGATGATTGCGGTTATCGGTGATCAGTTATCAGTGTCCAGTAACAACCGATTACTGATAACTGAAAACTGGCGCCTACGCGCGCAGCGGGTTCGGCTTCTCCGGGTTGATGTCCAGCTCGCGCACGGCCTTGTCCACGGTGCTGGCCGGCAGGCTGCCTTCACTGGCCAGCGAACTGAGGGTCGCCAGCGTGATGTAGCGAGCGTCAACCTCGAAGAAGTCGCGCAGCGCGGCGCGGCTCTCGCTGCGGCCGAAGCCTTCGGTGCCCAACGAATGGATCGGTTTGGGCGACCAGCGCGACACCGAGTCGGACAGCATCTTGACGTAGTCCGACGCCGAGACGAAGACGCCCGGTGCATCTTTCAGCGTTTGGGTGATGAACGGCACGCGTGGCTCCTCGCTGGGGTTGAGCAGGTTCCAGCGCTCGGTTTCCATCGCGTCGCGCCGCAGCTCCTTGTAGCTGGTGACGCTCCAGACATCCGCGCCGACGCCGTACTGTTCCTCCAGAATACGCTGCGCCTTGAGCGCCTCGTTGAGGATCGACCCGCTGCCGAGCAACTGTGCCCGGTGGCGTGCATCGGGACGGCTCGACGGCTGCACCCGGTACATGCCGCGCAGGATGCCCTCACGTACCCCATCGCCGGACGGCATCGGCTGCATGGCGTAGTTCTCGTTGCCGACAGTGATGTAGTAGAAAATGTCCTCGCGGTCGGTCATCATGCGCTTGATGCCGTCTTTGATGATGATCGCCATCTCGTAGGCGAAGGCCGGATCGTAGGTCATCAGGGTTGGCACGGGGTAGGCGAGCAGATGGCTGTGGCCGTCCTGGTGCTGCAACCCTTCACCGGCCAGCGTTGTACGCCCGGCAGTTGCTCCCACCAGGAAGCCGCGGCAGCGCATGTCCGCCGCCGCCCAGACCAGATCGCCGATGCGCTGGAAGCCGAACATCGAATAGTAGATGTAGAACGGCAGCATGGGGATGCCGTAGTTGGCATAGGCTGTGCCGGCGGCGATGAACGACGCCATGGAGCCGGCCTCGGTGATGCCCTCCTCCAGGATCTGGCCCGTCTTGGCTTCCTTGTAGTAGAGCAGGCTGTCCGAGTCGACCGGCTCGTAGAGCTGGCCGACGTGGGAGTAGATGCCGACCTGGCGGAAGAGCGATTCCATGCCGAAAGTGCGCGCCTCGTCGGGCACGATGGGCACGATGTTCTTGCTCAGCCCCTTGTCACGCAGCAGCTTGCTGAGGATGCGCACGAAGACCATGGTGGTAGAGACCTCGCGGTCGTCCGTACCGTGGTAGAACTCGTCGAAGAGATCCTCGCCGGGCGTTGGCAGCGGGTCGATGACGCTGACGCGGCGCGGTAGATAGCCGCCAAGCTGCCGGCGGCGCTCCTGAAGATACTCGATCTCCGGGCTGTTGTCGGCCGGGCGGAAGAAGGGTGCGTGCGTGACCTCTTCCACGGTCAGCGGGATGTCGAAGCGCGAGCGGAAGTGCAGCAGCTCGGCCTCGTTGAGCTTCTTCTGGCCGTGGGTGATGTTTTTACCCTCGCCCGCTTCGCCCAGCCCATAGCCCTTGACGGTTCGCGCCAGGATCACCGAGGGTGCGCCTTTGTGGTTGAAGGCGTGGTGGTACGCCGTGTAGACCTTCTGCGGGTCGTGGCCGCCCAGCCGCAGCTTGGCCAGCTCGTCGTCGCTGTAGTTCTTTACCAGGTCCAGCAGCTCGGGGTACTTGCCGTAGAAGTGCTTGCGGATGTACGCGCCGCCCTCGACAATGTACTTCTGGTACTCGCCGTCCACGATCTCGCCCATGCGCTGGGCCAGCAGTTCGCCGTGCTTGGAGGCCAGCAGCGGGTCGAAGTCGGTGCCCCAGATCACCTTGATGGCGTTCCAGCCGTTGCCGCGGAAATTGCGCTCCAACTCCTGGATGATCTGGCCATTGCCGCGCACCGGCCCGTCCAGCCGCTGCAGGTTGCAGTTGATGACAAAGATCAGGTTGTCCAGCTTCTCGCGCGCCGCCAGCGAGATCGCACCCAGGGTCTCCGGTTCGTCGGTTTCACCGTCGCCCAGGAAGGCCCACACCTTGGCGCCTTTGGCAGCTTTCAAGCCGCGGTCCTCAAGATAGCGCAGGAAGCGGGCCTGATAGATGGCCATGATGGGGCCAAGACCCATGGAGACCGTCGGCACCTGCCAGAAGTCCGGCAACAGCCAGGGGTGCGGGTAGGACGAAAGACCGCCTCCCGGCGCCAGCTCGCGGCGGAAGTTCTCCAGATGCTGCTGCGACAGGCGTCCTTCCAGAAAGGCACGGGCGTACATGCCCGGCGCGCTGTGGCCCTGGAAGAGGACGATGTCGCCCTCGAAGTCGTCGGTGCGGGCGCGGAAGAAGTGGTTGAACCCTACCTCGTACAGCGTCGCGGCCGATGCGTAGGTCGAGATGTGGCCGCCGATGCCGGGCGACTCCTTGTTGGCGCGCACCACCATGGCCATGGCGTTCCAGCGCACCAGGCTTTTGATGCGCCGCTCCAGTGAGCGGTTGCCGGGATAGCGCGGCTCGTCCTCGGGTGGGATGGTATTGACGTACGGCGTGTTGGCCGTGAAAGGTTCCTTGATGCCAAGCCGCGCGGCGTGCTTCTTCAGTTCCTCGAACAGCTCCAGCACGCGCTCCGGCCCGCCCTCGTGCAACACGTAGTTGAGCGAGGCCAGCCATTCCTCGGTTTCGACTTCCTGTACCTCAGGCGTGTAGCCGTTACCTTCTTCGATTCTTTGCATAAGGTCAATCTCCCTGTTTTATCAGTGAACAACCAAAAATAACATGGATTTGGCGATGCTGTCTGTCACTTAGCTTCTGATCACACTCACCGTCTGGCGGGCAATTTCCAGCTCTTCGTTGGTAGCAATCACCAGCACGCACACCGGACTGTCCACGGCTTGAATCTCGCTGATGTCGCCGGCCGCGGCCGCGTTTTTCGCGTCGTCCAGCCGAACGCCCAGCGCTTCCAGCCCATCACAAGCCATCTGCCGCACCAGTGCGCTGTTCTGGCCGACGCCGGCGGTGAACACCAACGCGTCGACGCGACCCAGCGCGGCGAAATAGGCGCCGATGTATTTTTTGATGCGATAGGTGTACATGGTCAGCGCCAGCGTCGCGGCTTCGTCGCCCTCTTCGTGGCGGCGCTGGATATCGCGCAGGTCGTTGGCACCTGCCAGCCCCAGCAGGCCGCTCTGCTTGTTCAGCACGCGGTCAATCTGGCTGACGGACATGCCAAGCTGTTCGCTGAGAAAAAACACCACCGCCGGGTCGATGTCGCCGCTACGGGTGCCCATGATCAGGCCGGGCAGCGGGCTGAACCCCATGGACGTGTCCACCGACTGGCCGCCGCGCACCGCAGTGATGCTGCAGCCGTTGCCCAGGTGGATGGTGATGAGGTTGGTGTCGGTGGCGGGCTTGCCTAGATGACGCGCTGCTACGTCGCTGACGTACTGGTGCGATGTGCCGTGGAAGCCGTAGGCGCGGATCTTGTGTTCGTCGTAGAGCGCTGTCGGGATGGCGTAGCGGTAGGCCTCAGGCGGCATGGTCTGATGAAACGCGGTGTCGAAGACGGCCACCTGCACGGCGTCCGGGAACAACTCGGTGGCGACTTCGATTCCAACCAGGTTGGGTGGATTGTGCAACGGCGCCAGCGGCGACAGGTCGCGGATGGTCTGGCGGACGTCGTCGTCGATCACCGTCGGTGCGCTGAAACGCTCGCCGCCGTGGACGACTCGGTGGCCCACCGCAGTGATCTCGTCTGGTGATTCGATTACCCCGTGGTTGCCGTCCAGAAGCAACTCGACGACCTGTGCCAGGCCATCGCGATGGGTTGGAATGACGCCGTCACGTTGGACGGCCGGCCCGCCGGCCGGTCGATGAATCAGCCGGCCCGCCGGCTCGCCGATGCGTTCGACCAGGCCGGTCGCCAGGACTGTCGGCGTCGCCATGTCGAAACACTGATACTTGATGGATGAACTGCCGGAGTTGATGACAAGGATCTTCATTGTTGGTGAGTTGAGGTTGAGGAGAGCGAAAGCAATCCTGCATTATTCATAATGAACTGGTCTGCGCCAAAAGTTCGGCGTTCTGTGTGATCGATTCCATCCCCGTGCTACGCTTCAGCGTTGAACGTCGCGGCCTGTGGGGATTGTAGCACAGGTAGCTTTTCGGGTCAACGGCGCGAAATCGCCGCCCGTTGATTTCGCCGGGCGGCGATTGTTTGTCGAAACAGAAAAGCCTGTCAGGTGATAAACACACCGGCTGCTTGTAGTCAGTTAGCCGGCTGGGCGACACAGTTCTGGTAGACGATCTCGCCGTTCACCTCGACCATGGCCTCGTCGCCCTTGTTCCAAAATGTAGTAGTGCCATCGCTGTACTTGGCGCCGTCAGCCGCCTCGACCTGGGGCAGCGTGACTGTGCCGTCGGGCAGAGCGACCGTTACCGTGTTGTTGCTGTTGTCGAAGACCGTGTCCAGGCTGGTGCCGTCGGGGCAGACGAAGGTCGCGTCGATGGTGTCGTTTGCCGGAGCTTCGGTTGCTGTGGTTTGTGGTGCAACGAATACCGGCGCGCACCCAACAGCAATGAGCGCTAGCAGTGACAAAAGAACGATGAATCGATAGCTTCGCATTTGGCAACTCCTGTTTTATTCAGTTGACAGCTAGAGCTGGTTAGGACTGTGAAACCAGGCCAGTATAGTTCACCAACTCGCGATTGGCAAACTTTGCTGGATTTGTACTGCTTACAGTCCAGCAGAATGCTATCGACCCCGGAACTCGGGCGGCCGCTTCTCGATGAACGCCCGCATACCCTCTGATTGGTCTTCCGTTGCCCAGAGTGCGTGGTAGGTTCGTCGCTCGAACAGCAGTCCTTCATGCAAGCTTCCCTCCAGCGCCCGGTTCACGGCCTCACGGGCAACCATGGCCGTCGTCTTGCTGTACGCAGCAATGGTGGCCGCAACTGCCATGGTTTCCTCCATGAGTTGGTCGGGTGCGATGACACGGGCGACGAGTCCCGCGCGTTCCGCCTCTTCGGCACCCATCAACCGACCGGTCAGGATCATGTCCATGGCCTTGGCTTTACCGACCAGCCGCGTCAGCCGCTGCGATCCGCCCATGCCGGGAATGACCCCCAGTTTGATCTCCGGCTGGCCGAATTGGGCAGTCTCTGAGGCGTAGATCGTGTCGCACATCATGGCCAGCTCACAACCGCCGCCCAGCGCATAGCCTGACACCGCCGCGATCTTCGGGGTTCTCAGTGCCGCGAACCGGTCCCAGCCGGCCAGGAAGTCCTCATGAAACATATCAATGTAACTCTTGGAGGCCAGTTCCTTGATATCCGCGCCGGCGCAGAAAACCTTCTCCGATCCGGTGACCACGAAGCACCCGACGCCGGGATCGCGATCCAGCGTCTGCATCGTATCAATCATCTCGCACATCATCTCTGTGTTCAACGCGTTTAGCGCCTGCGGGCGGTTCAACCGCACCACCGCCACTCGCCCGTCTCGTTCGACCAGGATTGTCATATTCACTCCTTGTTGGCTTCCCAGGCCATTGGCTCATCCGTCATTCACGCGAAAGCTGGAATCCACGCTTCGCGGGCGTGACGCGCCGGGTAGTTGCCGTCACGAGTCCCAGATCGCGCCGTAGGCGGGAATGCCGCGACTCTCCATACCCTGGACAACCTGCCACGTGAGTTTCTTGTTGGATATGCAGATCACCGCTTCGGCATCGAAGTCGCGGTACGCCTCGTAGGCCAGGCGCACCAGGTCTGGCCGGCCACGGTCGTTCGTGTTCCAGATCAAGGCATCGGGCTGGACGGCCAGAATCTCGTCCACCAGCGCGTCGCCGTATGTCTGGCGCGGGCTGCGGGTTGACCAGACCAGGCGGGATGGCACTTCCTCTGACAACAGGTGCGGTAGGCAGGGGCCGATCCCGCTGCCGGTGGCGATCCAGACAACACGTTTGAACAGCTTTTCGATGTTGCCGACGCCAGCCGTCGGTATCCCTTTGACCCAGATATGAGAGGGCGCATCGTCGATGAAGTCGCCCGTCCAGTCGCCCGCGCGCGAGATGGTTAGCTTAAAGCCATCCTCACCGGGTGTGAGCACGTTGGCGAAAGAGTGCCATTCGACCAGCGGGCTGCGGCTGATGGCTGTGGACGACCCTGCAAACGGCGTGACTCCGTGGTTGAAGCGTGTCAAGGCGACGTGGGACGAGGGCTTCTCGATCTCCACCGGCACCCGCCGGAGCCGCAGCCACGGCAGCAAGATGCTGGCTGTGAGAATAAGGAGCACCCAGAAACTGGGCGACGCGATCCATGCCTCGCCCAGACTGGCGCCGCCGCGCTGGTCCGCGATGAACATCAGGCTCTGCAGCCAGAACAACAACAGCGCGGTCCAGCCCCCGAAGCGATGCGTTCGCTCGAAAGCATCGTGGTGGCGGGCGCGGATCGAGGGCAGCGACATCACGATCATGAGCAGCAAGACCGCCAGCAGCGCGCCGGTGAGTGCGACCATGCCCGTCGACACACCTGGCAGCCCGCGCGCCAGCCGGATTGCCAGCGTCGCAACGAATACCGCAAACCAGATCGTTCCCGCCAGCGCACCCCCGACGTGCAGGCCACCGAAGTGGTACACTTTGCCTAATGTGCGGCGGACCGACAGCGGCCAGCTTGTCGGCGCGCTAGTCGCGATGCGAAACAGCAGATTGATGACGTATTGCTGCCGGACCAGAATCGCCAGTGCCAGGTTGGCCAGTACCATATTCGACAGCGTCTGCAAGGCGATTCCCTGGCCGGTCAGCCATCCTTGCTGCGTGATACCATAGACCAGAACCGCAATGTTGGCCACGATCACCAGCAGTATCAGGCGGTTGTAGTGCATCACTGCAGGATGGGCTGTAACCCGTCGCCAGGAGCTTTGTCTGTGTGGTAGTTCGTCTTCGGTGTGCTTGCGCGCCAACCGGGCGTCCATGGTGTTGACCGTCATAGCTGAATCTCCAGGAATCTGTGGTTTCAGGGGAATGTTCGTTGATCCAAGGGTGACAGTCGCTGCCAGGAGTGACTGTCACCCTTGGGGCGTTCATCCAGCGTTCGCGGCAAGGCCATCGATCGCAGAAGGGAACAGCGACGCATACAGCGTTGATGGTGCGGGCATGGCCGGCCACGTGGTCTTGTCCTGCGGCTCTGCTTCGGGCTGGTCGGCCACGAGATGCAACAACATGCGCTTGTCCACCTTGCCGCGGCTGGTCATCGGGAACTCGTCCATGGGAATGATCATGGCGGGTGTGCAGTAATAGGGCAGTGCTGCCACAACCGACGCGCGGGCGGTATCGACATCGACTGTCGCCGGGCGCATGAAAGCCACCAGGTTGCGGCTGTCCAGCTTGAGCGTCACCGCCTGCGCGCAGCCCGGCGTCGATTCCAGAACTGCCGACACCGAGTCCAATTCGACGCGGAAGCCGCGGATTTTGACCTGGTCATCGGTTCTGCCCAGGTGTTCCAGTTCGCCATCGGGTGTCCAGCGGCCCAGATCGCGCGTGCGGAACATC
Source organism: Caldilineae bacterium (assembly GCA_020634555.1). Lineage (GTDB taxonomy): Bacteria > Chloroflexota > Anaerolineae > JAAEKA01 > JAAEKA01 > JACKBK01. The sequence goes on from JACKBK010000009.1 coordinate 31,991, forward strand.
ATGCGCCCGTTGCCAAGGAAGGGATCAGGCGCGTACCGTTCCTTGCTCAGTTCTGGATTGTTGAGGTAGCCAGCAGAGACACAATCGCCGCCGGCCCACATCTCGCCTGCTTCGCCGATCGCACAAGGCTTCATCTTCTCATCGAGGACATAGACCGTGTTGTTGGGTGTCGGCTTGCCGATGGTCAGGCGTTCTGAATACGGGTGGAAGCGCTGCATCGTGTTGACGATTGTCGTCTCGGTGGGGCCACATGCGTTGTAGAAGATGCAAAAGCTGGCCCATTTCTCCGCCAGCGGCCGCGGGCAAGGCTCGCCGGCCACGGCCACCACCTTGACCTTGCGGCAGCGGTCCGCGTCGATGGTGCCCAGTACTGACGGCGTGGCGATGACGATGTCTGCCTGCTGGACAGCCCTGGCGATATCTTTGCCGCGAATGATCAGCGTCGCGCCGTTGGCCAGGCAACCCAGGGTTTCCCATGCTGCCATGTCGAAGGCGATACTCAATATCTGTGCCACCTTGAGGCCCGGCCGCATACCAAGGTTGCCGGGCGCGGTGAGCAGGATGTTGCAGACGTTGCCGTGGGTCACTTGCACGCCGTTGGGTGTGCCGGTGGTGCCGGACGTGAACAGGATGAAGCAACGGTCGTTGCGGCTGACTTCCCGCTGCGGCACAAACTGCCGGACATCACTTAGCGGCTCTTGCATAATCTCATCGATGGCGATGCAGACGGCGCCGTCGGGCACCGGTACAAGATGGCGCAGGCTGGCGAGCGTCAGAATCACTCGCGTGGACGCCGCGTCGATGATGTGGCGCAACTGCGCTTCCGGCGCAACGCCCACATGCTGCGGCACATAGGCGGCGCCGACCTTGAGGGTAGCCAGAATGCCGACCAGCATCGGGATTGAGCGATGCAGAAACAGGGCAACATTGTCACCGTTGGAGACACCGTGAGCAGCTAACAGAGCCGCCAGGCGGTTGGCCTGGGCGTCAAGCTCCCCGTAGGTGATCGACTGGTCGAGGTGTTGCGCCGCCGTCGCCAGGGGATGTGCCACTGCCTGGTCCTCAAAGGCGCTGTGAATGGCGGTATAAGGTGCCGTGACTAACGGACCCTGGCCGAAACGTTCGAACAAGTGCTGGTCGGCGGGCGAGAGACCACGCATGGCCTGGCGCCGAAATGAAAGCTGCGGGTGTTGTGCAGCCAGGCCGTTGTTGCTGGCGCTGTGAGTGCGCGATCTGTTTCGTTGCCAGCCTGGTGTGCTGGCCACCGTTGGGTGTAGGAAATCTGCACCGGGAATTGGATTGATGGAAGGAGTAAACTCTGGGGGCGTTGGAACTGTACCGGGTGTCGTTTGCAGAACATCTTGGGGCGACATATTACGGATCTCCTTACTGGTTCAGTCTTCAGTCAATTCATCGTTCGAAGCTTGCTGTAGCTGGCTTTCTTAGCCGTCCGTCGATAGGCGGTTGGGTTGAGATAACCAGGCACGATTCTGTTGCTCAAGCCATGCTCCGTAGGGTAGTCATTGTGTGTTACTTTCAGCTTACGAGATAGTTACCAACATATTACAAGCGCTTGCCATCTGCTTCTACAAACCAGCTTCCGTTACAGCCGGACAAGAAAAACACCCCGGTTATCAGCCGGGGTGTTTTGCAGGCAACTGGATATTGGTAATGTGCGATACACCGATCACTGCATCGGGAAAGTCAGCAGGATTCCCAGTCCGGCGAGGAAGATAATGCTGCCGATGACCAACATTGCCATATCGATGATCTGGGACTGAAACTTGCCTGCGATGCCACCGAAGAACAGCACCGACGCGAACAACACAGTCAGCAATACGTAGCGGTCGGACGTTTCATCGGCCTGGTTGGCCTTGGCCAGTTCAGCCTCGGCAGTTGCCTGCCATTGCTCGGCCAGATCGTCTTCTTCCAGCACATACTCGGACATTACGAACGGCGACGAAGGAGCGTCCGGGTTGACAAGCGGCTTTGTCGCGATCCAGGCGTCGGAGGCGGTCTTCAGCGCTGGCGGAAAACGTTGGTAGAGGAAATCTTCCAGCTCTTGGTTTTCCTGGCTGACGGCTGCTGCCCATTCCACAAAAAGGATGGCGTGGAAACCGCGGATTTGCACCGCTTCACCGGCATAATGCGCCGACTTGACTGTGGCTGCGTTGGATGCCCCGCGCGCAGCCGCCTCATCGCCGCCATACAGGGTCGATTGGTAGGCCGACCAGGCTGTGGCGATGGTTGCCAGCGCCAGCAGCACAGCCGACAGAAACTCAACCCAGCGATCCGAGCGGCTCATGCGGCCGTCTGAGGACAGAAAACGATCGGTGACTGAACGGTTGTCGGCCGTCGGTTGGTCCGGGGCGGGGGATTGTGGTATGTCTTGAGTCATGTGCTTATGAAATCCGCAGTGCCGGACTCTGCGCCGCCCGGCGCTTTGCCCTTAAACTGGCTCATGTAGAGTGTGTAATAGAAGCCTTTTTGCGCCATCAACTCGTCGTGGCTGCCGCTTTCGACGATTTCGCCGGCGTTTAGTACCAGGATGATGGCCGAGTCGCGCACGGTGCTGAGTCGGTGGGCAATGACAAAGCTGGTCTTGCCCTCGGACAGCGCCATGATGCCTTCCTGGATCAGCTTCTCCGTGCGGGTGTCCACGTTACTGGTCGCCTCGTCGAGGACCAACAGCTTGGGATTGGCAACCATGGCTCGGGCGATGGTGATCATCTGGCGCTGGCCCTGGCTGAGGTTGGCGCCTCGCTCGGTCATCATGGTGTCGTAGCCTTGCGGCAGGTTGGTGATGAACTCGTGGGCGTTGGCGCGCTTGGCCGCTTCGATGCAGTCCTCTTTGGTTGCATCCGCCCGAGCATAGAGCAGATTGTTCATCACCGTGTCGGTAAAGAGGAACGCCTCTTGCAGCACCACGCCGATCTGCTCGCGCAGGCTTTCCTGGGTCAGGGAGCGTAGATCCTGGCCGTCGATGAGAATGCGGCCGCTGTCGGTGTCGTAATAGCGGGTCAGGATGTTGATGATGGTAGACTTGCCAGCGCCTGTCGGACCGACGAGGCCGATCTTCATGCCCGGCTCGGCGTGGAAGGTATTCTGCTTCAGAATCTTGCGGCCCGGCACGTAGCTGAAGTCTACGTTGTCGAATACGACGTCGCCGCCCTTGAACTCGTAGGGCACAGCGTCGGGTGCATCAACGACGGTCGGCTGCTCGTCCAGCACGCTGAAGACGCGTCGGCCGCCGGCCACCGCGTTGAGAGTCGTGCTGCTCAGGTTGGCGATGTCGGACAGCGGGCTGCCCAGCAGCGCCGCGTAGCCGGAGAAGGCGATCACCACACCCAGGGTCGTCTGGCCGTCCAGCACCAGCAACGCGCCCACAAAGAGCACGATTACCGTCATGACCATGATCAGCGACGTGGTCAGGGGGAACTGCAACAGCGAGGTGAAAAAGGCCTGCGATCCAACATCGAAGACGCTGCCGGCCAGCTCGTCGTTGACGTCACCGGCCCACTCCTGTCGTCGATTGCTGGTAACAACCTTGTGGCCGGAGATGGATTCCTCTTGGAAACCGCTGATTTTACCCATCTCTTCCTGCATCTTGGCGAAGGCTGGCGATGAGATGCGCTCGACTGCAAAGGTGAGAATAAGCATGAACGGCACCACGACCATGGCCGCCACGGTTAGCTCGGGACTTATCACCAGCATGACGAAGAGAACCAGCACGATCTGGATGATCGCGCGGATGATCTGGCTGGCCGCGGTCTCATAGAAGCGGGCGACAGCCTCGGAGTCGTTGGTGACGCGGCTCAGCAGCTCACCGATTGGCTGACGGTCGAAGAAGCTCAACGACAGTGTCTGTATGTGGTTGAACAGGTTGGTTTGCAGATTTTCCAGCGCTCGGGTGGCCAGATCGGCGAACTGGCGCTCGGCTACTGTGGAAAGAGCGAGGTAGAACGCGCCCGCAACCAGTGCTGCGATGCACCACATGGCTAGCTCGCTGCCGGAACCACCGGCTGTCGCCACGTTGATGGCCTGACCGGTCAGCCACGGCATCAGAATCAGCCCGATGAGGCCCACGGAACGCAGGAAGACTGCCAGAAGGAACCGGCCGCGTGCCTGGCCGCCCGACATATATTCCATGATGCGCCCCAGGACCGGCAAAAGGTCGCTCTTGCGCTCCGGCGCCGGGACGTTGACCGTACTCTTGCTTGCGCTTGCTGTGCTTGCGGTCATTACGCCACCTCCCTCGCGGACATCATTCCGGCGCCAAGCTGGGACTCGTAGATCTCCTGGTACAACTGGCTGCGCTGCATAAGCTCCTCGTGGTTGCCCATGTCAACGATCTCGCCGTATTGCATCAGGACGATATTGTCCAGGTCAATGACGGCGCTGATGCGTTGGGCGACGTAGATCGTTGTAGCTCCCTGGCTGAAGGCGGGAATGTTGCTCTGTACCCGGCTTTCCGTTGCCACATCCAGCGCGCTGGTGCTGTCGTCCAGAATGACGATCCGCGGTTGCCCGGTCAGCGTGCGAGCCATGGAAAGGCGCTGTCGCTGGCCGCCGGAAAAGTTGTAGCCGCGCCGGGCAACCGGCGCGTCCCATTTCTCCGGCAGATTGGTGATGAAACCATGGGCGTCGGCGGCCCTGGCGCCGTTCTCCATTACTGCATCGTCTGCGTCTGGGCTGCCAAACTTCAGGTTGAATCGTATCTTGCCCTGAAAGAGCAGAGCTTCCTGCAGCGCGATGCCGACGACCTGTCGCAGATCGTCCTGACGGACGTCGCGCACGTCAATGCCGTCGATGGTGATACGGCCTTCCTGCACGTCGTAAAAGCGGGGAATGAGGTTGACCAGCGCCGACTTGCCCGCGCCGGTCGCGCCGAGGATGCCGATTCGCTGGCCCGGCTCTACTGTCAGATTGATGTTTTTAAGAGCGGGCGGATCGAGCTGGCCGTCGGGGCGGCGAAAGGCAAAGGTGACGTTTTCGAACGTGACTTGGCCCTTGACCTGCTCCAGCGGCAGTGGCACGGCATCGGGCTTGTCCTGCACCGTCGGCTCGGCATCGTAAACTTCAAATAGACGCTCGGCGGAGGTTTCGCCGCGCAGGACGAACGGAACGACGATTGCCATCAACGCCAACGGCGTTATCACCAACGCGAGATATTGCGTAAAGGTAATCAACTCGCCGATGTTGAGCGTAGCGGACAACACCTGTTCGCCGCCTACCCATATCGCCAGCGCGCGAGCAATCTGGCCGATCCCTTGCAGCAGCGGATTCAGGAACGCTACCAGAAACGCGGCTGCGAAAGCAGGCTTGCGCAGCGCTGCCGCTCGTTGGCCGAACTTCTCGATCTCCAACCGCTCGCGCACAAAGGCCTTGACGACGCGGATACCGGTAAGGTTCTCCTGCATGGTGTTGTTAACGTCATCCAGCTGATTCTGGCGGTCATCATACGCCTTGAACACCCGCGGGATGATCAGTGCCATCAGCGCCAGCACCACGATGGCGACCACCAGCAACATCCATACCAGGCTGGGCGTGTCTCGAAACGCCAGTATGAAGGCGATGACTAACATAAACGGGGCATAGAGCAGCAACATCACGGTGTAGAGCACAGCGTTGATGACGTTCTGCACGTCCGCGTTGAGACGCACAAGCAGGTTGCCTGTGCGGAACTGGTCGAAGTTGGCGAAGGAGAAGGTCTGGATCTTGCGGTAGAGAGCGTTGCGTACATAATAACCGGTTCCCTGCGAGAAGAAGACGGCGTAGTACGCGGTACCAGCCATGGCCAGTCCTGCAACGACAGCCAGCAGGACCATCCACATGCTTGTGGCTATGATGACCCGTTCGTTGCCCGCCTCGATACCTTGGTTAATCAGGCGCTGCTGCAATGTTGCCGAGGCGAGGCTGGCGATGGCGGATATGAACAGGAATACCTGCGAAATAATCAACTTGCCGCGATAAGGTCGGTAGATGACGAGCATCCGGCGGAGTGATTTAAACATTCTAGCATCCTGTCTTGGATAGTCGGACAGCGAATGGCTAAATGCCATTCGCTGTCCGGAAAGCCATGAGAACAGGCTGGCTCGCTGGACCAACCCATTTGTCTTACAACATTACTCCAATCAGATTCCGAGAATCTGTGCCTTCTTTGCGGCAAACTCCTCATCTGTGAGCAGCCCCTGGTCTTTCAAAGCCGACAGTTTCTGGATCTGCACCAACTGTTCGTCGAAGCTGCTGCCGGCAGGTTCGACCGGCGCCTGGATGGCCGCTTGCTGTGCCATGGCGTCCTGCTGGCCGGCGATGTATCCTTGCTGTGCCGCTAGCTCTGCCTGCTGTTGGGCCATTGCCTGCTGCTGGGCAGCGGCCTGTTGCTGCTGCTGGCCGCCGCTCATAGCGCCGCTGACAGCTTTGGAAGTGGCGGTGGCCGTGCCAGCAATCACTGCCGTGCGTGCCATGGTGCCCACCAGTCCGGGGCCGCGGCGTCCAACTACTACTGGTCCTCGTCGTCGCATGAGTAGAATCTCCTTTAGCAGTGTCTGTTGCTTATTCGTCCGAAATACCAACCGCTTCCAACGCCGCTTGAACTACAGGGGCCGGAATGCGAGCGTTGTCCACCACACGTCCGTTGGAGGCGACGATCGCATCCCGTAGCCGCGTCGCCCAGACATGCTCGAACACCCAAATGCCTGCCGAACTGTTTGGTTCCAGCTTCTCGGCCACGATCATGCCGTCTTCCTCGTTGAGCAGGTTGTCGATCTCGCCGTCCAGGTTGTCGAACGCAGCGGCTGCGTCATCGCCGATCTCCTCCAACTCGTACAATGTCACGTTGCCCTCGCTGTCCTTCTTGACGAAGAGCAGATCGATGATGCGGATGATTCCGTTGTCAGTCAGTTCGTTCAAAGCCGGAACGATATCACCGCTGAACTGGTTACCAGCAAACTCGATAACCATATATTCAACTGGTCCCATAGGTGTAGGTCTCCTTTTTGCTTGATGAAATGAAACTACTCGCCGTCATTCCCGCGGAGGCGGGAATCTACGTCTTCACAAGCTCTAGACTCCCGCCTTCGCGGGAGTGACACAACAGTGAAAGCTGAGCAGTTACGATGAAATTTGCCGCCGTCAGCCAGCGGATCGCACGGTTTGTTCGGGGACGAGTATACTGGCAACCCGCCAGATTCGCAACTGCAGCGCTGAAACGACCTTGGCTCGCCTGATCGACAGTGCTGACACTGATTTGCGTGGGTTTACTCACGATGACCGGATGGATCGCAGTTTGGGTAATGGCACTTGCGCCATCAATGCACCTGAATTGTGGGATTCTAAAATTCTAGATCGATTTTTCCTTGCGTTGCTGGACTGTTTCTGATATACTTTTGTTGCGCTCAATGGTACCATTGGACCACGGTCATCATCTTCAGTGCTGTCCGTCAGGTGGCAGCGAATAGAAGGAGGTTACTTCGTATTTATGGCTATCAACACTCCTATCTCCGGCAATCGAGTCTTGGTTGCAGTCCTGGTTGTCCTGGCAGCGTTGCTGCTGGTGTTGGCATTGCCCGCCGGTCACGCTCATGCCCAGCAGTGCCTGCCCGTCGGCTTGAACTGCACAGCCGACGACCTCGACGTTCACACCTTTGTTGTCCTACCCTCCAGCCCAGACGTGGTCTGCGATTCCGAGGCTGACACCATCACCGTCAATCTGCAGGCGCAGATGCAGCCCAACGCCAGTTGGCGCTATGACCTCGTTCCTATTGTTTCCACCAATGGCAATCCGATCCCTGGCAACGATAACTGCAACGCCCAGATCCTTCAGCCCATCGAGGATGCTGGCAATCCTTTCAACGGCACCAGCGGCGTTGGTCCGTACCGCGACAACGACGGCGACACCTGTGGCGATTTGCAGAAAACCGACGGCGTCACCTACTACAACATGCCGACCCTGACTCTGCCGTGCGCCGACCCTGACGGCAACGGCATGGTCGAGATCCCTGGCTGCTTCGGTTGGACGCAGTCCGCGGCGGGCGGCCAGGCCGTGACCTGCAACAGCGTCGATGACATGATCGCCGAGTTCACGGCCGGCACGGCAGCCAAGTGCTGGTGCGGCGACATCGACACCGGGATCACCATTACCCCGACAGCCGTCACCGTCAGCGATCTCGCGGCCGGGCCAGGCGAGCAGACAGGCCTGCCCACCTGGATTATCGCTGGCTTGCTGGCTGTTGGCCTGATTGGCTACGGCCTGTACCGCAAGGCAACCAATCCGGTATAATCCCCGAATACTTAGCTGTCCAGATGCATGACATTGAGCGTGGCGAAGCATTGGTATCCGGCTGACTGCAAGCCAATACCTGGGCGGGATTTTCTAATACGCCAGCCGCCTCTTGCCACAGCCGGCAAGGGGCGGCTGGTTTGTTCTGGGTGCTACCTGCCGACTTGCCCACAAACAGCGAACTGGGGTATAAACCGAGCGAGGAGCACACCATGCATTTCGACATCTTTACCCTCTTCCCTGCCATGTTTGTCGGCCCGCTGGACGACAGCATCGTTAAGCGGGCGCGCGACGCGGGCATCGTCTCCGTCGCGCTGCACAATATACGCGACTACGCCGAAGGCAAGCACGCAGTAACCGACGACTATCCCTACGGCGGTGGCGGCGGGATGGTGATGAAGCCCGATCCCATCTTCCGGGCTGTCGAAACGGCGCTGGATCTGCCGCAACGGCAGGCGGACGTCGAACCCATCGACCAAGCGACACCGATTATCCTCTTGACACCGCAGGGCCGGCGTTTCACGCAGCGTGTGGCCTGGGAACTGGCCGAACATCCGCGCGTTGCGCTGATCTGCGGCCGCTATGAGGGAGTCGACGAGCGGGTGCGCCGCCACCTGTGCAGCGACGAGATCAGCGTCGGCGACTTTGTGCTCTCCGGCGGCGAGATCGCGGCTATGTTGATCGTCGACGCGGTGACACGTCTGCTGCCCGGCGCGCTGGGCCAGGAGCGCGGCGCGGACGAGGATTCCCACGCCACCGGTCTGTTGGAATATCCGCACTACACCCGCCCGCCTGATTTCCGCGGCTGGCGCATTCCTGACGTGCTGGTCTCGGGCCACCACAGCAACGTCGAACAGTGGCGGCGGCAGCAGGCTCTGTTGCGGACTCGCCAACGGCGGCCCGATATGTTGGAGCTGGCCTGGCTAACCGGCGATGATCTGAAGTTTTTAGAGCGTCTTGAGTCTGATCCGGGGCTGCCTGAACGCCTGGAACAGGGCCTGTGAATTTGCTTGCCACCAGTGCGTGTGCTATACTCTGCGCTTGCTGGTATAGCAAAGTAGTCTACGTTCCCCGGTCGAGAGCTGATGCGCGGGGGCCGAGAAAATAGCAGAAAAAGAAAATGACAGAAAGGTATGATGATGCAACATCCTTTGCTTCAATCCCTACAGCCCGACGCGCACCCTAACATTCCTGATCTGCGGATCGGTGACACTGTGCGCGTGCATGCCCGTATTGTCGAAGGCAGCCGTGAGCGTGTTCAGGTCTTTCAAGGCGTGGTGATCCGCGTGTCCGGCAGCAACAAGACCGCCGGTTCCAGCTTCACCGTCCGACGCGTGGCCTCCCATGGCATCGGCGTCGAGCGTACGTTTTTGCTACACTCGCCGCGTGTCGAGAAGGTCGAGGTGTTGCGCCACAACAAAGTGCGGCGTTCCAAGCTTTACTTCTTGCGAGGACGCACCGGCAAGGCAGCCCGTCTGAAGGAAGTCAGCAAATAGAGCCATCAGGCCCCTCGCTATGGGCCAGGCGCAGGGGCAAACCCTGCGCCTTGTTTATTTCTGGCACACAAGTCTGTACTGGACGTCCAGAGCACTATTTTGAAGATATTTGAAAACACGAAACTGCTTACCCGTCATTCCCGCGGAGGCGGGAATCCACATCTTCACAGGCGCCAGACTCCCGTCTCCGCGGGAGTGACGCAACAGTGAAGGCTGAGTAGTTACGAAAAGACTTCCGAAGTCTGTGTGGGCGACTTTTCAACAGTCTCCTAGAGTTCCATGCCGGTGAGTCAACGACCAACTCTGGACTACGAGCGATCTCTCTGGCAAGCGGGCTTGCAGTGCGTAGCCGGTATTGATGAAGCTGGCCGCGGCGCCTGGGCCGGTCCTGTGGTAGCCGGCGCGGCGGTTCTGCCGGACACTGCCGGCATCGCAGAGGCGCTGGCAGAGGTCAACGACTCCAAGCAGCTCTCGGCCAGACAACGGGAACAGCTCTATGTGGAGATCACGACGCAGGTTGCCGGCTGGGCTACCGGTCAGGCCAGCGCAGCCGAGATAGACACCGTGGGCATCCTGCCTGCCACCCGGCTGGCTATGCAGCGGGCTATCGCCGGACTCGCCTGCCAGCCGCAGCATCTGCTCATCGACCACGTGCGCCTGCCCGCCTTGCTCGTGGCGCAACAGTCGATCACCCGCGGCGATAGCCTGGTGCTTTCCATCGCTGCCGCGTCCATCCTGGCCAAGGTGACTCGCGACCGGTTGATGGTGGCCGCCGAACAGACCTGGCCTGGCTATGGGTTTGCCCGCCACAAGGGGTACGGCACACCCGAACACAGCCGCCAACTACGGATGCTGGGGCCGTGTCCCATTCACCGTACCTCCTTTCAGCCGGTGCGCGGCTGGCAGATGGCGCTCTTTCCCGATGTGGATGGGAGCGGCTGTGACTGACCAGCGGCGACGGCTGGGGCAGGCAGGCGAGCAGTTGGCTGCACAGAAACTGTCCGCCTACGGCTACCAGATACTGGAGCGCAACTGGCGCTACGGCCGCCGCGGTGAGATTGACCTGGTGGCGCAGGACGGTGAGTGTTTGGTGATTGTTGAGGTGCGCACGCGTCGCGGCCGGCGGTTCGGAACCGCAGAGGAATCGGTGACGCCGCGCAAGCAGGCTCAGTTGCAGACCCTGACCGAGGCTTATTACATGCAGTCCGGCTGGGACGGTCCAGTGAGAATCGACGTCGTTGCGGTCTCGTTGTCGCCGCAAGGGGATCTGATCGAGATCAACCATATCAAGAATGCCGTGTGAGGTAACACCCATGAAGAATCGAACCCGTAATCTGCGAGTGGTGGCGTTACTGTTGGTGCTGGCTCTGTTGTTGTCAGCCTGCACGTCAATGCCATTGCCGCCCCTGTTTTACATCTACAGTGGTGCGAGCCAGCCGGCTCAGCCAGCCAATCCGGCCCCAGCCGCAACCGTTGTCGCGCAGGCCCCCGAAGCAGTGGTCGAGCCTACTGTTGCGCCTACCGAAGAGCCGACTGCTGTCCCAGCGCCGACCGACACACCTACCGAGGCGCCGACTGCCACCGCTGTCCCGACAGAAACGCCCACCGAGGCGCCCACCGCCACCGCTGTCCCGCCCACTGCAACACCCACACAAGCCGCGGCTACCAGCACGCCGACCCGTGTTCCGCCCACTGCAACATCTGTTCCGACGCGCGCGGCCGCTGTGGCCACAGCCACGCCGGAATGGCCGAAAACCATCGTCATCACCGAGGCTGAGATCGAGGAGATGGCAGCCAGCGGTGGCGTGCCCGGACTGACGATCACTGGCCTGGATGTCACCTTTGGCAACGACACCATGACGGTCTTCTTTGAGAGTCTGAAGTACGGCTTTATCTCGATGCGCAATGTGACCGTGGAAGGTCACTTCGACGTCACCAACGGCGTCGCGACCTTCGTCGCTGACAGCATCAGCCCCCGCAACCTGGCCACGACCCAGATACCTGGTTTCGTGAACCAGGCGCTGGGCCAGCAGTTTAGCCAGTGGTACGTCGAGGACATCACCATCACGCCAGGCCAGTTAAGCGCCTCGGTGAGCCCGCGGTCGTAACGCGCTAACCAGAGATGCCAACTTTTCGGAAAGTTGGCATCTCTTTCGCCATCATGACCGACCCTCCTCTGATCGCCGTCTTGGGTCCCACCGCCGTGGGCAAGACGGCGATTTCTTTGCAGCTTGCCCGCCAGTTCGACGGTGAGATCATTTCTGCCGACAGCCGGCAGATCTATCGCGGGCTGGACATCGGGACCGACAAGATCGGGCTGGCTGAGCGGTCGGATGTAGCCCATCACCTCATCGACGTGGTGGCGCCCGACCAGATTCTAACCCTGGCAGAGTACCAGCGGCTGGCGTTCGCGGCCGTGGACGACATCCACCGCCGCGGCCGCACGCCGATCCTCGCCGGAGGCACCGGGTTGTATGTCCGTTCGGTGTTGGATGGCCTGGGCATTCCAGAGGTGCCGCCCAACCTGGCGTTGCGGGAAGAACTGGACGCGTATGTGGCAGCCAATGGCGCCGAGGCGCTGCACGCCCGCCTGGCCGCACTGGACCCCGACGCTGCGGCGCGCATCGACTATCGCAATGTGCGTCGGGTCGTGCGTGCGCTGGAGGTCTGTCTTGTGACCGGCCAGCCGATCAGCGTTTTGCAGCGCGCCACACCGCCGCCATGGCGGATTCTGCGCATCGGGCTGACCCGTCCGCGCGCGGCCCTGTTCGAGCGGATCGACCGGCGGGTGGATGAGATGATGGCGCGCGGGCTGCTGGCGGAGGTAGAGTCACTGCTGGTAGCAGGCTTTGGGCCGGAGTTGCCCGCGCTGACCGGCCTGGGCTACCGCCAGATGATCCAATACCTGCACGGCGAGCTGTCTTTGGAGGAGGCGGTCGAAGAGATCAAGCGCCAAACGCGCCGCTTCGTTCGCCAGCAATACATCTGGTTCCGTCTCGACGACCCGCGCATCCGGTGGTTCGATCTGGAGCAGGCAAGGTATGCGGACATGGTTGCGTTCGTCGCCAACTGGCTGGCGCCGTAGCCGTCACCCTGAGATTCATAAGGTACCGCGGCGCCTTTTGGATAGCGTGAGAAACCTGGCATCGCGCTGTCATGCTGAATGGGTCCAGCGGCCAACACGCACGAGCAGCCACCGCTAATGAAGCATCTCTCGGCCCGTGCGAGTCGAGATTCTTCATTGGCGGCTCGCTGGACTGAGTGTTGTGCGTAAGACCCATTCACGGCGCAGCGCCAGTGACATAACCCAGTTTCTTAGTAGAAGGTGAGTGTCCGGAGTGCGGAGATTGGATTCCCGCGCCAGCAGGAACAGCAGAGGATCGGATTGGGACTTGGAGAAGGGAGGATCAAGGCGGGGTGAGCAGCGCTTGCCCGGCCGCCAGCGCTGTCTCGTAGACTGTGCGCACGGGGACATTTTGCTCATCAGCAGCGCGCTGACAGTCGTCGAACTCCGGCATGGCGGCCACGACCGCGCCCTCCAGCCGCTTCAACTTTACGGTGATTGGGCCATATGCTGTCTGCACCGAGCGGAACTCCCGTTCTGCTTCGTGGCGGTGTACCGCGTGAACGCGCACTCCCAGAGTCGACGTCTCGCGCAGAATCGATTCTGCCATGGACGCTTCCAGACTGGCCGGCGCGAGCACGCTGAGCAGCACGCCCGGCCGTCCCTTCTTCATCTGGATTGGGGTCAACCAGACATCCTTTGCTCCTGCCGCGAACAGGCGCTGGCTCACCGCCATGTACAACTCCGGGTTCATGTCGTCGATGTTGGTCTCGATCTCCACGAACCCGCCTTCGTCACCGTCCTCGCCAAGCCACAGCCGGGCGACATTGGGCCAGGCCGGGTCGCGCAGGCCGGCTCCGGTGCCGATGCGCGCCAGTTTCATGGCTGGCTGAACGAAGGTGGCGAACTGGGCCAGCAGGGCCGCGCCGGTAGGCGTCACCAACTCGCCAGGACCGGGGCCGGGAACCGTGGGCGCGCCGGCCGCAGCCAGCAGTTCCAGCGTGGCCGGCGCGGGCAGGGGTATCTTGCCGTGCGCGCTGTCTGTCCAACCATGGGAAAGCGGCACAGGGGAGGCGTAAAGCGTGGTGATGCCCAGTGCATACAGCCCCATTGCCGCGCCGACGACATCGACAATCGCATCCAGCGCGCCGACCTCGTGGAAATGCACCTTCTCTACCGGCACCCCGTGGATGCGCGCTTCGGCGGTTGCCAGGCGGGCGAAGGTTGCGATGGCATGGGCCTGCACCCACATCGGCAGGCGCGAGCTTTCGATCAATTGGCGGATATCGCTGAGGCTGCGATGTGACGCATCCTCGCTAATCTCGACCGAGACCAATGTCGCGCGCATCGGGCCACGCATCACGGTCTCAGCGCGCAGCGACCACGAGCCGTCAGGCATGGACAACGTTGCCAGCGCCACCTTTAGGTCTTCAAGCGACAGGCCAGCATCTACCAGACAGCCAAGAAACATGTCGCCGGAAAGGCCGGCCGGGAGATCAAGATAGGCGATCATAGTCAATGGTAAAATGGTTATTGGTCAATGGTTGACGGCTAGTAACTGCTCACCTGTCATTCCCGCGGAGGCGGGAATCCAAGTCTTCACAGGCGCTAGACTCCCGCTTCCGCGGGAGTGACGCCTCCGCGGGAGTGACGCTACAGTGAGGGCTTAGCAGTGACGACGGCTATTCGATAAGTTGGGGAGTGGGCAAGCGTTGTTGAACGTTCTGACCGCGTTCTCAGGCTGGCTTGTCGAGCACCGACCACTGGGAACCGCTCACAGCTCCAGCAGCGGGATCGCAGTTGCGGAGTGTCCGTTCGTACCGTTCAACGATCCGCTGCGAAAACCAGCTAAATCCAGCGTGACATAACGATAACCGGCGGCCAGGACACCCGTGGTGATTTCGCTGTGCAGACTGGCTGCCCGAGCCAGGTCTGCCAGCGGTAGCTCGATGCGAGCGATCTCATCGTGATGGCGGACACGGAACTGCGTGAATCCCAGCGCAACCAGACAGTCCTCGGCCGTCTCTATCTGGCGCAGCAGGGCCGGGGTGATGGCAGTGCCGTGGGGGACACGCGACGAAAGGCACGCCATGGCGGGTTTGTCCCACACAGGCAGGTCCAACTGGCGGGCCAACGCACGCACTTCCTCCTTGGTGATCCCTGCCTCCAGCAGCGGCGAGCGGACGTTGTGCTCGCGGGCGGCTGTCATCCCCGGTCGAAAATCGCCCACATCGCTGGCGTTGTTGCCATCCAACACCGCGGACCAGCCCTCAGTGATAGCAACAACTTGCAGGCGATCGTGCAGCTCGGTCTTGCAGAAGTAGCAGCGGTCGAGCGGATTGGCGGCGTAGTTCGGGTCCAGGTGTTCCTCGGTGTCGATCAGGCGATATGGAACCGCCAGTTGTTCGGCCAGGTCGATCGCGGCGCGCATCTCGCGCGTCGGATAGCTGGGTGATACGCCGATGCAGGCCAGCGCGCGCGCTTGCAGCTCCTGGTGGGCGATGACCATCACCAGCGCGCTGTCCACGCCGCCGGAGTAAGCCACCAGCACCGAGTCGCAACTGCGGATGATCTGCCGCAGGTTGACCAGCTTCTCGTTCAACTCAGGAGTCATTCGTTTCTTTCCCCCGCGGGAGGCTCTGCTTGCTGCGACTGGTCGTTGATGACCGCCGCCAGATGCCCGGCTCCGTATCCGTTGTCAATGTTGACCACGGCAACGCCGGTCGCGCAGCTGTTGAGCATGGCCAGCAAGGCTGCCAGCCCGCCGAAGCTGGCGCCGTAGCCGACTGAAGTAGGTACGGCGATCACCGGACAGCGCACCAGTCCACCCAGCACGCTGGCCAGCGCACCCTCCATACCCGCCACCGCGATAACGACGTTCGCGCCTTGCAGCGTTGCCACATGCGGCGTCAGCCGGTGCAGCCCGGCTACGCCGACATCGTAAACGCGGGTAACGGCATGGCCCATCAGGTCGGCGGTCAGCGCGGCTTCCTCGGCCACCGGCAGGTCGCTGGTGCCCGCGGCGCACAGAACGACCCCTGGTTTACGTGCTCGTTGTGGATTGCGATCCAGCCAAATTGCCCGCGCCAGGCTGTGATATTGCAAATCGGGTGTCAGCGCTTGAGCCGCTTCGTACTGGGCCGGCGTGGCGCGGGTTGCCAGCACCTGCGCGCTGCGCTCCGCCAGCCGATTGCAGATCAGGGCGACCTGCTCCGCTGTCTTGCCAGGGCAAAAGACAACTTCGGGGAAACCCCAACGCAGCCCGCGGTGATGGTCCAGCGTCGCGAACCCCATGTCTTCGAAGGGCAGCGCTCGCAGGTCATCCACCGCGGCGTCGATGGACACCCGTCCGTCGGCCACCATCCCCAGCAAGACGCGGATACTTTGTTCGTTCATGGGCAACAGGATAGCCGGGCCGATCTCCTTTGTCAAGGATTCCCTACGCGAGAATCAAGACAGCCGCCCGGACGGGCGGACCCGGCACTCCGATCAATGAAAATGAGCGGGACTCGGTCGGAGACCGGCCCGAGCGAAGCTTTATTTTCGAAGCAGAGGCGGCGTCCAATATCCGGTTAAGTCAGAGCTGCGGGGCAATCTGGCCAGTATGTTACCAGATTGCCCCGCCTTTCGGTCAGTTGCCCGTAAGAAACTACTCAACCTGCCGGCACGGCGACTTCGGAAGTCGCTGCAAACCTCAGAAAGGTACAATGTCCTGTGAAAGGGGCGCTTTCTCATCGAGTCGGCGACTTCCGAAGTCTTGGCCTGAGCAGTTATGCCCGGGACTATGACTCGGGCGTCCCCAAAGACTCTATCAGCAAACGCAGGTCGGCATGGATGGCGTCCAGTTTCTCCATCAATGCCTCGTAGGTCGGATTGGGGTCGCCACCGCCCGGATCGCCACCGGTGCCGGGGTCACCGCCTTCGTCACTTATCTGGAAGGTGAGGAAGAGTGGTCCGATATGGTTGGTGCCGCCCAGCATGCCGATTCCAGACATTCCATCGCTGGGCAGGGACGGACTTAGAACCCAGACGGTGTGTGGACCGCCTTGAGCCAGGTCCCGAATGTAGGAGCCGGTGCCCAGGCCGAAACCGGTAAATCCGGCGCCGTCGGTGGACTGGTTGACAGCGCGGTCTTTCCACAGGGTCTTGAGGCCCTGATTCCGCAGGTCGGGAAGCGAGTTGTCGGGCCAACTGTTGGCTACCGGCTGGCTCGATTTGGCGAGTCCTTGTTCGTCGATTACCCGTACCTTGAGTGTGGCAGGTCCCTCAGTTTCATCCAACCGTACGAGTTTGAACTTGCGCCCCGCGCCGGCATCCAAAAACTGCACGTTGCCAAATTTGCTGTGCAGCCAGGCCATATCGCGGCGATTACCCTCTTTGTCATAGATCTCCGGTGGCATGAAGTTGCTCCTTCTTTGTGGATAGTTGCCAATCACAGTTCGGTCGGTTCGGCGTCGACGGGATTGGGCGTCAAACCAGCGCTTCGCCGGTTGTTGATGGGCTTTCGTAGGCGATGTTGCCCCAGTCACCAACCGGCACATAGTAGACCCGCACCTCTCCTGTTTCCAGGTTTTCGGCGCGCTGGGCGACGTAAGCAATGCCTTCATGGGACAGTTCGAACTCAGGTGAATTGGGTACAAACCCGGCGGCGAAAATCTGCTTCTGCAAAGCCGCGTTGGGGTTGAATTCGATCACCTGGCGGCGCTGGGCTTCTGCCAGCAGCGCCTGCTCCAAAGTTTCGGCCGGTTCAGGGTCTGGCGTTGGATCGGGATCGGGGATCGGTGTTGGCGTCGGAACTGGCTCCTGAGTCTGCAAGGTTGCCAGCCGGTCGATGATGCCGCCGAGGTGCTCGAAGCTCTCCCATTTCGGCCAGCCGCCCGAAGCGCCGACCACAAACAGCAGCGCGGCATCCACGAAGTCGTCCTCCATCAGGTGCTCGTTGTACCACAGCAGCGACTTCCAGTAGTCGTCCTCGGATACCTCAGGATCGGCCAGCCAGCCGACGTCGTTTCGACCGACCACGCCCTGCGTCATGCCGCATTCGGTGATGATTACCCGGTGCTGGTTCCCATAGACCCGGCGTACATCGGTCATGACACGGCGGTAGCGCAGGGTGAGCCACATGCCGCCCTCGTTCTTCTCTTCGATGTTTTCCTTGTGCAGCCGCCACATGGTCGGCCAGTCGTACTCGTGGAAGCCGAGATAGGTGTGGGTCTCCAGTGTGCCGGGGAAATAGTCCACAAAATCCTTGCCCAGCATGTTGCCGGTCGCGAAGTTCATGGCGATGGGTTCGAAGCCGGCAGCTTTGATCTTCTCGCCGAACGCGACCTGGAATTCGTCGTATTTGCGCTTACGGTCCGGGCTGGCGCTCTCCGGGAAAACCTCGTTGTACGACTCCCAGGCGTCAAACAGCGGCTTGCCCTGGAAGGTCGTCTTGGCAGCTTCCTGCCGCAGGATGCGATCGGCGAACGCTCGTCCGTTCTCCCTGGGGTTGTCGGCGAAGCGCTCCTGCTCCGCCAGATCCGCGACGATGCGTCCGATCAGAAACGCGTCGGGGTGGACGGCGCGCACCCGGGTCCAGAAACCGACGTTGGAGTCCAGCGCCTTGATCACCGCTGGTTTGATGCGCTTGATAGCTTCCAGCACGTCGTCGCCCGTGCGGTTGACGTGGAAGCCATATTTGTGGTTCATGGTGTGTCTCCAGAAGCTGCTACTGTGGCTTGCCGCCCAGAAGCTTTCTGATCCAGTCAATGAGTGAGTTGTTGCCTGGCTTGGGCTGATCCGGTTTCGGGTCAGGGGTGGGCGTGTCGGGCGTTGGTTCCGGCTTGGGTGCGGCGCCAGTAATGGTGAACGCCGAGCGGCCGTTGTCGGCGATGTACTTGTAGGGCAGACGCGCGTAACCGGCAGCCAGGTCGCTCTCGCTGGCCCAGCCCTCGCCCCAACTGTTGCGCACGATGAAATAGCCGCCGCCTGGTACCGCCGTATCGTCCTGGTAGCCCACCATGATCATCGCGTGCCCGCCGATGTTGGGGTCAGATGAGAGCGGCACCCGGATGTTGCCGTCCAGTTTGGCCGGTTCTGTCAGCCAGTAGCGGAAAACCGGCACGGAAAAGGCGACCGGTTTGTCCTCAGCCAGTTTCTTTTTGAGGGTGTCAACCCAGCGCGGCTGGAGCTTTTCACTGCCCTCGACCTTGTAGTCAGCCGCTGCTTCGGCTGCCCCTTCGGGCGGTGGACCCTGGCCTTCGTTGCCCGCGATCTTATCCGGGTTGTACGGCCAGACCTTCTCGACACAGACGCCGGTGTCCTTCAGCACGTCCATGGCGATATTGATCCACGTTCCCTCGCCCGGCCATTTGTCGCGATCCTTGCACGCCCAGTAGAGAAACTGCTCCGACAGATTGGCGCTTGTGCTGTCCTCGCCTTCCAGGAACTCGCGCACGCCGGCGCAGGCATGGGCGACGCAGGTGCCGCGGCTGCGTTGGTTGCGCACCGCCGGCATTCTGGCGATCAGGTTGACGCTGGGTGGCGTCACGACGCGGGCCGCCCTGGGCGGTTCGTCGGCGGGATCCGCACCCTCCATTTCGTCCAGCGCGCCGGTGCCGAAGACCTCCAGCACATCGCGCACCGGCGCAAAGTCAGGCACGGCGGCCTGTGCCTGCGCCACCAGCGCCGCCGTTTCGTCGGGGGTGGCGTTCAGATACTCAGCCAGCCCGCTGACGCCATCACCTTCCGCGGCGGCAATCAACTCCTCGGCCGTGGTGATCCACAGGCCGGCCAGTTGCTCAGCAGCGTCCGCCGGAAATCCATCGATACTTGTCAACAATGTCCCTAGTTTATCGGCCATCGGTGTGTTCCTTTCTGTCGGCTGGCTATTCAGCCTCGCGTCCCGTCTCTCCCAAGTTAAACGGAAACTCGCCGCTTATTCATGCACGTAACGTGCTCATGCTTGACCAAGTGTATCGACAAGCGCTTGCAGGAGCGTGTTGATTCCGTTGAAGGGCTGAAGAACAATTTTCATGACCTTACTCTCAGTGTCAGCCCGTCGTCGCGGTACTGCCGCCAGAAGATCTCCTCGCTGGTGCGGTAGAGCGCTTGTTCCAGATCCTGGTTCCAGCCGGCTGGGCCGCCCCGGCGTTGGCGCAGGTTTGCCAGGCTGTCCTCGTTGCCCAGACTGGCCAGCGCGTCGATGGCCTTGCGCCGCAGGTATTGCTGGTTGGGTGCGCTGAAACTGGCGAAGTGGGGCGCCGCATCGGCCGGCGGCTCGCCCTGCGCGATTGCTTCCATCAGCAGCCGGTCGCGGGTGTCGGCCAGGCGGGCCAGCGCGTCGATAGCCACCGCCATCAGATTAGGGTCGGCCGCGTCGCGAATGCAGCGTTCCAGCAAGAACGCGCGCGCTTCCGGGCTCTGCCAACGCACCAGTCCGATCAGGTAGGCCAGACACTTCAGTTGTTGCAAACCTCTCGCGCCGGGCGGCAGCAGTGTGTCCAGGTTGTTGAGTAACGGGATCAGCACCGCCTGGCGCACGGTGGGCAGATCCACGGTTGCCAGCGCGTAGGCAACTGCCCAGTGGGTCGCCTCGTCCATCTCGCCGTGGAGAAACTTGTCGGCCAATGCATCGATGGCCTGCTGGGCCGCCGGTTGCCCCTCGGGCGAGAGCTTCAGTTGCATGTGCAGGTCGCCCAGGGCCATGGCTGCCAGGCCCTGGGCGCTGGTGTTAACGTCCTGGTCCAGCCATTCAATCAGCAGCGGCACGTCGCGGCTTTGCCAGAGGTAGAGCAGCTCCGTCAGCACCAGGTCGATCCCGGCCAGTAACTCCTCCTGGTCGGTCTCGCCCATGCGCAGCAGGCCGATGATGGCAGCCATGCGCACGTTGCTGTAGTCGTAAGCCGCGCCGCCGCGCCGGTCGAGTCGCGTTTGGTAGTAAGCGGTCTTGGCCAGTTGTTCGACGGCTCTGGGACTGGCGATCTGGCCGAGCAGCTCAGCCGCGCGGCTGCGTTGGGCTGAGTCAGGCTCGTTGGTGCTCTGCAATCGCCAGATCAGGGCCGCGGTCACGGTGTCGTTGAGGCTGGCGATCTCCTCCGGAGGCGGCTGGTTAGCCGCCTCCGACAGACAGCGTGCGGCCAGGAAGGTACGTTCGCTCTCCAGCAGGTTCATGCCGTAGACCATGATCTCCAGAAACGGGGCCACGGCGTCCGCGTCTCCCGCCAACAAACCGGCGCTGAACACCAACGTTTCCTCCCACCAGTGCAACCGGGAGAGGCGTCCCAGGGTCGAGGTGATGTCGTCCAGCGACTCTTCCCGGTCGGGACGGGCGATGATCTCTCGTGCGCAGCAATAGGCCTGGATGCGGCCGTAGGCAAAGCGCAGCGAGTCGATGCCGTAGGTGGTCAGGAGGCGGTTGGCGACCAGCGCCTCCACCATTCGCTCCAGGCTGTACTCGCGGTCGCCCCGCACCGCTTTCATGATGGCAAACGCGTCGGCCAGCGACAGCTCGCGCACTCGCCCGGTCTGCAACCGCCAGGCCAGCGCGTTCAAAATCTGGTCAATATGGCTGTGCAGCCCCTGGCGATTCAGGGTCGGCGTCTGGCTGCTGCGGGTCATCCGGTCAACCGTGCCGGCCACGGCGTCGTCCACGATCTTGCCCAGCATCTGTGTGCGCGACTCAGGATACGTTCCGTCGCGCGCGTGGGACAACAGCTTCACCATGAACCAGGGCACCGCGGCCAGGTCGTAGATGCCGAAGCGGTCCAGGCGCTCCAGTAGGGGCAGTCCGCCGCGGTCATTGGCAGGTAGGTGTTGCAGGAAGTGGCGGATGCGGCGGCGTGACATGGGCTGCAGGATGAGGAGGTGCTGGTCCAGCCCGGCAAACCAACGTGCGTCGAATGTTTCCAGGTTGGCCCCAACGACGTACTGGTGCTGTGGATGCTGGATGATAAACTGGCGCAGCCGGTTCAGCCAGGCGGCCTGCTCGCGTTCCGGCAAGCTGTCGTCGGTGTTGAAAACGAAGCGCAGCAGCGGCTCACGGCCTGCCAGCAGACCGGACGTCACTGCCGCCGCGCCCGGCCAGATGGCCTCCAACTTTTCGGCTACGAGCTTTTCGATCAGATCGTTGGAAGCCAGCGAGGTGCTGGGCATCGTCTCCAGATCGATGTACACCGGCAGCACGAAGTCCGCTTCGCCTGGATTCAGCGACATCCTGGCGGTATTCCAGACGATGCGCTTGAGCTGTGTCCCCCGGTTGCTGCCATAGCCGCCCAGCAGCGCAAGCACCCGCGGCCCGTCGCCGTGCCCATCGTGAGGCGTATGTCGTTCAAGGACCTCTTCCAGGGCGTTCCAGATGTCGATGGATGCTGTCGACTCGCCGCCGGCGGCCTGAAACTGGCTCAGGTCCTGATGGCCGGTGATGTGGACTGCTTCCACCGGCAGCGGGATGTACTTGCCGTTGGCCGGATCGAAGAAGCTGAACCGCGGGTCAGCCAGGATGTTTTCCAACGCTGTGCGGGCCGGGTTGGGCGCCAGCAACTGGCCGTCGGTCAGGCGCATGAACAGGACAGGCACATGGGCGGCCGGCCACCGGCCGGAGAGCAGAGCGGCCCGCGCCTGGTTGCTGGCCAGGTCCACTTCCCCGTGCCGAAGAAGCTGGCGATAGAAGGCTTGTGTGAAGGCGCGCGCTGTGTTGATGGGCACCAGGTCTTGCATAGCCAACACGGCCGGCACGCCGGCCTGTACCAGCCGCGGCGCAAACGCGCGGAAGGCGTCGGTCGGGTCAGCTGTGGCGCTCTGGCAGCTTGCCAGGAAGACCAGCCGCAGCGCATCGGGCCGTTGAGCCGCGTCGCGCGCGTGCAGCGCCAGCAGGCCGGCGTGCTCGTCGGCGTAGATGTGGCGAACCTGGTTGTTGCGATTGGCCAGCAGAATCACTGCACGGCCATGGCGGCTGAGCGCCCCGTGCGCGATCAGGTGCAGGACGTGTGCACCGTTGCTCAGCGCGGCGTCGATGGCCTCCAGCGTACACGGTTGGGGGATGCGGATCAACTCAACGGGCAGACCATCGACCGCTACCTGCAAAGCGTCATACTCCTGATCAGGGTCGATTTCCATCAACCCTCCGGGGTAGTCGCTGAGGTTGGCCGGGCTGGCCACGGCGACGACGATCTTGAGCGGGTAGGCGCGCACCGGCTCGCCGTACTCCTGCGACAGCGCGATATAGCGGGAGAAGGGGGTCGCATCGCTCGCGGCCAGATTGACGCCGATGCCGCCTTCGCCGACTTCCTGCATGAGTTCCCAGGGAACTGCATACAGATTCGGCGCGCTGCTGTCGATGCTCAGCCGGATGCGGCGCTGCGGACGCGCACCGCGGATCAGATCCCAGGCGCTGCGCACGAGGTCGTCCTGCACCAGCAGGTTGAATAGCTCGCGGCCTGCCTCAGCGTCCAGCCGCCGCGGCGTCCAGTCCGCGATGTCGGGGGTGATGAAGCCGCCGCGGAACATACGCTGGTTGTCCAGCGAAAGTTCGACCGGATAGCCGGCCGGCTCGCGTTTCAGTAAGCGAATCTCGAGGTCGGCGTGAGTGAGTGGTGTCATAGGACTCGCATTTTCTTGCTGATCTGCCGTACGACAGGGTCTGGTGTCTATCCGATGCTGCTAATCCATTGCAGGTTAAAGCCCTGTGCCCGTTCGGGAGTTCCCGGAGCGCCCACAAGGGGCTATTCCCGCGCGATCTCTAAAAGATCCCCCAGCACTGCATACCCCGTCTCCATTCGCCCCGCACCGGGACCGACCAGTGTCACGTCGCCCAGCAGGTCGGTGGTGTAGGTTACAGCGTTGACGGCGCCGCCGACGCCGGCCAGTGGATGGCTCAGCGGTACACGGGTTGGGGTTACACTGGCTTTGGTGGTTCCATCCGAGTGCCACACCTTGGCGATCAATTTCCAGCGTTCGCCGGCCGCCCGCGCTGCATCTACGTCGGCCAACGTTAGCTTGCTGATCCCGGTGCGGTCTACGGCAGCAACCTGCAAGTCGCCGCCCATCAGCACGTTGGCCAGAATTACAGCTTTGCCGGCCGCGTCCCATCCCTCCACGTCTGCGGTGGGGTCGGCCTCTGCGTAGCCCAGCCGTTGCGCCTCAGCCAGCGCGCTGGCATAGCTTTGACCGGTTTCCATCTGCGTCAGGATGTAGTTGGTGGTGCCGTTGAGAATGCCCTGAATTTGGCTGATCGTGCAGCCGGCCAACGCGCGCTGGGCCAGGCGGATGGCCGGCGTGCCGCTCATCACCGTGCCCTCGAAACGAAACTGGACGCCCTGCGCGGCCGCCAGGCCGGCCAGTTCCTGGTATGCCAGCGCGACCGGTCCCTTGTTGGTCAGCACCGCGTTCTTGCCGTTCTCGAATGCTGCCTTGACGTGATCGATGGCCGGCTGGCCCGTCTGTACGTCTGTCCAACTGATCTCGACCACCGTGTCGGCATTGCTGCGGCGGATGGTCTCCAGGCTGTCCAGGCCGGTGAACAGGCCGCGGTTGACAGGGTATTCTTCCAGCTTGCCGGTGCGCCGGACCACCTCCAGCAGGGCTGCTGCGTCCAGACCGGTTGCCTGATAGAGACTGCCTTTCAGCAGATCGCTGACTGCGACGATCTGGAAACGGACGCCGTGCTGCTGCTCCAGACTGTCGCCTTTGTCGACGAGAATCTCGGCTAGTCCCTGACCGACGGTACCGAAGCCGATCAGGGCGATGCGGTGGGTGATTGTCATGAGGTGTCCTCCTCTTCGGTATTCATCGTTTATCGTTCATCATTCAAGGTTCTCCGCCCCGCTGCGCTTGATGACGACGAATGTCACGTCATCTGACTGTTCAGCCTCTTCGGTGAAACGGTTGTAGGCGTCGACGATCTCGTTGGCGATTGTGTGCGCCGAACCGCCGGCGCTGCTTCGGAGGATTTCCATTAGCCGCTGGGTTCCAAACATGCCGTCGTCCCGATCCAGTGCCTCGGTGACTCCGTCGGTGTAGAGCACCAGCACGTCCTCCCTGCCAAGCTGGATGCGCCGCTCTTCGATGGTGATGTCATCAAAGACGCCCAGAATGATTCCCTTGGCGCGCAGTTCCTTGACCGTTGCCTTGGATGCATTGTACCACAGGGGCCGGTTATGGCCGCCGTTGGCAAACAGGAAACGGCCGGTTTCGGTCTCCAGAATGCCATAGAAGGCGCTCAGGAAAAGGTCGCTGGCGCTGTCGTTCAGGATCAAGCGATTGGCGCGCTTCAGGGCTGCGGCCGCTCCGCGGCCACTGAGGGCGGTGGTGCGAATAATCGTGCGGCTGAGCGCCATGAAAAGCGCAGCGGGTATCCCCTTGTCAGCCACGTCGGCAACCAGGATGCCCAGGCGCTCACGGTTGCCAGGCAGTTCGAAGAAGTCGTAGAAGTCGCCGCCCACCGTGCGCGCTGCTTGATAGACGGCCACGATCTCCCAGCCGGGGATCGACGGGCAGGCTTTGGGCAGCATACTGAGCTGGATCTGCCGTCCCACCGCCAGTTCCTCGTCCAGCCGCTGGCGGCGCGCTTCTGCCTGGCGCAGATGGGCGCCTTCGATAGCGATGGCGGCCTGGTTAGCCATCAACTGCAGCAAGCGCAGCTCATCTTCGTCGATGAGGCGCGGACGGCGCATTCCGATCATCAACGCACCGGCGGCGCCTCCCTCGGAGATCAGCGGAATGACGGCAAAACCGCGAAAGTCTTCGGCTGCGAACCAACTGGCCTCACCCAGCGGCACTGTTACCTCGCTCAGGTCTTCGAGAATGATCGGAAGCTGCGAACGCATGGCGCGGCTGGCGCTGTTCAACCCGTCGTCGCGCAGCGTGCGGCCGCGGCTCACCGGATCGTCCCGCCAACCGGCTGCCGCGCTGAACATCAAAAATCCCTCGGCGTCGGACGGCAGAATCACTGCGCAGGCGTCGACCTTCAGCAGGCGCAGCGTCTCCAGCGCCAAATACTCCATCAGGTCTTCCAGCCGCGGGCGCTCCAGCAGTTGATTGGTGAACTCCAGCAGCGTTGCCTGCTCGTCGATGCGTCGTTCGCGCAGCATGTCGAACAACCGGGCGCGCTCCAGGGCAATGCCGATCAGCGTGCCGGCGTTGGTCAGCAACGCCAGCCGTTCCGGTGTGAACGACTCCCAGTCCGGCGCGGCAACGTTCATGATTCCGAGAACCTCATCCCCGGAACGCAACGGCGTTGAGGCGTGGATCACCAAACCCTGGCGGTCGGCTGGGCGCGCTTCGGCCAGCCGCGAGCAGCGGACCTCGTTGTAGGCCTCGGTCAGCTTGTCACGGTTGCAGAGCGCCTGGCAATCGCAGCCTCCCTTCCAGGGTTTGGCGCGATGCAGCGCCAGACCCGGCGGCAGGTTATGGTGCGCCGCCAAGTGATAGTTGCGGCCGGCCCATTGGTTTTTCGAAGTCTCATCGCGCAGAAAGATCCAGCCGGTCTCCAGCCCCATCAGCTCGATGATGTGCGCCAGCGCCGAGTCCAGTGCGCTTTGGACGTCCACTGCCCGGTTCAGGGTATCGGCGATCTGGTTGAGTGCGGTCAGGCTGGCGATCAAGTCTTGTGTGTCGGTGGTCATCGGAATCAACGGCCGTCTTTCACGTTTTACGAGATTCCAAAGCGTCAATGAGTTCCTCGCGCACAGTACTATCCGTCTCAACTATCAGACGTTGTGAGAGCGCTTGGCTCGCCTTCGCGTTGTCTATGCGGCCCAGCGCCCAGGCTGCGTGCTGCCGGATCAACGGCTCGGCATCGGCCAGCGTTGTGGTCAGCGGGCCGATGGCTGCCGGATCGCCCCAGTTGCCAAGGGCCACGCAGACGTTGCGCAGCAGGCCACGGCGTTTGGCGCGGCGTACGGGCGAGTTCCTGAAGCGCCGGCGAAATGCATCCTCGTCCAGCGCCAGCAGATCCAGCAACAGTGGTGCACTCATTTCCGGGCGTACCTGCAACACTGCGCGCTGGGCAGGGCGGGCAAAGCGGCGATTCCACGGACACACGTCCTGACACAGGTCGCAGCCAAAAATCCAGTTGCCCATCAGCGGTCGCAGCTCGCGCGGGATGGCGCCTTTTGCCTCGATGGTCAGGTAGCTGATGCAGCGGCGGGCGTCCAGCAGGTACGGCTTTGGCAGCGCGCCGGTGGGACACACATCCAGGCAACGAGTGCATCGCCCGCACGTTCCCGGCTGTGCCGATGGGGACGTTCGCTCAGCCATCTCCTCAGGTACCACCAGCCCGGCTAAAAACAACCATGAGCCGCGCGCCGGCGAGATCAGACAGGTGTTCTTGCCGACGAATCCCAGCCCGGCAGCCTGTGCCCAGCTTCGTTCCAGCACCGGGGCTGTATCGATGAAGACTCTGCCGCGAGTCGTCCGGCCAGACACGGCACGGATGGCCGCGTCGAGGCGGAAGAGCAACGGCTTCAGCGCCTCGTGGTAGTCGTCGCTCCACGCGTAGGCTGCTATCTGGCCGCGCGCCGGGTCGCGACGCAGCGCGGCCGGCAGGATCTCGCGGAAGTAGCTGACGCCGACCAGTACCAGGGAACGGGCCTCGGGAACCCAGACGCGCACGTCGGCTCGCTCGGCAACTCGTTTGGCCAGATAGGCCATCTCGCCGTGATGACCGCCCGACAACCAATCATCGAATCGGCCAAAGTCAGGCGCCGGCCCGGCTGCCGTCACACCTACCAGGTCGAACCCCAGATCGTGCGCGGCGGCTACTGCAAGGTCGGTAAGGGAAGCGGGGTTCACACCGGCTATCATGCCAGAAGCACGGGCAGTTGTCAAACGGTTCCGCGGCGCGAAAAAGCCGCCAGCGTCGGCCGGCGGCTTTGGTAATTCTAACGTATACTGTTCAGCCTACATTGTTGTGTCACTCCCGCGAAGGCGGGAGTCTAGCGCCGGTGAAGATGTGGATTCCCGCCTTCGCGGGAATGACGGATCAGCCTACATTGTCGTGTCACTCCCGCGAAGGCGGGAGTCTAGCGCCGGTGAAGATGTGGATTCCCGCCTTCGCGGGAATGACGGATCAGCCTACATTGTCGTGTCACTCCCGCGAAGGCGGGAGTCTAGCGCCGGTGAAGATGTGGATTCCCGCCTTCGCGGGAATGACGGATCAGCCTACATTGTCGTGTCACTCCCGCGAAGGCGGGAGTCTAGCGCCGGTGAAGATGTGGATTCCCGCCTTCGCGGGAATGACGCGTATGTGCGACGGGTGATCAGTTACCTGTTTGAAAGGCGTCCAAGCGACTTCGCAAACAGATTCTACTCGGCGGGTTCTGTGACGGCAGCTTCGATTTGCGCCAGAGTTGCTGAGTCGATCCGATAATCCTTGGAGCGCTGCCGAAGCAATGCCTTCAGGCCCTTTGACTGCACCACGGGGATGGCGGGGTTGCTCAGTTGCAGATCCACGTTGGGATTGGTGAACAGCGCCAACGGCTGCACTTCGATGCTTGCCTCAGGCAGGTGGGCATCCAGAAATTTCTGCACCTTGTTGGCATCCTCGATAGCGTCAGCGGTAGGGTTGCCGATGCCGTCGCCGCTGAAGGCCGCCAGGAATCGCATCACGCCACCTTTCTGGCTCCAGCGATTGCCGGTGTTGCTGACCTTGCCGCCTTGCTCGCGCAGCGCAAACGTGTAGACGCCGCTGGGACCGACGAAAACGTAGGAGGCCGGCAGCGTGAACGAGTAAAGGACGTAGCGGTCGTCGAAGCCCTTGAGCTCCTTGGCGAGACGCTCATCCGGGCGCGGGCTGCGGCCAAAACGGCGCATGTTGTGCGAACCGACGTTGGCCAGGATGAAGCCCAGGATCAGACAGGCAAAAGAACCCATCAGCGTGATCTGGTAGTTTTGAGTGTTGGTTGGATTGGCGCGAAAGCTAAGAACCATGCCGACGCCCAACACGGCTAAGCCGCCCCAACTGGCATATTTGCCCAGCCTGGCGCGGCGTGCGATCAGTTTTTCGTTTGTGTATGCTCGCATAATCTCGTTGTATTCGAGTGCCAGTCACTTTCCGAAAGTGACTGGCACTTCTCGTTATTCGCGGAACTTGCCGACGATCAGGGTGGCGTTCTGCCCGCCCAAACCAAAGGAGTTTGAGAGAGCCGCGTTGACCTCGGCCTTGCGCGCTACGTGCGGCACATAGTCCAGGTCGCACTCGGGGTCGGGAAAATCAAGATTGATGGTTGGGTGAATGTTGTCGGTGTAAACAGTCCTTACACACGCCATGGCTTCCACTGCCCCGGCGCCGCCGAACAGGTGGCCGATCATCGATTTGGTTGAGCTGATCGGAATCTGATAGGCGCGCGGGCCGAATACGTCCTTGATCGCCTTGGTCTCATGGGCGTCTCCCAAAGGAGTACCGGCGGCGTGGGCGTTGATATACTCGATAGCGTCGGGGCTGATCTCGGCGTCGGCCAGCGCAGCGTGCATAGCCAGGGCTGCGCCGATGGCCTTCGGGTCAGGTGCGGCGATGTGGTAGGCGTCGGCGGACTGGCCCCAGCCCAGCACTTCGGCGTAGATTCGCGCGCCGCGGCCGAGAGCATGTTCCAGGCTTTCCAGCACAAACACCCCTGCGCCTTCACCGATGACGAAACCGTCTCGCTTGGCGTCAAAGGGCCGGCTGGCTTTGGATGGTTCGTCGTTGTTCTTGGTGACGGCGCGCATAGCCTCGAAGCTGGCGTAGAACAGATCGACGATCAGCCCCTCGACCCCACCGGCGAACATCACGTCGGCCGAGCCGCGCCGGATCTCCTCGGTGGCTGTGCCGATGGCCTGGGTTCCGGCCGCACAGGCGGTGACGATGGTGTTCAACGGGCCTTGCGCGCCAAAAGTCTGGCTGATGTGAAAGGCAGGCATGTTTGGCAATCCGTTGATCGCCTCCAGCGGCCGGCTTTTGACACGGTTCTCGCCGGAACGCACCGACTCGGTGATCATGTTGTTGTACTGATCCATGCCGCCCAGTCCGGTTCCCATGATGACGCCGACGCGGCTCTTGTCCAGGCCCTCCACGTCGAGACCGGAATCCTCCACGGCATCGTATGCCGCGACAACGGACAACTGCGAGCAGCGCGCCATGCGCCGGGCTTCCTTGCGCGGAATGCGGAGGGTGGGATCGAAGTTCTTTACCTCACCGCCGACCTGGCTGGAGTATGGTGTGACGTCGAACTGAGTCACTCGTGTAACGCCAGACTTGCCGGCCAGCAGCGCTTCCCATGTCTCAGCTGATGTATTGCCAACAGGAGTCACCGCGCCGAGACCGGTCACCACAACTCGGCGTCGTTGATGTCCCGAACCACTGACCGCCGAGCGGAGCGCTGTGAGCAGCGCTGTTTCGTTTGTAGCGGCAAGATCGGTGGGGGTTTGGCCGTTGAGGCCCTGCAACTCGCCGATCAAGGCGTGACGCATGTTGGGGGATAGCCGTTGAAGCAGTTCGCGTAATTCTGACATGATCTCACTCTCTCTTTGTCGTAACTGCTCAGCCTACACAGTGTCGTCATTCCCGCGAAGGCGGGAATCCATTTCTCTCAGACTTGGATTCCCGCCTTCGCGGCGCGAAGCGTGACGGGTGAGCAGTTACACTTTGCCTTGGAAAATCCTGTGTTCAAGGTTGCTTCAAGCTCATTCGCTTTCAGTTGCGTTCAGGTTGGCCGGCTGGCTGGCGAGACCCTGGCGAATCTTGCCGACAACGTCGGCCTGGACTGCGTCGCGGGCGACCCGGATTGCGCTGCGCACAGCTCGCTGGTTGGAGCGTCCGTGGCCTACGATGCAAACGTGGTTCAATCCCAACAGCACAGCGCCGCCATACTCAGCGTAGTCCAGCTTGTTGCTGACGGCAGTAAGAGCTGGCTTGACCAGCAGCGCGCCGGCCATTGCCAGCTTGCGGCTGGTGATCTCCTCACGCAAGGTGGCGGCAATCAACGAGGCGACGCCTTCCGATAGTTTGATGATGACGTTGCCGGTGAAGCCGTCGGTAATTACCACGTCCGCCTTGCCGGCCGGAATATCCTTGCCTTCGACGTTACCGACGAAATTGAGGCCGGGCGTTGCCTTGATAAGCTCATAGGCCTCGCGCACCTCGATGGTGCCCTTGCCTTCCTCCTCGCCAATGGAGACAAGACCAACCCGCGGGTCAGGCACATGGAGCACAGTCTCGGCGTAGATGCTGCCCATCACCGCGAACTGTTGCAGGTAGATCGGCTTCCAGTCGGTGTTGGCGCCGATGTCCATCAGGAAACAAAAGCCGGTTCGGGTTGGGAACAAGGTTGCCAGCGTCGGTCGGTGAATGCGCCGCTGGCTGTCAACCTTGATGCGACCGAGCTTGAACAGAGCGATTGCCAGCGCGCCGCCGGTGTTGCCGCAGGTCACGAAAGCGTCGGCTTCGCCCTGGCGCACCATCTCCATGCCGATGTGCATGGAGGACTGTGGCTTGCTGCGCAGTACTTCAGCCGGTTTGTCGTGCATGTCCACGACTTCAGGCGCGTCGACAATCGACAGGTTCAGCCCGGTCCAGTCGCGCTTGGCCAGCTCGCCGCGGACGACGGCTTCCTGCCCGACCAACACGATAGGGATGCCGAACTCCTTTGCAGCATCGATGGCTCCGGCGACGGTGACCTCCGGTGCGTGGTCGCCGCCCATGACGTCAAAGACAATCTTCATTCCACGACTTCGAGCGTTCCCAACGCCATCAAGCCCGGCCCCGCCAGGGCAGCGAGCACAGGTCCCAACTCCACTACGTACAACTCCTGTACGTTGAGCCCGGCACGCACCACAGGCACAAAGGCTTCAGCCTCCTCACGGACGTTGGCGTGCGCCAGAGTGACGCGCACTGGCTTATCGCCGACCCGCTCGCGAGTCAGGTTGAGGAGCGCGTTCTTGGCAGTCTTGCGGCCCCGTTCGCGTCCCAACGGTTTGAGCAGGCCGTCTTCGATGGCCAGCATGGGCTTGACGTTGAGCAAGGTGCCCATCATGCCTTGAATAGGGGACAGGCGGCCGCCGGCGACCAGGAACTTCAGCGTGTCTACGGTGAAGAAGGTGTTGATGCGCCGTTGAATGGCCGGCAGTGCGGCGGCGACCTCCTCGAGTGAGGCTCCGGCGCTGACCATTTCGGCTGCCGCAATGGTTTGCCAGCCGCCGCCGATGGACGCGCTCAACGTGTCCCAGACCTCGACAGGAACCTCGCTCTCCTGCGCTGCTGCCTGCACGGCTGAGTTGTAGGTGCCGCTGAGATGGGACGATACCGCAGTGATCACAATGCCAGTCGCGCCCTCGGCCTTGGCCTGTTCTATGGCGCTGATGAACTGGCCTGGTGTGGGCTGTGTAGTTGTCGGCAGTGGATCGCCTTTGGGGAGCGCGGACAGACGCCTGTAAAATTCCTGATCGGATAGTTCGACCTTGTTGAGATAGACCTCGTCGCCGAAGATCACGCTGGCGGGAACCTCGATCAGATTCAAGCTAGAAAGAAGCGACTCGGGCACGTTCTGGCTCGAGTCGCAGATCACGCGAATGCTCATGGAAATTAAATGCTCCTGTGCCTGGTGGTCGGACCGGTGGGAACGTCCGGAAAATCGGTCACGACACTGTTCAAAGCTAAAAACACGGCGCCTGGCCGTAAGTTGCGCAATGCCACCCCGACCGGCGCCAAATGTCCAGTATCCACAGTTCAAAGTTTCTGTCAAAACAGGTTAGACAGTTGGGTGAAACGCTCAATCGATTTGCACGTATTGCATGTTGTGGTGACAATTTTCTGGCTGCAACAATGGCAACAAAGAAAGGTACAATCATGACCAAGAAACTTTACAGGTCGAGCAACGACCGCGTTATCTCCGGCGTTTGCGGCGGATTTGGTGAATATCTGGGTATCGATCCGACTCTGGTGCGCGTCGTCGCAGCTCTGTTGGCTCTCGGGTCGTTCGGTACCGCGGTGCTGGTCTACCTGTTGCTGGCGATCATCATACCGCTGGCGCCTCAGCAGAACGTGGCAACTCGCGCGGGTGACGACGTGTTGGCGCAATGATCGACATCGATGCCGTTCGCGCCGGCATTCCTGCGCTGGCCAACAGCGTTTATCTGAACACAGGAACTTTCGGGCCGCTCCCTACCGTTGCCGCCGACGAGATTCGCCGGGCGTACAGCGAGGTGGAGCGGCTCGGCACGTTCTCGCCGCCCATCTTTGCCGAGATGGAGCTGCAGGGCTTTGAGGCGGTGCGCGGGCAGGTTGCAGCCTTGCTGGGCGCGTCCCCGGCTGAGGTCGCGCTGACGCGCAATGTCACCGACGGCATCAACATTGTGCTGCACGGCATCGATTGGCAGGCGGGCGACGAGGTGATCCTGACCGACCAGGAACACCCGGCCGGCACAGTGCCGTGGCTGGCGCTGGCCCAGCGGGCCGGCGTTGTGCTGCGCTGGTTGGAGCTGTCGCTGGACAGTGATGCTGTGATGCGTCGCTTCGAGGCGCTGTTGACGCCAAAGACGCGGCTGGCGCAGCTTAGCCACGTGTCGTGTCTGACCGGGTTCCGTTTGCCGGTCGGGAGACTCTGCGCAACCGCCCGGCAGGCCGGTGTGCTGACGTTGATCGACGGCGCTCACGCCGAGGGCCAGTTCAGCGTCGATTTTCAGACGCTGGGCTGCGATTTCTACGCTGCCTGTGGGCACAAGTGGCTGCTGGGTCCCCAGGGTGTGGGCATGGTGGCCATCCGTCGCGAGTTGGTGGAAATGCTGCGGCCGCTTTGGTTGGGCTGGGATGTCCAGCAATCGTATGACCGCGGCGAGCGGCGCTACCAGCTTCAAACGACGGCGGCTCGGTTCGAGCAAAGCACGCGGCCGTGGCCGCTTTATCTGGCCTTTGGCAAGTCCATCGACTTTGTTACAAGAGTTGGCCTGGACAAGATCGAGACGCGCGTGCAGGCTCTGCGCTCCCGATTTGTCGCCGCGCTCTCGAACTTGCCTGGTGTCACAGTTCTCAGTCCGGTGGCGGGGGCCAGGGGTACCGGACTGATCACCGCGCGGGTCGAGGGATGGTCCTGTGAGGCCTTGCAGGAACGCCTCTGGAAGCGGCATCGAGTGATCACCAACATCATTCGTGAGTTCAACGCTCTGCGGTTTTCCATCGCGTTTTTCACCACGGAGGCCGAGTTGGAGTTAGCTCTCGACGCGATCAATTTGGCGGTTCGGGGCGAGTCGCCAAAAATTGATACTTGACAAACCGCGCCGTTCGTGCTACTATTGCCCTTCGCGGTGCGGGCACTGCAGCTGACGCATCCCCAAAACAAACAAGTACCACCAACACAATCGCGTGGGTCCCGCTAAGCCAGGTTGAACCCTTCATCCAATGGTTGATTGCAGGGTTCATCTTTGTATTGGTTGGGATATTTTCGCGTTTACAGGCACCCTTTTTCGGAGGTAAACTTTGACTTCGAACTACCAGATCAGGCGCAAAAGCTACGCTCGTATTCCCAGTGGTCTTCAGTTGCCCCGTTTGACTGAGATCCAACTCGACTCCTTTCAGTGGTTTCAGGAGGAAGGCCTTCGTGAGTTGCTGGAGGAGATCTCGCCGATTATCAGCTTCAACCGCAACCTGGAGCTGCACTTCAATGATTTTTGGTTTGGGGAGCCGAAGTACTCCGAGCAGGAGTGCCGCGAGCGGGACATGACTTTTTCTGTGCCGCTGACTGTGCGTGTGCAACTGCGCAATCATGACACAGGCGAGATCAGCGAATCGGACGTCTACATGGGCGACTTTCCGCTGATGACCGAGGCGGGAACCTTTATTATCAACGGCGCGGAGCGAGTCGTGGTCAGCCAGCTCATTCGCTCGCCGGGCGTCTATTTCACTGTCACCGAGGACCGCACCTCCGGTCGTGAGCTGTGTATGGCCAAGCTGATTCCCAGCCGCGGCGCCTGGCTGGAGTTCGAAACCGCTCGCCGCGACATCCTCTCGGTGAAGGTTGATCGCAAACGCAAGCTGCCGGTGACCGTGCTTCTGCGTGCCATTGGCTACGCCAGCGACGACGAGATCTTCAAGCTGTTCGAGCACGTCGATACGATGCCCGATCATCCTTACATCGCGGCTACCATCGACAAGGAACCCCTCAACCAGCGCACCCAGGAGGAAGCCCTTCTGGAGTTCTATAAGAAGTTGCGTCCCGGCGATCCGCCCACTCTGGACAACGCCGAGAAGTTCATGCAGAACCTGCTCTTTGAGCCGCGGCGCTATGATCTGGGCAAGGTGGGACGTTACAAGCTCAACCGCCGGCTGGACTTGACGGGTGAAGTGCCGCTGTCGCAGCGCACTGTGACCAAGCTCGACCTGGTGCGGGTGATTGAGTACATCATCAAGATCAATAACGGCATTGAGTCAGCTGATGACATCGATCACCTGGGCAACCGGCGGATCAAGACCGTTGGCGAGCTAATCCAGAACCAGCTTCGCATCGGTCTGCTGCGTATGGAACGTGTCGTGCGCGAGCGGATGTCGATCCGCGATCCTGAGCAGATCACGCCGCTCTCGTTGATCAACATCCGGCCAGTGGTGGCCGCAACACGCGAGTTCTTCGGCGGCAGCCAGCTCAGCCAGTTCATGGACCAGACCAACCCGCTGGCCGAGTTGACCCACAAGCGCCGTCTGAGCGCGCTGGGGCCCGGTGGCTTGCGCCGCGAGCGGGCCGGTTTTGACGTGCGCGACGTTCACCACAGCCACTACGGGCGCATCTGCCCCATCGAGACGCCGGAAGGCCCGAATATCGGCCTGATCGGTTCATTGGCTTCCTATGGTCGCGTCAACGAATTTGGTTTTATCGAAACACCCTACCGCCGAGTCGTTCACGAGGTTGAATTGACGTCTCCGGAGATGCTCGGCGCGAGCCTGGTGGATCCGATTGTCGATCCGACTGTGCGTGAGACGCTGGTGGAAGCCGGCATGACCATGGACCGGGAGACCGTTGATCTGGTCGATGCCACCCTGCCGGAAGGCGCGCCTCGTAAGTTCCGCATCATTCCGCGCTCGACCAAGGAGATCGTTTACCTGACAGCCGACGAGGAGGATCGTCACTCCATTGCCCAGGCCAGTGCTGGGTTGGACGACAGCGGCCAGTTCCGCGAGAAGCGGGTGTCTGCCCGTCGCAGCCAGACATTTCTGTTTGAATCGCCCGAACACATCGACTACATGGATGTGTCGCCGCAGCAGATCGTCAGCGTTTCGGCCGCTCTGATCCCGTTTCTTGAGCATGACGACGCCAATCGCGCGCTAATGGGTTCCAACATGCAGCGCCAGGCTGTGCCGCTGGTCAAGCCGGAAACTCCCATTATCGGCACGGGCATGGAAGCGCGGGCGGCGCAGGACAGCGGCCAGGTGGTGCTGGCCAAGAACGCGGGTGAGGTCATCAGCGCTACCAGCCAACAGATTGTAGTGCTGGAGCCGGACAGCACCCGACGCACCTATCCGCTGCGCAAGTTCAATCGATCCAACCAGTCTACTTGTATCGACCAGCGGCCAGCGGTCATCAAGGGTGACATTGTCAAGGCTGGCGATGTGCTGGCCGATTCCAGTTCGACAGATCGCGGCGAGCTGGCGCTGGGGCAAAACGTGTTGGTGGCTTTTCTGAGTTGGGAAGGCGGCAACTACGAAGACGCTATTCTGATCTCCGAGAAGATGGTGCAGAACGACCGCTTCAGTTCCATCCATATCGAGAAGCATGAGACCGAGGCGCGCGACACCAAGCTGGGCGCGGAAGAAATCACACGTGATATTCCCAACGTCGGCGAGGATGCGTTGAAAGATCTCGACGAGGAGGGCATCATTCGCATCGGCGCCGAGGTTGGCCCTGGCGACATCCTGGTCGGCAAGATCACGCCCAAGGGCGAGACTGACCTGACCCCTGAGGAGAAGCTGTTGCGGGCCATCTTTGGCGAGAAAGCGCGCGAGGTGCGCGACTCCAGCTTGCGTCTGCCCCACGGCGAGAAGGGCAAGGTGGTGGACATCAAGGTGTTCAACCGTGACGACCATCGTGACCTGCCTTCCGGCGTTGACAAAATGGTGCGTGTGATGGTGGCCCAGCGCCGCAAGATCACCGAAGGCGACAAGATGGCGGGGCGGCATGGCAACAAGGGCGTCATCTCCAAGGTCGTTCCTGAAGAAGACATGCCCTTCCTGGAAGATGGCACCACTGTGGATATGATCTTGAACCCGCTGGGCGTGCCAGGGCGTATGAACATCGGCCAGGTGTTGGAGACACATCTGGGCTGGGCAGCGAAGCAATTGGGGTTCCACGCTGAAACGCCGGTGTTCGACGGTGCGCGCGAGGATGAGATCGAGGCCGAACTGGCCCGGGCCTGGTTGGTCAGTCGTGCATGGGAGAAGGCAACAAAGCGAGCCTGGTCCTGGGCCGAGGAGCAGGGATTGGGCGAAGAGAATATCGAAGACGACGACGAAGTGCGTTCGCTCTATCTGGCTGAATGGCTCGGCGAGCGAGGGTACGACCCTGAGCAGGTATATTACGACGAGTCCTATGCGCGCAACGCGATTCTGCGCGAGTGGCTGCGCGAGGAACCTCAGGGCTACGATCCTGACAGCATCCAGGTGGACAACTATGTTCAGTTGAATGTTGAGGAGCGCAAACGCCTCAATGAAAATGCACGGCTGGTATGTCTGCGCGAGTGGCTGAAGCAGGTCAAGCGCGACGAGATGCGTCTGGCTGTTTTCACAGAGGACGGCGAGGACGAGGATGCGCCAGAGGGACGCGTGAACTACAGCGAGATCGAGGAAAGCGACGACGAGCGCCAGGCGATCTACGACGCCATGGATGAGATCGCGGCCTTGCCTGACGAGGAGCTGGATGGCCGGGCTATCGAGGCAGCGCTGGCCAACAACCTGGCGCTTCCGACAACCGGCAAGATGACGCTGTACGACGGCATGACCGGTATGGCCTACGACCGGCCTGTGACTGTCGGTGTGATCAACATGCTGAAGTTGGCCCATCTGGTTGAGGACAAGGTACATGCCCGCTCCACCGGGCCATATTCTCTGGTAACGCAGCAGCCTCTGGGCGGCAAGGCCCAGTTCGGCGGTCAGCGCTTCGGCGAGATGGAAGTATGGGCGCTGGAGGCTTACGGCGCAGCGTATACCTTGCAAGAGATGTTGACGGTCAAGTCGGACGACGTCACCGGCCGCGTCAAGACCTACGAGGCAATCGTCAAGGGCGAGCCGATCTCGGCGCCCGGCGTGCCGGAATCCTTCCGGGTCCTGGTGAAGGAGTTGCAATCTCTGGGCCTGGCGGTGGAAGTCATCAACGAGAAGGATGAGATCATCCACTTCGGCAAGGACGACGGCGACGAACAACTGCCAAAACTCGGATTTAGCCTGAGCGTACCCGGCCCGCTGGCCGGCAGATAATCAGTAATCAGTAGTCAGTAATCAGGTAACTGGTCATTGACAACTGGTAACTGTTCACTGCACAAGAGGTGAACTGTGGAAGTCAACGATTTTGATGCCATCCGTATTTCCCTGGCTTCTCCTGACCAGATCAGGGAGTGGAGCCACGGCGAAGTATTAAAGCCTGAAACTATCAACTACCGCACGCTGCGGCCAGAACGGGACGGGCTGTTCTGTGAGCGAATCTTCGGACCTACCAAGGACTGGGAATGCTACTGCGGCAAGTACAAGCGGGTGCGCTACAAGGGCATCGTGTGCGATAAGTGCGGCGTTGAGGTGGCTCCCAGTCGCGTGCGCCGTGAACGCATGGGACATATCGAGTTGGCCAGCCCCGTCAGCCATATCTGGTACGTCAAAGGTGTGCCCAGCCGCCTGGGCTTGTTGCTGGACATTTCGCCGCGCAACCTGGAGCGCGTGCTCTACTTTGCTCAATACATCATCACGGTTGTGGACGAGGATGCCCGCAGCCGCACGTTGGCGCGCCATGAGCGTGACCTTGCAGCGCGGCTGGCTAAGCTAAACAGCGATTTTGATACCAAGATCCTGACCATCGAAGAGCGGCGCGATAGCGCGATCCGCCAGATCGACCGCGAATACGACGAACAGAATGACAGCCTGTCAGCTCAGCTTGAGCAGCGTTCCAACGCCGTTATCACTGAACTGCGTAACCTGACCACGCGGCTGGAGAACCGGCTTGGTCAGGGACTGGACGAGGACATCGTTCTTCCCTGGCAATCTGAGCCATTCCTGAAGAAGGGTGTGACCATTCAGCGGTCACAGCTGGACCTGCTCAATACCGCAGCGCAGGAACAGTTGAGCGAGATCGACGCCCAGGTTGAGGAAGAACGCTCCCTTTTGGTGGACTCTGTCTCTGTCAAGCGCGACCACGAACGGCACATCGCCGAGCAGGAGCTGCTGGGCGTTCACGAGCAGCGAGAGATGCAAGCTGACCGCCTGCGTATGCAGATGGAAGACGATCTTCAGGAGCTGAAGTCGCTGCGCACGCGGCAACTGCTGACCGAGTCGCGCTTTCGCGAGTTGGCCGAGCGCTGGGGCAACGTTTTCGACGCCGATATGGGCGCCGAAGCGATCCGAAAAATCGTCGCTCACATGGATCTGGACAAGCTGGCCGTTGAGTTGCGTCAGGAGATCAAGACCAGCCGTTCGAAGCAGCGCCGCAAAAAGGCTGCTAAGCAACTGCGTGTCGTGGAGTCGTTCCGCAAGTCAGGCAATCATCCGGAGTGGATGATCCTGAAATTGCTGCCGGTGATTCCCCCCGATCTGCGCCCGATGGTGCAACTGGACGGTGGCCGCTTTGCTACCAGCGACTTGAACGACCTCTATCGCCGCGTCATCAATCGCAACAATCGCCTGCGCCGGCTGTTGGAACTTGGCGCGCCGGACGTCATTGTGCGCAACGAGAAGCGCATGTTGCAAGAAGCAGTCGATAGCTTGATCGACAACGGACGCCGCGGGCGGGCCGTCAGCCGTAGCGGCAAGCGCAAGCTCAAGTCGCTGTCGGACATGCTCAAGGGCAAGCAGGGCCGGTTCCGCCGCAACCTGTTGGGCAAGCGCGTCGACTATTCCGGTCGGTCAGTCATCGTCATTGGACCGCAGCTCAAGCTGCATCAGTGTGGCCTGCCCAAGAAGATGGCGCTGGAGCTGTTCAAGCCCTTCGTCATGCATCGTCTGGTGGACCACAACCACGCGCACAATATCAAGAGCGCCAAGCGCATGGTGGACCGGGTTGATCCCGCAGTGTGGGACGTTCTCGACGACATCATCAAAGAGCGGCCGGTGCTGCTCAACCGCGCGCCGACGCTGCACCGTCTGGGTATCCAGGCCTTTGAGGTGGTGCTCATCGAGGGCAACGCGATCCAGCTTCATCCGCTCTCTTGTGCCGCCTTTAACGCAGACTTCGACGGCGACCAGATGGCGGTCCATGTGCCGTTGAGCGAGATGGCGGTGACGGAAGCGCGCAATCTGATGCTTTCGACCCGCAACCTGCTCAAGCCGGCCAGCGGCGAGCCTATCGTTGGCCCCTCCAAGGATATGGTGCTGGGCGTCTACTACATGACCACCGTGCAGAAGGGCGCCAAGGGCGAGGGCAAGACCTTCTCTGGCTTTGACGAAGTTCTCATGGCGTATCATCTGGGATTTCTGGATATCCGCGCCCCCATCAAGACACGCTTTACCTCGCCGCTGGACACTGTGCTGCTGGACACGGTCGAACTCAGTGATCGGGTGCGCAACGCGCTCACCGCGGCCGGAATCGTCACTGTCGGACAGGTCCTGGATCGCCTGGCCCAACTGAGCGACCGCAAGTTCATCGAGGAGGTGACCGATTTCGGCGCCAAGGGGCTGGAAGAACTGAAGATTCAGATGCGGCTGCATGGCTATTCAGCCGCGCACTGGCCGGAGAATCGACTGATCGAGACCACTGCCGGTCGGGTGCTCTTCAACCTTGGACTGCCGCCGAACCTGCATTTCGTCAACGAGGTGATGGACAAAAAGGCCGTCAATGTGCTCGTGGGAGAGTGCTACAAGCTGATCGGCTCCGAGGCGACTGCGGTTACTGTCGATGTCATCAAGGAGATGGGCTTCCGCTACGCAACGCAAAGCGGGTTCACCATTGCCGTCAGCGACATTCAGGTGCCCGAAGTCAAGACGCAGATCCTCGACAACACGACGCGGGAGGTGGACCAGGCGGAGCGCCAGTATCGCCGCGGCCTCATCACCGAGGAAGAGCAGTACAACCGGGTTGTCGAACTGTGGACCCGCGCCACGGACGACATTACTCAGGCAGTGCAGACGCAGCTTGATCCGTTGGAAGGTATCGGCGCCATGGC
Source organism: Caldilineae bacterium (assembly GCA_020634555.1). Lineage (GTDB taxonomy): Bacteria > Chloroflexota > Anaerolineae > JAAEKA01 > JAAEKA01 > JACKBK01. The sequence goes on from JACKBK010000009.1 coordinate 73,128, forward strand.
GACCAGCGGTGCGACCAAGGGCGGCGTGACACCGATCCGCCAGTTGGCTGGCATGCGCGGTCTGATGGCTGATCCGTCAGGACGCATTATCGCTCTGCCCATCCGCTCCAACTTCCGCGAGGGACTGACCGCTCTGGAGTACTTCCTCAGTACCCACGGCGCCCGTAAGGGACTCGCCGACACTGCTCTGCGAACGGCTGACGCGGGCTATCTAACCCGCCGGCTGGTGGACGTGGCGCAGGATGTGATCATCACCGAGAACGATTGCGGCACCAACGCCGGAATCTGGGTGGATGACGAAGGCAGCCGCGGCATGAACGAGAAGCTCACCGAGCGTCTCGTGGGCCGGGTCGCCGGCGCTGCGGTTATCGATCCGCAGACCGGAGAAGTTATCGTCGAACGCAACCAGATGATGGAAGAAGACGAATGCGACCTGATCACCCAGGCTGGTGTGAAGCGCGTCTATGTGCGATCACCGCTGACCTGTGAGACCAGGGTCGGCCTGTGTAAGGCCTGCTATGGCCGTGATCTCGGGCGCGGGCGGCTGGTGGAACAGGGCGAAGCGGTGGGTATCATCGCCGCCCAGTCGATCGGCGAGCCGGGCACACAGCTAACCCTGCGCACGTTCCATACAGGTGGCGTGGCTGGCGGTGAGGACATCACCCAGGGTCTGCCGCGTGTCGAAGAGCTTTTCGAAGCGCGCAACCCCAAGGGTGAGGCGGTCATCAGCGAAATTGACGGTGTATTGGATGTCTACTGGGACGGCGAGCAACGGATGATCAAGGTCACCAACAGCCGGATCATCAAGCGACAGCACATGGTGCCCGCTGAGGCGGAGATGGTGGTCAAAGACCGCGATCGTGTTCAGGAAGGGACTGTGTTGGCCCGCTATGAGGACGGCCGTGAGATTACGGCCGTGACTGACGGTGCGGCCTATGTGGACAAGCTGGACGATGGATCGAGCCTGGTGATTGTGCGCCGGGAGGAAACAGATGAATGGTCCCAGCCCATTCCGCCGTCTGCACGGGTTGAGCCGGAGCGCGGCGACCGCGTCCAGGCTGGCCAGCAGTTGACCGTTGGTTCCAAGAACCCGCGCGAGGTGCTTCGTATCCAGGGCATTGATGCCTGCCAGATGTATCTGCTGCAAGAGGTCCAAAAGGTCTATCGGTCCCAGGGCGTTGGCATCCACGATAAGCACATTGAGGTAGTGATCCGGCAGATGATCCGCAAGGCGCAGATTCGCACGGCGGGTGACTCCGGGTTCCTGCCGGGCGAGTTGGTTGATCGCTTCGAGTTGGAGGACGTCAACAGCGCTCTGCTTGAGGACAGCAAGCAACCCGCTCGTGCCGATACAGTGTTGTTAGGCGTTACCAAAGCGTCGCTCAACACCGACAGCTTCCTGGCAGCGGCCTCCTTCCAGGAGACGACCCGGGTGCTGACCGAAGCTGCTGTCAAAGGTAAGACCGATCCGCTGCGCGGCCTGAAGGAGAACGTCATTATCGGCAAGCTGATCCCGGTCGGGACCGGTTTTCTTGCGCGGCGCGCCCGCCCGATGACGATCGAGCCTATCGAACCGGTGGAAGGCGACTACGACGATGAGTTGTCCAGCGAGGACCAACTGTCCGCCCAGGACCGGCAGTTTGCGGAGGCCTTTGGGCTGCTGGGGCAAATGCCAGACTTCGGCGACTTTGGTGACGACGAATACGACGATTAGTTTGGCGCTGTGATTTGACCCGTCGTAGCACCTGTGCTAGAATGTCACGAAGTAGGCCGAGCCTATCAAGCGGCTCGGCCTACGCTTGTGGTTTGTGACTGATTAGCCAGGTTCACAAAACGACTGAACCGACAAAGGAAGAGAACTTTGCCTACTATCAACCAACTTGTTCGACACGGTCGCAAGCCGAAGCCTAAGAAGGAAACGGCGCCGGCCCTTCGATACACGCATAATTCGCTCAAATCCCGCACGCGCAGGATGCCCAAAGGCTCCCCGCAAAAGCGCGGCGTTTGCACCCAGGTTCGCACGACGACACCCAAAAAGCCGAATTCGGCTATGCGCAAGATTGCCCGTGTGCGTCTCAGCAACGGCGTTGAGGTCACGGCCTACATCCCCGGTGAGGGGCATCGCCTGCAGGAGCACTCGGTGGTTCTGGTGCGCGGTGGTCGTGTCAAGGACCTGCCCGGCGTGCGCTATCATATCGTGCGAGGTGCTCTGGACAGCACCGGCGTTGACAAGCGGCGCAGAGGTCGTTCCAAGTATGGGGCCAAGCGCCCGAAGTCGGGTGCGGCCGCGCCGGCCCGCCGTCGATAGGCGAAGGAGTAGCACATCATGCGAAGAAACCGCGCGCCCATTCGTGTCATAGCGCCCGATCCCAAGTACAACAACGTGGCGCTGGCGAAGTTCATCAACCGTATCATGTTGAACGGCAAGAAGAGCACCGCCCAGGGTATCGTCTACGATTCGTTGGAGATCCTGGAAAAGCGTACCGGCAAGCCCGCCATCGAGGTGTTCGAGCAGGCGATCAACAACGCTTCGCCCGCGGTGGAAGTGAAGCCGCGACGCGTTGGCGGGGCAACCTATCAGGTGCCGCTGGAAGTGCCCGCAAGCCGCCGCCAGGCGCTGGCGCACCGCTGGCTGATCGCCAATGCGCGCAAGCGTAGCGGCAAGTCGATGGCGCAAAAACTGGCTGCTGAGTTGCTCGACGCAGCCAACAACACGGGCACAACCATAAAACGAAAAGAAGATACACACAAGATGGCCGAAGCCAACCGTGCCTTTGCCCACTATCGCTGGGGTGGCCGGTAGGTTTAGTCCCTCGAAAACGATTCTTTCAGGCATATCAGCCTGTCGCCAACCCTTGCGACGGGCGGCTGAAAGTAGTTCAGCCGCCCGTCGTTGGTTGTTCAAGACCAGGGTATTTTTCTCCACGTAAAGTATAAAAGTAATGGCAGACAACAGCGCGTTGCAGCGTACTCGTAACATCGGAATTATCGCCCACATCGACGCGGGCAAGACCACGACCACCGAACGAATCCTGTTCTACACCGGGCGCACCTATCGGCTCGGCAATGTAGACGAGGGGACGACGGTCATGGACTGGATGGAGCAGGAGCGAGAGCGCGGCATCACTATCACCGCCGCGGCCATCTCGGCCAATTGGCGCGACTACAAGGTCAACATCATCGACACCCCCGGCCACATCGATTTTACTGCCGAGGTGCAGCGCAGCTTGCGCGTGCTGGATGGCGGTGTGGTCGTGTTCGACGCTGTTGCCGGCGTTGAACCCCAGTCGGAGACGGTCTGGCGCCAGGCGGATCGCTATCGTGTGCCAAGAATCTGTTTCATCAACAAGATGGATCGCACGGGCGCGAACTTCTGGCGCACGATCCAGATGATCCGTGATCGCTTGAACGGTAAGCCGATACCAATCCAGTTGCCCATCGGTGTTGAAGACACCTTTCAGGGTGTAGTGGATCTGATCGAGCAGAAAGCGTGGTATTTCACCGACCAATTGGGTGCGCAGCCGGATATCCGGCCGATTCCCGCTGAGATGCTGGAGGATGTTGCCGAACATCGCGAGCATTTGTTGGTTGCGCTGGCTGAGACCGACGACCAGTTGATGGAAAAATATGTCCACAGCGAGCCAATTTCCAGCGAGGAGATTGTGGACGCCCTGCGGCGAGCCAGCATCGGTCTGGAACTGGTGCCTGTTCTCTGTGGCACAGCTCTGCGCAACAAGGGGATTCAGCCTCTGCTGGATGCTGTAGTTGCATTTCTGCCATCGCCGCTGGACATTCCGCCTATGGAGGGGCTGAACCCCTACACCGATACGATGGAGCCGCGACCGGCAGATCCTGACGGACCGCTGGCTGCGCTGTGCTTCAAGATCGTCGGAGATCCTTACATGGGCCGCCTGGCCTATCTGCGCATCTACTCAGGCACGCTGCGCAACGGATCGGTGTATCAGAACGCCAACAAAGAAAAGAAGGAACGCATCGGACAACTGGTGCGAATGCGTGCCAATCAGCGCGAGGAGATGTCCGAGGTTTCTGCCGGTGACATTGCCGCAGTGCTGGGCCTGAAGCAGACATTTACGGGCGACACGATCTGCGATTTGAAGTCGCCGATCATCCTGGAAACCATCGCGTTTCCCGAGCCGGTCATCTCGATTGCCATCGAGCCGCGCACCAAAGCGGACCAGGACAAGCTGAGCAACGCCTTGCAGCGACTGGCTGAAGAGGATCCAACATTCCGGGTGCGTTACGACAACGAAACTGGCCAGACCCTGATTCAAGGCATGGGCGAGTTGCACCTGGAGGTGTTGATCGACCGCATGTTGCGCGAGTACGGTGTGCGGGCCAACGTAGGCCGGCCGCAGGTTTCATTCCGTGAGACGATTTCGCGCCGCGTCGAACACGAGGGCCGTTTTGTCCGCCAGTCCGGCGGCCGCGGCCAGTTTGGTGTGGTGAACATCGTGCTGGAACCGCTGGAGCGCGGCGAAGGCGTCGTTTTCGAGAACAAGATCGTGGGTGGAGCGATCCCGCGCGAGTTTTTCGCCGCGGTGGAGCAGGGCATCCGCGAGGCCATGGAGGCCGGCGGCGCAACAGGCTATCCCCTGGTAGACATCAAGGCGACCTTGGTGGACGGCAAGTATCACGACGTAGACTCCTCGGAGCTGGCGTTCAAGATTGCCGGATCGATGGCGGTGCGCGAGGGCGTGCAACGGGCCGGCAGCACGCTGCTGGAGCCGATGATGAAGGTCGATATCGTGGTGCCGGACAGCTATGCCGGCGATGTCATCGGTGACGTGGCCTCGCGCCGCGGCAAGATCGATGGCATGGAGCCGCATTCTCAAGGTATGCAGGCCATCGTAGCTCACATTCCGTTGGCCGAGATGTTTGGCTACGCTACTGGGCTGCGTTCTTCGACCCAGGGGCGTGGCACTTTCAACATGGAGTTCGACCACTACGAGGAAGTTAGTCCTGAGATTGCCAAACGGATTCTAGGCACCAATTGAGCACACTATACGCAAAGCTGCGCATTCGTGATAGCGACGCCCTAAAATGCACGATTCTTGGATGAGAAATTTGGCGCATTGAAGGGTGTATGCTATACTAGCTTGGTTGCCGCCGGAGTGTAATGCCAATACCTGGCAGGCATTGGGTGTCCCCCACGGGTTACCGTGCGAGCGAGGCGCCTGCGTAGAACATTGTACTCGGGAGTAACCCGAAGTACCACCAACATGTGGCTGCTTCGGGTTACTCATTGTCTTGGAGATAGAGAAAAAACGAGGAGCAGACATGGCCAAGCAGAAATTTGAGCGGACAAAGCCGCACGCCAACGTAGGCACCATCGGTCACATCGACCATGGCAAGACAACCTTGACGGCAGCGATCACGAAGACGCTGTCGTTGAAGGGGTGGTCGAACTTCCGGGCATTCGACAGCATCGACAATGCGCCGGAGGAGAAGGCGCGCGGGATCACGATAGCGATAGCGCACGTGGAGTACGAGACCGAGAATCGGCACTATGCGCACGTGGACTGTCCGGGGCATGCGGACTACATCAAGAACATGATCACGGGAGCGGCGCAGATGGACGGTGCGATTCTGGTGGTGGCAGCGCCGGATGGACCGATGCCGCAGACGCGGGAGCACGTATTGTTGGCGCGGCAGGTAGAAGTGCCGGCAATGGTGGTGTTTCTGAACAAAGTGGACATGATGGACGACGAGGAGCTGCTGGAGCTGGTGGAGCTGGAGCTGCGCGAGTTGCTGGACAGCTACGATTTTCCTGGGGACGACACGCCGATTGTGCGCGGGAGTGCGTTGCAGGCGTTGATGTCGGATAGCCAGGATGTGAATGCGCCGGAGTATGCGTGCATCTGGGAGTTGATGCGGGTGGTGGATGAATACATACCGCAGCCGGTGCGAGCGCTGGACAAGCCGTTCCTGATGCCGGTGGAGGACGTGTTCTCGATCAAGGGGCGCGGCACGGTGGTGACCGGGCGGATCGAGCGCGGGGTGGTGAAGACGGGCGAGGAAGTTGAGATCATCGGGATCAAGCCGACGGTGAAGAAGGTCGTGACGGGTGTGGAGATGTTCCGGAAGATGTTGGATCAGGGACAGGCGGGCGACAACGTGGGTTGTTTGCTGCGCGGCGTTGATCGGGACGAAGTGGAGCGCGGCCAGGTGTTGGCGAAGCCGGGCAGCATCACACCGCACACGAAGTTCGAGGGCCAGGTGTACGTGTTGAAGCGCGAGGAAGGCGGACGGCACACACCGTTCTTTGCAGGGTATCGGCCGCAGTTCTACATTCGGACGATGGATGTGACGGGGTCGGTGGAGTTGCCGGAGGGCGTGGAGATGGTGATGCCCGGCGACAACGTGAACCTGACGGTTGAGTTGATCTCGCCGATGGCGCTGGACAAGGGGTCGAAGTTCGCGATTCGCGAGGGTGGCCGCACCGTTGGCTCTGGCACCGTCACGAACATCATCGAGTAGATCCGTCTCATTGAGACTTGTTACTTGAAACGCAACCCAAAAGGAGAGAGGGCGCGACCCTCTCTCCTTTGAGCGAAAACACAGGAACAACCATGGCGAAAAAGCCGCTTCGTATCAAGCTCAAGGCATACGATCATCGGGTTCTCGACAACTCGGTGCGTCAAATCGTGGACGCAGCAGAACGCACGGGCGCGACAGTTGTCGGCCCTGTGCCGTTGCCAACACGAATCGAGAAGTTCACGGTCATGCGCAGTACCTTTATCGACAAGGACTCGCGTGAGCAGTTCGAGATGCGCACTCACAAGCGGTTGATCGACATTCTCGAACCGAGCGCTAAAACCATCGACAGCTTGATGCGATTGCATCTGCCAGCCGGTGTCGATATCGAGATCAAGCTTTAACTAAGCAACGCTTTCCGGGATGATGGGACTCGCCCAGAGTCTTCAGTCCCCTAAAGGATGGACAACCATGAAGGGTATACTGGGCCGTAAGGTCGGTATGACGCAGGTGTTTGAAGAGGGCCTGGCCATACCAGTGACCGTTATCGAAGTCGGGCCGTGTTACGTTACTCAAAAGAAAGACAGAAAAACCGACGGCTACACGGCCATTCAAATAGGCTTCGACGAAACCTCCCACAAGCGGATCAGCAACGGCGAGTTGCAGCACTTGAAGCGCAACCAGCTCCCTCCGTTGCGGCATCTCAGTGAGCTGCGGGTCAAGGAAGAGGATCTGGCGGGCTATACCGTTGGCCAGAAACTCGATGCTGAGATCTTCGCAGCCGGCGAGTTGGTGGATGTTATCGGCACGTCCAAGGGGCGGGGTTTTCAGGGCGGCATCAAACGCCATGGCTTCAATCGGCAACCGAAGACCCACGGTGCTTCCGATCGCGTGCGTGCCCCCGGTTCTGCCGGCTCTGGTACCACGCCTGGGCGCACAATGAAGGGGCAGCGCGGGCCTGGTCACATGGGCAACCGCCGCGTGACCGTTCAAAGCCTGTTGGTGGTCCGTGTTGACGCTGAGCGCAACATGTTGGTTGTACGTGGCGCAATTCCTGGTCCCAAGGGCGGTCTCGTGTTTGTGCGCGAGGCGAGAAAGCAAGGGTAAGCAAGATGTTAGTACCAGTAGTGAACATGGCCGGTGAGCGCGTCGATGAGATTGAACTGCGCGATGATGTTTTTGCAGTTCCGGTGAACAAGACGGTGATGCATCAGGCCTTGGTTCGGCAACTTGCCAACGCTCGCCGCGGCACGCACAAGGTTAAGGGCCGCAGCGAGGTGCGCGGCGGCGGCCGCAAGCCGTGGCGACAAAAGGGCACGGGCCGGGCGCGGCAGGGAAGCATCCGGTCTCCCCAGTGGCGTGGTGGTGGTGTGGTATTTGGACCCACGCCCCGATCCTACGAGAAGAAGATGCCGCGCAAGATGCGCCGCATTGCCATGCGTTCGGCGCTCTCCATGAAGGCGTCCAACAATCAGTTAGTGATTGTCAAAGACCTTAGCCTTGGGCAGCCGAAAACCCGGGATTTTGTGGATTTTCTGGCCAAACTCGACCTGCACGACAGCGTCTTGGTACTGCTGCCGGCTCGCAACGAAAACATCGAGCTTTCGGCCCGCAACGTGTCCGATGTCAAGACCCTGTTGGCCGGCTATGTGAACGTGCGCGACGTGCTTGGGCATCAGGCTCTGGTGCTGACGCCGGACACCGTTGCAGAGATCGAACGAATCCTTGGATAGCGCAAAATAGGCGAGGTAACCAATGCACCTACGAGAAGTATTGCGCCGGCCGCTCATGACGGAAAAAACTGGCATTCAAGCTGATTATTGGAACCAGTATTCTTTCGAGGTAGATCGGCGCGCTAACAAGCACATGATCAAGGATGCCGTAGAGGCTTGCTTCGATGTCACAGTCGAGAGCGTGCGGGTGATCAATCTCCCGGCGCGCATCGGCACTCGCGGCCGCAGGGTCGTGATCAAGAAACCGGCCTGGAAGAAGGCGGTTGTGACCTTGAAAAAGGGCGATAGCATCACCTGGGTCGAAGGCGTTTGATCCAGGAAACTGATGAAGTGAGGAGTTAACCATGGGTATCCGGGTTTACAAGCCCACATCGCCCGGTCGCCGCGGCATGAGCGTGCTGACCTTCGATGAGATCACCAAGACACGGCCGGAACGCTCCCTTGTGGAGCCGTTGAACCGCAGTGCTGGCCGCAACAACCGTGGCAGGATCACCGTACGGCAACGCGGCGGTGGCCACAAGCGGTTGTATCGTATCATCGATTTCAAGCGCGACAAGTTCGGTGTGCCGGCACGTGTTGCTTCTATTGAATATGATCCGAACCGGACGGCGCGCATCGCGCTGCTGGTTTACGCCGACGGCGCCAAACGCTACATCCTGGCTCCATTGGGACTCACCGTGGGTGACACGGTGCAGTCTGGCCCCGATTCTGACATCCGCGTCGGCAATGCGCTGCCTCTGCACCGCATTCCGCTCGGTACGGTGGTGCACAACGTCGAGTTGCAGCCCGGACGCGGCGGCCAGATGGCGCGCTCAGCCGGCACATCAGCTCAGTTGATGGCCAAGGAAGGCGACTACGCCACGCTGCGGCTGCCCAGCGGTGAGATGCGCAAGGTGCATTTGAACTGCCTGGCCACCATTGGCCAGGTCGGCAATACCGACCATGCCAACATCAAGCTCGGTAAGGCTGGACGCAAGCGCTGGATGGGACGTCGCCCCGAGGTTCGCGGTGTGGCTATGGATCCCTCGTCGCACCCGCACGGCGGCGGCGAAGGCAGGTCGCCTATCGGTATGCCTGGGCCGAAGACGCCTTGGGGCAAGCCGACTCTGGGCTTCAAAACGCGCCGCAACAAGACAACAGGCAAATACATCGTTCGCCGCCGTGGCAAGCGCCGGGGACGGTAGGATTAAGTCAGTTCGCAGCGACTGCGGGCTGGGCAAGATGCGAGGTTGAACCATGTCACGATCGGTAAAAAAGGGGCCGTTTATCTCCCCGAAACTGCTCAAGAAAATTGAGAACATGAATCGCACCGGCGAGAAGCGTATCATCAAAACCTGGTCGCGCGCCTCCACCGTCTTTCCCCAGATGGTCGGGCACACGATTGCGGTGCATGATGGCCGCCGGCACGTGCCGGTCTATGTGTCTGAGAACATGGTCGGCCACAAGCTGGGCGAATTCGCGCCGACGCGTTTCTTCCGCGGTCACGTCGCGAAGGACAAGCGAGCCAAGCGGCGCTAGCCGGCAAATCGGGATAGGATAGAGGCTGATTTTATGAGCACTATGATTGGCAACGAGGTGCAGGCGCAGCGGAAGCACGTTGGTATACCGGCCCAGAAGGTTCGTCTGGTGATCAACCAGGTGCGCGGTATGCGCGCTGAAGACGCCCTGGCGACCCTGAGGTTTATGCCCCAGGCCGCAGCTCAGGAAGTTTTCAAGACGATCAACTCGGCGCTGGCCAATGCAGAACAAAACGAAGGCCTGGCGCGCGAGGATATGTGGATCAGCGAGATCTACGCTGACGTGGGCCCCACTCGCAAGTGGCGGCGGTTTGGCGCTCGTGGCCGTTTCAAGCCGATCTTAAAGCGGTCGTCGCACATTACCGTTGTGTTGAGTGAACGCATGCAGTTCAGTGACCGGTAAGCAGTTGCGACAGCACTGCGTTACGGAACAACGGTTTCTGATCACTGTTCACTAGCTACTGATCACAGGAGGACATCTTGGGTCGCAAAGTACATCCCTACGGCTTTCGCCTTGGGTTTATCAAAGATTGGCAGTCTCGTTGGTATGCGGAGCGAGATCGATATACGACTCTTTTGGAAGAAGATCGCAAGATTCGTACCTTGATTCGCAGGGACATTCCGAGGGCTTCGATCTCCGCTATTGAGATCGAGCGGCAGCGGAACTATGTTCATGTGTGGATCCACACGGCCAAGCCGGGCATCATCATTGGACGCAAGGGCGCCAATGTAAATCAACTGCGCAGCACCTTGCAGGAAGTTACCGGCAAGCGGGTCAAGGTTGATGTGACTGAGATCACGCGACCGGAGATCGACGCCTATTTGGTGGCGGAAAGCATCGCCGAGCAACTCGAACGGCGTATCTCGCACAAGCGCGCCATGCGCCAGGCCGTCACCCGTGCCATGCGCCAGGGCGCCGAAGGCATCATGATTACCTGCGCCGGCCGGCTTTCTGGTTCAGAAATGGCACGCAGGGACAGCCAGCGCGAGGGCCAGGTGCCCCGGCACACGTTGCGCGCCGACATCGACTACGCGACAGCCGAGGCTTTGACTACCTTCGGTCGCATCGGCGTCAAGGTGTGGATCTATAAAGGCGAGATTCTGCCGCCCAAGACGGCTGTCGCCAGCTAAGAACTAAGCAAGCAATAATGGCACTTCCGGGCGCCGTTGTTGGCAGCGCAAGGCCAAAGCGCCGGCGCTGCTTGGCTCGCGGAACAGGAGAGCAAAGAGATGTTGATTCCAAAGCGTGCGAAGTACCGAAAGCAGTTTCGTGGCCGAATGCGCGGCTACAGCTGGCGCGGCAGCACGGTTTCTCACGGTGAATACGGTCTTCAGGCGCTGGAACCTTGCTGGATGACCTCGCGCCAGATCGAGGCGGCCCGCCGCGCGATCGTGCGCTATGTCCGGCGTGGCGGCAAGGTCTGGATCAAAATCTTCCCCGATAAGCCGGTAACGGCCAAGGCTGCTGAAACCCGTATGGGTAGCGGCAAGGGTTCTGTGGAGCACTGGGTTGCCGTTGTTCGTCCGGGACGGGTGTTGTTCGAGATCGCTGGCGTTGAAGAGGATGTAGCTCGCGAGGCCATGCAGCGTGCGGCTTTCAAGCTGCCGATCCGTACACAGTTCGTCAAGCGCGAGAGTATGGAGGGCTAGATCATGCGGCCAGAAGAGATTCGAAGTTACACTACTCCTGAAATCGGCCAGCGGCTTGATGAAGCCTATGAAGAGCTGTTCAACCTGCGCTTTCAGCGGACAACTGGACAGATGAAGAACACCGCTCGGATGGGCGAGGTTACCCGCGATATCGCCCGCATGAAAACGATCCTGCGTGAGCGTGAGCTGGCTGCCTGGCTGGCAAGCGAGGAGAACTAGCGATGCGTGAACAGCGAAAGCAGTTGATTGGTCGTGTGACCAGCAACAAGATGGACAAATCTGTGGTGGTCGAGGTGACCCGTGTCAGCCGCCATCCACTGTACGGCAAGGTTGTGCGCAACCACAATCGGTTCATGGCCCACGACGAGGGCAATACGTGCGCCATCGGCGACGTTGTACGCATTGTCGAGGCGCGTCCGATGAGCCGCCGTAAGCGGTGGGCTGTTGAGGCAATCCTGGAGCACAGCGAGGCTTAAACCCGCCCGCGCCCGCAGCGGGCAGGAGTTCAGACAATGATCCAAAGAGAAAGCCGGCTCAAGGTAGCCGACAACACTGGCGCAAAAGTAATTTTGTGCATCCAGGTCCGAGGAGGCACTGGACGCCGCTATGGACGTGTCGGCGATGTCATCGTCGCCACCGTCAAGCAGGCTGCGCCGCACAGCAGCGTGAAGAAGGGCGACATCGTCAGGGCAGTCATCGTTCGCACGGCCAAAGAATATGGCCGTCCCGATGGCAGCCACATTCGTTTCGACGACAACGCTGCCGTGATCATCGACGACCACAAGAACCCGAGAGGCACACGTATCTTTGGCCCGGTGGCCCGAGAACTGCGTGAGCAAGGATATATGAAGATTGTATCGCTGGCTCCGGAGGTGCTCTGATGCATATTCGAACTGGAGATACCGTTGTAGTCATTCGCGGTGAGCAGTTGGGCGAGCGCGGCGAAGTGCAGCGCGTTTTGCGTGGCCGCTATAGCGGGCGCATGTCCGGCAAGCCCAACCCCAACGACGTGCGCATCATTGTGGCTGGCGTGAACCTGATCACCAAGCACCAGCGCAGGACCGGCAACGTTCGGACGCAGACTGGCCGGATCGAGCGCGAGGCGCCGATTCACATCAGCAACGTGATGTTGGTTTGTCCGCATTGCGGAGAGCCAACGCGGGTCGGCCACCAGATCCTGGAGGACGGCACGAAGGTGCGGCAGTGCAAGAACGAGGAATGTCGCCAGACAATGGACTGATGGGCTGATCGACAGGCTACAGACCAGGAAGTTCCACAAAGCATTGGCTGGCAGGAGTGAATATGCCCAGGCTAAAAGAACGTTATCGCACCGAGGTTACCTCGGCGCTCCACGAAGAGTTTAAATACGACAACCCGATGCAGGTGCCGCGGCTTGAGAAGATCGTGGTCAATATCGGCATGGGCGAAGCCTTGCAGAACGCCAAATCATTGGACGCGGCAGTTTCTGACCTGACCCAGATCGTTGGGCAGAAGCCGGTCACGACCAAGGCGCGCAAGTCCATCGCCACCTACAAGCTGCGCGAGGGCAATACCATCGGCGTCGCGGTGACGCTGCGAGGCGATCGCATGTGGGATTTCCTGGATCGCCTGTGTAACGTGGCTCTGCCGCGCGTGCGTGACTTCAGCGGCGTCTCGCCCGACAGTTTCGACGGGCGCGGCAACTACAGCCTGGGGTTGCGCGAGCAGTTGATGTTCCCGGAGATCGATTACGACAAGATCGACAAGGTGCGTGGCATGTCAGTCACTATCGTGACGACTGCCAAGACTGATGAGGAAGGTCGCCGGCTGTTGCACCATCTGGGTGTTCCGTTTCGTCGACCGGGCCAACGGCGCTAGGCGCTGGCTGGTCAGTAATTGACATGGATTTGAAGAAACGAAGAGGCAAGAACCTTGGCTAAGACATGCATGACCTATCGTGAGCAGCGGCGCAAGTATCCTGTTCGGGAACACAATCGCTGCACTATCTGTGGGCGACCGCGCGGCTATATCCGCAGGTTTAAACTCTGCCGCATCTGTTTTCGCAAGGAAGCACTGGAAGGCCGTCTGCCAGGCGTTGTCAAGTCCAGTTGGTAACAAAGCCATAACGAATCTGAAGAAGTCGATGGAGTTCAGAACGCCATGATGACCGATCCTATTGCGGATATGCTGAATCGAATCAGCAACGGGCTTAATGCTCACCATAAACAAGTACTGATGCCAAGTTCCAAGGTGAAGGTTGCCATCGCCCGCATTCTTAAGGAAGAGGGCTATGTGAAGAACTACCAGGTCACCCGTGATGAACCACAGGCGAATCTGCGTGTCACCTTGAAATATGACGAGGAGCGCCAACCGATCCTGACCACGGTCAAGCGCGTTAGCAAGCCTGGTTGCCGCGTGTATGTGGGCCGTAACGAGATTCCGTGGGTGTTGAGCGGCATGGGAATCGCTATTCTTTCCACACCGCGTGGCATCATGACCGGGCAGCAAGCTAGACGATTACGTGTGGGCGGCGAGGTGATCTGCTACGTGTGGTAGCTGTCAGGCTTCTCACCGACCGTTTCGCCCCAAGCGATTGCGCCGGGCGAAACAACGCCAGCAGATAATTCTCGTCACTCATGGAGGTTATAGTATGTCACGAATTGGACGATTGCCCATTTCAGTTCCCAAGAACGTTACCGTCGATGTCAAGCCGGGCAACGAGGTGGTCGTCAAGGGGCCAAAGGGCCAGCTCACGCGGACTCTCAACAAGGATATGGTGATTAGCCTTGAAGATGGTACGCTGGGCGTCAGCCGGCCTACTGATGGCCGCATTCACCGTATGCAGCATGGATTGACCCGGTCGTTGCTCAACAACATGGTCCTGGGCGTCAGCACGGGCTTCAGGCGTGAGTTGGAGATCCAGGGTGTCGGTTACCGCGCTGAGGTAACAGGCACAGGGATGACGCTCTACATGGGATACTCCAACCCGGTTGAGATGCCTGCTCCTGATGGCATTACGTTCTCGGTTGCGGATCGTGGCTCCCGGATTATTGTAGAGGGCTACGACAAGGAGCTGGTTGGCCTGGTGGCTGCCAGAATCCGCTCGGTGCGCCCGCCGGAGCCTTACCACGGCAAGGGCATTCGCTATGCAGGCGAGAGAGTCCGTCGCAAGCAGGGCAAGACCGGCAAATAATCCCGGGTATGGGTGTCGCGGATTGGGCTTACAAACAAGAAATTACTGGACAGGCAGATTGTCCAGTCTGGTAAGCGCTTTTTACCTGTAAAAGTCCTCGGCATCTGAGCAGTTACGAACTAGGAGAAAATGGTTATGGCGAAGGAAAGTCGAGCTGTATTGCGTGATAGACGCCATGCCCGGGTGCGCCGGCGTGTTCAAGGCACGTCAGACCGGCCGCGGCTGAACGTTTTTCGCAGCTTGAGCCACATCTATGCGCAGGTGATCGACGACGAGAAAGGTCTGACGCTGGTAGCTGCTTCGACGCTGGACAGCGAAATCCGCGGCCAGGCACAGAGTGTAAACAAGACGGAGCAGGCCAAGCTGGTTGGCACGCTCGTAGCCGAACGGGCGCTGGCCCAGGGAATCAAGCAGGTCGTATTCGACCGTGGCGGCTATCCCTATCATGGCCGGGTGCGCGCGCTGGCAGAGGCCAGCCGCGAGGGCGGGTTGGACTTCTAGCCGCCCCGCTTTTGGCTCATCTGATATCAAGCAACACACAACGCCTGCAAGGCTACGTCGCAGGAGGACTAATGGCAGCACAGCAGCAACGTGAACGAAGACGACAACCGCGAGGTCGTGAAGCCGAAGAGCGCGAGGAACTGGACGAGCGTGTGGTACACCTGGCTCGTACAGCCAAGGTTGTCAAGGGCGGTCGCCGGTTTGCCTTCCGCGCCGTGGTCGTAGTTGGCGACAACAACGGCAGCGTCGGCGTCGGCGTCGGCAAAGCGCGCGAGGTACCTGAAGCGATCCGCAAGGGCAGCGAACGGGCGCGGCGCAACATGCGCAAGATACCGATGCAGGGGACGACTATCCCGCATCAGGTGGTTGCCACCTACAGCGCGGCGCGCGTACTTCTCAAGCCGGCCTCGCCGGGCACCGGCGTGATCGCCGGCGGCGGCGTGCGCGCCGTGGTTGAGGCGGCCGGCATCAAGGACATCCTGACGAAATCGATGGGCAGCGCCAACATCTTGAATGTGGTTAAGGCAACCAATGTTGGCCTGCGTTCGCTGAAGAGCCCCGAAGAGGAGGCCCAGCGTCGCGGAAAGCCAATCGAAAGCATCATGCCCTTCTGGAGTCGAAATGCACAGTAAGAACATCGATCCCAAGGCAAAGAAGGTGCGCATCACCTACGTCCGCAGCGTCATCGGGTACGACAAGACCCAGAAAGGGACGATCAAGGCGTTGGGATTGCGCAAGCTTGGCCAAACGGTCGAGCAGATCAATAACCCGGCGGTTCGTGGCATGATCGACAGTGTCGGCCACCTCGTCGAGGTTGAAGCCATCAAATAAGGTGCGTGCCAAGAAACACCTTAGCGGATTGGCCCGGTTGCCCCACTTCGGGGTGCAAGCAAGGACCGGTCAATGCGTGGGCTTGTTTCGAGGCAGGTACTCTAAAGGGAGTTGACTATGCGTTTGCATGACCTGGGCCCGGCAGAAGGGTCAAAGAAGAGCCGCAAGCGCGTTGGCCGCGGCATCGCCGCTGGCCAGGGCAAGACCGCTGGCCGCGGCACCAAAGGACAAAACAGCCGTTCCGGCGGCGGCGTGCGCCCCTATTTCGAGGGTGGCCAGCTTCCGCTGGTGCGCCGCTTGCCGCACATGCGCGGGTTCACCAATATCTGGCGCGTGGAGTTCCGGCCAGTGAACCTGAATCGGCTGGCGGATTTCGCTGCTGACAGCGAGGTTTCCCCGGAAACTCTGGCGGCTGCCGGCATCATCAAGAAAGCCACGGATCGGGTGGCCATTCTGGCTGACGGTGACATCGATCGCCCGCTCAAGGTAAAGGCCCATCGTGTCTCCAAGAACGCGCGGAGCAAGATCGAAGCTGCCGGCGGCGCTGTGGAGATCATCGAGGCATAATTCAGAGGCTTTGTCAGGACTTGTTCCTGGCATTGTCTGCTGCTGGCTCGATCCAGGAGGATAATACACACCATGCTAACTGCTGTGCGCAATGCCATGCGCCTGCCAGACCTGCGGACCAAGATCCTGATTACGCTGGGCATTCTAGCGCTCTATCGGGCGGCGGCGGCTGTGCCGGTTCCGACGGTCAACTTGAGTGCCATGCAGTCGTTGTTTGAGAACAACGCGCTTCTTGGCTTCTTCGATATGTTGTCTGGCGGTGCTCTGAAGAACTTTTCGGTGATGGCGATGGGGGTGTATCCCTACATCACGGCCACCATTATCCTCCAGTTGCTGATCCCGATCATTCCCGCGCTCGATGCCTTGAGCAAAGAAGGCGAGCAGGGGCGCCAGAAGATGAACCAGTATACGATCTGGCTCATGATCCCGCTGGCGGCTTTGCAGGCCTTCGGCCAGGCAACGATTATGCAGCGGGCAGGCGCACTGCCTGGCTTCGGGTTCTCCGCCGACACCTGGCTCAGCACTCTCACTATCATGGTGACACTGGTAGGTGGATCGATGTTCGCATTGTGGCTGGGTGAATTGATCTCCCAGCACGGCATCGGCAACGGTGTTTCTCTGATCATCTTCGGTGGCATCGTGTCCGAAATGCCGCGCAACATCGGCCAGTTGATTCAGACCCAGCAATGGATTATGTTGGGCATGTTCATCCTGATCACTATCGTGACGGTAGGGGTTATCGTCTACGTGCAGGAAGGGCAGCGGCGAATTCCGGTGCAGTATGGCAAGCGCGTCCGGGCGATGCGCGGCAACCGGCTGATGGTGGTCGGAGGACAGAACACGTTTGTTCCGTTGCGGGTCAACTCGGCCGGCATGATCCCGCTGATTTTTGCGCAGAGCTTGTTGCTGTTTCCCAGCACCATCGCCAGCTACTTCGTGAGTCAGCCGGGCATCATCGGCTCGGTCGCGACCTTCATCTCGACCGCCTTTGCACCGACCAGCCCCTGGTACTGGATCCTGTATTTCCTGATGGTGATCGGGTTCACCTACTTCTACACCGATGTGATCTTCCGGCAGCAGAATCTGGCCGAGACACTGCAGCGCCAGGGCGGCTTCATTCCTGGCATTCGGCCTGGCAAGCGTACTGAGGATTATCTCAACGCAGTCATGAGCCGCATCACATTGGTCGGCGCCCTGTTCCTGGGTATCATCGCGATCCTGCCCTGGTTGGTGAGCCTGGTTACACGGCAGAACATGGCCTCCAACACGCAGTTGCTGATCTCCAGCGCCGGCTTGCTGATCGTGGTCGGTGTTGTGTTGGATACGATGAAACAACTCGAGGCGCAGTTGCTCATGCGTCACTACGAAGGGTTCATTCGCTAGTGTTAAGGTAGCTTCTTAGTTCTGCTGGGTTGTGGCCGGTTTTCGATTGAGCCAGAGCAACTCCGGTTAAATGAGAAGATACGTCGCAAGAGCCTGACGATCAACGTCTCGACCACTAGGACGAAATCATGGGTTCTCGCATTTCAGGGAGAGAGTGACAATGGCGTCAGCGTATCCCGTTCATCTCGTGTTAGTAGGACCGCCAGGAGCCGGCAAAGGCACCCAGGCTGTCATGTTGGAAAGAGAACTTGGCCTGAAGCAGATCTCCTCAGGAGACCTGTTTCGAGAGAACTTGAAAAACCAGACGGAGCTTGGTCAGCTTGCCCAGGCATACATGGATCGTGGCGAACTGGTGCCCGACAACGTCACCATTGCCATGGTTGCTGAACGCATCCAGCGATCCGACTGCGCCAAGGGTGTCATCTTTGATGGCTTCCCGCGTACGTTGGAGCAGGCCAAGGCGCTGGATGAGATGCTGGCATTGCAAGACAGCGAAATCAGGCTGGTGCCTGCGCTGGTCAGTTCAGACGAGGTCGTCATCGACCGCATGACCGGACGACGCGTCTGTCGCAACTGCGGCGCGGTGTATCAAATCTCTTACAATCCGCCCAAGGTTGAGGGCGTTTGTGATGTCTGCAGCGGCGAGCTGTATCAGCGGTCTGACGACTCGCCCGAGACGGTGCGCAACCGGCTTTACGTCTACTACAAGCAGACATCGCCGTTGATCGGTTACTACTTCGCCAAGAATCTGCTGGTCCGCGTCAATGCCGATCAGCCAATCGATGCGGTGAATCAGGCGATGCTGCAAGCGGTCAAAGTTGTGATAGAGTAACTGCCCTGAGTAGATGCGTGATAGACTAGAGATGTTGTTTTCGAGGCATACCAACGGAATTCGAATCAAGACTGCCCGTGAGCTTGATCTGATGCGCACAGCCGGCCGCATTGTGGCCGAAGTGCACGCCAAGATGAGCGAGATGGTGCAGCCAGGCGTCAGCACCGCGGATCTGGATGCGGCTGCCGAGGCGATCATTCGCGGGTACGATGCGATTCCTGCCTTTGTCAACTATCCTAACGCCCGCCAAGGCGGCCCGGTGTTTCCGGCGACGCTTTGCACCTCTATCAACGAGGAGCTGGTGCATGGCATTCCCAGCCAGCAGCGGGTGCTGGCGGAAGGTGATATTATCAGCATCGATGTCGGCGTGATCTACAATGGCTATGTGGGCGATTCGGGCTGGACTTACCCGGTTGGCCAGGTGAGCGCCGAAGCGCAGCGGCTGCTGGAGACTACCGAAGGCAGTCTTTGGGCCGGCATCGCCCAGGCCAAAAGCAACAATCGCTTTGTGGATGTCTCACGGGCCGTTCAGGAATATGTCGAAGAACGCGGCTTTGCTGTCGTGCGAGAATATACCAGCCACGGTGTTGGCAGCAAGATGCACGAAGAACCGCAGATACTGAATTTCGTGCCGACCGACCGCCGCGATGCGGCGCGCAGCTATCCGGCCATGAACCGCAGGCTGGTGTCTGGCATGACCTTTGCGCTGGAGCCAATGGTTAACGCCGGCGTCTGGGAGACGCGGATCCACGACGATGAGTGGACGGTGTCAACAAAAGATGGCAGTCTGTCGGCGCATTTCGAACACACCATCGCCATCACCAATGGTGAGCCAGAGATATTGACAACGCTCTAGTGCTGCAAAAGGAGTCCCAATCATGAAGGTTAAGCCGTCGGTTAAGCGACGATGTGAAAACTGCAAAATCATCAAACGCAGAGGCGTGGTGCGGGTCATCTGCACCAACCCCCGGCACAAGCAGCGCCAGGGATAGCAGACAGTGGACAGTAATCAGTAATCAGAAGACAAGTAGACAGTGGATAATCGCCGCCGTCTTGCGAGCACTGATAACCGATAACTGCCTACTGATCACTGATTTGCAGCGACGAACAAGGAGCAGAGAGTAAATGGCACGTATTGCCGGAATTGACCTGCCCCGCGACAAGCGGGTTGTGATTGGACTGACCTATATCTTCGGGATCGGTCGGTCTACCAGCGCGCAGATTCTGCGCCAGCTTGATATTGATGAGAGCGTGCGAGTTCGCGACCTGACCGAGGCCGACGTGGCCAAGCTGCGCGAGACTATCGACCGGGAGCATCAGGTGGAAGGCGATTTGCGCCGCGAGGTGAATATGAACATCAAGCGGCTGCAGGAGATCAACTGCTACCGCGGCATTCGCCATCGCCTGAACCTGCCGACGCGCGGCCAACGCACGCGCACCAACGCACGCACACGGCGTGGCTCCCGTAAGACGGTGCCCGGCAAGAAGCGCGCACGCAAGTAACAGAGGAGATAGTCAATGGGAAATCCACGACGCACCGTTCGCCGCGGGCCGCGACGCGAGAAGCGCACTGTTCCCCATGGCCAGGCATTCATCCAGGCCAGCTTCAACAACACCATCGTTACCATCACTGATCAGCAGGGTAACACGGTGGCCTGGAGCAGTTCCGGCAGTGTGGGCTTCAAAGGCTCACGCAAGAGCACACCCTACGCCGCACAATTGGCCGGCGTATCGTCCGGCCGGCAGGCCATGGACATGGGAATGCGCGAGATCGATGTCTTCGTCAAGGGCCCCGGTCCTGGGCGCGAGTCGGCAATTCGATCGTTGCAGGCCGCCGGTTTGAAGGTGACAAGCATCACCGACATCACACCGCTGCCGCACAACGGGTGCCGCCCACCCAAGAAACGTCGCGTATAGGTTCGTAGCAGCTAGCTGTTCAGCTTTTTTTACTATCTCATCATTCCCGCGGAGGTGGGAAGCCACTCGTCACGGGCGCTAGACTCCCGCCTTCGCGGGAGTGACGAAAAAGTGAACGTTGAGCGAGATAGTAAAGGCTAAGTAGATATAAAGATTCGACCGTGAGAGGGACGAAGGTTGCCAAGCCGTAAACCTCTCCAAAACCAGAATCCAGGAGGATTAGAATTTGGCACGTCACACGGATGCAGTATGCAGGCTTTGCCGACGCGAGGGTCAGAAGCTCTATCTTAAAGGCGATCGCTGCCTCTCGCCGAAGTGCGCCTTCGAGCGCCGGCCTTTCCCGCCAGGCATGCACGCACAAAAAAGACAGTTCCGGCGCACTTCAAGCGATTACTCGCAGCAGTTGCGCGAAAAGCAAAAAGTAAAGCGAATCTACGGCGTGATGGAGCGCCAGTTCCGTCGTTATTTCCGCTTCGCCCAGCGGTCCAAAGGACTCACCGGCGCCACCCTGTTGGTGGTATTGGAATCGCGCCTCGATAACGTCGTGTATCGGCTTGGTCTGGCGCAGTCACGACCCCAGGCGCGACAGATCGTTCGCCACGGGCACATCACCGTCAACGGCCGTAAGACCGACGTGCCGTCCTATCTTGTCAAGCCCAACGATGTGATCGCAGTGCGGCCGGAGAGCCGCAGCCGCGCCTACTTCCGCGGTCTGAGCGAGACCATGGGCGAACGGGCCGCGCCTGGTTGGCTGAGTATGGACGCGGCCGCGATGCAGGGGCGGGTTCTGGTCCGGCCCTCGCGCGATGACATCGATATTGCTGTCAACGAGCAGTTGGTCGTCGAGTTCTACAGCCGATAGCGCTGGCGCCTCGTGAGACGGCATTGTTAGCCGTCAGATCGGGGAGAAAAGGAAGGTGACCCTTGCTCAACCTTAGTATTGTATTACCAAAAATTGAATGCGAAGCCAAGTCGCAACAGTACGGCCGGTTTGTGATCGGTCCGCTGGAGAGCGGCTATGGTGTGACGCTTGGCAACGCGCTGCGCCGGGTCTTGCTGTCATCGCTGCCGGGCGCAGCGGTCACGTCGGTTCACATCGATGGCGTACACCACGAGTTCTCGACGATTCCGTTTGTGCGCGAGGACACCACGGCGTTCATCTTGAACGTTAAACAGCTGCGCGTTCGCTCGGTGACCGATGATCCGGTGCGAGCTGTGCTTCAGGTCAACGCCGAAGGTCCAGTCACTGCCGGCGACCTCCAGGTTCCACCTGAGATCGAGATAATCAACCCGGAATTGTTGCTGCTGAACGCAGACAGCAATGACGTTGATCTGTTTGTTGAGATGATCATCAGGCGCGGCCGCGGCTACTCACCGGCTGAGGAGCGCGGCAAACTGCCACTGGGCGAGATTCCGGTGGATGCGATCTACAACCCCGTGCGCCAGGCTTCTTTCCGTGTCGAGCGCGCCCGTATCGGCCAGCAGACCGACTATGACCGGTTGGTCATGGAGATCTGGACCGATGGAGCGCTCAATCCCGAGGTTGCTCTCAGCGAGGCGGCCAAGCTGCTGGTGCAGCATTTGGTGCTTGTAGCCGGAGTTGAGGCCGTGGCGCTGCCAGAACAGCAGGTGGAGGAGGAACGCATTCCTTCCCACATCTACGACGTGCCAATCGAGGACCTGGAACTGTCGGTTCGGGCCTACAATTGTCTGAAGCGCGCCGGGATCGTTCTTGTTGGCGAGGTGATCGAGCGGCTGGAGCGCGGCCCCGAAGAGTTGCTCAGCATCCGCAACTTCGGCCAGAAATCGCTGGACGAACTGATGGAACAGTTGGCTGTCAAAGGCTTCCTGGAACATGTGCGTTTGCCAGACCAACAGCTTGACGACGAGGTCGAACCCGAAGAAGAGTTAAGCGACGAAGACCTGGGCGACGACTCCAGCATCGACATTGACGTGGACGCCCTGTTGGCCGCGATGACCTCTGGCGGCGAAGCCAGCTAGCCTGACGACAAGTTCGGAGATACCCTATGAGACACAGAAGGTCAGGGCGACGGTTGAGCCGCAGCAGCGGCCACCGCAAAGCCTTGTTTCGTAACCTAACTAAAGAACTGTTCGCCCACGAGGTGATCCACACCACCGAAGCCAAGGCCAAGGCGGTGCGGCCGCATGCCGAGAAGCTGATCACCCTGGCCAAGCGCGGCACTGCCGGGTCGCTCGAATACCAGATTCATACACGACGCCTGGCGCAAGCCCGCTTGAACGATCCAGAGGTCGTCAGGAAGCTGTTCGACGTGCTTGCACCGCGTTACGCCACACGTCCGGGCGGCTACGTTCGCATCACCAAGCTGGGCCAGCGCAAAGGCGACGGCGCCGAGATGGTCCAGATCGAACTGCTCGAGGAGTAGGCCAACGCTCGCCACTGCCGGACAACCGGACGACAAGGTTGTAACGCATTCCGTTCGCGCACTGGCCGAATACGACGGTACCGACTATCTGGGCTTCCAGGTGCAGCGAGATGCTCCCACTGTTCAGGGGACTCTCGAGCAGGCGTTGCAGCGGCTGACGGGTGAACCCACCCGCATCCGCTATGCCGGCCGCACCGATGCCGGCGTTCATGCCAGCGGGCAGGTGATCGCGGCGGAGGCGCGTTGGCGACACAGCCTGGAAGATCTTGAGCGGGCCTGGAACGCGGTGTTGCCGCAGGATGTGGCCGTTCGGGAGTTGAAACAGGTCGACGATTCGACGTTTCATCCGCGTTACAGCGCACTGAGCCGGCTGTATCGCTACACAGTCTGGACAGCGCCGTGGCGGTCGCCCTTGCATCAACGTTACGCACATCACGAGCCGAGGCCGTTGGATGTGGTAGCGATGAACCGGGCGGCCAGCATTCTGACCGGCTCCCACGACTTCGCCAGCTTTGGCCAGCCAACCCAGGGCGAGGTGACAGTGCGCCGGGTTGACAGCGCCGAATGGCGGCAGGACGGACCGCTGCTGACCTTTGAGATCGAAGCCAATGCTTTCTTGCGGCGCATGGTGCGCACGATCGTAGCAACGCTGTTGGAAGTTGGCGTCGGACGCCGTAGCGTGGCTGATGTGAGCGCAGTCCTGGCGGCCCGCGAGCGATCCAAAGCAGCGCCTCCCGCACCGGCATGTGGCCTTTGTCTGGTCGCAGTGACCTACTAAAGAAAAAGGTAACTACTTAGCTATCACTGTTGCGTCACTCCCGCGGAGGCGGGAGTCTAGTGCCCGTGAAGAGTAGATTCCCGTCTCCGCGGGAATGACGACGGGTAAGCAGTTACAGAGAAGTACCAGGAGACTTACAGTGAGAACTTATACACCCAAGGCTGAGGATATTCAGCGCGAGTGGTTCGTCATCGACGCATCAGGGCAGACCCTGGGGCGGCTGGCGTCCCAGATCTCCAGCGTTCTGCGCGGCAAGCATAAGCCGACCTACGCGCCTCACGTGGACTGCGGCGACTTTGTGGTTGTAGTCAACGCACACAAGATCCGCGTTACGGGCCGCAAGCTGGATCAGAAATTCTATTATCGCCACTCAGGCTATCCCAGCGGATTGACGGCAGTCTCGCTGCGTGACCAGCTTGATCGTCATCCGGATCGAGTGATTCGCCTGGCTGTGCGCGGTATGTTGCCCAAGAACCGGCTCGGCAGGCAGATGATCAAAAAGCTCAAGATCTATGCCGCGCCTGATCATCCGCATGAGGCACAGCAGCCCAAGCCGCTCCAGTTGTAGTCGGAGGACAATCAATGTCAGAAAACGAAAAGTATTACCAGGGTCTTGGCCGGCGCAAGCGCGCCAGCGCCCGTGTACGAATGATGTCCGGCAGTGGCGCGATCACCGTCAACGATCTGCCTTTCGAGGCTTACTTCACGCGGTTGGCCGACCAGAAGGCGGTTCTTGAACCGCTGGAGATCACGGGGCTGCGTGATAGCTTCGACGTGTCGGTCAAGGTCATCGGCGGCGGCGTCAGCGGCCAGGCTGGAGCGACGCGCATGGGCATCGCGCGGGCGATTTGCCATCGCGACGAGGAACTGCCCGAGGCAGTGCCCGGCGTTGAGAGCCAGCGCCAGCGCCCAATCTTGCGCAAAGGCGGCTATCTGACCCGCGACCCGCGCGAGAAGGAACGCAAGAAGCCCGGCCTCAAGCGGGCACGCAAGGCTCCTCAGTACACCAAGCGCTAAAGCACGGTGTCTGGTTTTGATCACCTCACAAGGGATGGCGACCCCATCCCTTGTTTGCGTTAAGATCCAGACTTCGAAAGTCGCCAGGCTGGCAACTGGCTCACTTGCGTGCTGAGGACCGGGTGTCCCAGCCAGTTGGCGACTTCCCAAGTCTTCCCAAACAGCTTCCAAACGAGGCAACCCATGATTCGACTAGGAGTATTGACAATCAGCGACCGGGCGGCGCACGGTGAAGCTGAAGACCGCAGTGGGCCCTTGATCGCGCAGACTCTGGTTCAGCAGCTTGCAGCGGAGGTGGTCGTTCAGGCAGTGGTGCCCGACGAGCGCCCGAGCATAGAGAACTTGCTGGTGCAATGGGCCGATGGCGGCCAAGTCGACCTGGTGCTGACTACCGGCGGCACGGGGTTTGCGCCGCGCGATGTGACCCCGGAGGCAACGATTTCTGTCATCCAGCGTCGCGCGCCTGGTTTTGCAGAGGCCATGCGGGCCGCCAGCATGAGAATCACCCCCCACGCCATGTTGAGCCGCGCCACTGCCGGCATCCGCGGCCGCACGCTGATCATCAACCTGCCTGGCAGTCCCAAGGCAGTTGCAGAGAACCTGGCGGTCATTCTGCCCGCTCTGTCTCACGCAGTGGAGCTTTTGCAGCAGGAGGAGACACCGGCAGCCTATGAACATGCGCTGCCAGGGGAACACCAGCCACGCTGAGTGACTCAAAGCGGCCCGCAGATCGATCTGCGGGCCGCTTTGAGTTAGGTATCGCCGTGTTTGTCGTCAGCGCGGGATAAAGGATCGCGGGGTGGCAGGCTGTTCACCGGATTGCGTCGGCAGGAAAAGCGCCAATTCCATGTCAGCCGGTTGGATGTAGGGCGCCAGGAAGCGCAGGATCGGCAGGTAAGGGCTGTCTGGCTCCAACTGGCTGTACAGCGCGATGGCGTTGTCGATGCGTTCCTGATCCCAGGCGACGTTGGGCAGCGTCGAGCCATTGAGGTAGAGATACAGCCCTTCCGGCTCGGTCTCGGCCTGGACAATCTGAATATCGGCGGCGGCCAGTGAGGCAACGACAGTCGGGTCAAGCCGCGCGCTGCTGAGATCGACCGGCAGGCCGGCTACCTCAAACGCTTCCTGGTACTCGGTCATCGAGCTGCCGGCGATGGTGGGCACGCCCGCTGCATCCAACGCCACATCGACGTGGGCAATCAGCAGCGGCGCGGTGACAGCGGCACGCTCCTGTTCGGTGTCCACCAGCGGCAGCGTGTCTTTGTCACGCAACGGCGCTTCTGTGGCGCCGGCCGCAAGCGGGAAACGCACGACGATGGGAATGCCCAGCTTGGAAATGATGTCGTTGGTCAGCAGCTTTTGCAATCGGCTCGCGGTGGTGTCATCCACACCGGCCAGCTTGAGCAATGCTCCCAGATTGTCGCGGGTCTCCTGGTCCAGCTCGATGTAGGGTAACGCCTGGCCGTTGACGAAGGGCACCAGGCCCTCGCCGCGGATCACCAGTTCGACACTCTGGATGTCGGCGTTTTCCAGCATCTGCAGCGTGTCGGCCGGCAGGCTGAAGGCCGCCGGGTCTTGTCCCAGGACGCCGGCAACCTTGGACACGGGGATACCGAAGAACTTGGGAGAACCGTCTTCGGCAATATTGACAGTGACACGGGGCAGCAGGAACGGCTTCTTGGCAGACTCCTGAGTCTGTTCCTCTTTATTCCCGCCGCATCCGGCCAGCGCCAGCATGGTGATCAGCAAAACGACAAAAAGTATGAAGGGGGTCCGGCGAGTACGGTTCCTTTGGGTCATACCAGGCTCCTCATAGGACTCATCAACGGGGAAACTTGCGCGCCTTGGCAAGCATATGATACCGTCGCGATTATAACACAGCCCGCGCGGACGCGCAATTGAAACGATTTGCTCCTTCATCCACAAGACGCTTTTTGTGCGTTGCAAGTTACGGCCTGGCGGATTTCACAGGAGGCTGCCGTTGAACAGTTTCACATCACATTCATCATCGTTGGATTTCACGTTCCATTCCAGCCAGATTGCTTCTGACGCGCTGATCGCGCCCGGCGCCGTGGTTGTAGGCGATGTGACGCTGGCTGCCGGGAGCAGCGTCTGGTTCAATGCCACGGTGCGCGGCGATGTAGAGCGCATCGTCGTCGGTCGGGGCAGCAACATCCAGGAGGGCTGCATCCTGCACGCTGATCCGGGCTTTCCGTGCGAGATCGGCGCCGGTGTCACCGTTGGACACGGCGCAGTGGTGCATGGCGCGCAGGTGGGCGACAACTGCCTCATCGGTATCCGCGCGGTGCTGCTCAACGGCGCGGTGGTAGGCGAGAACAGCATCGTTGGCGCCTGTGCGCTGCTGACCGAGGGCAGGGTCTACCCGCCCAACTCGCTGATTCTGGGCGTCCCCGCCAGGGTTGTGCGCCAATTGACGCCGGAAGAGATAGAAGCCAACTACAGCGCGGCAGCGCGCTATATACAGCGCGCTGCCGCGTTCAGGACGAGCCAGGTCTAGTGCCCTGGTGAGATGGTTACGAGAGAGGGCACAGTGGTTCCCTAACCAGCACGATAACGAAGAGGACTTTCTGCTGTTTTGAATCAAAGACGAGGCGTGCTGCCACGCCTCGTCTTTGATTCAAGTACCTGTTGAATTACTTCAATGTCATCAAATAGGCGATCAGGTTGTTGATCTCGTCCTCGGACAACTTCTGTGCCCAGTCCTGGGGCATCAACCCGGTTGCGCAAGCCGCACTGGGATCGGCCGCGTTGCAGCCGGTTGCCAGGTGTGCGTTGGGATCGACGATGGATTGGTGTAGATACTGTTGTGCATCCTCGCCCTCCACTGTACTGCCGGCGCGACTGGCGATGCCGGCCAGTGAGGGGCCAACAAGAACCTTTCCGGCTTCCAGAGAGTGGCAGGTTACACATCCGGCGTTGCCGTTGATAAGCTGTTGTTCAAACAGAGCCTTTCCAGCGGCTGCATCGCCGCTGGGGGCAGCGCCCGGTTGACTGGCCGAATTTGACTCGGCAGGCGTTGACTGGCTACCACCGCCACCGCAGGCGGCCAATACGAGAGCTGCTGCCAAAATCAGCACCAGCAAGACAAGTTTACGCACGGTACATCTCCTTTTGTTGTTGTCGCAGGTGACCGCTTCACCTGTGAAAAATCTAACGGTATGAGCATTGTACTCCAATATGGGGTAGTTGTGAAGAATATTGCTTGCAATTCCAGCAATCCAGGTTGGTTTCATTGATCTCCAGTTGCTTCAAAATGCGAACGCCCACCGGACTGCTGGTGGGCGAAAAAAGAAGGTGGAGAACGGACCTGTCAGAACAGCAGGATAGCAAGCTGTGGCCGGTATTCCAGCGTCAACTCGTTTTCATCGCCCAGCACGGTGAACAGTGCCAGCATGTCTCGGCGTGCATGATCACGGAAGGCCCCGCGGTCGCGGCGCACCACTTCCAGGTAGCCCTCCAGGGCCTCGCGGTAGCTGCCTTTTGCGGCCATAGCCGACGCCAGCGCCAGCCGCGCATCGAGATCGTCAGGATTGGCGGCCAGCTTGCGGCGCGCCTCAACCTCGCCGCCGGTCAGGTCGGACTGCTGGCGGAAGCTGGCCTTGGCGATCAGGCTTTCCGCCTCGGCGCGCTCCGGCTTGCCAAAGGGGACGCGCTGCAAGGTTGAGACGGCTTCCTGGTATTGGTCTTGCTTCACCAGCAACCGGCCCAGTCCCAGCAGCGCAGCCGGATGGTTCGGGTTGGAGACCAGCGCGCGGCGATAGGCTGCCATGGCACTGGCGTCCTGGCCGGCGGCCTCGAACTGCTGGCCCTGTTTGGCCATAATGTCGGCAGCGCTGGGCACCAGTTGATCGATGAAGCGGCGTATCTGCGGCTCCGGCACCGCGCCCACGAACTCCGATACCACTTGTCCGTCGCGGAAGCCCTTGACCGCGGGGATGCCCTGGATGCCGTAGCGGGCGGCCGTCTGCTGGTTGTTGTCCACGTTTAACTTGGCCAGCACCCATGCGCCGTTGGCCTCGCTGGCCAGCCGCTCCAGCACCGGCCCGATCATGCGGCACGGCCCGCACCATGGCGCCCAGAAATCGACTACCACCGGCACCCGCCGCGACTGTTCGATGACTGTGCGCGCGAAATCCTGGTCGGTTACTTCGATGATGGCGTTGACTGCGTCAGTAGTTGGCATGAATGGTCTCCTCATCTGCGTTGTTCACCTGCTTAGATGCTACAAAACGCCAAGATGTTACGCCACCGCCACCACCTTCACCTACGACGCCGAGAATCGGCTGGTGAGCGTCAGCGGCGCGGACACCTTCGTCTACGACGCCGACGGCGGACGGGTCAAGGCAACCTTCGGAAGCACGACCACCATCTACGTCGGCACGCACTATCAGAAGGTCAACGGGACGGTCATCAAATACTACTACGCCGGCGGCCGCCGCGTCGCGATGCGCACCGGCGGACAGACGTACTACCTGTTCCCAGACCACCTCGGCGGCACGCACATCACCGCCAACAGCAGCGGCGCGGAGTTGGGCCGGCTGCTGTACCGGCCCTGGGGCGAGACGCGCGTCAACACCGGCACGACGCTGACCACGTGGCGCTTTACAGGCCAGCGGGAAGATGCTACAATCGGGCTGTACTACTACGGCGCTCGCTACTATGACAGCGTTTTGGGACGATTCGCGCAGGCGGATACCATCGTCCCCGATCCGGGCGATCCACAGGCGCTGAACAGGTACTCTTATGCGCTGAACAACCCGCTCAGATACTCCGATCCCACTGGCATGTTCAGCGAGGACGAGATCATGAAATATCTGGGCGTAACCACATGGGACGATGTGCTGGCATTCTTTTATCCAGGGAATCTCGATGGAAATCCGATAGCTCTGTGGCATACCGCAGAAGCTGCCGGAATGGGAACTGCACTGTATGCATTAGGTATAGGAATGGCTGGGATTGGTGTTGGCCTATGTACTACTCCTGTAGGATGTGTTGCTGGGGCCGAAATGATAATAGGTAGTGGAGCCTCTATTGGTTCTGGCCTCATGATTCACTATGGCTTGATTCTAGAACTCGAACACCAACACGTATTCGAATATGGTCCGTAGACTGGTGGGCAGCAAGGACTACCAGATGAATGGAAGGCTACTTGGCATGACAAACCGGATTCGGCATGATTCGCAGCTTTTGTCTTAACACAGGCAGCATGCTAGGTCGGGGCCAAAGGCCGTTTGCATTGCCAAGGACTGCAAGGAGACAACCTAATGAACGCAGCCTCTGTAATCAAAGCACTGGCGTTGCTTTTAACAGCGACAGTTGTGACCATGATAATTGCCTACCTTTCGAATACTCATCGGCTACCTTCCTGGTGCAAGGACGTATGGCTCATACTAGTGTTCGTGGGTCTAGCGATATACCTTGGAATCAATCTTGGCGTTAGTGCTCCTGGCATCGCTTGCGTAACATCGATCTTTGCCGTTACTGGCATTTCTGTACTCGTTATTCTTCGCCGAGGACAAAGGAAGCATCTTCAGTGATAGGTTGCTTGGCTTGAGGCGGGCCCAATGCATCAGATTCCTTCTCCATGGTTGGCTAAGCTTGTGTGGCGGCGCTTCATCGTTATCAGTGGATTGCTGGCCCTGGCGGCTGGCAGTGGTCTGTTCAGGCTGGGCCTGGACCTCGTTACCGGACCCAATTGGCAGCCGCCAGTTCGCCAGCCCTTTGCTGCAAACGCTCTATTCGCGTTCCTTTTCGTCTACAGCATCGTGTGGATCGGCGGATCTCTTGGCGGGTTACGTTCTTTGGCCAAAGATTCTAGTCTCAGGCATAAGATCGAAAGTCAGTGGTGGTCCGTTCCCCTGTTGATACAAATTATAGTTCTGACGGAGTTTTGGGTTGTCGCCACGTTCTATGTACTACTGACAGCAGATATATGCAAGGGTGTGCTTCTGGGAATGTTATTCATTCTGAACGCGCTGGGTGTGTTTCTTTTTGGTCCTGTACTTACGACTTACAATCGTGGCCATGAAGCTGGCGGATAAACGACGATCCCATCGGTTCGTAGGCAACTTCTGTTCCGTTCACGTTTGGTACGATCTTAGGTGAGCAGGTAGTGTCAAAATACTTGGCCGCGAGGCGCTGGGCAAGCCGCACGCCGTCGTCGCGGCCGGCAGCAACTACCTGTCCTACTGCTACGACCAGAACGGCAACATGCGCCAGCGCAAGGTGGGTACGACCGCCACCACCTTCACCTACGACGCCGAGAACCGGCTGGTAAACGTCAACGGCTCGGACACCTTCGTCTACGACGCCGACGGCGGACGGGTCAAGGCAACCTTCGGAAGCGCGACCACTATCTACGTCGGCACGCATTTCGAGAAGGTCAACGGAACCGTGGTTAAGTACTACTACGTCGGCAACCGTAGGATCGCCATGCGCACCGGCAGGCAGACGTACTACCTGTTCCCGGATCACCTGGGCGGCATGCACATCACGGCCAACAGCAGCGGCGCGGAGCTGGGCCGGCTGCTGTAGTGTGCAGCCTTCTTGCGTAGCACGCCGGAGTGGGTAGCCCGATCCGTTTTACGGTCGGGCGGCTGCACACCCACAGAATCCGATAGAACCAGCAGCATACGACTATCTGAGATTCAGCGGCGCATAGGATTCAACTCGCATCGTCATTTAATGATGGGTCTCCACCATGTCAGATCAAGCTATCGAGTTTACTCCCACCTCTTGGGTTCTGTTGATTACGTGGATTGTGTTCAATCTTGTAGTGATCATAGCTATAGCCTATACATCAGTTACGGTTCTTCGTCAGCCGGACCACGTTTACGGCCGATTGAGGATGCAGTTCAACAAGGTGCTGGGGTTAGGTGTCATTGATGTCCTTTGGCTCACGGCAGTGTTATTTAGCGCCGGTGTTAACGATCTCAACCTTATTTGTCTTCCTGTCATATTCGCGTTTGTTCTGGTTCCGATATGGCTAATCTATCGTCGTTTCTTCAGAAAGATGATAGAAAAGGAACGTGAACAATCGGCTACTCGCTAACTCCCAAGCGCGCCAACTCCTCGTCGACGCGGATCGCGAACTTGTGGACGGTCATGTTGGGCGCTTTGAGGTTGAAATCGCGGATCTCGCGGTTGAGACGCTCCACAGTCTGGCGGAACTCGCCAAGCGCGGCCTGCCATGACCCCTCAACCCACTGGTGGCCGGCGCAGATCTGGGCACCGCGCTTCTCTGCGTAATCATCGCGGGCGCGCTCCAACTTCGTGCGCGCCGCCGCCAGTTCGTTGTCGATCTTGCGGCCATCCTCGATCCAGGGGAGGGTGAAGCCGGCGTTTCTGAGCAGCGAGTTGGCCAGCTCCTCCCCTTCGTCCGCGTAGGGGTTGCGGTTCAGATTGAGCGGCTTGCCCTTGCCGGGCAATGTGTCTATGTCGATCAGCGCGGCCTGTTCGTCGATGATGGCTTGCCAGTCGCGCGGCTCCTTCGGCTTGGATGGCGCCCGCAGTTCGTCGTATTTGCGCCGGGCATCCTCTGGCGCGCGCGGTGGAAGATCTTCCTGTCTGGTCATGATTGCCTCATGGTAAGCGTGGCGATCAGATCGCCTGATGGATCGAGCAGTTCGACGACCGTCGGCAGCGTCCAAGCCGCCTCGGTCTGGCCCCAGAAGAGGTTCTGCGGATCGTCGACGCCGATGCGGGTGTTGACAACGACCTGTCCACCCGGCGCGAGGGTGAAACGGGGCAGCCGGTAGCGCCGTCCGTCCGCGCTGGCCAGCGACCAGTTGAGCAGCGACAACGGATCGGCCGTGTCGTTGCCCAGCACCACCGCCTCCTCCTCGATGACGCCCGGCGCCAGGATCTCCACGATGGTTGGCGCGGCGACACTGCTGGTGGTTGCCAGCAGCGCGCGCACCACAATGGGCGTCGTCGTGGGTGTTGGGGTCGGTGTGGTGGCGACGGTTGGGCTGGGTTCAACCGTAACCGTCGGCGTGGCGGTGGGCAGGCTGCCCAGCGGCACCAGCAGTTCCTGGCCGACAAACAGCCGGTCGGGGTTGACGGAGCCGTTCAGCGCCCGCAGCACGTCCAGATCGACGCCCAGTTGCAGCGCGATGCCGAGAAAGGTATCGCCCGACTGCACCTGGTAGACCTCGGTCGCCATGGACGGCATCGGCAGCGGCGTGGGCGTGCCGGTGGCCGGCGGCGCAGGCGTGGCCGTCGATGCCACGATGACGTACGGCGTCGGCGCTGTAAACGTCCTCGTCAGTCCGAGGTTGAACGCGACCAGCACCACGGCTATCGAGATGGCGCACGACAGCAGCGTGTTGATGATGATGACTACCAGCATCTGGCGACGGGTCATGGGGTTCCGTACAGCCTTTGGTAGTTGGCCAGGTGTGCAAGGACGCGGCGGACGTAGAGCTTGGGCTCGCTAAGGGTGATCTCCTCGACATAGAGGTCGTTGTCGTCGGTGGCCGCCTCGTCCAGCCAGTACCCGGCGTTGCCCGGCCCTGAGTTGTAGCCAACCAGCGCCGGATACATGTTGCCGTCGAACATCTCCAGCCCTGCGAAGAGGTAGTACGTCCCGAACTTGATGTTGAGATACGGCTTGTAGATGTCGTCGGGCTGGAAATTGGGCCAGCCGATGGCGTTGGCGATCCACTCGGCCGTGCTGGGGATGACCTGTGTCAGGCCCTGGGCGGCGGCAAAGGAACGAGCGCCGCGCTCGAAGAAGCTCTCCTGGCGGATCAGCGCATAGACCAGCAGCGGATCGATGCCGCGGCTGGCCGCTTCCGCCTCCACCACGTCGGAGAAGTAGGTCGGGTAGGCCATGCGCTGGATGAAAAGCGGCGAGCCGAACAGCCCGTCAGGGCTGAGCGCACCGGTGCGCACGGCTGCCAGCGTCGCGTCGCGGTACAGACCCAGGTCGCGGAAATAGAGCGCCAGCGCGTACTGTGCCAGCGGCGAATCGGCGTAGCGTTCGCGCACCTCGTCCATCTCCCGCAGCGCCTCGCCGCGCATCCCGGCGCGCAGATATGCCTCGCCGCGGGCAAGCTGCGGATCGGCAGCGACCTCAGCAGGCAGCGCGCGCAGGCTGGCCGGGTCGCTGCCCGGCGCCGCCCAGCCGGCCAGCCACTGTTCCGCCTCCGCCTGCAAATCGCTGTCCGTAACATCCGCTTTCGCCGTCCCTTGACTTTGCCACTGATCACTGATCACCGATAACTGGTCACTGCCCGCAGCGATCTCAGCCGCCCGCGCCGTGTAGTAGCTGTCGGCGGCCTCGGCGGCCAGCCCCTGCCACAGTTGCGCCGCGCGCGCCGCGTCGCCCAGCTCCAGCGCGCCCTTGCCGGCCCAGAAACGGCCCGCGTGGGCGTAGGTGTTGTTGGGGTAGCCGTCCACCAGCCGTTGCCAGCTTGCCACCGCGGCTTCGACCTGGCCAAGCTCGTACTGGCAGACGCCGCCCCGGTAGAGCGCCTCGCCGGCGTCGGCAGCCGCGGGGTAGAGCCGCGCGATGTCGAGGTATTCGGCGGCCGCGGTCTGGCAGTCCCCGTCGCGCTCGGCGACGCGGGCGGCCTCCAGCAGCGCGGCCGGCGTGCCTGCTTGTTTGTACAACGAGCGGGCGGTGGCCGCGTTGCCCAGCCGACTGTTGGCGACGGCCATGCGGATCAGCACGGTTGTGCGGTCGCCGTACTCAGGATGTGTGTCCAGCAAGTTCTGCCATTCGGCCAGCGCGCTGGTGTACTCGCGCTGGTTGAAATACGCCTCGGCCACCTGAAGGTGCGGCTCGGCCGGGTGGTCGGGGACGGCGTCGAAATAGCGATAGATCGTCGCGATGCCGTCGGCGTACAGCCCGTTGCCCAGCAGGATGCGGGCGTAGGCAAGGTCGTCCAACGGCTGGCCGGCGGCTGCCAGCGCATTGGCGGCAGTGAGAGCGCCCGGGCTGGCGTCGTCCTCGGCGATTGCACGCCGGTAGCGATCCAGCGCGGCGTCGGCCTGGCCGTCATCAGCCAGCCATTGGCCGGCGCGTGTTTGCAACTCAGCCCGGTAACGGGCGAACTGGCTGCGGCCCAGGATCGCGTCCAGTTGTGCGACGGCCGCGCCGGTGTCGCCACGGTCGCGGTAGATGTCGGCCAGTTCTTCCTGGGCGGCGAAGAGCACGAAGTTGTCGGTCGCAGCCGCAACGGCCTGATCCAGCGCGGCCAGCGCGCCGTCTGTGTCCTCAGCCTGCAGCAGCAGCCGGCCGATGCGCAGGTTGACCTCGCCGGCCAGCGTGTCGTCGTTGGCCAGATAGCGCCGATAGGCATCCACCGCTCCCGCCGGGTTACCGACCTGCGCCAGCGCATCGCCAAGCCAGAAGTCAAGCTCTACGGGCAGCGCCTCTTCGGGAACCTGCTCACGGGCCAGTCCCAACGCTACGACTGCTTCGGTCGGTTGTTCGTCCTCCAGATAAGCCTGGCCCAGCCGCCAGCGCGCTTCGTAGCCTTCTGGGCTGTCGGGCTGCGCCTGGACGATGGCGGCGTAGCGCTGGCGGGCATCGACGTAATCGCCGTTGTCGTGCAGGCGGCGCGCCTCGGCCAGGGCCTGGCTGGGCGGGACCGTAGGCGTGGCTGTGGGGGTGGGTGTGTTGGTCGGCGTGGCCGTCGGCGACGGCGTGGATGTCGCGGTGTTGGTGGGTGTGGCCGTTGGCGGGTCGGTCGGCGGGGCCGCGATGGCATCGGTTGGCGCGGTTGCAGCCGCCGGCTCGACCGTGGTTGGCGCAGCCTGTGGCGTTTCAGCCGGCGCGGCGGTTGTGGCCGTGGCTGCTGCGGCCGGCGTCTCGTCACCCCGGTTGCACGCAGCCAGCGCGATCACGAGGACCGCGATCAGCGCGACCAACGCGAGGCGGGGAAGCAGGTTCTGGTGTTTCCGTTGCATGGGTCGATGATAGCCTGCGCGCGACACGATGTCAAGTAGAGGTTGTCCAGTTTTCAGGCAAGCAAATCCTCCTGCGTTCCGGCTGGTCTCCTGACCGCCCGGAACGCAGGTAGGCGCGTTGTGAGGCAAACGGACTTGTGATGGCTGTCTACCTGTGGTAAGCTACGACAACCACCGACCTATCCACTATTCTCCTCTAAGATAGGAACATCGCCATGTCAGATAACAGCACAACAGGCTGGAACGTTCCAGCCGATTACTTCAGAGAATTCCACGTCTCAAGAGAGGCGCGCGATCTGTATCAGTTCGACGAGTCGCTTTTCTCGCTGCGGGGCACCGTCGTCATTCCCAACTTCCGCGCCGCGCGCCAGTTCGCCGACCAGATGAACGAGCGCCGCGATCTGGTGCGTTTCCCCGAACAGGCGGTCAAGGCAGGCCAGATCAACGCGATGGCGCTGATCCACGAGATCCTGCACCTGATGGTCGTCTCGTATCGCCAGCAGAAGAACCCCGGCGCGCTGAAGGACGCCCTGGACCATCTGGACGAGACGCTCTCGGCCGAGCCGGTGGAGACCACGTTGACGGAGTTCGTCGACGACTTTCCTGCCCAGACGGTCTACAAGGGCGAGATAACTGTGCCCGACTATCTGGCCAGCGACACCGCGGGCGATCCTAACCCGCAAGTCTCGCTGGAGGAAATGCTGCTGCTGTGGTTGTCCAACACCAACCCGGCCTTTGAGCCGTACCGCGAGCTGTTCGACGACACGCCACTGGAGCGCGACACCGAGTACGAGCGCATGATTGGCGAGCTGCGCCAGTTCTTCGCCAGCCAGCCCGGCTTCGGCGAGGGCAACGTCAGCCTGATGGACATGCTGGAGGCGCCGGCCAAGGCATCGCCCTACTCGCTGGAAGGCCAGCTCGAGTTCATCCGCCAGAACTGGGCGCAGTTTCTGGGCAAGCACATCTTCCGCCTGCTGGCCGGGCTGGACCTGATCGCCGAGGAGGAAAAACCGGTCTTCTTTGGCCCCGGACCGTCCGAGGCGCCCGACTTTGGCCACCTGACTGTCGAGCCGGAGCGTTTCAGCCCCGACCGCGATTGGATGCCCAAGGTCGTGATGATGGCCAAGAACGCCTACGTCTGGCTGGACCAACTCTCGCGCAAGTACGGCATGGAACTGCGCTACCTGAACCAGATACCGGACGAGGAACTTGATTTTCTGGCGCAGGGCGGCTTTACCGGCCTCTGGCTGATCGGGCTGTGGGAGCGCAGCACTGCCTCGCGCACCATCAAGCAGATGATGGGCAACCCGGAGGCGGTCGCGTCAGCCTACTCGCTGTACGACTACGAGATCGCCGCCGATCTGGGCGGCTGGCTGGCCTACAAGGACCTGCGCGACCGGGCCTGGGCGCGCGGCATCCGCCTGGCCAGCGACATGGTGCCCAACCATGTCGGCATCGACGGCAAGTGGGTGATGGAACACCCCGACTGGTTTGTCCAGCTTCCCTACAGCCCCTTCCCGTCCTACAGCTTCAACGGGCCGAATCTCAGCCAGGACGAGCGGGTGGGCATTTACCTGGAAGACCACTACTACAGCCGCAGCGATGCGGCAGTGGTGTTTCAGCGGCGCGACCACTGGACCGGCGATACGCGCTTCATCTACCACGGCAACGACGGCACCAGCATGCCCTGGAACGACACCGCGCAGCTCAACTACCTCAACCCGGAGGTGCGCGAGGCGGTGATCCAGACCATCCTGCACGTGGCGCGCATGTTCCCCATCATCCGCTTCGACGCCGCCATGACGCTGGCCAAACGCCACTTTCACCGGCTGTGGTTCCCGGAACCGGGCAGCGGCGGCGACATCGCATCGCGGGCCGAGTATGGTCTGACGCAGGCGGAGTTCGACGCGGCTTTCCCGGAGGAGTTCTGGCGCGAGGTGGTGGACCGGGTCGCGGCGGAGGTGCCGGACACCCTGCTGCTGGCCGAGGCTTTCTGGCTGATGGAAGGCTACTTCGTGCGCACGCTGGGCATGCACCGGGTGTACAACAGCGCGTTCATGAACATGCTGAAGAAGGAAGAGAACGCCAAGTATCGCTCGGTGATCAAGAACACCGTCGAGTTCGACCCGGAGATTCTCAAGCGCTACGTCAACTTCATGAACAACCCTGATGAGGACACCGCGGTCGCCCAGTTCGGCAAGGACGACAAGTACTTCGGTGTGGCGACGATGCTGGCGACCATGCCCGGCCTGC
Source organism: Caldilineae bacterium (assembly GCA_020634555.1). Classification (GTDB taxonomy): domain Bacteria; phylum Chloroflexota; class Anaerolineae; order JAAEKA01; family JAAEKA01; genus JACKBK01. The sequence goes on from JACKBK010000009.1 coordinate 111,117, forward strand.
CGATGTTCGGCCACGGCCAGATCGAGGGATTCACGGAGAAGTACGGCATGGAATACCGCCGGGCTTATTATGACGAGACGCCCGATGGGTGGCTGGTGAGCCGCCACCAGCGCGAGATCTTCCCGCTGTTGCACAAGCGCTATCTGTTTGCCGAGGTGGACAACTTCCGCCTCTACGACTTCTTCAGCGCCGAGGGCGGGGTCAACGAGGATGTGTTCGCCTACTCCAACCACTCCGGCGATGAACGGGCGCTGGTGATCTTCCACAACAAGTGGGCGGACGCGCGCGGCTGGATCCGCACTTCGGCCGCCTACGCGGTCAAGGAGGCGGACGGCAACAAGAGGCTGGAGCAGACCGATCTGGCCAACGGCCTCGGCCTGCCCAACGACCCCAACGCCTACGTCATCTTCCGCGACGTGGCCTCCAACCTGGAGTACATCCGCAACTGCAAACAACTGCACGAGGAGGGGATGTACGTGGAACTGGGCGCGTTCAAGTACCACGTCTTCCTGGACTATCGAATTGTGCATGAGGACATCGACGGCAGCTACGGCCATCTGATGGGCTATCTGGCCGGTCGCGGCGTGCCCAGCATCGAGGAGGCGCTGGCCGAGATCTTCCTGCAGCCGGTGCTTGATCCCTTCCGCAAGCTGGTCAACAGCGACACCCTAGGCGCCCTGACCGAGGTCGTCATGCCGGTCGCGGTCGAGATGGCCGAGGTCACGGTTGAGGAGGAGGACGGCGACGAGCTGGCCGAGCTGGATGTCGAGATAGTCGTCGAGGCTGACCTCGAATCGCCGGACGTGCAGGTGCTGCTGGACGATGTGCAGGCGCGCTACCAGACGCTGCTGCAGGCGGTGGCCGACTTTGCCGAGGGCGAGGGAGACGTCGCCGCGCTGGCGGCTGAAAACCGCGACGGGTTGGAGACCCTGCTGAGCCTGCCTGACCTGGCCGAACAGATGCCTGAGCTTGAGCAGGTGGCGGCCAGCATCGCCGCACAACTGGGCGGCGGCGAGATGGTCTGGGCGACCGCGTTGAGCTGGCACTTTGTACACAACTTGGGCGCGGCGGTGGATACTGACGAGGCGGCAGAGCTGAGCCGCAGTTGGCTGGATGAGTGGCTGCTTGGCCGGCTGATCGGCTCCGTGCTGCGCGACATGACCGCTACTGGCGGCGCCGCCGATGAAGCCGTGGCAGTTGTCAAGCTGCTGACAGCCAACGGCCGCTGGTTCGATGCCAGGACCGCGTCCCAGCGCACACCGCTGGCCGTGTTGAGCAAGCTGTTGCGGTCGAGGGAGGTGCAGCAGTTCATCCGCGTCAACCGCTACGGCGGCGTGCTCTACTTCAACAAGGAGGCCTACGAGCAACTTTGCGCCTGGCTGCTGCTGCCTGCGGTGGTGGACAGTCTGGCCAATCTGCCCGAAGAGGACGCGGTCGAGCAGATCGTGGAGCGCCACGCCGTCCTGCAGAAGCTGCTGGAAGCGTCCGCCGAGTCGGGCTATCAGGTGGATAAATTGCTGGAGGGCGTGCGGTGAAACGAAGTGCTTAGCGCATAGCTCGTGAGACGCCGAGAAGTTCGACTTTGCCGAAAAAGTCGAACTTCTCGCGTTCAGACCTTGCTAACTCCCCGTCGTTTCTTCTGTGTCAGCTTATGGCTTCACCCACAGGCTCGATCAGGCCCGGTTGTACGTCCTCGACCAGCGAGACCAGCGCGTTGATCTCCTCGTGATAGAACGCTACAATCCTGGCCGGGTCGGGGATCAATCCCTGGTCGGTGGCTACGCCAAGCAGCACCTCGTTGTTGTAGCTGAGGATGCTGACGCCGATGCCCAGTCGGCCTGACTGCGGCACCCAAAACATGAGCTGGGTTATGGGCGCGCCGGCGAAATAGACCTGATGCCGCGGGCCGGGCACGTTGGTCATCACCGCGGTTGCCTTGGTTCCAAAGATGTCCACGACCAGATTCTCGATGTCGGTCGGCGCCATGCCGATCGCGTTGAGGATGCCAAACGCGACCACGGCTTCCGGCGTGCCTTTCAACTCGTCCATCCGCCGCTTGAGCTCCATCAGCCGGTCGAAAGGGTCTTCGATGCCAACGGGCAGCGCGAGGAAGATCAGCCCAAAGCGGTTGCCCAGCTCGATGGCGGCGTCGGGCGGACGCAGGTTGACCGGGATCACGGCGCGCACGTTGAGATCCTCGACCGGCTGTTCTCTGGCCAACAGGTAGCTGCGCAGCGCGCCGGCCACGCAGGCCAGCAACACATCGTTGACCGTCGCGCCGGTGGCTTTGCCGATGGTCTTGACCGTGGGCAGCGGTATCGGCGCCGACCAGGCAGCCTGCTTTGGCACGCCCAGCGGCCCTTTGAGGATCGTCTTGCGGTCGGGCAGCATCAACAACAACCGGCCCAGCGCCATGGTGGTGTCCGTGCCTTGCCGCGCCAGATCCAA
>JACKBK010000090.1 GCA_020634555.1 Caldilineae bacterium
CCAGGGCTTTTTCCAGCGACACGATGGCCTGTCCCTGGCTGGCGGCGTCACCAGGCGCGATGCCGGCCAACTGCAGCATTTGAGCCACATGCTCGGCGAAGGCCTCCAGCACCGGGGCGAAAGCCTCATTGACATAGTAGTCGCGGCTGGGCAGCGAGAGTTCGCCCGGGTAGAGCTGCATCAGGTTCAGGTCGCTCTGCTTCTTGTCGGGAGCGACGCCGATGGTGATCAGCATCGTCTGGCCGCTGACATGGATCAGGTGGGCAAGCACGCCGGGCAGGTCTGACAGATCGGCGATGGCCTCGATGCGCTCCAGGTCGGGCTGCAAGGGGTCAAATCCCAGTGCTTCCAGGCGTTCGACATCCATGGCCGAGGCGAATAGATCGCCCACTTGCTGCACAATCGTGCCCTCAGGTTCGTCGGCGCTCTGGTCGGCCGCGTCTTGCAGCAAGCTCAGGATCTGTTCATTGAGAAGGTGAAACAGGCCGATGAAGCCGCCGACCTGGGCATCTTCGTCGGGGATGACCGCCTGGTCCAGCCAACCTCCGGCGGCAAAGCGATAAAAATCTTGCCGCGGGTCGGCCGTGGGGTCCAGGTTGTCGATGCTGAAACCCAGGCGCTCCGTGTGATGGGACAGATCGGTCGCGTGGCGGCTGTGCTTGTCGTCGTGGTGCGGATGCTTGGGCACGGACGCAAATTGGGACACCTGGCCGAATTTGTCTGATAAAGTTGATTGGCTCATTTGTTACACACCAACACTTGATTTCTTCGAGAAAGAGCGTCCATGAGCATCTCCTTATTGGCAGCTTTGTCATCTCCCGACTTGACGGAGATGCTCATGGACTTCCGGGCTAGATCTTCACGGTAGCAACTTCAGTTAGTGTCAGGCTGCACCCGAGTCTTCAGACGGCCCTCACTTCTAGGGTTCGACCACTGCCGACTCTAGAATCTGCGGCAGGGTTAGTGTGCGCCACCCCTCCAGGAGGAAAGGATTCCCTTCCAACGCCAAGATGGTAAAGGCACCGTTCTCGTTCGCTGTGCCATATGCGTCAAGGGCATATTCCTTATCGCCGAGGGTCTTCGTACCCTGATAATGTTTGCTCGGCAATCCGGCAATCTCGGGTCCATCCTTGATATCCGCCTCACCAGGCGATATTCCTAATTTTGCGAGCCCTTTTTGGAGAGCCTCCAACGCAGTTGTGCCTGCTGGCTCAACGTTGATTGCAAAAATGGGTGTCCCCGCCGGCCTCTGCCACTGGGCTGAGCTTGGATCGACCTGGATAAAATCGGGCGGCAGCGTTACCGTCAGAGAGACGTTGCCGTCAGGGCTCGCCCCTGTTGCTGCAAAGGGCAGGCTGAACGATTGCTTGTCGGGGACGCAGCTCGTATCCAGTTGCGCCGAAGGATCCTTCAGGAAGGCAGCGATGATACTCTGTGCGCACAGTTTCGAGAGCTGAATATGACCGCCGTTTCCAAATGTCACCTCCTTGACATCGGGCAGGTGGGACGCCACGAGGTCGCCATTCGATGCTGGCGTCGCCGGGTCGATTGCCCCGTTGAGAACGAGCGTCGGGATGTCCGCGGTGACAGGCGCATCCGAGCTGTCAGGCAGGCGCGGCACATTCATAATAGGACACGTTAACAGCATGTATCTCTGGGCAAAGTCGAGGGCAATAGCGGTGTACATTGGCAGTACATCCCCATGTTTGAACTCGTCAGGAGACGTACTGGGATCGTCGGAACAGTTGACGGCAAAGTTCATCAAGCTCGCACTTCGATTTCGCGGATCGTAGCGGGGAGCCACCTCGGCGAGCACTGCCGGGTCATTGTCCCTGGCGCCATAGATGAGCCGCGGCACATCGACGCCGCCGCTATAAATATTCGTAAACAATGCATTAAGCAGGTTGAGTCCATTCACATGCAGAGTCACGGTTTCGCTGCCAACTTGCGTTTGGACTGGTGCCGGGTTGG
>JACKBK010000091.1 GCA_020634555.1 Caldilineae bacterium
GACAGGCTCAACGGGTTGACGTCGATGTTGGGCGGCTCCGGTGGCTCTTCCACAGTCAGTTCCACCGGCACAACCACCAGGTCGGTGCCGTTGCCAGGACCGGCGTCGGGATCGTTGCTGGTGATACAAAGGTTGGCGTTGTAGACTCCGCCAGCCAGGCCGGTCGAGTCGAAGGTGACATCGACGTCCGTACCCAGGCCGGCTGCCGTGGTCCCGCTGATGGGATCGGTGCTCAACCAAGGTACGTCGGCGAGGTTGGTGCAGTCGTTCTGCGGCGCAACGTACTCGATGAACCGGCTGCTGACGCCGCTGATCTTGGTTTCCACCAGGTTGCCGCTGCGGTCGATCTCGTGGACGCCGCTGCCGTTGGTCGTCAGCAAGTTGCCGTTGCCCAGCTCATACACGCCGCGGTAGCCGCCCAGTGTGGCCGGGTCGTAGATGCCAACCAGTGCTCCGGCCGCGGTGTATTCAACCACACCCTCTTCGGTGCCGCTGAAGTTGGCCACCAGCACGTTGCTGTTGCCGGCCTCGTTCGCCTGCTCGGGGAAGGTGTTGATCGCCGCAAACTGGGCGATGAACGCACCAGTCAGGTCGTAGCTGAGGATGTTGTCGCTGTCGATCGCTGTGACCAGCCAGTCGGCCGTTCGACCATAGGCATCGAACGGAGAGTCCAGACCGCCAGCACCGTTAGCTACAAAGTTGCCCAGGTAGTTGCCGGACGTGTCAAACTCGGCCACGGCATCGGCGTTGGCGCCGCCGCCCACTGTCACCAACAGATTCCCGTTGGGGCGCAGGGCGATGCCGCGGATGTTGTCCAGGATGGCGGTGTTTGCGCCGCCGGCCGGGGCGAATACACCCACGTAGTTGCCGTCCAGGTCGTATTCCTGCACCACATCGTCGAGCTGGTCAGAGACCAGCACTGTGTTGCCGCTTGCGCTCAGGATAGCGTTGATAGGCGTGCTCAGATTGGCAGGATCGGGCGGGATGAAGTCCGCATCCACCAGGTTGCCGGTGGTCGGGTCGAAGGCCATCACCCGGTCGTTGGAGGATTCGGGGATCAGCAGCAGGCCGGTGGTTCCCAACATGCGCTGCGCACGAGCGGCCGCAGCCAGGTCGCGCGGGCCGGCAATTGTCGGTGCGGTGTTGTCCTCGCCGGAAAGCTCGGCTTGCAGCGTTGCTTGCGAGTCGATGCGGGTGACCGGCTGGACGGCTTCTGGCGGCCCGGCCACCGGTTCCTCATCGATCATCCATTCCAGCAACGAGGCGCCGGTGTTGCTGATGGTCAGCGTCTGGATCACTTGCGTGTCGGGCAACTGCGTGCTGGCCATGCTCAGCGGATCGACGTCGATGTTGGGCGGAGCGCATTCCACGTCCGTCTCCAGCGTGTGGCTGTTGTTCTGCGGGTTGGGATCGTAGACGTTGCTGGCAACCTCGACGTAGTTGCTGAGTACGCCGGGGCACTGGGCCGTGTCCACCGTCACCGAGATCAGCACCGACTCGATAACGTCGGGGCCGATGTCGCCCATGTCGCAGACCACCGTGCCGCTGCTCTCGTTGCACGTGCCGGTGTAGGCCGCGGCGCCGTTGAACGATACGCCG
>JACKBK010000092.1 GCA_020634555.1 Caldilineae bacterium
TGGCGGCCGCCTGACGACGGCCGTTAACACCCAGCTTTTGGTAGATATGCCGGTTGTGTTTCTTCACCGTCAGCACGGATACAACCAACTTTTCGGCAATCTCTTTGTCGGACAAGCCTTTTTGCAAAAGGGCTAAAATTTCCAATTCACGATTAGTCAGTATATCCTTGCTAAGTGGTTGCTCCGCGCGGAATACAGCCAGAATACGGTTGATATAGGCCGGGGCAACCCCACGTGCCGCCAATTGCGCCAACAAATCAGCCATCTCCGGGCCTAGTTCTACAAAAAGGCGTAAATACCCGCCCGGTTCAGCAAGAGATACGGCGCGTTCACCCGCAACGAAGGCCGCCTCTTTTTGTCCTTGAGATTGGAACAGTAGCGCCCGCAGTGCCCAAACTTGGATGAGCAACCAGACGCTGGTTGTTTCTTCCGCAAATTGCTGGCAAGAGGCTAGCAAGCCAACTGCCTTCTCCTGAGAAGCAGGCGTTCCCTGTGCCATGAGCGCCTTGATATGGGTAATATCGTTGGTTTCCCAGAACCAGAGTGACATCCGCGCAGGTTTCACTCCGGTTTGCAACCAGTGAACGGCCGTGCCCACCTCGTCGCGCAGGAAGCGGTAGACCTCCAGCGGGTAGTCGCCGTTGACCCGGTTGACCGTGGTCAGCACGTTGTAGTCCACACCGTGCTTTTGCAGCACGCATCACCTTGTCGAAGGTTGGTTTGCCGCCCTTGTCCACGCGGTAGGTGTCGTGCAACGGCCGTGGTCCGTCGATGCTGATGCCCAGGAGGAAATTGTGTTCAGCAAAAAAGGCCGCCCATTCGTCGTCCAGCAGCGTGCCGTTGGTCTGCATGGTGTGCAGAAAGGTCATGCCCGGCCGCCGATACTTTTCCACCAGGTCCATGGTGCGCCGGTAGAAATCCAGCCCCATCAGCGTTGGTTCGCCGCCCTGCCAGGCGATGTTGACACTGTCGGTCTGGTGCGCCTCGATGAGCTGGCGGATGTACTGCTCCAGCACCGGCTCGCCCATGCGGAATTTGCTGCCGGGATAAAAGACCTCTTTGTCCAGAAAGAAGCAGTAGGCGCAATCCAGGTTGCAGATCGCCCCGGTCGGCTTGGCCAACAGGTGAAAAGCTGGCGGCGCGTGCGGTGGTTGTTGATTCAAAATGGGTAGATTCATTGACAGTACCGGTTACTTACCAGAGACAATCATAAAGAAAATGCTGCGGGCTTCAAGCAGTGAACGAAGTAGATTAGGAGTATTCTTCATGATCAACTCAGCTACCACATCAACGACGGTAAAAGCGCCGGGCCAGCAGAGGCGAATCTACTGATTGTCCATCACTTTGCCGGTGAACACGACCGCTATCAATAGCGTCGGTATCACTGAGGCCGTTGTCCTAAAGAAATAAACGTCAATCATGGCTACTGCACCAGCTCGATGTCACCCGGTTTCCACGACTTGTCGAACCACGGTTCGAGCGGACCGTAGAGTCGCACCAGAACCGACCAACTCTTGCCGGGCATGGTCTGCACCCAGTTGCCCTCCTTGCCGGTGGGCGCGGTGGGCGCGAACCAGACGGTGTAGGAACCGTCCGGGTTGGCCTGTAGGTCCGGGCTCAGGCTGTCGACGCCGGCGCTCCTCTGGTCGGTCTCCAGCAGCCCCCGGTGCTGACCTGAGTAGACGACGAACGACCAGAATTCCTTGGCGGGGACGGGCGCCGGCAACGTCACGCAGTAGGTCTTGCCGCCGTCGAGGTACTTGCCCTGCGCATCGTGGGCTGTGAATGCGTAAGCTGACCCTTGACCGACTGCCGAGTGGGCCATCGCCGGGGTGATGCCCGTGGCCATGTAGTGCATGAACGTCCGGTAGTCGAGCATGAGCTCGCCGTTGCTCATGAACTCGTGGCTGCCACCAACGAAGGCCGTGTACCACTGCCTGTCCTCGTAGAAGTAGGGTTCCCGGCTGCGCGGGCGGTAGCTCAGGGCCCGCGCCGTTGCGTTTCCGACGGCGGCGGCCTCGGTGAGGATTCGCTTCATGCGCTCGTCGGGTGCAAAGGGCTTGCCCTTCTTGATACCGATTGAGGCCCACAATCCGACCAGCTCCGGGTTGAACGCATCGACCGGCTCGTACTGAACCACGGCGTTCAACTCCTCGTAGAACGAGAAGTCATTGGCGTGGACGGTGTTGTACTGCAGCCCGCTCAGGTCCACGAAGTGCGGCTCGCGCGGATTCGCCGCCTCCTTCAGCGGGTACAGACGCCAGTGCTTCTTGACATGGGCGGCCGTCTTCGCGAGGTCCCCATCGATCACGAAGGCGCGCATCAGCACGTAGTTCAGGTAAGTGCGGGTCGGTGCGACGTGATAGCCGTCCGGGACCTCGCCCTCGTAGCCCGGCGGAAGGAACAGGTACCTGCCGCCCTGGCCGCGGTCGGGACCGGTGAAGCCGACGTCGGTGACCCAACGGAAGTAGGCGTCGTCCACCGGCCCGAGAACTCCGGGCGGGACCTCCATGATCGTCGGCCCGTGCTCGACGTTGATCTCCGCGATGCAGTAAACGGTCGTGGTGTTGGGGGTCAGCCACAGGGATCGCGCATCCAACAGCTGCTCGGTGATGCCCATGCTGAAGGTGGCCATGCCGGCCTCCTTCATGCCCTGGACAAAGGCGTGGATCGAGGCCGCCGGACACCCGGTCAGGAAGGTCTCCACACCCCGCGCGAAGTCGAGTTGGTCGTAGATCTTGCGCACCGTCTCGTCCGAAGGCATCCCGTCGAAGAACTCCAGTCGCCCGAGCCGGGAGGTCTCGACCACGTCCGGAGTCCGGATCGACTCGGGTACTTTCGCTGCGTACTTTGGTTGTTGCTGAGTGGTCATTGGAATATTTTCCATTGTTGTCTTCTCGTTATTCACTGGTTTCTCCCTGATACAGGTGAGTCAAATTGTTGGCACCACTGCTTAGATTTTCACGATGTCGTCCGGTCTCCAGGTCTGCTCGAAGAAGGGCTCCAGCGGGCCGTACAGGCGGATCCAGACGAAGTGGCCCTTGCCGGGCACCGTCCGGATCCAGTTCTTCGCCTTGCCCTCTGGCGCTCTCGGGCCGAAGTAGATGTCGACCGAGCCGTCGGGGTTCACCCCGGGCTGGTCAAAGAGGCTGCTGATGCTTGGCTTGGGCTGGCCGTTCTGCAGCAGCGAGCGCGTCTCGGTGTCGTAGACGGTCACCGACCAGAAGTTCTTCGCGGGAATTCCGGTCGGCAGCCGCAGGTGATAGTCCTGCCCGCCGTCCAGGTAGGCGCCACCCTTGTCCTTGTAGCTCGTGAGGTACTGCGAGCCGACGCCGACCATCTTGGCTTCCATCGCCGGCGTGACCACGATCGCGCCGTAGTGCCAGAGGGTGCGGGCGTCCAGCAGCCGGGCGCCGTCGCGCTCGAACTTGTACCCGCCGATAAAAACCCGCTCCCAATGGCGGTCCGGGTAGACCCGGGCCTCCGGGTCGCGGCTGGCGAACATGATCGCCTTGGCCATGCCATCGCCCAACCGGACGCCGTCCGACAGGATGCGGCGCATGCGCTCGTCGGGCTGGAACGGGGCCCCCTTCACGATTCCCAGGGCATGGAGCAGGCCCAGTTGCTCCGGCGTGAAGGCCGAGAGCGGCTCGTACTGGACCATCTGGTGCAGCCGCTCGAAGTAGCGGATGTCGCGCGCGAAAGTGGAGTCGCTCGGCTTGAACGACGCGCTGACGACGCTCGGCTGGTGTACGCCCTCGCCCAGCGGGTAGACCTTGAAATGCGCCTTGTAATACGCCAGCGCGGCCTCGCCCCGCCCCGTGTCCTGCTCGAAGCCACGCGCCATCACCCAGTTGCGCCAGGTGCTGGACCGGAAGACGAAGTACCCCTCCGGCACGTCGCCCTCGTATCCCGGCGGCAGGAGGAGGTACTTCCCGCCCTGGCCGCGGTCGAGACCGGCATTGCCGAGGTCCGCCAAATAGAGAAAGAAGCCGTCGTTGATGACGCCCAGAACATTCGGCGGCACTTCAATGACCGCCGGGCCGGTCTGCTTCAGGTCGACGCTGGCGCTGGCGTACATGCTTTCGGTGTTGTAGGTCAGGCCGAGGTCTTTCGACCGGCCTTCACCCGGCTCGGTGTACACGATGATGCCGCCGGTCTCGCTGACCCCGTAGTCGCGCGGGTGCATGTCGAGCAAGGCCTGCATCGACATTGCGGGCATGAAGTCGAGGTAGGCCTGCGCGGCGCGCTGCAGGTCGAGCTGGTCGTAGAGTTTTTGAATGGTCTCTGCGCTGGGGTAGCCACCCACATATTTCAGATCATCAAGGTTGCTGATCACTTTTCGCCTCCTTATGACAAAACTGATGCTGTGGTTGTTGTTCTTTGATGGGCTGATTCAGTGATAACAATCGTAAAGGAAACGATCATCGGTTCCAAGGACAGAAGGGAGTATCTTGGGAGCATTTAAGGGACGAGGTTCAGCGTTTTGGCTTTGGCGACGGCCTGGCGACGGTTGTTTACGCCCAGCTTCTGGTAAATATTGCGGTTGTGCCGCTTAACCGTCAGCACAGACAAAACTAAGCGCCCGGCGATCTCTTTATTGGACAGCCCCTGCTGCAACAGGATTAACACATCTAATTCGCGCCGGGTCAGGTCTGGTTCTGTGGTTGGGTCGGCGGGGAAAATGGCCAGAATGCGGCCGATGTAGGCCGGGGCAACACCCCGCCTGGCCACTTGCGCCAGCAAGTCAGCCATCTCTGCCCCCAATTCCACAAACAGGCGCAGGTAGCCGCCCGGTTCGGCCAGACGCACCGCCTGTTCGGCGGCGGCTAGCGCTTTTTCTGATTGTCCCTGCGCCTGCGCCAGCAGCGCTCGCAGCGCCCAAATCTGGATGAGCAGCCAGATGTTGGCCGCTGCCTCGGCCTGTTGCTGGCAGGTGGTTAGCAAATGGGCGGC